>JBEGTH010000064.1:0-2779 GCA_041179505.1 Pseudomonadota bacterium | reverse complement strand
GCTTTAACTTTGGCAAAGTTAAAGAATCATTTAACTCAAGCACAAGAAAAAGAAGCATTCAATCAGTTGCGTCATTTACCCAAAGCCATTCATGCAGTTCTGGCCTTAGAGCCTCAAATCATTGCATGGAGTGAAGCATTTGCGCAGTGTGAGAACGCTCTGTTTCTAGGGCGAGGTCTACATTACCCCATTGCACTTGAGGGCGCTTTAAAGTTAAAAGAAATTTCATATATTCATGCAGAGGCTTATCCTGCAGGTGAATTGAAGCATGGCCCTTTGGCTCTGGTGACAGAACAAATGCCAGTTGTCACAGTGGCACCCAATGATGCTTTATTGGAAAAATTAAAATCCAATATGCAAGAAGTTAAAGCGCGAGGTGGTCGCTTGTATGTATTTGCAGACAGCGACACGAAGATTCACCTATCTTGCATGTCATTCCCCTTCAATTGTTGGCTTATCACACCGCTTGTGCTCGAGGTACGGATGTGGATAAACCTCGTAATCTAGCAAAATCGGTGACGGTGGAGTGAGACATCCAGTTGTTTTAGATACCAATATCCTTTTAGATATTTTGGTTTTTGATGATCAACGGGCTCACCCTCTCAGAGCAGCTCTTGAGAGTAATCGCATTGATGCGGTGGCAACTCAAAAAACTTTTGATGAATTTCTAGATGTGATTGGTCGACCACAATTTGAACTAGATACTGCGGAACAAAAATTGATTGAGGCGCAGTGGAAAGTTTGGGCCAGAATGATTCCTGATCAAGAGTTGAGTATCGCCCCCTGGAAATGTAAAGATCGGGACGACCAAGTCTTCATTAATTTGGCCTACAGTCTTCGACCTGCCACCCTCCTCAGCAAAGACAAACAAGTATTAAAAATTGCCAAAAGAGCCATTAAAGAATCGATTGTGATTACTTCTAATCACGACGAATTTTTGGCGGCGAATTTAATTAACCCTATTACGAGTTAGGTTTATCCTTGCGCTGGGCCCTAGTTCATTGGTTAAAGATGAGAATTTAAGGGTATTTACTAGCAATTTTCTTATTTAGTTTTTGTCACTTTTCTTAATATTTCCTTACAATTACACTGTTGATTTGCTTCTTTTACGGCAACAACCTTTTAGGAGATATTTATGAACAAACGTATTCGTCATGCCATGTTGGCAGTCGGTATCATTGCCGGTACTATTTCTGTAGGCGCACAAGCTGCCTTCCCAGATGACAAACCAGTAACTATGGTCGTTCCTTTCGCCGCTGGCGGACCAACAGACAAAGTAGCTCGTGAATTAGCTCTTTCAATGAGCAAAGCATTGAAGCAACAAGTGATTATTGATAATTCTCCTGGTGCTGGCGGAACAATTGCCGCCAAGAAAGTGATGAATGCACCTAAGGATGGATACACAGTGTTGATTCATCACATTGGTATGTCAACTGCTCCTGGTTTGTACAGAAACTTGGGCTACGATCCTTTGACAGATTTTGAGCATCTTGGTCAGGTGGCTGATGTGCCGATGGTGATGGTTGCCAATAAAGATTTGCCAGCTAAAAACCTTACAGAATTACTTGCTTACATTAAAGCCAATGGTACAAAAGTTGCCTACGCTAATGCAGGTATTGGTTCAGCGTCTCACCTTTGCGGTTTGTTGTTCATGAGTTCAATTCAACAAGACATGACCACGGTTCCCTATAAAGGCACTGCTCCAGCTTTGACAGATTTGATTGGTGGTCAAGTTCAATTGATGTGTGACCAAACAACTAACTTGGCTGGTCAACTCAAGGCTGGCTCTGTGAAGTCTTATGGCACAACAACTATGCAACGTATTGCAGCGTTCAAAGACATTCCAACATTGCATGAGCAAGGTTTGAAAAACTTCCAAGTGAACGTTTGGCACGGTGTTTATGCTCCTAAAGGTACGCCTAAGGCAGCAACAGATAAGCTATCTGCTGCAATCAAGGCAGGTATCAGTGATGCTGGCTACAAAGCAAAGATGGCAGATTTGGGTGCAAACGTACCCAATGAAAAAAATGCTAGCCCAGAAGGTCACAAGGCTCACTTGAAGGCACAAATTGATTTGTGGACACCATTGATTAAGAAGGCAGGCGTTTACGCTGATTAATTCTTTTGAGGTGTGTAGCCTGTTTCAAAATGAAGGCCCCCAGCGATGCTGGGGGCTTTTTTATGACTTAATTTTTTTTAAGTAAATCTCTTCGTTCTTCTAGCGATTGCCAAATGATTTCTTTTTCTGATTCATCTAGGCTAGACCAGAGTGCAATTTCATCCAGAGTTCTGTGGCAACCCAGACAATAAAGATCTTCGTCATCCATTCTGCATAGATTGATGCAGGGAGAGTTCGGGCGTAACGTTGGTGAATCACTCACTTTTTGGATAATTTTTTTCTAGAACTGTTTGATATCGTTGATTGAGTTCTTGGCTGTTTTTGATGCTAACGCCGAGATCGCGAACACGACCATCTTTTAAATCGTAAATCCAACCATGCACGGTGATTTCTTGATTTCTAGCCCAAGCATCTTGAACGCTGGTCGTCTGACATACGTTCATGACTTGCTCAATCACATTTAATTCGCATAATTTATCAAACTGATCGGATTCTTTGAGTACTTGGCCCAAATATTTGCCATGTTTATCTTGAACATCTTGTACATGTCTAATCCAGTTATCCGCAAGACCAATGCGGGCTTTGATTTGGGCTGCTTTAACGCCTGAACATCCGTAGTGACCCACCACAATAATGTGTTTGACCTTGATTTGATCAACG
>JBEGTH010000063.1:0-2549 GCA_041179505.1 Pseudomonadota bacterium | reverse complement strand
GATCACCCCCTCAACAATATCGTCAATGTAGGTGAAATCTCTCATCATGTCGCCATGGTTAAAAACCTGAATCGGTCGATTTTCCAAAATCGCTCTAGTGAATAAAAAGGGGGACATATCAGGTCTTCCCCAAGGACCATACACAGTAAAAAAACGCAGCCCTGTTGTTGGAATACCAAAAATATGACTATAGGTATGCGCCATCAATTCATTGGCTTTCTTGGTGGCCGCATACAAACTGACTGGCGAGTCGACTTGATCTTCTTCTGAAAAAGGAATCTTTTCATTACCACCATAGACACTCGATGAACTGGCGTAAACCAAATGCTTCACCGAGGTTTGTCGGCAACCCTCCAGAATATGGCCAAAACCCAAGAGATTACTGTCCAAATACACCTCAGGATGATCCACCGAATAACGCACACCCGCTTGAGCCGCCAAATGCACAACACGCTCTGGTCGTTCTTTTGCAAACAGGTCTACAACGCCCTGACGATCAGCCAAATCCAAGCGATAAAAACAAAACTTTGGATGGGCTTGCAGTTGATTTAACCGAGCTTCTTTCAATGAAGTCTCGTAGTAATTATTCATATTATCTAAGCCAATGACCTCATCGCCACGCAATAATAATTGCTCTGCCACATGCATGCCAATAAACCCAGAACAGCCTGTCACCAATAGTTTCATATAATCATTCTATCTGAATAAAGGGTGCAACCCCTATTAAGTGAGCTCACATGACTCAAAACAACAATCACTCCATCAGAAACTCTTTGCCATCTAACTCATGGCATCAAAATTTAAAGCAAATCGAATTCATCTTACTTTGCTTGATGATTGCAGTGCTTCCCACTTTCGAAGCCCCAAAAAACATCTTCTGGGCGTTGTATTTCATCGCAGCCACCACCAGACTTATTGTTCAGCGCCACTCACTCACTTGGCGGTGGCCAGATGCATTCTTTGGCATCTGGATAGCATCCGCCTTAGCCAGCACCATTGGTGCTGGCATGCCAGGTCATGATGAATGGAGTGGCTTTAAAGATCTTTTCATCTACAGTAGCACCGCTTGGTTGATTTACAAATCGAATTACACCCAAAAGCAATTGACCAATTTATTACTACTGACTGTTATCTCGGTCATTCCACCATTGCTCTGGGGAGCATGGTTGCACTTAGGGCCCACAAATAAACAATTTCTAGAATTAAAATCCGTTGGTCATGTCAATCACTCTGCGATTTACTTGACCATCATGTATGGCATCAGTTTAAGTATGACTGTGCGTCAATGGCCCTCTAGCAGTTTTCTAAAAAATCTATCGTTCACAACAATAACTGCTCTACTTTTTTTATCGATTGTGATTGGGCAAAGTCGTGCCGCACTGGGTATTGCCATACCACTGTCTATCTTGATATTTTTCTTATTAACCCATAGCAAAAAAATTAAATTGATAGGCTTTAGCTTATTGGGTCTTTGCTTGGCAAGCCTCATCCTCATTAATCCAATCATTGTGCAAAAACACAAAAATAATGTGGCTGACAACAACACTCTATCCAACAGAGCTCAAGTTTGGAATGTGTCTCTCGAAGCTGCCAGATGGCATCCCATATTAGGCTTGGGGATGAACAATTGGAAATTCATTACCCCCGAAGCAATCAAAGGAAGCGTTGAGAAACGCGGCACACCCTATCAACCAGATAATTACTTTTTCCCCAATCACTCTCACAATCTTTACCTGACCATTTTGGTTGAGCGAGGCATGATTGGTTTGAGCGTGCTGATCATCACTTTATTAGCGTGGGGTATTCATCTTATTAAGACGTATCAACCATGCAAAAGACAGGGACAACTCATGATTTGGGGAAGCGCACTCAGCGCCTACATAATAGTGATTGGAATTGGGACAGTGAACACCACCATTCATCATGAGCATGGCTTATTAACAGCACTTTGTCTGGGCATTCTCCTGGCGGCGACTCACCCAAAAATTACCAAGACTGTTAGCAATTAACTATTTAAGCTTTAATTTCTCAAACGCCGCCGCTAAGGCGGTACCGCCTTGAGGTGCTTTTAAACCTTGCTGAGTTGAACGTGTCACCCCTTTAGAGCTGACCTTGCCACCCTGATCACTACGATCAGCTCTATCACTTCTTTCTGATTTAAAACCACTTCCCGTCACCAACACTGAATCATTTAACTTCATGGTTAAGCCAATACGGCGGCGCTTCACATCCACCTCTAATACCTTGACCTTGACCACCTGACCTGCTTTAACTACTTCATGAGGGTCTTTAACAAACTTATCAGCTAAAGCGGATACGTGCACCAAACCATCTTGGTGAACGCCAATATCAATGAAAGCGCCAAAAGCAGCCACGTTCGTCACAACGCCTTCCAAGACCATTCCAGGTACCAATTGATTGATGTCTTCAACACCCTCTTCAAAACTGGCCGTTTTAAATTCTGGGCGAGGGTCTCTGCCTGGCTTTTCTAATTCAGACAAAATGTCTTTAATCGTGACAATTCCAAACTGATCATCAACGAAATCATT
>JBEGTH010000062.1:0-2567 GCA_041179505.1 Pseudomonadota bacterium | reverse complement strand
GTGATTTTGGGACTCGTATTCATCATTAAAGACAGAAACAAGAAATAATTTTTTTACAGAAGGAAACACAATGAAGTTAATCAAACTAACCCCCATCGCAATGGTGACAACCTTGATGATGACTGGGGCCTTTGCTCAGACCAATCTTGAGCTAAACCCCATCACAGTAATGGGTCAAGCAGAAAGCACTCCAGGTGCTCAGGTACTTAAGGGTGTTGAGCTAAATGCTCGCAAAGCGGTGACCAGTGATACGGCTGCTTTGATTTTGAATGTGCCTGGTGTGAGCATGTATTCAGCTGGGGGTGTTTCTGGATTACCTTCTGTGCATGGTCTTGCAGATGATCGTTTAAGAGTCAAAGTAGATGGCATGGACTTGATTTCATCATGTCCTAATCACATGAATTCGCCTCTGTCATACATTGATCCAAGTAATGTTGATTCAGTCACAGTCATTACTGGCGTATCACCAGTGAGTGCTGGTGGTGATAGCATTGGTGCAGTGATTTCAGTCAAGTCTGCTGCCCCTGAGTTCGCAGAAAAAGGTCAGACAATCACCAAAGGTGAGGTGGGTTCCAGTTACAGAAGTAATGGAGATGCCATTTCTGCCAATGGCTCAGTCACAGTTGCAAACGAACAGTTCAGTGCCAGATACAGTGGTTCAACCGCCAAGGCAGATAACTACAAAGCGGCTGAGAATTTCAAAACTAGTACTGCGACATTAAATGCGGCAAACCCCAATATTCCTCTAGATGAGGTGGGGTCTACTGCCTACAAAGCCAATAATCATGAGCTAACCCTTGCTAACAAAGTAGATGGGCATTTAATTCAAATGAAGGTGGGTGTCCAAGATATTCCTTATGAAGCCTATCCAAATCAACGTATGGATATGCTAGATAACAAGAGTACTCAAGTGAACCTGAGTCATGAGGGAAGATACAGCTTCGGAAAAATAGAGAGCCGTATTTACCACCAACATGTGAAGCATTACATGGATTTTGGGGATGATAAGAGATATTGGTATGGTAGTTTATCTAATCCGGATGGTAGATCATGTTCGCCGATTGGTTCTACGTGTGCTTCTGGCATGCCTATGTATACCGAATCAAATCTTTACGGTCTTGCAAGTTTTTTAACTAAAGATTTGTCTGAGACTCAAGTCTTAAAAACAGGCATTGATTTTCAGCAATATACGTTGGACGACTGGTGGCCACCATCAGGATCCGCGATGTGGCCAGGAACATTTCTAAACATCAACAATGGACAGCGTGATCGTTATGGGGTCTTTGCAGAGCTGGCTAACCAGCATACGGATAAATTAAAGTCAGTGGTTGGGGCGAGATATGAATTAGTTAAAACTAATGCTGATCAAGTGAATGGTTATGCAGACATAAATGGTAGTAGCTATCAGCAAAGAGATTCTGCGGCATTCAACTCAGCCAACCGCAAGCAATCTGATCATAACATTGACCTCAGCGGTATTCTTAAATATGAGCCGAATAAGACTGAATCCTATGATTTAGGACTTTCTAGAAAGAATCGATCCCCTAATCTATATGAGCGATATACCTGGTCTTCATGGTCTATGGCAGCCGTTATGAATAACTATGTTGGTGATGGTAATGGTTATGTGGGTAACATCAATCTGAAGCCTGAAACAGCTTATACATTAAGCACGGCAGCTAATTGGAACGATGTTTCTAAAGAGGTTTGGGGCGTGCGTTTAAATCCTTACTACACCTATATTGATAATTACATTGATGCTCAATGTTTTAGCTCTTCTACAAACTGTAGTGCAAATGACTTTAGAGTTCTTCAATATACCAATCAACGCGCTGAGTTATACGGTATAGATCTATCTGGATACCGTAGTTTAGGCAAGGTTGTTGGGTATGGTGAGTTTAAGGTGACTGGGCAAGTGTCCTACGTTCAGGGTGAAAATAAATCAACTGGCGATAACCTCTATAACATCATGCCCTTGAATGCTCGTGTTGCATTGATTCAGAAGATTGGCTCTTGGACCAATGCTCTTGAAGGTCATTTTGTGACAGCCAAAGATAATGTCAGTGCTGTTCGTAACGAAATGAAAACAGGCGGCTACTCACTTTTTAATCTTCGTGCTACCTATGAAGATAAGAAATATCGCTTTACGGCTGGGGTCTCGAATATTTTGGATAAATTCTATTATTTGCCACAGGGTGGAGCCTATTTAGGTCAGGGGGCTACGATGATGATGAATACAACTAACCCCGATTATGGAACCCCCGTTCCTGGCATGGGTCGAAGCTTTAACGTGGGTGTCAACGTTAAGTTTTAATGAGCAATATTTTTTAAATTGATTAATAATGATTTCAAACTTTAAATTACAAACGGAGAAATTAATGAAAAAACTAATGAGTTCTGCATTCCTTGCAACAGCCTTTATGGCTACGGCTGTTTTTGCTAATGGCCATGAAGTGAAGGTGGGTAACCTTAAGATTGAGCACCCAATGGCAAGAGCCACCGTTCCTGCTCAAAAAATGAGTGGTGGCTTCATGAAAATTGAAAACAAGGGACCTGCTGACAAATTG
>JBEGTH010000061.1:0-2638 GCA_041179505.1 Pseudomonadota bacterium | reverse complement strand
CAATGCGTTACAGTAGCGCGTTTTTGGTGTTACATACGCAGTGAATTTAATGGAGTCATATGAGGTTATAAGGAGGTTTCATGTGGCATATATGGCATCTACACTTTTTTAATGGAGAAATGAGGTGAGCAATATCGAACTCCTTAAGTAAATCAAGTGTTTTATGCGATTGAATTAGTGAATGTCGGGAAACCCGACAATAAAAAACTGCCCGAAGGTGGTTTTGGTGTTTTTTGATTGCCCGGGGTGAAATCGACCAGGGCCGAGGATACCCAACTCTATTCCATCCTACAAAAACAATACAAAAATTGCTGTGTAGTTCCTATTGGGGTTTTATGAAGCTCTGTTGAGCTATTGATTAATTTGAATGTCTTGCCAAACTGTCCATGGAGATTTTGTGAGTCATAGCGAACAACATCTAAACCACTACATTTCTCAGGGCCTTCAGGGCCAAAGGTAGACATAATCACATAACCGCCATGCTTAACCGAACGCATCACTTGTTCGACATATTTTCTTCGATCATCTTCTTGGATAAGGAAATGAAATACAGCCCTGTCATGCCAAACATCGAAATATTTTTGAGGAAGAGTTGCTTGAGTAATATCAGCGCAATACCAATGAACTTTATCGGCCAGTTTTCCAATGCGGCCTATAGCAACATCTATTGCTTTCTGCGAGATATCCAGCACACTTATGTCTTGATAGCCCTCTGAAATAAGGTCATCTACCAAAGTAGCCTCGCCCCCACCAATATCAATAATGGCTGAATCTTTGTGAGATGTGGCCTGATGAATTAAATTTAGTGAAGTTTGAAGATGCGGAGCGTACCAGCTTACAGAGTTAGGCGCGTTAGTACCATAGACTTTTTCCCAATGCTCTTTTTTATCCATCCTAGTGCTTTGGTTGTTTGTTTACGGCTTTCTTGTAGGCGTCCATACCACCCTTGCTCTTCCACTCTTCATAACCACCTTGAAGAATGCGTAAATTGTCATATCCAGCGACACGTAAAGCAAAGCCCGCCTGCGCCGAAAGGCTGCCGGTATTACAGTAAATCAAGACTGGTTTATTTTTAGGAATTTTGTCTTTTTGTGCCAACACTTGACGCCATTCAATATTGATTGCCCCTGGAATATGGCTCTTATCAAACTGTGCTTTATCTCTAGCATCAATAACCACCATCTTTTTATATTCTTCCGCAGGAATTTGCTCAGGAAAGATTGTGGCACCACCATAATCAACAAACTCTAGATAGCCGGCCATCTCGTCAACCGCAATGGCTTTGTTATCAGCCATCGCCGGGACCGCCATGAATGATGTCAAAGCTAAAGCAACTAATATTTTTTTCATTATTATTTTCCCGTCTTAATGGTTGATTTGAACTTATCGAATTCAGGTCTCACACTATCGTTAAATAACTTTCCTTGTTTCTTTTGCTTAGTTGTTCCCTCAAGCTCCAAGATGTCAGCAATAATTTGATAACTCACCATACCGTTGTGAGGGCCGCCGCTTGCCGCTATATTTTGTCCATTAAACCAAACTGAGGGAGCTGGTGTTAAAGGTGGTACAGCAGTTTGAGGAAGAATCAGGATCGGCAATCGGTAAGCATTGGCAATCTCAGCGGCAATTTGAACATTGGTATTACATCTCGTTCCTGGAGGGTCTTGATTGATGAATACCAAAGCCTTTTGTCCATTTATCTCTGTGGGGACAGGACTATTAGCTGACGCACTTAAAGCTGCCATTGCCAACAGGCTGCTAACTATCAATTTAAACATTTACACCTCTACTTATATTCAATAAAATTATTGAATGATTATGCCCAAACAAAAAGCCACATTCAAGCAAAAACTCTTTGAACAATTTGCCAAACTCGGGAAAGCCCTTGGTTCTGAAGTTCGTCTTGAACTGATTGAATTGATTATTCAATGCCCTACGGCTGTTGAAGACTTAGCAAAAAAAGTTAAGTTACCAATCGCTAACGTATCTCAACATCTTCAAGTGCTTAAACAAGTGGGCATTGTGAATACAGTCAGACAAGGCAAATCAATTGTTTATGAGATAGCTGATTCAGACGTCATTGATTTGTTTTTGAAACTACAAGGTGTTGGGCAAAGACATATTGAAGAAGTCAACAGCCTTGTAAATAAGTACCTGACTTCTCGAGATAGCTTAGAGGGACTCCCAGTCAATCAAGTATTAAAAATGGTTAAGCGTGGCGAAATCACATTATTGGATGTTCGTCCATCTGAAGAATATGCCCACTCTCATGTAGAGGGTGCTATCAATGTTACGCTCGAGGAATTAGAAGAGCGTCTAGGTGACTTCCCAAAATCTAAAACTATTGTTGCTTACTGTCGGGGGAGTAACTGTATTCTGTCTTACGAGGCAGTCAAGAGACTTAGAACAAAAGGCTATAAGGCGATGCGAACAGAGGATGGCATCCCCGAGTGGATCAATAAAAGTATCAAACTGACTAAGCAGGCATAAACAATTTTGTTTTTTCGAAGATTCAGCTTCAAAGCGTTTCGCTACAACATTAAGCTAGCTATAGGTTTGTCATTATTACTTCATGTAGTAGTTTTGGGATTGGTTGTCCCAGCTCACAATAAAGCCAAGAGAGATGAATCCGTTGTAT
>JBEGTH010000060.1:0-2796 GCA_041179505.1 Pseudomonadota bacterium | reverse complement strand
TTATCTGCTTGAATATGCAAAGATTTTTGCATGTTGTTCTCCACTGAATTAACTTGTAAATAAAAAATTTACATTTACAAGCATATCTTCATTCAGCATGGAATTTATGTCTATAAGGTTAACCCTATAAGCTTCCTTAAATCCTCAAAAGAATTTATCTATAGTGGAATATACGTAAGAGTACAAAAGAAAAAACCCACTGTATTTCTACAGTGGGTTTTAGATCAAACTAAATCTAACTGGCTAGGCCAGCGAGAAATTAGAATGAGTGGCGTACACCAATAGCGTATTGACTAAATTTGACTTTATCGTCAATTGCTCTTGTATCCAAAGAACCATCACCACTTGTATCAGTAGTATTTGCAGTAACCTTTTGTTCTTGGGTACCGTAGATAGCGTATAAAGCTGTACGCTTGCTTAAGTTGTAGAAAGCGCCTAGTTGGTATGCTGTTCTATCAGCTTTTGTAGCTCTACCTGCAAGAGAATCAGTAGTAGAGTTATCTAGTGGAGAGGATACTTTTCCTTGACCATATTGTGCAGCAAACACCAATTTACCAGCAGTATAAGCAGCACCTAAACGATATCCATCAGTCTTATTTGTTACTACGCCGTCTGTATTTTTGAATTCAGCATCAGCATATGAAGCTTGCAGACTTACAGATGGAGTCAACTTGTAATCAGCATGAACTGCGTTATAGGCAGCCTTCAATGGAAGAGCACCATCAGTGGCGATATCAGATTTAGCTTGATGAGTTGACGCTGCCAAACTCAAGTTACCAGCGGCATATCTAACTGTCACACCCTGTTGCTGTGTGGTGGTTTGTGTAACTGTATCCAAATCAGTCATATACGTGGTAGTGGTTGAACCTGGCGCACCGCTTGTATTGGCCTTGTCATTTGCATAGTCAACGCGAATATCTACGTTAGCAAATTTTGGAGAAACCCAAGAAATGCCGTTGTTAATTCGAACAGCGTCTAAACCAGTTGTCGTTGTAGCGGCAGATGGGTCAATCATATTCGCATTAAGGTTTGAAGTTGAGTGAGCGCGGAAAGCTGATGAATAAAGCATATCGCCCACCATATTTGAACCTGCCAATGGGTTTGTACCAGCAACAACGCCATGAAGACCTGTCAATTGACGACCAAGATTTAAAGTGCCCAAGTCTTTGCTGCTCAAACCAACTGTACCAGTACGAATAGTTGCAACAGTCAAGTCGCCATTACCTGCAAGAGCATACTCAAGATTAAACTGAGCTGATAAACCACCGCCAAGATCCTCAACACCACGGAAACCCAAGCGGCTAGATGCTGATGCACCAGCAGAAATAGCATTTAAACCACTATTCTTGACATCTTTCATTGAAGCAAATTGTCTATTTTGAGTGGCTGCTGTTGTGGTGTTGTCTGTTACTGTGACTCTTGTATCAGAATAATCTGTTTTAGTTTCTGCCATTGAAGCATCATAGATACCATAAACAGTGACTGAGCTTTGAGCTTGTGCACCAGCAACAACAGCCATTGCAGCAGTAGCAATTAATAATTTTTTCATTCGTAAATCTCCAAAAATGTGAAATAAACGTACCTAGAACTCTAGGGACTTAGCCATACTGCAACATCTGGATGGCTGTGATTAGGTGCTTGTGGGGCTGTGGGGTTGTTTCTCTGTGGATTTTTAGAAGAAATTCATTGAGTGTTGCATCTATGCAACAAACTGGTATTTTTTATGGTGTTTTCAAGAGAAATTGGGGCTTATCTACTGATTAACCCTAATTAATATGGTAGTTTTGTCTCATGGCAAGTAGAGAATTCCTGAAAATCATGAAATCAGCCCGATTGGGTGATGTTTTGGCGCAACAAAAGATTGGCCAAATCTATATGCTTGGTGAGGCAGGAACACCCAAAAACATCCCAAATGCTTTGCTTTGGCTTGAAAAAACATCTGTAACCATTGGATTTAGTTCAGATATTTTTAATTTCGTGGCAGATCATCTGGATTTGTCAGTTGCTCTTACTTCTTCTCAAGCTTCCTTCGCCTGGAAATGCCTTTCACTAGCCGCCAACGGCGGGCACACCCATGCTAGATGGTTGATTGCTCAATCCGTTAGTCAAGTTCGATCTAGTTCCAATATTTCTGAGATGAATTCATCGGTCATTGCATTTTCACAATTGACTGAAAAAGATTGGATTGATTTGGGCGGGTTTGAGCCATTTAAGAAACTCGCTCATCGCTATCTTGAAGAATTAGCAGATCTCTCTTCATTTAAAGAACAAACTTCAGCCAAAAAATTACTGGCTCTGTGTTTAGCGGATGGACGTCTTGGAACTTTAGATGTTGAACGATCCCAAAAAATCGTGGCCTCCCTTGCTAGTCAATCCAATGACCTCGGATTGACTAGCTTATTGTCTGTCAGCTCTTTAACTGCCAATGAGTTTAATCAAAGCTTAATACCAGCCCTTCAACTTCACTTACCCACCCTTCTAAGTAACAAGAAACATTCTTTGAAACATCTACCCATTTATTGGGCCGGTTGGCAACAATTACAAAATGTTGAAGCGCTTGAAATTGCTGCTGAGTTAGGACATGTTCCCGCGCAATTGGCTTTGGGACTACGCTTAGCCAAATTAGATGTTTTGGCCAATCTTGTTGGTGATGATTCAAACGTTGTAGACAATGCAACTCACTCTGGTAATGCTCGCCTAAAAAGAGCGGTGTATTGGCTCAAGCAAGCAGCCAATCAAGGTGAACGCGATGCTTGGTACGCCTTGGGCTTAATTAATCGCATGCCTCAATATTCT
>JBEGTH010000059.1:0-3002 GCA_041179505.1 Pseudomonadota bacterium | reverse complement strand
TGAACATCTAAGTTCTTTGTTTCTAAAACTATTGAAGAGTTCTGGCTTAGATCCATAGTCATCATGAACTCCAATGCCTAAAGCGAGAGAGAATCCATAAGAAACTTGGTACACCAATCAAAGCTGTGATCACACCAACAGGTAGCTGAGATGGTGCAATCACTGTTCTTGCAAACATGTCAGAAAGAACTAAAAATGCGCCCCCTAGTAAAGCAGAGGCAGGCAATAAGAATCGTTGATCAGGGCCATGATGTTTAACAACCAATGCACGCAAGATATGTGGCACCAGCAAACCAACAAAACCAATTGAACCAGCAATTGATACTGCAGCTGCTGCTGATAGAGCTGACAAGAGAACCATCACCCACTGTATGTATGACACATCGACACCCAAGGTCATCGCCTTATCGGTTCCAAGCTGCAATAAATGAATTTTTGGCGATAACTTCCAAATGATGATTAGGACAGACAGCCAAACACCTAGAACCGCACCCACAGATTCCAAGCTCATCACAGAATCCAAATCACCCATGAGCCAATGAATCATGCCTGGCATCGCAACATTAGATGCAAATGCAATCATGAGAGTTGTGATCGCACCACAACCTGTTGCCACCATCACACCCGCCAATAGGAGTCTTGAGGGATGAGCAGAGAAACCGCCTACCAAAATCCACAAAAGAATCATGACTGTGACGGCGCCCAACCAAGCACCACCCGCAACCCAGATAGTTCCAGCACCACCTAACATCAGCACAGCCAACGCACCCACAGATGCACCACCTGAAACACCAAGAACTGATGGCTCAGCCAAAGGATTACGAGTCAATACCTGCAGAAGACTTCCAGACATTGCCAAAAGACCACCCACAGCAAATGCAGCGAGAACTCGAGGTAAACGTAGCTGGTAAATGATGGCAGCATCTGCATCAGAAACACTGCCAACGAACAAAGCTAAAACCACCGATACCAGCGAGAGCATCGCTAGTAAGATGAAGGTGGTGGTTTTAGATGAGGTCATTATTTGAGGTTGAATTAATAATATTGATATTTAACACCTACAAATAAAGTGATAGGCAAACCATTTGATGTGGTTGTAGAAGTCTTTTGAACAGTATAGTTTTTGTCAAATAAATTATTTACTTTGACATATGAGATTAGATTTTTATCAATCTTTCTTTCACCATAAAGATTCACCAACCCATAACCGCTGACCACTCTTGCATTATCAGCATCATCATAAGTATGGCCACGTAGCATTAATTCGGCTCTAAGTCGATACACAGAGTTGCTGAATCCTAGATACCCCAACCCATAATCTCTTGATCTACGGACTAAATATTTATTTGTGATTGTATTTTTAGGATCTTGATGAGTGTAGTTGAACCCAATTTCGAGCTGGTTCAATGTGTGCTTGGCCTTTAACTCATAGCCGGATACTTTAGCCTGACCAACGTTAGCGGGAAAATATTCATATGGATAATTAATTGGATCAGTTTCTGACCATTGAATCAAATTACTGATTTTGCTCACAAATCTAGTTATTGAAGCATTACTATTTAACGTTCCATATGAAAACCCTAACTCATAATTTTTTGCAGTTTCCGGTTTGAGATTTGCGTTACCTCCCCCAACACCTGGGGCATATGGGAAATATAAATCGTTGAAGGATGGGGCTTTAAAAGCTGTTCCCTTGGATGCGTAAAATTTACTTGTGTCAGTGACTCTGTAAGCATAAGCTAAAGAATGTGTAATCCTTTCTCCAAATTGATTGTTATCATCTCTTCTAAGATTAGCTTGGAGTTGATTTTCTTTTTCAGAATACATAACACCCAAATATTGAGAACTAATTGATCGCTCTTTTTGAGAATATGATCCTGTTGTATCAAGCACCTGATTCAAATGCTCTATTCCAATAATCGAAGACAACGCTCCAAATTTAATGTCATTTTGTAAGTTAATTTGCTGATTTGTTGTCTTAAAGAGATCGAAAGGATTAGGGTATGTAGACGAAGGTGTTGTAGTTACCTCATCTGAATAATTTGCGATTGATATTTTTGTTTTGATAATTTCATTAAAACGTTTATCCAACCAAATTGAACTAGCATTAATCTTTTGCTTATTTCTCCAATCTAAATTCGCGGAGTAATAGTTATAGCTTGAGTCCATGGCATAAGAATCAAATTGCGAATTTAATCTGCTCTCTGAAAAACTTACCCCGACCTCGCCATTTTCGATCGCATAAATGCCTTTAGTGCTAAGAGTTTGCAGCCTATAGCCATCACGATCAGCGTTATAACCTGATTGATCTCTTGAATGCTGATTAATCCCACCAGATTTTTTATCTGACAGATCAAACATGAAAGTTATTTTTTCGACCTTCTTCACTGCCCCAAACTTAATATCCTGCGTACGTAAATTACCCAACCCCGCATCAAAATAATAGCCGTCTGCATTCCCTTTTTTAGTGATGATATTTACAACGCCAGAAACTGCATCTGCGCCATACATTGCAGACTGAGCGCCACTCAAAATTTCAACTCTTTCAATCAAGCTCAATGGTATTGCCTGAAATGCACCCGCTCCGGTAGTTGCAGAATTTGTCCTAACACCATCAATTAACAGCAAAGTATGAGAA
Organism: Pseudomonadota bacterium; assembly: GCA_041179505.1. Classification (GTDB taxonomy): domain Bacteria; phylum Pseudomonadota; class Gammaproteobacteria; order Burkholderiales; family Burkholderiaceae; genus Polynucleobacter. Next base: position 364 of record JBEGTH010000059.1, on the reverse strand, counting down.
GAGTTTCCACCTCTAATAAAAACACTCTCTGGCGCACCAGGGCTCCCATCCCTATCAAACTGAATCCCGGGCTGCATACTCAATACCTCGCCAAGAGTTGCAGCACCAGATCTACGAATATCATCCGCGGTGACTAAAATTAGATTACTTCCAATCAATTCACTCATTTTTTGCTCAGTACGAGCAGCCGTAATTACCACTGGATTAAATTCAGAATTGTTTTGTGCCTGAGTTGAGGTAATGGTTGTAATCAGGCCTGCGCAGACAAGCGCTAGCTTGGTTGGTTTGGTAAACATAGGATTAACTTTCAAAAACTATGGTCTCTGGCTTGTTCCCCCGCAAGCACGGGACCTTCATCACTAAG
>JBEGTH010000058.1:0-3424 GCA_041179505.1 Pseudomonadota bacterium | reverse complement strand
AATCAGCTAACTTGCCATTTGATCTCCCAGATGAATACAAGAAGGACGATAAAAAGGATAAATCATGAGTGATTTTTTCAGTAGCGGTTGGGGTGTATACATTGCCCTAGTGACAGGTGTAGGTATCGTATGGTGCTTATATTTGTTGTTCTCACAACGTAAAACAAATGTGACATACAAGCCAGATGGTTCAGTGGCTGATACGGGTCACGTTTGGGATGACGATTTGCGTGAATTGAACAATCCATTACCACGCTGGTGGATGTGGATGTTCTTGTTGTCATGCGTTTTTGGTATTGTTTACTTAACTTTGTATCCAGGTATGGGTGAGTACAAAGGCACATTGGGTTATTCAACAACTGGTGCGCATGATGCATCTGTTGCTCAGGCTAATGATCAATTGAAGCCTGTGTACGCCAAATATATGGGTTTAGATGTTAAGCAAGTTGCTGCTGATCCTGCTGCTCGTGAAATGGGTCAACGTCTATTCTTGAACCATTGCGCACAATGCCATGGCTCTGATGCTGGTGGTTCAAAAGGTTTTCCAAATTTATCTGACAGCGACTGGTTGTATGGTGGTGAGCCAACTGATATCAAAACAACTATCTTGGGTGGTCGTGCTGGTGTGATGCCCCCATTTGCTCACCTAGAAAGTGGTCAAGTGAGTGATGTAGCTAACTATGTACGTAACTTATCTGGTTTGGCTGCTGATCAAATCAAAGTGGGTCGTGGCGCAGATGTATTTAAAGCAAATTGTGCAGCATGTCATGGTGGTGATGGCAAAGGCAATACTGCAATGGGTGCTCCAAACCTAACTGACAAAGTTTGGTTATATGGTAGCTCTGAGGCAACTATTGTTGAGACTGTGACTAAGGGCCGTAATGGCATGATGCCAGCTCACGAGGCTATTTTGACTCCTGAGAAAGTTCACTTATTAGCCGCTTATGTTTGGGGCTTATCAAACGTTAAAGACAAAGCTGCTAAGTAATGCCTAGTGATTTATTAGAAAACGAGGGAAGCTCTCAGAATACTGTTGAGCTTTCTCTCTACGAAGTAAGACGCAAAATTTACCCCCGCTCAGTGAGTGGGGTTTTTGCCAAGTGGCGTATTGTTTTAGTTTTATTTACCCAAATCCTTTTTTACGGATTGCCTTGGGTGCAGTGGAATGATCGTCAAGCTGTTCTATTTGATTTAATTTCTCGTAAGTTTTACATCTTTGGCTTGGTTCTTTGGCCACAAGACATTATTTATTTAACGCTGCTATTGATTTTGTCGGCGTTAGCACTTTTCTTATTTACTGCTGTTGCTGGACGGTTGTTCTGTGGTTACGCGTGTCCTCAAACTGTTTATACAGAACTATTTATGTGGATAGAGCGCAAGATCGAAGGCGATCGTTTTGCGCGTATTCGTTTAGATGGTGAAGAGTGGCCGTGGAGTTTGCGTAAGTGGCGCATTAAACTCACTAAGCACTTTTTATGGGTATTGGTAGCCTTATGGACAGGTTTTACATTTGTTGGTTACTTCACGCCAATTAAGGTATTCGCTGCAGAAATTATTGGATTCACACTAGGCCCATGGCAGGCTTTCTGGTGGTTATTTTATGCATTTGCTACTTGGGGCAACGCAGGTTTTATGCGTGAGCAAGTTTGTAAATACATGTGTCCTTATGCACGTTTCCAAAGTGTGATGGTTGATAAAGACACTTTTTTGGTGACCTACGATAAAACCAGGGGTGAGCCACGCGGTAGTCGATCTAAAGCTGCTAATCATAAAGAGCTTGGTTTGGGTGATTGTGTTGATTGCAGTATTTGTGTTCAAGTCTGCCCAACAGGCATTGATATCAGAGATGGTTTGCAATACATGTGTATTGGTTGTGGTGCGTGCATCGATGCCTGCGATCAGGTGATGGATAAGGTGGGTTACGACAAAGGCTTGATTAGATATACATCCGAGCGCGCCATGTTAGAGCACATGGATAACAAGAAAGCCCGTCATTACATCTTTAGGCCTCGCGTGATGGTTTATATCGGCATTATGACTGTGCTCATGATTGCATTTATTACCTCAGTATTTTTGCGTAACCCATTAAGGGTCGACGTGATGCGAGATCGTGGTGCATTAGCAAGAGAGATTGAAGGAACTAAGATTGAAAACGTCTATCGTTTGCAAATTATGAATTCATCTGAAAATGCCATGAAAGTTCAGTTGTCAGTAACAGGTTTGCCAAGTATGCATATACTCAACTCGCAAGGTAAAGAAATTGGTGAGCTTGTGGTTAATCCTTCAAGTAATTTATTGATGCCAGTGAAGGTGAGGGTCTTGATGGAAGATGTAAAGCCTGGAACTCATCCAATCAATTTTGATATTCAGGCAAAGGAAGATGGTCCCAATGCATCAACTGCGCTTAGGGTGCGTGATGAAAAATCTAGTTTTATTGTTCCAAGGTAATATTGGAATAAAGGAGGCATGATGATGTCAAAAAATGTGACGAATAAGCCTTGGTGGAAGCAGTTGTGGCCTTGGTTGATTATCAGCGGTCCAGCCATTGGATTTGTTGGTGCGGCAATCACTATTTGGTTTGCATTTACTAAGGACGTAGATCAGCCAATACGTGATGGCGTCCAAAAGCAAGGTTTTAAAGTAGAGCAGGTGGCCAAATGAAATATCGTATTTTCATGTGGATTTTGTGGCCTTCATTCTTGGTGGCTGGTTTAGCTGAGGGTTTGTTGTTTACCCTTGTGCACCCAGAGGATATTGTTTTCTTGGGATATCCAGTTCAAGCCTCTCATGAAGCCATTTATACAATTGGCTTTTTCGTGCTTTGGTTCTTCTTGGCTTTATCAAGCACATTAAGTATTTATATCTTGCCTGGTTCTTTATCAGATTTAAATGAGAAATTTGATAGAAGCTTATTCTGACTATCGTTTAATAACATGGCAATAAAAAAGCAGCCCGATGGCTGCTTTTTTATTAGTTAAGTATCACCTGAATTATTCTGAAAGAGACATTAACTCACGACACATTTGATGATGTCTGAGTTGGATTGGCACAATGAATAGCGCGTGATTTACCAGCTAACTCTAAGAGGCCATCCATATCGACTAGTTTGATATGGCGTTGTTTAATTTGAATTAAGCCCGACTCAGTAAAGCGTGAGAAGAGGCGGCTGACGGTTTCAAGTTGAATGCCTAGGTAGCTACCGATTTCTTCGCGACTCATGCGTAAATGGTATTCAATCGGTGAGTAGCCACGAGCAGCTAAACGATCTGATAAATTTAATAAGAAGCTGGCTAAACGTTCTTCGGCTCTTAAGCTGCCTAAAGACAGTAAGTGTCTTTGATCTTGAGTGAGTTCACGACTCAAAATACGATGAAATTGGTGCTGTAGGGATGGAATCTGGCGAGCTAATGATTCAAAGTCACTG
>JBEGTH010000057.1:0-4089 GCA_041179505.1 Pseudomonadota bacterium | reverse complement strand
GTTGCACCACCACCAACGTCTAAGAAGTTAGCTGGCTCGCCACCAAACAACTTAATGGTGTCCATAGTCGCCATCGCCAAACCAGCACCGTTAACTAAACAACCGATATTGCCGTCTAAAGAGATGTAGGCCAAGTCAAACTTAGAAGCTTCAACTTCAGCTGGATCTTCTTCGTCTAAGTCACGGTAAGCAACGATTTCTGGGTGACGGAATAAAGCATTTGGATCAAAATTGAACTTAGCGTCCAAAGCCTTGATATTGCCATTACCTTCAAGAATCAATGGGTTGATTTCAACCAATGATGCATCTGTATCCATATAAACTTTATACAAGCTTTGCAAAACTGCTTTTGCTTGAGCTTGTGAAGCCTCTGGAACGCCAATGCCTTGAGCTAATTTAGCAGCATCAGCATCTGTTAAACCAACTAATGGATTAGCAAAAACTTTAATAATTTTTTCTGGTGTTGAAGCTGCAACTTCTTCAATATCCATGCCGCCTTCGCTTGAAGCCATAACAACCACTGATTGAGTTGCACGGTCAGTCAAGAGACCAACGTAATATTCTTTTTTAATGTCTGCGCCGTCTTCAACTAACAAACGACGTACTTTTTGACCTTCTGGGCCAGTTTGATGAGTCTTCAATTGCATACCCAAGATTTGAGTTGCATAAGTTTTCACCTCATCAAGGCTCTTAGCAACCTTAACGCCGCCACCCTTACCACGACCACCAGCGTGAATCTGAGCTTTTACAACCCAAACAGGACCACCTAGTTTTTTAGCCGCTTCAACAGCTTCATCAACGGTTAACGCTGGAATACCATTTGGTACAGGTACATTGAACTGACGCAAGATTTCCTTGCCTTGATACTCATGAATCTTCATTGAGGCTCCCTCTTTAATAGTCGCAAAATATTAATATTTTTAACTTACTTAACTCTGTCTTTTTCGGCTTTTTTACAACTTAGCTCTCTATTATCGCTTTTTCACTAAGCGTTAGGTCATTTTTACCTTTATTTTGAGTTTTATTTGCCCTTTATTGGTGCGCCAAACCATGTGGGATGGTATTTTTTTACGGCCTCTCCATCTGTTCGTAAGGCATGGCAGCCATTTAATTGAAAGGGCATTTGCCCATCTGCAGGCTCTTTAACCATGATGACCTCCCCAGCAAATCCCTGTATGGCTACAGTCGGCAACACTGAGCACAACTCAGTGATATGCGAGCAGCCAGAAATCCCTGAAAATAGTTCTTTTATTGCTGAGCGGAACCCTCTACCTAAGTTAAGACCAACTAACTTTTCATAATCAGGTTCAATTTTTTCGCAATGGCCCTGATATGGGACGCTTTTTGCTTTTACTTTTGCTTGAAGTACATTGAATTCTTTATCAATGGTGACGCATAGGGTCATATTGTGGATAGGCTCACCTTTTAAGCACACCCCTGATGACAACGAAAAATCTTTGCCCTTTGTATCTAACAAGGATGCTTCGATATCCCATAAACCATCTTCCCGTAGGAATACTTCAGCACTAATTTTTCTTGTATGGATGAGTTGACGTGACACGGGTACGGATGAATTAGACATGCCAAAAGTCTACACTAGGCCAAGCCTCAGAAAACTCTGGCGATCAGCCTTCTTCGGGGTCGATGGGTAAATATCTACCTGAAACTATTTTAGAAACAATGTCTAAAGGAAATCCTTTGGATACCAAATAACGCATTTGCTTGGATTTATTTTTTTGATCTTCCGCAGGAGCGCCAAACTTTCTATCCCAAAGATCCCAAGCTCTCTGAGCATCTGTTTGTTTTAATTGGGCTTTAAGACGATCAACTGTTTCTAGCTCAACGCCATTTTGTTTTAATTCATCAACAATCTTCAAGCTGCCATATCGATCAGATTTACGTCTAGCTAGGCCCTCTGCGAAACGCTCATTAGATAGCCATCCCTGCTTTTCAAGCTTAAGTAATAAATCTGCTAACTCTTGCTCTGACTCCGCAAAAGGCAAGAGCTTCTTGCGAAGCTCTTGTTGACTATGCTCTCTTCTAGATAGATATCTAAGAGCACGCCCCATTAAACTTGGAGCGGGCTGTTTAGGCATCTGCTGCTTCTTTAGAAGGAATTACATCACCACCCTTAACGCCTAATTTTTCACGAATCTTCGCTTCAATTTCTTTAGCGATGTCTGGATTCTCTTTTAAGAATTCGCGTGCATTGTCTTTGCCTTGGCCAACTCTTTCACCGTTATAGCTATACCAAGCGCCAGATTTCTCAACGATGTCACACTCAACACCCAAATCAATCACTTCGCCTTGGCGAGAAATGCCTTCGCCATACATGATGTCAAAAATGGCTTCTCGGAACGGTGGCGAAACTTTGTTCTTCACAACTTTCACACGAGTCTCATTACCAACAATGTCATCACCTTTTTTAATGCTACCAATGCGGCGAATATCTAAACGCATAGATGCATAGAACTTCAATGCATTACCGCCAGTTGTTGTTTCTGGTGAACCGAACATCACGCCAATCTTCATACGAATTTGGTTAATGAAGATCACCATTGAATTAGTACGCTTGATAGTGCCTGTTAATTTGCGCAAAGCTTGGCTCATTAAACGCGCTTGCAAACCAGGCAACGAATCCCCCATATCACCTTCAATTTCAGCACGCGGCACCAATGCAGCTACTGAGTCAATCACGATTAAATCAATAGATCCAGATCGAACTAATGCATCTGCAATTTCCAATGCTTGCTCGCCTGTGTCGGGCTGAGAAATTAATAAATTATTAACATCAACACCTAATTTAGCCGCGTACTGAACGTCTAAGGCATGCTCTGCGTCAATAAACGCACAAGTGCCGCCCAGTTTTTGCATTTCAGCAACCGCATGCAATGTCAAAGTTGTCTTACCTGATGATTCTGGACCATAAATCTCGATGACTCGACCTCGTGCCAAGCCACCAACGCCCAAGGCAATATCCAAACCAAGCGATCCAGTTGATACAACTTGGATATCTTGGCCAATATCACTGTCACCAAGACGCATGATGGAACCTTTACCAAATTGCTTTTCAATCTGAGCAAGGGCTGCGTTCAGTGCTTTTTGCTTTTCTGAACTCATGCCTTCAATGTCAGCAGGAGCAGAGCCAGATTTTTTCTTATGGTCTTCCATAATCGTCCTTATTTAAATTTAGGTGTATTTTTGTCATATATTGTTAATTTACAGTACCACTGTATATAAAAACAGTATTCTATGCAAGGCATTTTTTTTACCCGTCTAGAATATCGATTAGAACTCTATATTTTGTTGAAATGTATCAGCAAAATTTTATTAACTTGTAGGGATTTGCGGATAAGGTTGTATGAGAATACTGATAGCAGAAGACGATAGCGTATTAGCTGATGGGTTAACCCGATCACTCCGCCAATCTGGTTATGCAGTTGATCACGTTAAAGATGGTCAATCAGCCGACTTGGCTTTATCTGCCCAAGCCTTTGATCTTTTGATTCTGGACCTTGGTTTACCCAAAATGTCTGGGATTGAAGTCCTTAAGCGTCTGAGATCCCTGAAGTCCTTAAGCGTCTGAGATCCCGTAATTCGATGTTGCCAGTTTTAATTTTGACTGCCGCAGACTCTACTGAAGAGAGAGTTAAAGGCCTTGACCATGGTGCAGATGACTATATGGCGAAGCCTTTTGCCCTGTCAGAGCTAGAAGCTCGTGTTAGAGCTCTTACACGTCGCGGCACCGGTGGTGGCCCAACAGTTGTTAAACATGGGCCTCTTCAGTTTGATCAAGTGGGTCGCGTAGCTTATATCGATGAAAAAATGTTGGAATTGTCAGCCAGAGAACTCGGCTTATTGGAAGTCTTACTCAAGCGTGTGGGCAGACTAGTTTCTAAAGATCAATTAGTAGATCACCTTTGCGAATGGGGTGAAGAAGTTAGCAATAACGCTATTGAAGTTTACGTGCACCGTTTACGTAAAAAAATTGAAGTCGGTGGAATTCGTATTGCAACCATTAGAGGCCTTGGTTACTGTTTAGAAAAGTTTCAAGCGCCTGTTGCTCCGGCAATACCAGCTCAAGACCCT
>JBEGTH010000056.1:0-3810 GCA_041179505.1 Pseudomonadota bacterium | reverse complement strand
TCAATTAACCAGGAGCAAATACCTCCCAGCAAGAAAAAAAGAAAGGCTTTAATCAATGGTTGAACGGGTGGCTAGCAACACATGAACTTGTCGAGCATCGGCTCTTTGAACTTCAAACAAAATGTTATCAATTTTGATAGTTTCGCCTTTATGGGGAACGCGACCTAATTTTTTAAGGATAAAGCCTGCTAAGGTGTCGTTGTCTTCATCCTCAAAAGTAGTTTGCAGTGCTTCATTCACTTGTTCTAGTTCTGTGATTCCACGAATTCTGAACTTTGATTCACTCACGGTGATGATGTTGTCTTCAATATCATCCGTGTCGTGCTCATCCTCAATATCACCCACAATCTGCTCTAGGACGTCTTCAATCGTGACTAATCCTGCAACGCCACCATATTCATCAACAACTATGGCAATGTGATTGCGATGCTCTCTGAAGTCCCTTAAAAGAACGCTTAAGCGCTTTGATTCTGGTATGAAAACAGCGGGTCTTAGCCAATCTCTGATCTGAAAATCTTCTTCTTGAGAGTGCCGTAATAAATCCTTAGCGAGCAAAATACCAATCACATTGTCTCGATTGTTCTCATAGACTGGGAAACGTGAGTGGGCAGCGCGAATCACTTCTGCAATGGTATCTTGAACAGATTCATTGATATCAATCCAATCAATTTGAGCTCTTGGAATCAGAATATCTCTAGCAGAAAGTTCGCTGACCTGAAAAACCCCCTCAATCATTGATAGAGCATCAGCATCAATTAGGCCATCTGCTTGAGCTTCTTTAAGCGTCTCAAGAAGTTCTTTTCTTTGTTCAGAGGCAGAGGATGGGGTGGGCGTCAGTAATGCACTGATGCGTTCTAAGAGGCTTTTCGACTCGGGTTCTGTAGTCATAATGGTTAAGGATAACTGATTTATGTGAATTCAGCAGTAAGGATTTGGTTGCTTTAATTTTTTCAAAATAGAAATCTCTAAAGATTCCATGGCCTCAGCCTCAACTTCATCTTCGTGATCAAAGCCCTGAGCATGCAGGGTTCCGTGCACGATCAGGTGAATCAAATGTTGCTCAATAGATTTTTTTTGGGCAAGAGCTTCTTTTTTTAAAACAGGCAAACAAATCACCAAATCAGCCATTAATGACAAATCTTTTGAATCAATGTCGTAAGGAAAAGTCAAAATATTGGTGGCGTAATCTTTGCCGCGATAAGTGGCATTTAGCCTCTTTCCTTCGGCATTTCCAACGAATCTCACAGTGATACTTGCATCTTTTTGGAGCGCTTGCCTAATCCAGTGAGCCACTTTCCTTTTGGGGATTAATTCAGACCATTTGTCCGCCAATGATTGTGTGGCGAATTGGATTTCAAGATTTAAACGGCATGTTTGAGTCATTCTTGAAGTACTAATTTCCCACGCAGAGAATGAGGCATGGCTTCAGTCAGTTGAACAGGCATTAATTGGCCAATGAGTCGCTTAGCTTGCTCTGTTCCTACATCAATCAGAACCACGCGACCATTTTCGGTTCGGCCTTGTAAGTGAATTTCATCGCGAGCCATGCTTTCCATCATGACACGCTCAGTTTTACCAACCATGCTTTGATTGATTTCAAAAACATGTTCATCAATCAATGCGACCAATTTTTTTAAGCGCTCATTTTTGACGGATAAGGGTAGGTCATCTTTTAGATTTGCTGCTGGTGTGCCCGGGCGTTCGCTATAGGTAAAGCAAAAGCTATTGTCAAATTTGAGTTCTTTGACTAATTTCATTAATTGTTCAAAGTCTTCCTCAGTTTCACCTGGAAAGCCTACGATGAAGTCACTTGAAATAGAAATGTTGGGCCGAATGGCTTTAATTTTTTTAATCACACTCTTGTACTCAAGGACGGTGTAGCCACGCTTCATATTGGCCAAAACTCTGTCTGAGCCATGCTGAATAGGTAAATGTAAATGATTGACCAATTTAGGTAGCTTGGCGTAGGCGTCAATTAATCGCTGAGTAAATTCCTTGGGGTGGCTAGTTGTAAAACGAATGCGTTCTACTCCTGGAATATCTGAAACATATTCAAGCAACATGGCAAAGTCTGCAATCTCTTCAGAGTCAGCCATAGTGCCTCGGTAAGCGTTCACGTTTTGACCTAATAGATGAATCTCTTGAACCCCTTGTTGTGCCAGGCTGGCAACTTCAGTGAGTACATCTTCAAATGGCCTTGAAACTTCCTCACCTCGTGTATAGGGAACTACGCAATAGCTACAGTACTTTGAGCAACCTTCCATGATGGAAACATAGGCAGCCCCACCTTCTACCTTTGCTGGCGGTAGGTGATCAAACTTTTCAATTTCTGGGAAGCTGATATCAACTTGTGGCAGACCGCTGGTTTGACGTGCCTGAATCAAATCAGGTAAGCGGTGCAGTGTTTGTGGGCCAAACACAATATCGACATAAGGGGCCCGATTCACAATGTGCTTACCTTCTTGGCTGGCCACGCAACCACCAACACCAATCAATATTTCTGGTCGTTTGAGTTTGAGTTCTCTTAAACGGCCTAAATCAGAAAAAACTTTTTCTTGAGCCTTTTCCCTAATTGAACAAGTGTTCAGGAGGATGACATCAGCATCTTCTGGGGTATCTGTTTTCACCATACCATCGTGATGATGAAGCACGTCTACCATCTTGTCAGAATCATATTCATTCATCTGACATCCGAAGGTTTTGACGAAAACTTTTTTCATTTTTTGATTGCGCAATTAAATGAATTGGAATGCAATGATGGCAACAATCGTCGGTGGTAAAGCGGCTAGGAAAAGCCATAAGGCTGAAACGCTACCGTCAGGAAAATGTTCGCGCAAAATAGACATGCCAGCCGGATTAGGAGCATTGGCAATCACCGTCAAGCCACCACCAGTGATGGCGCCCGCCACTAAAGCATATTTAAACTGATCACTGGTACCTTCAACTAAAGATCCCAAATAGGTAAGAGCAGCATTATCTGTGATTGCTGTCAAAGCAGTGGCGCCGTAATAAACCAAAGTACTGCTCATGTTTTCTAAAATAGGTTGCAACCACCATTGCTGCATACCGCCAAGCACGACCAAACCTGCCAAGAAGAAAGCAACTAATAAGGCCTCTTTTAACAACAGGGGATTTTGAAACTTAGCGTAAGCATGTGTGTAACCCATGAAGAATAACAACAAGCCCATGAATACAACCGGGTGGTGAGCAAAAATCACAATGCCAGCTAAGAACAGCAAATGAACGGCCACCACAAATAAGGGGATTTCATCTTTGTGGTCATTGGCGTTCACTTTAGGTAAGTCAGTTCTTACTAGTAAGGTCACGAGTGTTGCATTCACGACAACAGCCAAACCAGCTTTGATGCCAAAAGTTTGGAAGACGTAGGCTGTGTCCCAGCCCCAGGCGCTGGCAACCATCAAAATTGGAGGGGCTGCAAAGCTTGTTAAAGCACCGCCAATCGAAATATTGACGAATAGAACGCCAATTGTTAAGTACATCAATTTGGCATTGGAGGTTTGGCTAAAAACTTTTTTCTTTAGAAGTAGCGCTGCCAAAGTCATGGCTGCAGGCTCGGTGATGAAAGATCCTAATAATGGGACTAAGCTTAAGGTCACAAAATAATTAGTCGTGACATTATTGATTCGAAATAACTTTGAAAGTAAGCCAGAAACCAAGCGAACTAACTCAGATGCAAAGAACAAAACAGGTCGGCTGGCAGCAACTACCATGATGGCGAAAACAAATAATGGTTCGGTGTAGTTTCTACTCTCAAGGTATTCCACAGATGGTTTGTATCCGCCAGATGCA
>JBEGTH010000055.1:0-4334 GCA_041179505.1 Pseudomonadota bacterium | reverse complement strand
ACAATTAGCAGCTAGTACAACTTTGCCAAAATCAGGCACTGTTTTATTAACAGTTAAAGATAGCGATAAAGCTAAGGCTGTTGAAGTGGCTCAAATGCTAAATGGTATGGGTTACTCCATTGTGGCAACACAAGGAACTGCTGCTGCGATTGAAGCTGCTGGCGTACCTGTTAAGCGTGTGAATAAAGTAAAAGATGGTCGTCCACATATTGTGGATATGATTAAAAACGGTGAGATTGCTTTGGTGTTCACAACTGTTGATGAAACAAGAACAGCAATTGCTGATTCAAGATCGATTCGTACAACAGCGCAAGCTAACCGCGTTACTTATTACACTACCATTAGTGGTGCCAAAGCAGCAGTAGCGGGCATTAAAGCGATTGACCAATTGGAAGTTTATGACTTGCAAGGTTTGCACGCCTCTTTATGAGGTTTCCCCTTAGAAATAAACCAAGAGATAAGACGCAAAAATGACTGGTGGTGAAATACCAGTCATTTCTTCTTCAATTAATTAGAGTTTGGATGTAGATTCATGAGTACGATTCCTATTACAAGACATGGCGCTGAGCTTTTAAAGCAGGAGCTACATAACTTAAAGCATGTTGAGCGCCCATCGGTGATCAACTCTATCTCTGAGGCTCGTGCTCAGGGTGACCTTTCTGAAAACGCTGAATACGATGCTGCCAAAGAAAAGCAGGCATTTATTGAAGGTCGTATTCAGGAGCTAGAAGGTAAGCTGGCTGCGGCACAAATTATTGATCCAAGTACGCTAGATGTTGAGGGTCGTATTGTTTTTGGCGCCACAGTGGAATTAGAAGATTTGGAAGATGGCAAAAAAGCCAAATACCAAATCGTTGGCGATGATGAGGCCGACTTAGATGCAGGCAAGATTTCTATCAGCTCTCCAATCGCTCGTGCATTGATTGGCAAAGAAGAGGGTGATGTTGCTACATTCTCATCACCTGGTGGCAATCGTGAAGTTGAAATCTTAAGTGTTAATTACATCTAAGCCGCTCATCATATGCACATGACCGCTCAAAGACTGTTTGTATTTGTCCTAACTCTTTGGGTAGGTACGCTTGTGACGATTGGTTATGTTGTTGCGCCGACATTGTTTGCAACGCTGACTGATCGCCAGGTGGCAGGTATGGTCGCTGGCGCCTTATTTAGGATTGAAGGCACCATCAGCATGGTGCTCGGTGTTGCATTAATTGTCTTTGCCAATTTATTGGTGAAGCGTGGCTTACAGCGCTATAAAAATATTCGCTGGTATTTGTTGGCGATGGTGATTTGTGCGGCAACTACAGCTTTTGTATTGCAACCGATGATGAATGCCTTAAGAGTTGAAGCTTTGAGTCAGGGTTTTCCAGTCATGTTGTCACCCTTGGCTGAATCATTTGGCCTTTTACATGGATTCTCAAGCGCTTTGTATCTTGTTCAATCTTTAATTGGCTTGGTATTGATGTGGCGTCTAACCAAACCTGTGAGTTAAGGTCTGAAATAATAAAAAGATCGCCACTAATAGAAACACCAAGAAGATACAAAAAAATAAGCCACCGAAAAGGTGGCTTATGACTTGAGAGAGACTGCCAACTAAAGGCAATTAAGCTAGGTGACGTTTTTTGGAGCTAGTTTGGCGAGGCTTGGCTCTTTTAACTTGGCCACCTGCTGCTACGCGTTCATTACCTAGAACTGTTGTTGCAACTGGTTTAGGTCGACGCTGTGGATTGCGAGTGAATTTTTTCACCATCACCACTTTAGGGCCGCTTTTTTTGCCGCGACGTTTCTCTTCAACTTCTTTTTCAACTTTAGGTCTGTAAAGGACTAAAAGTTTGCCAATGTGTTGAATCGGCGCTGCACTGAGTTCGTCGCAGAGTTGTTCGTAGATGGCAACGCGCGCTTCGCGATCGTCACCAAACACACGAACTTTAATCAAGCCGTGAAAATTGAGACCATTGTTGACTTCTTTGATAACAGCTGGCGTTAAGCCATCTCCACCAACAAGGACAATGGGTTTTAACGCATGAGCGTCTGAGCGGTGTGCCGAGCGTTCGGCAGAGGATAATTCTAGTTTTGGCATAGGTATTTCTTTGGAAGTCCCATATGATAAGCCATTAAATTGCAGGTAAATGTGGAACTGAGTCAAAAACAGCGGAAAATAGGGTATTAAGTGCTTAATTAATTCGCATAATTACTAAAAATTAACAAAATAAGCTGTTTGTAGCAATCAATCAGTAGGAAGCAGGTAAGTGTGGCAAAGAATAAATTTAATAAAGATTGGCTAAATGACCATCTGAATGATCCCTACGTCAAAATGGCGCAGAGAGAAGGTTATCGCGCACGCGCTGCTTATAAGCTCAAAGAGATTGATGAGCAGGACCGTTTGATTGGTCCTGGCATGGTTGTCGTGGACTTGGGTAGTACACCGGGAAGCTGGTCTCAGTATGCTCGTAACCGCTTGGTAGAGTTTGGTAAAAAGAACCCTAATGTGCCTGATGGCAAGCCACATGGCACTATTGTGGCTATTGATATATTGCCCATGGATGAAATCGCAGACGTGACCTATCTTCAGGGTGACTTCCGTGAAGATGAGGTTCTCAAACAGTTTGAGGCCCTATTACCAGGTAACCCTGCTGATGGTCCTCAAGTTGATTTGGTGCTATCTGATATGGCGCCTAATTTATCAGGGGTATCCACAGCGGATTCAGCACGTATGGGGCATTTGGCAGATTTAGCTTTAGAGTTTGCTCAAGCGCACTTAAAGCCTAATGGGGCTCTCTTGATCAAATGCTTTCATGGCAGTGGTTATAGCCAAATTGTGGAGTCATTTAAAAAGGTTTTTAAGGTCGTTTCTCCAAGGAAACCTAAAGCATCTAGAGATAAGTCTGCAGAGACCTTCCTTTTAGGTAAACACCTCAAGTAAGTTGCTCATATTGAGAGTAATTTAAAACTTAAAAAAAGCTTAAAACCACAATAAATATATGGGAATTCCCCATTTTTTTAGTCAAGCACTTGAAAAGTGGAGAGAGTAGAATCATATATGTATAGATATATCTGCCTTAAGGAGGCTTTGTGAATAATAATTTGATACAGAAGGTTGGTGTGTGGCTGATCGTAGGCCTCGTGCTATTCACTGTTTTCAAACAATTTGATAAGCCTCGCGCTGCTGAAAACGTTACATATTCTCAATTCATGGATGATGCCAAAAATGGCAAAGTTAAAAGAGTTGACGTTCAGGGTCGCAATATTCAGGTAACTCCGGTTGATGGTCAAAAGTATTCTGTGATCAGCCCGGGAGACATCTGGATGGTCGGTGATCTCATGAAGTTTGGCGTTCAAGTAACAGGCAAGGCTGAAGAAGAGCAAAGCTTGTTGGTATCTGCCCTTTATTACCTCGGCCCAACACTATTGATCATTGGTTTCTGGTTCTTGATGATGCGTCAGATGCAAGGTGGCGGTAAAGGTGGCGCTTTCTCATTTGGTAAATCAAAAGCTCGACTGATTGATGAAAATACGAATGCCATTACATTTGCTGATGTTGCTGGATGTGATGAAGCTAAAGAAGAGGTATTCGAATTAGTTGATTTCTTGAAGGACCCTACTAAATTCCAAAAATTAGGTGGCCATATTCCAAGAGGTGTTCTTTTGGTAGGCCCTCCAGGAACAGGTAAAACCTTATTAGCTAAAGCCATTGCCGGTGAAGCTAAAGTACCGTTTTTTGCTATCTCTGGTTCAGACTTCGTTGAGATGTTTGTTGGTGTGGGTGCTGCACGTGTTCGCGATATGTTCGAGAACGCTAAGAAGCAAGCGCCATGCATTATCTTTATCGATGAGATCGATGCTGTTGGCCGTCATCGTGGATCAGGTACTGGTGGTGGTAACGATGAGCGCGAACAAACATTGAACCAAATGTTGGTTGAAATGGATGGCTTTGAGCCTAACAGTGGTGTGATCGTGATTGCCGCGACTAACCGTTCTGATGTTTTGGATAAAGCTTTGTTACGTCCAGGTCGTTTTGACCGTCAAGTACACGTTGGTTTACCTGACATTCGTGGCCGTGAGCAAATTCTTAAAGTGCATATGCGCAAAGTGCCTATCAATAGTGATGTGGATGCGGCTGTATTGGCACGTGGTACTCCAGGTTTCTCAGGCGCAGATTTAGCTAACTTAGTGAACGAGTCAGCTTTGTTTGCCGCGCGTCGCAATAAGCGCACTGTGGATATGCAAGACTTCGAAGATGCCAAAGACAAAATCTTCATGGGCCCTGAGCGTAAGTCAGCTGTGATGCGTGAAGAAGAGCGTCGCAATACGGCTTATCATGAGTCAGGTCATGC
>JBEGTH010000054.1:0-3977 GCA_041179505.1 Pseudomonadota bacterium | reverse complement strand
TTTTGCCCAGCACGAGTACGTGCTTGGGCCTGCTTAATGACGAGCTCTGCTAATTTACGTCCGTAGTCAACGTGTTGATTGAGCCAGAGGTCTAAAGCAGATTTAACAAATCCAGAAACCAAACGCACAGCGTCGCGTGAGTTCAGACGTTCTTTGATCTGACCTTGGAACTGTGGATCTAATACTTTGGCCGATAAAACAAATGAAGCGCGCGCAAATACGTCTTCAGGCATGAGTTTCACGCCCTTAGGTTGCAAAGCATGAATATCAATAAAAGCTTTAACGGCATTGAATAAACCATCACGCAAACCACTTTCGTGGGTACCGCCTGCTGGTGTAGGAATCAAGTTCACATAGCTTTCTCGAACAGGAGATCCCTCTTCTGTCCAAGCCACCACCCAACTTGCGCCTTCGCCTTCAGCAAATGAATCTTCACCAGGGCGATTAGGGTCCGCGAAGTGCTCGCCATCAAAAGCAGGAATCACGACCTGGCTATGGCCACCTTGAGCCATGGCTTCATCTAAGTAACCTTTAAGACCTTGGGCATAGAGCCAAGTTTGTGGCTCGCCACCTTTTTCTTGAATAAGCGTAACTTTGACGCCTGGCAATAGAACTGCTTTAGAGCGTAATAGTCTTTGTAATTCCGCTAAAGGAATATTGGCGCTATCAAAATACTTACCATCTGGCCAAGCTCTAACGCGCGTACCGTTCGGGCGATCGCCCATCGGTGCAATTTTGGTTTTAAGTGCTTCAACAACAAAACCAGCTTCAAAAGCCAATGTAGAAATCTGTTTGTCACGCCATACGGTGACCTCCATACGCTTGGAAAGCGCATTAGTGACTGAAACACCCACGCCGTGCAAGCCACCTGAGAAGGCATAAGCACCGCCAGAACCTTTTTCAAACTTACCACCCGCGTGCAACTGAGTGAAGACCAATTCAACCACCGGTCTTTTTTCTTCTGGGTGCATACCAACAGGAATGCCACGACCATCATCTTCAACGCTGACACTGCCATCCGTGTGCAAAGTAACGATGATGTGCTTACCGTAGCCACCGAGGGCTTCGTCGGAAGCGTTATCGATAACCTCTTGAATCATATGCAAAGGGTTATCGGTCCGGGTATACATACCAGGACGCTGTTTTACTGGTTCAAGTCCTTTGAGGACTTTGATGGACGATTCGCTGTATTGATCTGATTTTTTTGTAGCCATGGCGAAGAATTGTATCCACATGCGAAAATGAGATCTATGGGAGCACTTAATCATCTTCGCGTTTTAGACCTCAGTCGAGTACTTGCAGGACCCTGGTCTGCGCAGAACCTAGCAGACCTAGGAGCCGATGTAATCAAGGTTGAGAGGCCAAATACTGGGGATGACACGCGCCAATGGGGCCCTCCTTTTTTGAAGGATTCTAAGGGTCAAGAAACAACAGAATCTGCCTTTTATTTAGCGATTAATCGCAATAAAAGGTCCATGACTTTGGATATTTCGACGCCAGAAGGTCAAGAAATCATCAAAAAACTGGTTTTAGAGTCGGATATCGTCATTGAAAACTATAAAGTCGGCCAATTAAAGAAATATAACCTTGATTATCAAAGCCTTAGCGCCATCAAGCCCGATTTAATTTACTGTTCTATCACTGGTTTTGGACAAACAGGCCCTTATGCCCACCGAGCTGGCTATGACTTTGTTGTTCAAGGTATGGGTGGTTTTATGAGCGTTACCGGAGAAAAGGAAGATCTTCCCGGTGGCGGCCCACAAAAGGCCGGTGTGGCCATTGCTGATCTATTTACAGGCATGTATGCCACTTCTGCGATTTTGGCCGCTGTGATCCACCGAGACCGAACTGGCGAGGGTCAATATATTGATCTGGCTTTATTAGATGTTCAGATTGCAACCATGGCTAATGTGGCAAGCAATTACCTCACCAGTGGTGAATCCCCCCACGCTTGGGGTAACGCCAGCCCTAATATCGTTCCCTATCAAACATTCAAAGCTGCAGATGGTTGGATCATTGTGGCTGCTGGCAATGATTCTCAATTTAGACATTTTGTAGAAGCAGGCCACTGCCCTGAATTAGCCGATGATCCTAAATTTGCTACTAACCCAGAACGTATCCGTCATCGCGAGGAGTTAATCCCTCTTTTGCAAAAGATGACTTTAAATAAAAGTAAGAAAGAATGGATCGACGCTTTGGATCATGCAGGCGTACCTTGTGGACCGATCAATAATTTCAAAGAAGTTTTTGAAAACGAACAGGTGATTGCTCGTGATATCAAAATGCAAATGCCCCACCCTGTTGCTGGCACAGTTCCCTTGGTGAGAAGTCCGATGAGGATGAGTGCAACCCCTGTGGTTGAAAACCGTCCACCGCCATTGCTTGGTCAACATACAGATGAGATTTTAAAAGAACGACTCCACCTGAGTGATTCAGAAATAAATGCACTAAAACAAAAAGGGATTTTGTGAAAGAGTCTTCTAGCAGCACGTTAAATTCAACGCATACCTTGAGCATGGCAAAAGTTTTAATTGCCACTGGGTTTATTGTGACGCTATCAATGGGTATCCGACATGGCTTTGGCTTATTCAACTTACCAGTGACTCAAGCCAACGGTTGGGGTCGAGAAACCTTTGGCTTAGCTATCGCATTACAAAATCTGATGTGGGGTATTACCCAACCCATTTTTGGAGGATTGGCTGACCGTTTTGGTGGTTACAGAATCATGTTGCTTGGTGGCGTTTTATACACTTTGGGATTAGTTGGATCTGGACTGTCAACCACTAGCGTGGGCTTTGTCTTGACGACTGGCGTTGTTCTTGGAATGGCCCTTGCATGCACAACGTATAGCGTGGTGTATGGCGTTATAGGACGTCATTGCCCTCCAGAAAAACGTGTTTGGGCCATGGGTATTGCAGCAGCTATGGGATCTTTTGGGCAGTTCTTCATGATCCCCTTAGAGCAAGAGTTAATTACCCACTTTGATATTCAAAATGCTTTATTTATTTTAGCCATCATGACCAGCTTCATGCTGCCATTTGGCTTAATTTTGCGTGAGAAAAACTTCACGCCAGTGCAAACGGGGAATGATCAAACGATTGCTCAAGCCATCAAGGAAGCTTTTGGACAACGCAGTTTTCAACTTTTACTGGCAGGCTATTTTGTTTGCGGCTTTCAAGTTGTATTCATTGGAACTCATTTAGCTCCATACCTTAAAGATATGTCCAACATCTATCCTGCTGTTGGACATCCTGAAGTGGCGACGATTGCTCTAGCACTAGTTGGCCTATTTAATATCTTTGGCACTTACCATGCCAGCAAAATTGATGGGAAATTTCCTAAACATTTATTTCTTGCCATCATTTATATCTCGCGATCAGTTGTGATTGCTGGCTTTTTACTGCTACCTCTTAGTCCAATCACAACTTATATATTTGCAGCCTTGATTGGTTTTTTATGGCTATCAACTGTGCCTCTAACAAACGGCATCATTGCCCATATATTTGGCGTGAAATACATGTCGATGCTTTCTGGATTTGCATTTTTATCTCATCAAATCGGTGGCTTCATTGGCGCTTACCTAGGAGGCTATCTATTTGATATCACTAAGTCCTACGACATCGTTTGGATCATTTCAATTGCATTGGGCATTATCGCGGCTCTTGTAAACATTCCTATCAATGAAAAAGAACTCGTAAGAAGACCTCAGGGCTCTGTCGCGGCTGCTTGATGAATAAGATTGAGATGATGGCTTTTTTACAACGCCCCTTAGTGATCAAAGTATTGATCTTGGCATTGATAGCTTTAGTATTTAGTGCTTATCTAAGGCCAGAGATGATGGTCAATGTGGCAAATACCCTGCTCACGCTCTGCGGGTGGTAAGCTAGCGCCCTGTTGAAGATCTCGCCATAGTACAGTGGATAGTACAACTGCCTCCTAAGCGGTAGACACAGGTTCGATTCCTGTTGGCGGGACCA
>JBEGTH010000053.1:0-4083 GCA_041179505.1 Pseudomonadota bacterium | reverse complement strand
CTTTATTAACTACTACTATTGATATATATACATATAAATAAATACAGGAAGAAGAACCATGGAACTGGTCAGCACAACACGGGACAAATTACTTAAACCCTTACAACTTGTCAGCGGCATTGTTGAGCGTCGTCATACCTTACCGATCTTGGCAAATCTTTTGTTCAAGAAAAATGGTAACGCTGTCTCTTTGATTTCAACAGATATTGAAATCCAAATTACTACGCACGCAGATTTTGGTGTTGGGTCTGAAAATCTAAGCACCACAGTGGGCGCTAGAAAATTAGTAGATATCTTGAGAGCACTTCCAGAAGGACCAATGAGCCTATCGTTAAAAGATAGCAAGATGGTGGTTCAAAGTGGTAAAAGTAAATTTACGCTTCAAACATTGGCTGCCAACGAATTTCCAATCATGTCTGAGTCAAGCGATGTGTCTGCCAGTTGGGAAATGCCTCAAAAGGCATTAAAACAACTGATCAGCCAAGTTCACTTTGCTATGGCTCAACAAGATATTCGTTATTACCTAAATGGAATGTTGTTTGTGCTTGAAGGACAAAGGATCATTGCCGTTGCTACAGATGGACATCGTTTGGCTTATAGCCACATGGACTTAGATAAGGCTCCGTCTGGTAATGGACAAAAACAAGAAGTTATTATTCCTAGAAAAACAATTCTTGAACTTCAGCATTTGTTAGAAGATTCAGAAGATCCGGTTGTCATTTCTTTAGCGAGCAATCAAATCAAATTTAATTTTGGTGATGTTGAACTTTTATCAAAATTAGTGGAAGGTAAGTTCCCAGACTTCCAGCGGGTTATTCCTAAAGGCCAAAACAATAAACTGATTGTCAATCGTGAATCGTTACAAGCTTCTTTACAACGTGCAGCTATCTTGACAACTGATAAGTTCAAAGGTGTTCGCTGTATTCTTTCTGATAACTGTTTAACGATTCAATCAACGAATGCTGAACAAGAAGAAGCTCAAGAAGATATTGAAACTCAATACAGCGGTGACAAGATTGACATAGGCTTTAACGTTTCTTATTTGCTGGATGTTTTAGCCAATCTAAAAAATGAATCAATTCAAATCAGTTTGGGTGACTCAAACAGCAGTGCAGTAATAACAATCCCAGAACAAGAAGGCTTTAAATACGTTGTGATGCCAATGCGCATCTAATAGATTCATTAGAAAAGAATAATCAATGACAGTTGAAGTAAAAGCACAAGAGCAACAATACGGCGCATCATCAATTCAAATCCTTGAGGGTCTTGAGGCAGTTCGTAAAAGACCAGGGATGTACATCGGAGATACTTCTGATGGCACGGGTTTGCATCACTTAGTTTTTGAAGTATTAGATAACTCAATTGATGAAGCGTTAGCAGGGCATTGTTCAGAAATTACGGTCACCATTCATACTGACAATTCAATTTCTATTATTGATAATGGCCGTGGCGTTCCGACTGGTATCAAATACGACGACAAACACGATCCAAAACGAAGTGCTGCTGAAATTGTTATGACAGAGCTTCATGCCGGCGGTAAATTTGACCAAAACAGCTATAAAGTTTCAGGTGGTTTACACGGTGTTGGTGTTAGTTGTGTCAATGCTTTGTCTAAGTGGTTGCGCTTAACAGTCAAGCGAGACGGCAAAGTTCACTTCATGGAGTTTGCGCGAGGCGTGGCACAAAATCGTGAGCTGATTGAAGAAAACGGCGAAATGACCTCACCAATTAAAGTTATTGGTGAAACCGATAAGCGCGGCACAGAAGTACATTTTTTAGCCGACGCAGAAATTTTTGGCAATGTTGAATACCACTACGAAATTCTTTCAAAGAGAATTAGAGAGCTTTCGTTTCTAAATAACGGCGTACACATCCGTTTAATTGATCAGCGTTCTGGTAAAGAAGAAAACTTCGCATTTTCTGGTGGTGTTAAAGGCTTTGTTGACTACATCAACAAAAGTAAAACAGTTTTGCACCCAAACATTTTTTATGCAGAAGGTGAAAGACCATCAGACTTAGGTGGAACCATCACAGCTGAAGTGGCCATGCAATGGAATGATGGGTTTAATGAGCAAGTACTTTGTTTTACCAACAATATTCCTCAGCGTGACGGGGGTACACACTTAACCGGTTTGCGTGCGGCCATGACCCGCGTCATCAATAAATACATTGATGAAGAAGAGTTGGCCAAAAAAGCAAAGGTGGAAATTACTGGCGATGATATGCGCGAGGGCTTAACTTGCGTTTTGTCGGTCAAGGTACCAGAGCCAAAATTTTCTAGCCAAACCAAAGATAAATTGGTTTCTAGCGAAGTGCGTGGCCCGGTTGAAGAAATCGTTAGTACCTTGCTCACAGATTATCTTCAAGAGAATCCACAAGACGCCAAGATCATTTGCGCAAAAATTATTGAAGCTGCTCGCGCTCGTGAGGCCGCACGAAAAGCACGCGACATGACGCGTCGCAAAGGCCTTTTAGATGGCTTGGGCTTGCCTGGCAAGCTGGCAGACTGTCAAGAAAAGGATCCCGCAAACTCAGAACTTTTTATTGTCGAGGGTGATTCTGCGGGTGGTTCAGCCAAACAAGGTCGAGACCGAAAATTTCAGGCTATTTTGCCCTTAAAGGGAAAAATCCTTAACGTTGAAAAAGCGCGCTTTGACAAAATGTTGAGTAGCCAAGAGGTGGTTACCTTAATTACTGCTCTAGGCACAGGCATTGGCAAAGAAGAATACAACGCAGACAAATTACGTTATCACCGCATCATCATCATGACCGACGCGGACGTTGATGGAAGCCACATCAGAACGCTGTTACTAACTTTCTTCTATCGTCAAATGCCTGAGTTAGTTGAGCGCGGCCATATTTATATTGCTCAGCCACCTTTGTATAAAGTCAAACAGGGTAAGAATGAGCAATACATCAAAGATGATGCAGCGTTGAATGCTTATCTATTGAACTTGGCATTAGAAAATGCCAGCATTGTTTTATCGGATGGCAGCGTCATTAACAATGAAAAATTAACCAGCTTATCTGCGGACTATCAAACGATTCAAAGTGTTGTAGACCGTTTATCTAGAACCATGGATGAGGGCGCGTTGCGTGCAATTGCCAATGGTGTGAGATTAAATCTGGATACTGAGGCTTATGCGAATAAAGCGGCAGAAGACCTTAATCAATATTTTTCATCCCTTGCTGATCGCTCAGCAAAGCCTCAAATTATTGTGCAAAAAGATGAGAGAACGGAACGTTATCGTTTGATGCTTTCTAGGCGCGTTCATGGCAATACAAAACTGTCAATTATTGATTCAGATTTTGTGCATGGAGCTGATTATGAATCTTTGGCTAGAGCATCGGCTGCCTTAACGAACGTTTTGGGTTCGGGGGCCACTGTAAAACGTGGTGATCCTGATAAGACGATGAAAGAGGCGAGCGTTAAAGATTTTCGCGAAGCCATGGAGTGGCTTCTTGCTGAGGCAGAGCGTGGCGTAAGCCGCCAACGCTACAAGGGTCTTGGTGAGATGAATCCAGAGCAACTTTGGGAAACAACCATGGATACCAACACGAGAACTTTGTTGCGCGTACAGATTGAAGATGCCATTGCTGCCGATCAAGTATTTACAACCTTGATGGGCGATGAGGTTGAGCCGCGAAGAGCCTTTATTGAAACAAATGCATTAATAGCCAGAAATATCGATGTCTAAAAAATCAAAGTTGGATGAGCTAATTAAAGTTAAGCAATCTGATATCCACGGAAAAGGTGTATTTGCCGTTGCCCCCATCCCCAAGGGTACAAAAATTATTGAGTACACCGGCGAAAGAATCTCATGGAAGGAGGCCGTTAAGCGACACCCCCATGACCCAAGTCAGCCAAACCACACTTTTTATTTTGGCCTTGAAGATGGCTCAACGATTGATGCCAAGTATGGTGGCAACGCCGCCATGTGGATTAATCACTCTTGCAAGCCGAATTGCGAGGCTCTAGAAGAAGATTTTGGTAAAAGTACACGGGTGTTTTTGTACGCCAAAAAGAACATCAAAGCCGGCGATGAGTTGTTCTATGACTATGGTTTGGTGATTGAAGGAAAA
>JBEGTH010000052.1:0-4867 GCA_041179505.1 Pseudomonadota bacterium | reverse complement strand
ATTAAACGATCGCGCAACTCAAACAAGTGAGAAAGAAAAGTCTCTTGTAGACCATCTTCTTTTTCTGATTGCTGAGAATCTTGGTTTGAGTTCTGCGTCATCTTTTAAATAATTTCTTTTAAATTTATTTTTATCTTATTTTTTAGAAAAAAGATTTAGGTGGGCGTTGCTGAGATGCTGAACGTCTAAAGCGTTTTACACGCGCCGCACCTGATTGAACTCTTGTTTTGACGCCAGCACTTCGCTTGTACCACTGAGGCATTGCTGATTTCTTAACACCCCAACTATCGCGGCCTTGCCTCAAATTAGTTTTTGGTTCACGAACGGAATATCCACCATTATCTGCAAAATCATCATAGTCATCAAATGAGCTGGTTAAGCTACTAGAAATATTAGAGCCGTTTCC
Organism: Pseudomonadota bacterium; assembly: GCA_041179505.1. GTDB lineage: Bacteria > Pseudomonadota > Gammaproteobacteria > Burkholderiales > Burkholderiaceae > Polynucleobacter. The sequence continues at coordinate 4,461 of JBEGTH010000052.1, read as the reverse complement.
AGTTGTCTCGGTTCCATTGAGATTTTGTCCAACTTCAGTGAGACCTGACTCAACTTGATTAACACTTGACTGAACATCTTTCATGGCAGAAGTTGCTGCTTCCTGCATTTTCTTAAGCTCGTCTAACTCTACCTGGCGATTAACTTCAGACTTCACCTTAGGTAAACGCTCAGGGCCAATCACCACCAATGCGACTACCGCAATGAGGGCGAGCTTGGAAACTCCAAGATCGATCATGTCAAATGAACTTTATGTGATGTTGAATGTGAGTAGCCGTCAAATATTTGACGGCTAAAGGCTTAGGCCTTATTCACATCCTTAGCTTGAACATCTACTGTCTTGCCATCAGCTGGAATTTGGCTCGTTGGAGCAACAGCATCAGCTGGCTTTTCTTCGCCACCCTTCATACCATCTTTAAAGCCCTTAACGGCACCACCCAAATCTGAACCAATGTTACGCAATTTCTTAGTACCAAATACCAAGAGAACGATAACTAAAACAATAATCCAATGCCAAACGCTAAATGAACCCATGATTGCTCCTAATTAGTTTTTATTCCATGGACGGGGGCCACCCATCACATGCATGTGCAAATGGTAAACCTCTTGACCACCATCTGCACCATTATTGATCATCACACGAAAGCCCCCGGTGTCGCCAGGGCGGCATCCTTGCTCAAGAGCTAGGCGCGGTGCAATTGTCATCATTCTACCCAGTAATGCCTCGTCTGCGCTATCTGCCACCATTAAATTTGCAAAATGGCGCTTTGGAATGATTAAAAAGTGAATGGGGGCAGTAGGATTAATGTCATGGAAGGCATATATTTCCTCATCCTCATAGACTTTTTTGCTTGGGATCTTGCCAGCAACGATCTTACAAAAAATACAGTTATCTGAATGATCTAAATGTTCAGCTTGGCTCATATCTTGAATAAATCTCTTTTTAAGTGATCTATGATTTTCTAGCAGCTTTTTCAGCAATCCCAGAAACACCCTCGCGACGCTCTAACTCAGCGATCACGTCCTCGGGACGCAAATTAAACTGGGACAAGGCCACAAAACAATGAAACCAAAGATCCGCGATTTCACCAACTAATTTTGTTTGCATTTCAGGCGCCAAATTAGCAAAACGACTATCTTTTGCAGCCATGACAGTTTCAGCTGCTTCTTCACCAATCTTTTTCAAGATGGCGTCATCGCCCTTGCTGAACAACTTTGCAATATAAGAAACATTAGGATCAGCAAGACCTGCTAAAAAGTCAGCTTTGCGAGCATCGACAACATCAGCCAAGCGCTTGATGGCATCCATATTGTTTGCGTTATTCGACTTAGCTTGATCTGTCATTGTTATATCTTTTAATAAATTGATTAGGGCACTCTAAACTATTTTTTCCAAACAGGGCCATCTGCTGTTTTTTCCAACTCCAAAAAGAAGCAACTGTGAGCGCCGGTATGACAAGCAATCCGATCTTTTTGATCGACTTTAATCAAAATCGTATCGCCATCACAATCTAAATGCATGCTTTTAATCACTTGCACGTGACCTGACTCTTCACCTTTGTGCCAAATCTTTTTTCTGGAGCGAGACCAATAAACGGCCTCACCTTTTTCCAATGTCATTTTTAATGACTCGTGATTCATCCAAGCCATCATCAACACATCACCAGTATCAGCCTCTTGAGCAATCACTGCCACCAAGCCTTGTTCATTCCAAGTTACTTGAGACAACCAGTCAGCTTGATTTATTTGTGTCATTGAATATCTGCGCTTTTTATTTATTTGAATGAACGATTCTGTTTATTGCATCTTACAAACGAACTGGGATACCTTGATCAGCCATTAAACGTTTAGCTTCCCCTACCGTATGCTCTCCAAAGTGGAAAATGCTGGCAGCTAAAACTGCATCTGCATGCCCCTTTGTAATGCCATCTGCTAAATGTTGCAAATTGCCCACGCCACCTGATGCAATCACCGGCACAGGAACTGCGTCACTGACAGCACGAGTTAATTCCAAATCAAAACCATTCTTAGTGCCGTCACGATCCATGCTGGTCAAAAGAATTTCTCCCGCACCACGCTTAGATACTTCTATCGCCCATGCAATGGCATTGATGCCGGTATTTTTTCTGCCGCCGTGTGTAAAGACTTCCCAAAGCCCTGGCTGAGTTTGCTTAGCATCAATCGCCACAACAATGCACTGTGACCCATACTTAGCAGCAGCATCTGAAACCAAATCTGGGTTAGCAACTGCAGCAGAGTTCATGCCAACCTTATCGGCTCCGGCATTCAATAATCGGCGCACATCCGCAACTTCACGCACGCCACCACCCACAGTTAACGGAATAAATACTTGTGATGCCACATCTTCAATAATGTGAAGGATCAAATCGCGCCCGTCAGAAGTAGCCGTGATATCTAAAAACGTGATTTCATCAGCGCCCTGATCGTCATAGCGCTTTGCAATTTCAACTGGATCGCCAGCATCACGCAACTCAACAAAATTCACACCCTTCACAACTCGACCAGCTGTGACATCTAAACAGGGAATAATTCTTTTTGAGAGCATGGGTTGATTTATTTTCTTTTAACTTGTGCTTTAAGTTTTCTATTACTTTTTATTTGCATCAGCGTATTTCTGCGCCTCAGCCAATTTCAAATCACCAGTGTAAATAGCGCGACCAGCAATAACGCCCATGACACCCTCTGGTTCAGCATTACAGAGTGCATCAATATCTTTCATATTTGTTAAGCCGCCGCTAGCAATAATTGGAATATTCACTGCTTGAGCAAGCTTCACTGTTGCATCCATATTGATACCTTGCAACATGCCATCTCTACCAATATCTGTATAAATGATGGCTTCAACACCGTAATCTTCATACTTCTTGGCTAAGTCAGCTACTTCGTGCCCGGTAAGCTTGCTCCATCCATCAGTAGCCACCTTACCTTCTTTGGCATCTAAACCAACAATGATGTGTCCTGGGAAGGCTACACAAGCATCTTGCAAAAATCCTGGGTTTTTAACAGCAGCAGTGCCAATAATGACGTAACTAATACCGTCATCTAATAAACGTTCAATTGTTTCTAAATCACGAATACCGCCACCCAGCTGCACAGGAATATCATCACCAACAGCTTTCAAGATTGATTTAATAGCAGATTCATTTTTAGGTTTACCTGCAAAGGCCCCATCCAAATCGACCAAGTGCAAGCGGCGAGCACCTTGATCAACCCAATGCTTGGCCATCGCACCCGGATCTTCAGAGAAGGTCGTTACTTTATCCATATCACCTTGCTCTAAGCGAACACAGTGGCCTTGTTTAAGATCAATAGCTGGAATTAACAACATGATGAATAGTTAAATAAGTAGTGGTTAAGTGAAAGTAGTTGGTAGTTAGTTATTAGTCAAACAGTCAGTCAATGAATCATTCATTTATTAAGGCTGCCAACGCGTAAAGTTTTGGTACAAGCGCAAACCTAAGTGTGCGCTTTTTTCTGGATGAAACTGTGTCGCAAAAATATTTTCTTTGGCTACTGCACATGTAAACAAAGTTCCATAATCTGTAGAACCTACAGTATGAGCTGGATTATCTGGCACTGCATAGTAGCTATGCACAAAATAGAAGCTGCTGTTATCTGGAATGCCATCCCATAATGGATGAGACTTTGTTTGCTGAACCTGGTTCCACCCCATGTGTGGAACCTTGAAATGTGAACCATCTGCTTGGTTTTTACCAGTTAAATCAAATCGAATAACCTTACCTGGTAATAAACCAAGACCTGGAGTGACATCAGTACCAGCTGGCGCATCAAAACGCACCTCAGTGCTGCTGTCAAATAACATTTGTTCGCCAACACAAACACCCAACATTGGTTTGTTTTTCACCGCTTCTAAAACAGCCTCTAATAAACCTGAATCTCTGAGGTGTGTCATGCAATCAGGCATGGCGCCCTGGCCTGGAAGAACTACTTTGTCTGCCGCTTTAATTTGCTCAGGAGTAGAGGCTATTTCAACTTTAGCTTCAGGTGCTGCATGCATTAATGCTTGAGCAACAGAGCGCAAATTACCCATGCCGTAATCAACAATAGCAATGCTCGGTGAATTTTTAGACAAGGTATGAACCTAAATACTGAAGGGTGATTGAGAAGTTTAAAGTCTTACAAACTACCCTTGGTAGAAGGCACAACGCCACTGGCGCGCGGATCTAATTCCAAAGCCATACGTAATGCGCGGCCAAAGGCTTTAAATACCGTTTCAATTTGGTGGTGAGCATTAATGCCACGCAAGTTATCGATGTGCAAAGTCACGCCGGCGTGATTAACAAAGCCGCGGAAAAATTCTATGGTGAGGTCAACATCAAAATCACCCACGCGCGCACGTGTAAATGGAACATGGAACTCAAGCCCTGGACGACCAGAGAAATCAACAACGACTCGAGACAAAGTTTCATCTAATGGAACA
>JBEGTH010000051.1:0-4431 GCA_041179505.1 Pseudomonadota bacterium | reverse complement strand
TGCCTTTGATAATCGGGTATTGGTTTTCCAACAAGTGCATGACTGCAATGTGGTGGTCATTGCATTCAAAGGCCCTTATCTAGAGGTGGACTGGAAAACAGTGCAGGGCAGAGCATCCCATCTTGAGAAAGCCTATGGTCTTCCAACCAAAGCATGGGTACCGGGACTCAGATCAGAAAATGCGAGACAGGAAGCTTACTTGTCAATCTAGCAATTAGTGTATTGATCCACACTCAGATCCAATGCCACCTTAGGGTGGCATTTTTTTATACCCTCTGTTCTTTAAATATTCGTAATGGCAAATATTACGTTAATTAACTAAATTATCATTTAGTTAGACTTATCAGGATGTAGAGGAGTGCGGTTAGGCGATTATTAGGATAAAACGGTGAAGAATATTTACCAATTTAGTTAATTCAGGTAAATTCCACCTTTCCATCATTCATAGAAGGTTAAGGTTAACCATGTTACCGCTAGATAACGTTACTACTATTTACTTAACTGGCTTAATTGCTATTGGGTTCTCTGCTACACAATTGATTCTATTAATAAAAAAAGGTAGATCCGTTATTTTATGGAGCCTTGGGGGATTATTGATGGGCTTAGGTTACATCGTAACTTTGATGCAAATCACCGATCCTTTACCACAATCATGGGTTCTGGGACCCATTTCAGTGCTAATGGGTAGCTTAATTGTCCTCAGTTCACTTGGGATCTGGTCTGGATATGCCTTACCAAAAAAATCTTCACTGATTTGTCTTGGGGGGGTAGGTGTAACTGGGGCGTTGTTCTATTTCAGCCGATTATTTAATGCACCACTAGGTAGCCTTGAGGCTATATTACTAGCACCTATCTCTGCAACACTTATATATAGTGCTTGGTTCGCTGGGGTACAAGCCAAGCATAGCCGTAGTAAATATATCTATCTAATAAGTAGCGTTCTATGGATTCAGGGTTTATTCATGGCAGTTTTAACTTTGGGTGCATTAGCTGCAATCGGTGACCAATATATTGTTGTCACTTCTAAAGTGGTTTATTGGACAAGTCTTGTATATTTAATCAGCACTCTAATTAATAATATAGCTTGGTCACTTCAAATATCCGAAGATTTACTTATTGCAGGTGGCCTAGTCAAAAAAGATGTCTCTATATTATCAGCTACTACAGCATCAGATTTAAAAGTAAGCCCAGTTGTTAATAAAAATGAAAAGCCTATTAAAGAAAAGAAAATAATAGAAAAATCAGAATCAGTTGAACCAATCACTATTAATCCTGATATATTAAATGAAACTGAAAAGTTAGCTTTATTAGAAAAGTTAACTGATAAAGAGCGTGATGTATTCTTCTTAGCTGCTGAAGGTAAAAAGAACGGTGAGATTGCTACTATTCTTAACTCTTCAGAGGCTAGTGTTAAAGTCCATCGGTCACGTATGACTGGTAAATTAGGAATGAAAAAGCCTGAAGACCTTAAAAAGTTAATTTCTAACTCTTCAATAAAGACAGAAGGTTACGAAGCGAATGAAATAAAAATTGCTGAACAGGTAAAACCAGATCTCTTTACCAATACTTAACCTTTAAAGTTAAGCCATCTCTACTTAAAGCCACCTTAGGGTGGCTTTTTGCTTGCTTAACTTTTTGTTTTCAGTGTGGACATTGTAATTTTTTGAGGAATCTTCCTTCAATTTTACTCAAAATTTGTGAAGGTTTTAGCTTGAGTTTCAGACTCATATTTTTATAAAAATTATGAAAATTTCTTCAGCAATACAAGAACTTAGCTAGATTCATTGCTGGCTAAAAAATGCTTAATTCCATACAATCGCGTGCGTGCGTTTATAAATAGATACGAAATGCGCATTCGGGTAAAAAATTAAAAAAGTAAAAACAGTCTTCATGAAATTAAAAGCTCTTCTGACCCTTGCATTACTTGGCTTGACAGCCATGTCTACGCACGCGGCACCAGACGCTGGAGCTTTGCAACAAGAATTGCAAAAACAAGTCCCGAATTTACAGGCTCTACCTAAACCCCAGGCACCCACTAAGAAAGCCAAGCCAGAGGAGGCTAAGCCTGGTGAAGTCAAAGTCACTATCAAAGGTTTTAGAGTTGACGGCAATAAAAGCATTCCTGATGAAGCCATACAGCAGACCTTAAAGCCTTGGCTTGGCATGACAGTTCGGTTTCAAGATTTACAAAAAGCTGCTGATGCTGTGGCTGCCTTGTATCAAACTTATGGCAAATTGGCCCAAGTCTCTGTGCCCCCTCAACGTATTTCAGACGGCATTGTGGTTTTGAAGGTCTTAGAGGCCAAATTAGGTGCGGTGAATATCGATATGCCAAATGGCCCGTCGCGTTTTACGGAAGACCGTGCAAGGCGATACATTACTGATGCAAATCGACTGTCTGAGATTGTTCAAACGCAAAATATTGAGAGATCTATCTACATCCTGAATGAAACCCCTGGTGTGGCAGTTACCACTCAGTTAGAACCAGGTAAAAATGAGGGAGAGGTTGATTTAAGGCTTTCACTAGCTGACACTCACCCATATCGAGGCAAGATTGAAGGCAATAACTATGGTAGCCGTAGTACTGGCGTCCTTCAAAGGGTTGTCAATGTGACTTTTGATAATCCAGGTAGCTATGGAGATCAATTGTCTTTTAGCAACATCAAGTCATTGGGGTCAGATTACTCTCAGGCCAGCTATTCACTGCCGATTAACACGGATGGTTGGAGAGTTGGGGCATCAGCCAGTTATTTGGATTATCAAAACGTTGGTAAGTTTGCTTACCCAACAAGCTCAGCATCTGGGTTTGGTTATGCAAAAACTGTTGGGCTCAATCTTAGCTATCCGATATTGAGAAGTCCTGAGGCAAACAGGAATTTTACAGCTGGGCTTGATCGTAAGCTTTACGCTAACAAAAATGCAGCAGATGGCGTCTATACCAGTGATTATCGTATTGAGAATATGGTTTTGGGCCTGTCTGGCAACCAGTTTGATAGTTGGAATGGCGGCGGTGTTAATTCCGCCTCTATTACCCTTACCAAAGGCCATATTGTCGTTGGAGGCGGTCGGCTAGATTATGACTCTACGATCCCAAAGACATTTACAAAATACAACTTTAGTTTGTCCAGAAATCAGCAATTAGTTCCCGATCAGACAATTTTTACGGTTTCAATGTCAGGTCAATATGCTTCAGTTGACTTGGATTCAGCCGAGAAGTTTTATTTGGGCGGGCCCAATGGTGTGAGGGCTTATCCAGGCTCTCAAGGTGGTGGTGCTCAAGGAATTATGATCAATGCTGAAATTCAGCAACAGTTGCAAGATAAGCTGGTTGCTACAGCATTTTTTGATGCAGGTCTGGTTCAGCAGTACAAGGATAAAGCTCTTTATCAATCTAATAAAGGCAGCACTAATGCCAATAATTCATACATTCTTAAGGGTGTTGGTGCAGGTTTAAAGCGAGCAGATAAAGACATTATTTGGAGTACCAGCATTGCTTGGAAGTTGGGGGGCAACCCTCTCTATACCGATGGTGTAGCAGTAAACAACGACAAACGCTCCAACAGTGCCTATGTATGGGCACAAGTTCAGTGGACTTTTTAAATGAGAGTCGCTAGCAAAAACTTCCTGATGTTTGTGGCTTTTTTTGCCTCAACGGGAGTTTGTGCTCAGACTAATACGGCGTTACCCACTGGTGGTCGAGCGGTGGCTGGATCTGCAACAATTTCCCAGTCTGGCAACACTTTGAATGTTGTTCAAGCTTCTCAGCGTGCAGTTGTGAATTGGGACAGCTTCAACGTGGGGGCTAATGCCAAGGTTGAGTTTGTTCAACCAAATGCTCAAGCTGTGATCCATAACCGCGTGGTTTCAGCAACTGCTTCTCAGATCGACGGCATGATCAAGGCCAATGGGCAGGTAATCATCTCCAATGCCAACGGTGTTGTATTTGGCAAGGGTTCACAGGTAGATGCTGCTGCCATCGTTGCTACAACGATGGCTATCAATGACAAAGATTTCATGGAAGGTAAGAGCACTTTCAAAGGCAATGGCACAGGCGCTGTGGTCAACTACGGCAAGCTCCAAACCAACGACCCCAAGGGCTATATCGCCTTATTAGCCCCAGAAGTACGTAACGAAGGTTATATCCTAGCCAAGGGTGGAGTTGCTAACGTTGTGGCCTTGGCTAGCGGCAGTCAAGTCACCTTGGACTTCCGCGGGGATCAACTCATGACCGTCAAGGTGGATGTCTCAGCCTACAAGAGCCTGATTGAAAACAAGCGCTTGGTGCAGGTCGATGGTGGCATGGTCGTGATTGCCGCTAACTCAGCCGCCCAGCTCATGGGCTCAGTCATCAAGAACAGCGGGCGCGTCAGCACCAGCTCCATGGTCAACAACGGTGGTGTCATCGAGATCTTGGCCGATAACGTCCAGAAC
>JBEGTH010000050.1:0-4486 GCA_041179505.1 Pseudomonadota bacterium | reverse complement strand
CAATTCCCATTTATTTCTTTGTCTCCACAATTTTGGTATTGATGGAATCAAAACTTCGCCAATGGGTCTTTGGTAATAGGTCGCCGCAAACTCTGCCATCGCCACAACATCACTTGATAGTGGCGGCAGTGGTGCAATGGCTTGTACTTTTTTGATTTTTTCTATGTCGTAGTCAGTTTTATCCAAAACATGAATCACGACCCCGACGCACTCTTGTCTTCCAAAGCTCACCTGAACGATGTGCCCTTTTTGTGGCGCTTGTGCAAATTCTTGATTCCAGGCGTAATCAAATAACTTATTCAATGGGCTGTCTATGGCCACCTGAACAATCATTTTTTCTCGGCTTTTATCTTCAAAGCTCATGTTTTACTTTAAGTCCATCATGAAGAGCATTGCACTTATTGGTTTTTTAAAAAGTCTTCTTTTGTCTGTGGAAAACCTTGTGGATAACTGGTTAATTATCCCAGTATTTCAAAAATGATAATTCTTTTTGTGTGTTGTTTTTAAAAATGATGTGTTATAAAAAACACTATAAATCAACGGCTTACAGAATTTAATTTGGCTCGCGGGGTGATTAGTGCTGACGAATATATCGTTTTTTATGCCACAAGATGCCTGTGCATAAGTTACCACTCACATGCTTATTTTTACTTATTTCTGAGGGCTTTTGAGTGGTTAACGACAGTATCTGTAAGGGCAATAACATGCTCAGGATTAGTGAACTGAGATATGCCATGGCCCAAATTAAAGATGTGGCCATCTAATGGATGAAGGTTTTCAGCCAGAGATGGGGCAGCCGCTAATTCATTCAAAATTCTCTTAACTTCAGAGCTAATTTGTTCAGGGCTTGAGAACAGAGCTAATGGATCAAAGTTTCCCTGTAAGGCTAACGGTGTTTTGTTTGCAAGTAAACGCTTACGTGACTTTGCAACTGATGCCGTCCAATCTAAGCCGATAACATCCGCACCGGAGTTAGCAATATCTTCAAGCCAAATTCCGCCGCCCTTGGTGAACAATAAAATCGGAATTTGCTGACCATCTTTTTGCTTCGGCAATAAATTAATCACCGCTTTCATGCTTTCCAATGAAGTTTTTTGATACCAACCATCCGGCAATAAACCACCCCAAGTATCAAAAATCATCAGTGCTTGCGCACCTGCATCAACCTGCGCTGTCAAATAATCTGCAACTGATTGTACGTTTGCATCCAAAACCTTTTTCATTAAATCAGGTCTTTGGTACAACATTTCTTTTGTATTTTTAAAGTCAGATGATCCCGAGCCTTCAATCATGTAACAGGCCAAAGTCCATGGGCTTCCTGAGAAGCCAATCAAAGGAACTCTTTGTTGCCCTTTTTGAGTGAGCGCTTTTCTGATTTCAGATACGGCATCAAATACATACTTCAATTGATTAAGATCAGCCGGTCTTAAATTGTTAACCGCTTGCTCATCTCTTAATGGACGACTGAATCTTGGGCCCTCACCAGCCTCAAAGCTCAAGCCCAAACCCATCGCATCCGGTATGGTCAGAATGTCTGAAAATAGAATTGCGGCATCCAAGGGATATCTATCCAATGGTTGCAAGGTAACCTCTGTTGCTAACTGGGGATTTTTTGCAAGAGCAAGAAAGCTTCCTGCTTTGGCTCTTGTCGCGTTGTATTCAGGTAGATAACGTCCTGCCTGGCGCATTAGCCACAGAGGTGTTCTATCTGTTGGCTGCCGAAGGCATGCGCGCAGGAAGCGATCGTTAATTAAAGTCAATTATCTTTTCTGACGTAACTTTGCAATTGCTGCAAGTTGTGCTGCCGCCATTGCAAACTCTGATTGGGCATGGGCAAAATCGATATCTGTGCTGCGATTTTGCATAGCTTCTTCAGCTGCTTTTTTGGCTTCTAAGGCTTTTGCTTCGTCAAGATCGTGACCACGAATAGCAGTATCGGCAAGTACAGTTACTTTATTTGGCTGTACTTCAAGAATGCCGCCGGCCACGAAAACAAACTCTTCATCGCCGTCAGCTTTCTCAATACGAACTGCACCTGGTCTAATTCTTGTGATGAGGGGGGTATGTCCCGGAAGAATACCCAACTCACCACTTTCACCTGGTAAAGCAATGAACTTTGCTTCACCGGCGAAAATTGACTGCTCAGCGCTAACTACATCAACATGGATGCTAGACATTTAAATTCCTTGGTTTACTGCAACTTCTTAGCTTTTTCGATAGCTTCATCAATGCCGCCAACCATATAGAATGCCTGCTCTGGCAAATGGTCAAGCTCACCGTCAACAATCATCTTGAAGCCGCGGATAGTTTCTTTAAGTGGAACGTATTTACCAGGTGAACCCGTAAACACTTCCGCCACGTGGAATGGCTGTGACAAGAAACGTTGAATCTTACGTGCACGTGCAACAGCTTGCTTGTCTTCTGGTGACAATTCGTCCATACCCAAAATAGCAATAATGTCGCGCAATTCTTTGTAGCGCTGTAACGTTGTCTGAACACCGCGAGCCACGTTGTAATGCTCTTCACCAACAACTTGTGGATCCAACTGACGGCTTGTTGAATCAAGTGGATCAACCGCTGGGTAAATACCCAAAGCAGCGATGTCACGTGACAACACAACTGTAGAGTCTAAGTGCAAGAATGTTGTAGCAGGTGATGGGTCTGTCAAGTCATCGGCAGGAACGTAAACGGCCTGAATCGATGTGATAGAACCAGTCTTTGTTGAAGTAATACGCTCTTGTAGACGGCCCATTTCTTCCGCCAATGTAGGCTGGTAACCCACAGCTGATGGCATACGACCCAACAAAGCAGAAACTTCTGTACCGGCCAATGTGTAGCGGTAGATGTTGTCAACGAAGAACAAAATATCACGGCCTTCGTCACGGAAACGCTCAGCCATTGTCAAACCAGTCAAAGCAACGCGTAAACGGTTACCAGGTGGCTCGTTCATCTGACCGAAAACCATCGCAACTTTATCAAGAACGTTAGAGTCCTTCATCTCGTGGTAGAAGTCGTTACCTTCACGAGTACGCTCACCAACACCAGCGAACACTGACAAACCTGAGTGTTGCTTAGCGATGTTGTTGATCAACTCCATCATGTTAACTGTCTTACCCACACCGGCACCACCGAACAAACCAACTTTACCGCCTTTAGCAAATGGGCAAACCAAGTCAATAACCTTGATGCCTGTTTCTAGTAGGTCAACTGATGGTGATAGCTCATCAAACTTTGGAGCTAATTGGTGAATCGCGCGACGCTCATCTGTGCCGATTGGACCAGCTTGGTCGATTGGGCGACCCAACACGTCCATGATTCGTCCCAATGTTGCTGGGCCTACAGGCACTGAAATACCCTTGCCTGTATTTTTAACTCCCATGCCACGACGCAAACCGTCGCTTGAGCCCATCGCAATAGCGCGCACAACGCCATCACCTAATTGTTGTTGCACTTCAAAGGTCAAACCTTTTTCTGCAAAAGATGCCTCATTGCTCTCTTCCAAGATCAATGCGTCATAAATTTTTGGCATTTTGTCACGTGGGAACTGAATGTCCACCACCGCGCCAATACACTGAACGATATTTCCGTTGCTCATCGTAGTTCTCCGATCACTAATTTTTTACAATACTTTGGTTATCAAACCGCCGCAGCGCCGCCGACAATCTCGGACAACTCTTTGGTAATGGCTGCTTGACGTGTTTTGTTGTAAACCAACTGCAACTCACCAATCACGTTTTTCGCGTTATCAGACGCAGCCTTCATGGCAACCATACGAGCTGATTGCTCAGATGCCATATTTTCTGCAACTGCTTGGTAAATCAACGCTTCAACGTAACGTTTCAACAATTCATCAACAACTGATTGCGGGTCTGGTTCATACAAATAATCCCAACCATACTCACGAGCTTCTTCAGTCGTTTGTGTTAATTTTTCACCTGAAAGAGGAAGTAATTTCTCAACTACTGGCTCTTGTTTCATTGTGTTCACGAATTTTGTATACGCCAAATAAACCGCGTCTACTTCACCGTTTTCATACGCATCCAATTGAACCTTGATTGCGCCAATGAGTTTTTCTAAGTGCGGCGTGTCACCCATCTGTGTTACATGAGAAACAACCTTTGCCTTGATCCTATTTAAGAACTGGAAGCCTTTCATGCCAATTGGAGTGCATGACAATGAAACACCTTTAGAGTCCAACTCTTTCATGGTATTTGTCAAAGCTCTTAAAACGTTGGTATTCATACCACCGCAAAGACCCTTGTCTGTTGTCACAACAATCACACCAGCATTTTTAACTTCACGCTCAACCAAATAAGCAGGGCGGTACTCTGGATTGGCCTTACCCAAGTTTGCAGCAATGTTTCTTACTTTTTCAGAGTAAGGACGAGCATTGCGCATGCGCTCTTGAGCACGCCGCATCTTAGATGCGGCGACCATTTCCATCGCCTTAGTGATCTTGCGCGTATTTTGTACGCTCTTGATCTTT
>JBEGTH010000049.1:0-4589 GCA_041179505.1 Pseudomonadota bacterium | reverse complement strand
GCGACTTATTGCTTAACCCGCTATCTTTCAAGGCTGAGCTTAAAGGTGAAGAATTAAGTCTATCAAAAAAAGAGTTTGCCTTGTTGTACGCCCTCATGCTCTCTTCAGGGCGGGTTTTGACTAAACGGCAACTAGAAGATCAGTTATATAGTTTGGGTCATGAGGTTGAGAGTAACGCTATAGAAGTTCATATTCATAACTTACGCAAAAAGATTGGCGCTAGCCATATTCAAACTATTCGTGGTGTTGGTTATCAATTTAAGGACTGATGTGAGTACCAGTACATTCTCGTTAAGAAATCGCCTGCTAATAATGATTATTGGTTGCGTCTCCTTTATTTGGGTGGCGGCATCTCTAATGGTTTGGTTTGATGCTAGAGAAGAGCTTGAAGAGTTGTTTGGAAAGATTATTGAAAAAAATATTTCAATTAACAAAATTACGCATGAAAAAAATGAGATATTAGTTGACTTGTTGTGGGGGTTGATTTGGCCCTTAATTGTTGGGTTGCCAATATTGACTGTCATTATTTATGGTGTTGTTTACTGGTCTAGCTCAACAATCACTAAGCTTCAAAGAGCTATTAACGAGAGGGGGGCGAATTCTTTAGAGCAGATTCAAGTATCCGGCTTGCCCAAAGAGATTAGTCCGCTACTGAATGAATTAAATGGCCTACTTTCTAAAGTAAAAATATCTGTAGAGCATGAAAAGAGATTTACAGCCGATGCAGCTCACGAGCTTAGAACGCCATTGGCGGCAATAAAAGCACAAGCGGAAGTGATAAGGCTAGAGAAGGTCTTAGAACCTGCGGTCTTCGATAATTTGATTGAAAGTTGCGATAGGGCAAGTCGTCTAATTGAGCAACTATTGGCACTGTCCAGAGTCGAAACATCAGTTAATACTTTTGAAAAAGATGATGTAAATATCTCAGAGTTTGTTGCGCAACAAATTGCTTATGCTTACCCTCAGATTGAGGCAAAGTCTCAAGTAATTGAATTCAATGAATCAGGACAATATCAAGTTCAGGCAGACAAGACTCTTTTAGAAATTTTGTTTAGAAATTTGTTAGACAACGCGATTCGATATTCACCTCAAAAGGGAAAAATTATTGTTTCGGCAAGCGAGAAGGATGGACATGTTTACTTGTCGATTGAGGACAGTGGAGCTGGTTTAACTCAAGAACAAATTAATGAATTGGGGGTCAGGTTCCAAAGATTGGGGCAGGTTGACTCATATGGCAGCGGTCTAGGCTGGTCAATTATTAAGAAAATTTCTGAAGTTCAAAATCTAAAAATTCAGGTAGGAAGAGGGCGAGAGTTAATGGGGCTATTTGTTTCAATCAAGTTCTAATAATTTAGATGTCTTTCACAACGACAGTCTAGAGATGGAGTCAGACACCTACAGCCCTGGTGATTCGGCCCCGAGCTGCCAAGAACCCAGACTACCTTCGGGTGGTTTTTAATGTCTCCTCTAAACACCACTTTTCAAACGTTAACATTGCGTTAATAAACCAACTGTATTGTGGTTGAATGCAGATTAAAACCAGTCCTTCATCAACGCGTGCATTTCTAGGTGTCTTTCCTTGGAAGATGAGCCCTGAGGTGCTTGCTTTTGGTTTAAGCATTTATTTTTCATTTTTTTTGAATGACATTCTTTGGAATGATTTATTAAAGACTCAAACCGGAACAGCTACTTCACGCTGGGCATTTTTCTGGGCGGTCTATATTGCTGTAACAGCATTGCAGTTTTTCATTATTAATTTAATGCTCTGGGGTAGGTTCAGTAAGTGGTCGGCCATCGTCTTGGTGGCTGTGACGGTTTTAGCTGATTACTATGCTGAAACATATAGCGTGCACTTTGACACCACTATGCTTCGTAATATATTTACAACAAATCCAGCTGAAGCAAAAGAGTTATTAACAACTTCATTACTTTTCCATTTCTTGAAATATGCAAGTTTGCCGATTCTGGCAATATTCTTTTTAAAAATGAAGCCGAATAGGTTTATTCGGTCACTGACGAAAAAGTTAATTATTAGCGTCATTGTTTTGCTTGTGGCTGTAGGTTCTTTGTTATCCCAATTCAAGAACTTTTCGTCAACCATGAGAAATCATAAAGAAATAAGACATGTTGTTCTGCCAACCAGCTTCTTATTCTCATCAGCAAAAATTGCTTTTCAGAGTACTGCGGAGGTCAATAAAAAAATAAGACCCATCGGTGATGATGCGACCAGGAATCAAGTTTCTAAATCTAATAAACCAGAGATCTTGGTAATTGTTGTTGGTGAAACAGTTCGTGCTGCCAATTGGGGCTTGTCAGGGTATGACCGAAATACCACCCCATTATTGGCTGAGCAAAAGGTATACAGTTTTCCCTACGCCACAAGCTGCGGGACTAATACGGACACTTCAGTTCCTTGCATGTTCTCGCAAGAGGGGCGCCACAACTATGATGAAAAATCCATTCGTTCGAGTGAGTCCTTGTTACATGTGGTGAATAAGGTTGGATTTGGCGTGACGTGGATTGACAACCAATCTGGTTGCAAGGGGGTCTGCGCAGGTCTTAGCTTCTATGATGCAAAAACTCATGCAAGACCTCAAAATTGTTTTGATACGGCCTGCTTTGATAATGCTCTGTTAGATAGTCTTGAATGGCAAATTCAGCATAACGCTGGTAACCAAGTCATTATTTTGCATCAATTGGGTAACCATGGACCTGCTTATCACGCCCGTTACCCTAAAGAATTTGAAAAGTATTCACCGGCCTGCAATACTTCTGACTTGTCTCAATGCTCTCAACAAGAAATTGTTAACGCGTATGACAATAGCATTCGTTATACAGACGCATTCTTATCAAAAACGATTGATCAATTAAAAAAACATAAAAACATTTCAACTTCACTTATTTACATGTCAGACCATGGTGAGTCTCTAGGTGAAAATGGTATTTATCTACATGGTTTGCCTTATTCCATTGCCCCAAAGCAACAAACTCAAGTGCCATTTTTTGTGTGGCTATCCGACAACTACAAAATAGATCATCCCAAACTGGAAGATTGTTTTGCTGAAGAAAGTAAAAAACCAGCGCATCATGACAATTTATTCCACACCGTATTGGGTATGTTTGATATTAAAACTAGCATTTACGAGCGAAAATTTGACTTGACTGAAAGGTGTCATGGTTAAGCAATCAAAATTTCTGGTTCAGCAAGCCAAGATATTGATGCTGACTGCTATTTTTCTATTAACAGTATTTGAGTTAACAAATATTGATTTATGGTTGAATGATTTCTTCTACAACCCAGAGTTAAAAGAATTTAGCTTGAGGAGCCATCCTTTCATGACTCAGGTGATGCATCACGGTATGAAGAGTGCGATGTACGTCCTGGGGGTAGCATCAATCATATTCGCGATTTGGAAGCTCAAAGTAGGTGAGACCTTATTAACTGCGCGTCACGTTTGGGCAGGGTCTCTAGGCGTTATCCTGATTCCCGCCATAGTAGCTCTTTTAAAGCACCTAACTAATAAGCATTGTCCATGGAGTTTGGATGTCTATGGTGGCACTGTTCCATATGCAGGTCTTTTTGAGACGCATTTAAGTCAATTTGGTATCGGCCAATGCTTTCCTGCAGGTCATGCTGCTGGTGGCTTCATGTGGTCTGCCTGGGCAATTGCTTTATGGTTTATTTACCCCAAATTTGCCAAGATTATTTTTTATGTGGCTATTACATTAGGATTGATCATGGGTATTTCTAGAATGATACAAGGTGCTCATTTCTTTTCCCATGTTCTATGGACAGCTTGGTTCTCTTGGGCAATCAGTTTAGTATTGGCTCTGATATTTAAGCTCATTCCAGACAATGAACTAATACTTAAAAGCAAACGATCAAATTAACCCAATGATAGTAAAAAATATTACCAATCTGATCCAACGACGCATTTTTAATACTTTGAAGTATTCCATTGAAGGCTTTTTGTTTGCTTGGCGCTCAGAAGAAGCTATTCGGATTGAGTGTTGCTTAATGCCTTTGGTAATTGTCGGAGCCATTTATCTAGGCCAGTCTAAAATTGACCAGATCTTGATGATATCGAGTGGTCTTCTTGTCATCATGATTGAATTACTCAATACAGCTATCGAGAAAACAATTGATCGTATTTCTACTGATCAACATCCTCTATCAAAGGTGGTCAAGGATGTTGGTAGTGGAGCAGTACTTTTAGCAATGATTAATTTTGTGTTTGTTTGGCTTGTGCTTCTCTTTTAATTTCTCCAGACTGAAGGCTTCTTAGCCCCCGTTAGATTCTCTATTTATCGCGAGTACTTCTTTAAAATTTAAGGTAAAGATTGTTGGCTCGTTTGTAAAGGTTTTGTGCTTCGGGGAGATAGCGTCCGCCACATACCCAAAACCTCCCTTGCTTGTCGCTGGGAGGTTTTTTATTTCAAAAACAACATTTGTAAATCATTCAAATATTGCAAGCCCAGAGGACTGGCTTTGATGGTACTCGGGTCTAAATCCAAAAGTCCCTTTTTCACGGCAAGCTCCATCGCTTGATTGATGACGGCAATTTCTAAGCCAGTTTTTTCTTTAAATT
>JBEGTH010000048.1:0-5659 GCA_041179505.1 Pseudomonadota bacterium | reverse complement strand
ATTCAGATTGAATAAGCGTTAAAGATGCAGCGTAGCAAGCGAATCCAAAAATGGATAAGACTTGTGTGAGAAGCATTAAATAGGTGGTCAAGATGTCTCGTTTGTGTAGTTATGGCTATAAATTTAGCATTTTTTGCTTAATTTAGACCTGATTGATGCTATTCCGACCCTAAATAATTGTAGTATTTAGTAATAAAAACTAAGCTCATTCATGAGGCTATCCATGAGACAAAAATTTTATGTGGGATTGCTCCTTGTAGTAACTTGCATTTTTAATGCAAAGATTCTGTGGGCTAATCCCTCACCAGCTAATGAGCAAGAAATTCTTGCTTCAATTGACAAGGTTCCACCACCGCCCAAGACAATTGATGACTTGGTGAGGTTGTTGGATGCTGCCAAACCCAATCAAGCAGACATTCAAAAGAGTAAAGAAACCTTGCAGGCACCTATTCCGGCCAATGCAACTAATGAGCAGCTTTATGTTTTTTATAGGGAGCGTGCCAGGGCGGCAGAGCAATTGGGTTTGACTAAGTCAATGCTTGAAAATTGCCAAAAAGAACAAGAATATGTTGACCCAGGCAATAGAGATCAATTTTTTGATGCTCAAATGAGTTGTATTCAGGCAGAGTTCTTTGATGGAAATATGCAAGGTGCCATCAATAGAGTGAATAAAGCTTTGTCTTCTGTTCAGGCTAGACAGTCCAACGGATGGCAATTAACTTTCCAATTATTGTTGGTCAATGCTAACCGCCAAATTGGAGATCTTGAAGCTGCTGAGGTTGCCATTCGTCAAGTAGATGGCATCATGACCGTTTTGAAAAACTCAAATGCTTGGTCAGAGTGGGGCACTAATTGGACCTATCAATCAGAGCGTGCTCGAGGCGAGTATTACCTAGCCGCTGGTAAACCGGTGGCAGCAGAGTTAAGTTTTGTCCGAGGCCTGAATGCAGTTGAGAAGAGAGTTGAAGCTCTTGAGGCTGGCTTATATAAAGACTCAACCCGTCGAGTGCATAGTAAGCAGGGTATTTACTTTAATAAAGCAATTATTCTGAACCGATTAGCCAATTCCTTATTTGCTCAACGAAAACTTACCGAGGCTGAGTATTACTATCGATTGGCTTTGAAAACATTCCTGATGGTCGGTGGTAGAAATAGTGTCGCTGTTGCAGGGGTGTTAAATGGTTTGTCACATGCTGTTGCTGAACAAGGCCGCGTAGAAGAGTCTTTATTGTTGTCTAAGTATGCGCTGAATAGCAGCATTGAATCAGGTGTTTCCGAATCCTCAACTAATATGATTTATGGTCGTCGATCTCACGCAGCTGCCTTGGTTAATAACGAAAAATTCACAGAAGCAGCTCAGCAATTTAGCTTAATCAGGATTGCAGTTGCTAAAGATGATTTTATGAAGGAGCGCTTTAAGCGCTTAAATGACTTGGATGAGGTGGTTGCTCTGATTTTTAGCAAACAAGCTGCTCAGGCAGAAGAAATTGCTAAAGATATGTACGAGAGAAATTTAAAAATTAATGGTCCAAAGCATCCTCGTACTGGATGGACGCAAGCTTTTTACGCCATGAGCCTAGAAGAGCAGGGTAGATCAAAAGAGGCAAAAGAGCATTTTGCTAAAGCCATGCCAGTGCTTATCGATCAAACTCGTAATGATGCGGAAAATCAGACCATTAGCTTGAAGTTTCAAAAGCGTTTCTCAATCTTGGTTGAGTCATATATTGGCGTTTTATTTACAGAGGCAAAGCAAAACCCTCAACAAGAAAAGCAGTTAATTGCCCAAGCTTTCCAATTGGCTGATATGGCAAGAGGTAGTTCTGTTCAAAGAGCCTTGACTCAGAGTACTGCTAGATCGACTATCAAAGACCCAGTGCTAGAGAAATTGGCTCGAAAAGAGCAAGACTTACAGAGAAGAGCAAATTCATTAAATGAGTTATTGGTTGCTTTATCTTCTGCGCCTCCTGAAAGACAGTTGCCTGCTGTGCAAGCAAAAATGAAAGCTGATATTGAGGCAATTAAGGCTGAAAGAAATTCAGTTAAAAAAGATATTGAAAATAAATATCCAGAATATTTTGATTTGGTAGAACCTAAGCCAATTACCGTAGATAGAACGGCAAAAATACTAAAACCATCAGAAGTGCTTGTAACTTGGTACTTTGGCGATAGAAAAAGTTATGTGTGGGCGATTCACAATAATGGTTTAAGCAGTTTTTCAAGTATTCCAGTTGCTAAGAAAGACGTTAGCAAAGATGTTGAGCGCCTACGAAAGGCTCTAGATCCAGGTGTTGCTAGTGTAGAAGAAATACCAGCATTTGATGTGGCTCTTTCATATAAGTTATATACGCAGTTAATCAAACCGGTTGAGTCCAGTTTGATGGGTAAGGATCTTCTTATTTCGATACCTCACGCATCATTGGGTCAACTGCCAATAGCAACCTTATTAACTGAGTCAATCAAACAGCCAGCTAAAGGGGCAAAGGCATTTGTTGGTTATCAAAATGCGCCTTGGCTAATGAGGAAAATTGCGATTTCACAGTTACCATCTGTGAATGCATTGGCTGCCTTACGGGGTATGCCAAGATCGGTTAATACTGAACCCTCATTCATAGCTTTTGCAGATCCATACTTTAGTAAGGAGCAAGCTAAAGAATCTAATAAAGCTAGTGCCACTCAACTAGCGACTAGAGGCATTCCACTTAGGTTGAGAAATGCTCCTAAAACATCCAAAGTCAGTTCGGCAGAGTTGGCCCTATTGCCAAGCTTGCCTGATACAAGCATTGAAGTTTCTGAAATTGGAAAAGTTTTAAATGCAAAAGAAGGGGATATCTTTTTGCATGAAAAGGCGAGCGTCCAACAGGTTTTGCAAACAGACTTCTCTAAAAAATCGATCGTCATGTTCTCAACGCATGGTTTGGTGCCGGGTGAGTTAGATGGTTTATTGCAACCAGCTTTAGCACTTTCATCTCCTGATGTAACTGGTGAGAAAGAGGGCGATGGGCTATTAACCATGGATAAAATTTTGGAGTTGAAGCTAAATGCGGATTGGGTTGTTCTATCAGCTTGTAATACGGCTTCAGGTGACGGTAACGCAGAGGCTGTCTCTGGTTTGGGTAGGGCATTTTTCTATGCAGGCGCTAAAGCACTTTTAGTTTCAAATTGGCCCGTTGACACAGTTGCATCTAGACAACTGATGATAGATTTATTTAAAAAACAAAGTGCTTCAGAAAAAATTACTAAGCCTGAGTCCTTGCGACAAGCCATGCTAAGTTTGGCAGACTCGGGTGGTGTTAAGGACGCCAAAACGAATGCGCTGAGTTATTCTTATGCACATCCATTGTTTTGGGCTCCATTTGTGGTGGTGGGTGATTAATTAAAGGTTAATACTATGAAAAAAATAAAACAGATCTTGGCCCTTGGTGCCGTGAGTATTTCTTTAGGTTTGTCGGGCCTTGCTAATGCCAAGCCGTTGATCACAGCTAAAGAAGCTCAACTTCCTGCGCCTACTGGTGAGTTGAAAACCAGAGGTATTTCTCGTGGTCCTGCTATCAAAGTAGTGTCTCCTGATGTTGGTTCTGGTCAGATCAATTCACCTTTTGATTTAAAAGTTCAGTTTGAGGCTCGAGGCGGAAATAAGATTGATCCAAAATCTGTCAAAGTGACTTATTTGAAGTCCCCCAATGTTGATTTAACTGATCGTCTTAAGCCAACTATTTCTGAGTCAGGTATTAATTTTGAGAAGGCTGAGGTTCCTGAAGGGGAGCATGCTGTTCGTATCACTGTGAAGGATATGGAGGGCCGTGAATCTCACTCAATCATCAATTTAGTGATTAAGAAATAATGAAGTGCCCATATTGCCTCAGTGATGTAGATGAGCAGGCTCATGTCTGCAAGGTTTGCACCAAAGATTTATATCTTTTTAAGCCGATGATGCAAAAAATTTCTGACCTTGAGCAGAAATTAAGTGATCTAAAAAATCAAGAGGTTCTTGAGAAGCGCATAGTTGAGTTGGAAGATTATGTACAGGAGTTGCAACACGAAAAAGAAATTGAAGAGGAAGGTTTCTTAACTCGTGTTGGCCTGATTGTTCAAACCCTGCTTGTCCCTCTGATTGTTCTTTTAATTGCTCATGCATTGATCACAGTCGTATATGACTTTAATTTGATTTATTTGAGAATTATTTCCATAGTGGTGCCTTTGCCTTTTGCATATATTCTGTTTCAAAAGAAGAAGCGTGAGTTGTTGCCTTGGTTTATAGGAACAATGCTTCTGGCGGGGTCCTCTGTGATTGGCATGAGTGCCATTACAGCTTATGTCGATCACACGCCTGTGATGCCACAAAGTTCAATCGAGTGGAAAGAGTTTTTAGAGTACTCGGCTAGTATTTCATTTAGTTTCTTAACTGGTATGTTATTTGGCTCCATTGCTTTTATGAAGCGCATGAGAAATAAACGTGCTCAAACTAATAATGTGTGGGTTCAGGCGATTGTGGGTGGTTTAGGGGATGGAAGGTTATCTCCTGATACGCTACAAAAAGTCATGCAGAAGGTTAATGAATTTGGTGGTACGGCCGTTGCCTTAGGAACTACTGCTATATCTATATATACAGGCCTTAAAGGGGTTCTAGGAAGTTAATGCAGCAAGAACTCAGATCCCAACGAGGGTGTGGATATTCCCGGTCGTCCAGATGCGCCTATCTTGGTTAATCCAGGCTTGGTTAAGCGTCGTTCGATGGTTACAGCAGAGGGGCGTGCGGTATTAATACACGCCTTGGCTCATATTGAGTTCAATGCGATTAATTTGGCTTTGGATGCTGTGTGGCGTTTTACGGGTATGCCCAAAGAATATTATGAAGATTGGTTGCGAGTTGCGGCGGAGGAGGCTTATCACTTTGAGTTACTCAATCAACATCTTCAGACTCAGGGTTTTAAATACGGTGACTTCCCAGCGCATAACAGTCTTTGGGAAATGGTGAGTAAAACAACCGAATCAATCTTGGCAAGAATGGCGTTGGTGCCGCGGAGGCTCTTGCAGATTATTCTCAACGATGAAGTTGGACATGTGGAAATTGGTAATCGTTGGTTTAACTACATGTGCCAAAAAGATAAGCTTGACCCTATCCAGGCTTATGCTGATTTGGTCGAAAAGTATGAAGCTCCGAAACTCAGAGGCCCATTTAATTATCAGGCTCGTAAAGCTGCTGGCTTTACAGAGGCAGAGCTAGCTGCCTTAGATATTCGTGAGTAATTAAATATTCGGGATATTCCCGCCGTCTACCCGGATCACTGAACCGGTGATGTAAGAAGCTGCTTGGCTAACCAAGAATGCGGCGACCTGACCATATTCTTCAGGACGACCCATGCGTCCCATGGGGATGTCTGCGCGTGCCGTATCCAAAAACTTAATCCTATCTGTGGCGATTCGTCCTGGAACAATCACATTTGCAGTGATCCCAAAAGGAGCCAATTCTCTGGAGAGGGTTTTTGACCAGGCATGGAGGGAGGCACGCAAGGTATTTGAAATGGCTAAATTAGGGATGGGGGTAATAGCTCCAGAAGATGTGCTGGTAATGATTCGACCCCACCCACGTTCTTTCATGCCGCCAATTGCTCGGTCTGTGATAGCAATCACTGATAGAACCATTTCTTGAAACTTCTCC
>JBEGTH010000047.1:0-5212 GCA_041179505.1 Pseudomonadota bacterium | reverse complement strand
GAAGTCGGTGGAATTCGTATTGCAACCATTAGAGGCCTTGGTTACTGTTTAGAAAAGTTTCAAGCGCCTGTTGCTCCGGCAATACCAGCTCAAGACCCTAACGCTTAAGTTTCCTTATGGTAGACGTTCAACCCGCTGTTGATGCGGAGCTTCAAAAACTTCTACCACCTGAATCGTACGAACTACGTTCGAACCAAAAAGGACCGCGCTCACTTTTTGGAGAGATTCTAGATTGGATGTTGGCGCCACTTTTACTATTGTGGCCAATGAGTATCGCTGTTACTTACCTTGTAGCTCAATCGATTGCTAATGCTCCATTTGATCGAAGCCTTGAAAACAGTGTTCAAGCTATTGGCCAACAAGTTAAAAAAATAGATGGGAAAGTATCTTTAATCCTTCCTATGTCAGCTAGGAAAATTTTGCGGGCTGACGAAAACGATACGATTTATTTTCAAGTTATTGGCTATAGCGGTGAATTTATCGCTGGCGATAAAGATTTACCACTTCCCATTGATGGTGACCCCCTTCAAATTGGTGTTGTGACCTTCCGTGACAGTCGTATTAATGGTAATGAAGTTCGAATTGCCGCCACCGAAATCACTTTAGAGTCTGACGGAAGCTCTAAAACTATTCTTGTACAAGTTGGCGAAACACTGGAAAAAAGAGCTCAGTTAGCTAATGAAATTATTAAAGGTGTCATCCTCCCCCAATTCATCATTCTTCCGATTGTGGTTGTTTTGGTATGGTTTGGCCTCACTAGAGGCTTGGCGCCCCTGAACGCACTCCAAAACCGAATTAGAAATAGGCTAGTAGACGACACAAGTCCCATCGAAGAAGGGGCAGCACCTCAAGAAATCATGCCTTTGATCTCCAGTTTTAATGATGTTTTGTATCAGCTCAAAGACTCGGTGTTATCTCAAAAACGTTTTATTGCCGATGCCGCCCACCAATTAAAAACGCCACTGGCAGGTCTTCGCATGCAAGCTGAATTGGCCCAAAGAGAAAATAGTCCTGAAGAATTGCAACGCTCCTTAGAGCAAATTGCTGATAGCTCTATGAGAGCTACCCGCCTGGTTCAACAGCTACTCTCTCTAGCCCGCATGGAAAACGCTACGAATCTCAGTGAAAAGATTTTGATAGATCTTTCAGTAGCAGCTGAAGAAGCTACTAAAAATTGGCTTAATGCGGCTTGGGAAAAAAGTATTGATCTGGGTTATCAAGCGCCCAGCCAACCTTTAAAAATATATGGCAACCCAGTGATGTTGAAAGAGCTATTCAATAACTTAA
Source organism: Pseudomonadota bacterium (assembly GCA_041179505.1). Lineage (GTDB taxonomy): Bacteria > Pseudomonadota > Gammaproteobacteria > Burkholderiales > Burkholderiaceae > Polynucleobacter. The sequence continues at coordinate 3,925 of JBEGTH010000047.1, read as the reverse complement.
TTGATAACGCTATCAAATACACACCACCACATGGGCACATCACTGTTGACGTCAGACATTCAAATCGTCCAGGCATTCTGATTATTGAAGTTAAGGACACTGGCCCCGGCATTCCTCCTGAAGAGCGCCAACGCGTTTTAGAGCGCTTTTACAGGGTTCTGGGGAGCGACATCGAGGGGAGCGGCCTAGGCCTAGCAATTGTTAAAGAAATTGCTACGCAACATGGTGGCAAACTGGAAATTCTTGAAAACTTCTATAGCGAAGACCCAACTAAATACGGCACATGCATGCGTGTCTATCTCCCAGTAGGCAGAAGATGAAAAACACCTGGACAAAAAACAAGCGTTTGATTCTTATTCTTCTGGTGGTTTGGTTCCTAACGACGCTTTTGGTTGGCCTGGCGCCCAATGCATTGCGATTTTCATTTTTCGGCTGGGAGTTCACCTACTGGTGGGGCGCCCAGGGGGCTCTTCTAATATACCTATTACTGGTATGGGTATACGCCTACAAGATGCATCAATACGAGAAAAAACCGCCTAAAAACACCTGATTCATAAGTGATTTCCCTTAGCTGTCAGTATTTAGTAAGTGCCCCCAAGAATGATGCATCTGAGGTCCTAAGTTTAGGGATCTTCTTATTAATAATTAGGAGGAATGATGGCTAAAACTGCAGCCGCGCCGATGACCGCTGAAGAACGCAAAGTTATTTTTGCTTCATCATTGGGAACGGTATTTGAGTGGTATGACTTTTATCTTTACGGTTCGCTAGCCGCTGTTATCGCTAAGCAATTCTTTGCTGGCCTTGATGCTGGTTCTGCGTTTATTTTTGCCTTGCTCGCTTTCGCAGCTGGCTTCATTGTGCGTCCTTTCGGCGCCTTGTTGTTCGGTCGCCTTGGTGACATGATCGGTCGTAAATACACTTTCCTAGTGACGATTTTGATCATGGGTGGTGCTACGTTCATCGTAGGTATCTTGCCTAACTACAACACTATTGGTGTTGCAGCTCCAGTGATCCTAATCGCTTTGCGTATGTTGCAAGGTTTAGCACTTGGTGGTGAGTACGGTGGTGCTGCTACTTACGTAGCTGAGCACGCTCCTGCTGGCAAACGTGGTGCTTACACTGCATGGATTCAGACTACAGCTACTCTTGGTTTGTTCTTGTCTTTGCTAGTGATTTTGTTCACACGTGAATTCACAGGTGCAGCGTTTGATGACTGGGGATGGCGTATTCCGTTCTTGGTATCAATCCTTCTATTGGCAGTGTCTGTATACATTCGTTTATCAATGAATGAATCTCCAGCTTTCCAAAAAATGAAAGCTGAAGGCAAGACATCTAAGGCTCCTCTAACAGAAGCTTTCGGTCAGTGGAAAAACATGAAGATTGTTATTTTGGCTCTCTTCGGTTTGGTTGCTGGTCAAGCTGTTGTTTGGTACACAGGTCAGTTCTACGCTTTGTTCTTCTTAACGCAAGTTTTGAAGGTCGATGCTAAGACAGCTAACTTGATGATTGCCGCTTCTTTAGTAATCGGTACTCCATTCTTTATCGTGTTTGGTGCTCTTTCTGACCGTATCGGTCGTAAGATGATCATCATGTTAGGCTTGTTGTTAGCGATCATTACTTACATTCCAAACACACCATTGTCAGTATTTAATGCGTTGACACACTATGCCAACCCAGCATTAGAAAAAGCGATGGCTTCATCACCAGCTACTATCACTGTTGATGCTTCAGAATGTACATTCCAATTCAACCCAACTGGTACAGCCAAGTTCACTAGCTCTTGCGATATTGCAAAACAAGTGATGGCTTCTAACTCAGCTAGCTACGAAACTGTTGCTGGTCCTGCAGGTACAGTTGCTAAGGTGAAGATTGGTGAAACAGAGATCACTGGTTACACATCAAAAGGTATGGAACCAGCTGCTGCTAAAGCTGAAGATGCTCGCTTCAAGAAAGAAGTTCGCGATGCATTGAACGCTGCTGGCTATCCAGCTAAAGCTGATCCTGCTCAAGTTAATACGCCTGCAGTTGTTGCATTGCTTGTTTACTTGGTGATCTTGGTAACAATGGTGTACGGTCCAATCGCAGCTTACTTAGTTGAATTGTTCCCAACACGTATTCGTTACACATCTATGTCATTGCCATACCACATTGGTAACGGCTGGTTCGGTGGCTTGCTACCAACTATCTCGTTCGCTCTTGTGGCGCAAAACGGTAATATTTACTACGGTCTCTGGTACCCAATCATCATCGCTGCGATGACATTGGTAATCGGTACATTGTTCATGCGTGAAACAAAAGACGTAGATATCTATGCTGGTGACTAATATCTAACTCATCCTTAGATAAGTAAAACGGCAGCCCAAAAGGCTGCCGTTTTTTATTGCTTAAAAAAAATTGGAAAGCTTAAATCAAGACCAAGCGCAATTAGGTGTACAAGTAATAAGGGATGACAATCAGCATGCTGATAATCGTGCCGTAAATCCAAGTGCCTTTTATCAATGCTGGCAAAGTAATCACTTTTGCCTTTTTAATTAAATAAGAATAAGTAATAAACAGGGCAACAACGTTGCTAAGAGTAAAAATCAGGAAGTAGTCCATATTGAATCCTTTCAGTGCTGAATTGATGATAGCGCGATCTGCGACTACCAATTGAATTAGTCAAAACAAGCAAACTCATGGGATGATAGCTATCTTCGATTAACCCCAAGAACTAAACGGTCAAATAAACGCTTATATTTGATGAAACAATACTAAAAACACACTTAAATTTATATGCGTAAATACTGGCCACAAAGCAACTATCAATACTTAACAGTCAATCAAGATAATCAACTTATCCTGACAGACGAGTTTCTTCGGTCTTATTTAAGTAGACCTGAATTAGCCTTGATACCTGAATCCTGTTCTCAAGAACAGCGTATACATCAACAGCTTTTCGAGAACCCCCTTGCGTCTATCGATCCCGCTGAGATTAAAAAAATGGCAGATCCAGATATTCAAGTTAACTATGAAATCTGGCTGAGATTCCGCGACAAATTATGCAAAGCAAAATCTATTGAAAGCTTCTACTTGAGTTTGTTTGAAGGAAGTGGCGTTGATGTTCCACCATTATTCGTTGATCAGTTAACTCAAATCTTATGCCAACACCTATTGGGCAATAACCCAACAGCGTTTGAAGCCCGAGCAGCTGAGCTGCTATTCAGAACCCAAAAAATCACCATTTCTGATGATGGTCATATCATGTGCGCCGATGAACAAACTGTGGAGAAATTTGCGCAAACAGGAGGCTTCGGCAGTATTGGAGAGTTACTGAAGCAAAATGATGCCCCCTTAAGAACAATTGACCTAGATGTTCTAAGTAAAGATAACTCTGATGAGTACTGGGGTCAGAATGACAACTATAACTTTGTATTACAACTGAACTTTGATCAAGCAGGCGCAGCTGCACTCGCAGGACTTTTAGAGAAGTGGGTATTTCACTTTCATGGGACTAAAGTTAAAATTACCCCTCAAGGTGAAATTACTGACTCAAAGTGGTCTTGGCACATTGGATTAGACGTCACAGCCTCAGAGATACTCAACGCTCTCTATAAGGGACAAACAGTTGATAACAACAAGCTTGCTCAAGTATTGTGCTTATTCAAACTCGAATTCATTGATCAAGGTCGAGTTATGACGGAAATTGCAGGCAAACCTGTTTATTTAGGGATAGCCCATGACTCAGATAAGTGCTTAAAGTTCAAACCACAAAATCTATTGATTAATCTCCCCCTTGCAGAGACTTCTTAAGTAAGGGAATATTAGATAAATGGAGTCTAACTGGTCGAAATCTAGAAGAAATAGCCAAAATAAGCTATACTTTCGGTCTTTGGCGAATTAGCTCAGCCGGTTAGAGCGACGGAATCATAATCCGCAGGTCCGGGG
>JBEGTH010000046.1:0-9428 GCA_041179505.1 Pseudomonadota bacterium | reverse complement strand
CCACTCGGAGCAATCCCAAATAGGCAAGCGTTGAGGCGGTCCGCTGAGCTTGCGGGTAGGGAGCTTGAGTTCACTGGCAACAGTGAAACTAGATGAATGGTTGCCCCTGTATGAAAGTACGGGCGACAGAATCCGGCTTAATAGCCGGCTCTGCACTTTTTTAAATTTCGACTAATTCAATGTCGTGAGTGATTTCGGCAGTTTTGCCCAGCATGATGGTGGCGGAACAATATTTGTCATGAGAAAGTTCAACAGCCTTCTCAACACGACTGCGATCCAAATTCTTTCCGCTGACAACAAAGGTCATGTGAATCTTTGTAAAGACTTTTGGGTCTTCTGAAGCGCGTTCTGCGACCAATTTAACCTGACAATCGTGAATGTTTTGTCTAGCTCGTTTGAGGATCATGACGACATCAAAACAAGTGCATCCACCAGCGCCTACCAACATCATTTCCATGGGGCGTGGAGCAAGGTTTCTTCCACCCGCTTCTGGGGCTCCGTCCATATTCACAAGGTGCCCACTGCTAGTTTCTGCGCTAAATGCCATTCCGTCGTTACCGAGCCATTTGATGGTTGCTTGCATGATTTCCTTGAAAAACTTACTTAGTAAAAAAGTTTAATGATAAAGATTTGCATTAGACAAATGAAAAAATACCTAATAAAAACAACAAGTTTCTTGAAAAAGTGGGGGTTTTATCTATAATTTCTGTTAATAAATCTTTTTCATTTTTTTGATTTTAGCTAATTCTCGTTTGTCTCCTCCACCCTCTAAATGGTGGATTTCAGCCCAGGATACCTTCCTGGGCTTTTTTTTGCTACAATTGAAGGCTTTCCTGGTTTGCCCACAGGAAATGGTTGCACCAATAACTCATTTGCACTGCGAGCCTGCAAGCATAAGCGGAGCCAAAGGAATAGTGAATTTATTGTTTTTTTAGGGCTTAACAATTTAAGGTAAAAACCGCATGAGGTGAAGCGTGAGTGGTTCGTGATTGACGCTACGGACAAAGTCCTCGGTCGTGTCGCCAGTGAAGTGGCACACCGTCTACGCGGCAAACACAAGCCAGAATTCACCCCCCACGTTGACACAGGTGACTACATTGTCATCATCAATGCATCTAAGTTGCGCGTAACTGGCACTAAGGGCTTGAATAAAAAATACTACACGCACAGTGGCTATCCTGGCGGCATCTACGAAACTAACTTCGACAAGATGCAAGCCCGTTTCCCTGGTCGTGCTCTCGAGAAGGCTGTTAAAGGCATGTTGCCTAAAGGCCCCCTTGGCTATGCAATGATCAAGAAATTGAAAGTTTATGCAGATGCTGACCACCCACATTCGGCTCAACAGCCAAGTGTTCTTGAGATCTAAGGAGCCGATATGATTGGAAACTGGAACTATGGTACTGGCCGTCGTAAAAGCTCAGTAGCCCGCGTATTCATCAAGGCTGGTAAAGGTGAAATTGTTGTAAACGGTAAGCCAATTGCCGAATACTTTGCTCGTGAAACATCACGTATGATTGTCCGTCAGCCATTAGAGTTGACTAACCATGGCGCAACGTTTGATATTAAAGTCAACGTTTCAGGCGGTGGTGAAACAGGACAAGCTGGTGCAGTTCGTCACGGTGTGACACGTGCTTTGATCGATTATGACGCAGCATTGAAGCCAGCTTTATCTAAAGCAGGTTTCGTTACTCGTGATGCTCGTGAAGTTGAGCGTAAAAAAGTTGGTTTGCATGGCGCGCGTCGTCGCAAGCAGTTCAGCAAACGTTAATTTTTTTGCTGTTCTACGAAAAGCCGCGCACTGCGCGGCTTTTTCTTTTCTACAATAGCAATATTGGAGGACATTAAATGATCAAAGTTGGCATAGTTGGTGGAACAGGTTATACGGGCGTTGAATTGCTGCGCTTACTCTCTCAACATCCAGAGGTGGAGTTAACTGCTATTACTTCTCGTAAAGAAGCAGGCATGCCTGTTGCTGAGATGTTTCCTTCATTGCGTGGCAGAGTTGATCTTTGCTTTACAACGCCTGAAGAAGCTAAATTAACTGAATGCGATGCTGTATTTTTTGCAACACCGCACGGTGTTGCTATGGCACAAGCAAAAGAGTTGCTGGCTGCTGGCGTCAAGATTCTAGATTTGGCTGCTGATTTCCGTTTAAAGGATACGGCTGAATTTGAAAAATGGTACGGCATGCCCCATTCATGCCCTGATGTTTTGGCTGAAGCAGTTTATGGTTTGGCTGAAATTAATCGTGAGGCTATTAAGAAAGCTAGAGTAGTTGGTCTAGCCGGCTGTTACCCAACTTCAGTTCAACTTGGTTTTGCACCTTTGTTATCACCAAAATCAACGGGTGGTAAAAAACTTATTGATCTAAGCTATTTAATCTCTGATTCAAAGTCAGGTGTTTCTGGTGCTGGCCGTAAAGCTGAAGTTGGAACTTTAATGGCTGAAGCTAGTGATAACTTTAAGGCTTATGGAGTTAAAGGTCACAGGCATCATCCAGAAATTCGTCAAGGCTTGTCAGTAATTGCTGGCGGTCAAGAAGTGGGATTAACTTTTGTACCTCATTTAACACCGATGATTCGGGGTATTCACTCGACTCTGTACGCTCGAATCCTGCCAGAAGGACGAGACGTCGATTATCAGGCCTTGTTTGAGAAGTTTTATGAGGGTGAGCCATTTGTTGATGTAATGCCTGCTGGCAGCACACCAGAAACCCGCTCTGTTAGGGGAAGTAATGCCCTTCGAATCGCTATCTATCGCCCTCAAGGAGGTGATACATTGGTGATATTGGTAGTTGAGGACAATTTGGTAAAAGGAGCTTCAGGTCAGGGTGTACAGTGTTTGAACCTGATGTTTGGTTTGCCTGAAAATATGGGTTTGACGCACATTGCCCTAATGCCGTAAAGCCCCTACAGCAAACATTGGCTTTGAAGCCTACAATAGACAAACGTCATAAAAAGGAGTCGATGATGACCACAGCACAAACAGTACAAGCAACAGAAAATTTAGAGCCACCAATGCCGCTAATTTTTACAGATAGCGCAGTAGCCAAAGTGGCTGACTTAATTGCAGAAGAAGGTAACCCAGATTTGAAATTGCGCGTTTTCGTGCAAGGTGGTGGTTGCTCAGGCTTTCAGTATGGCTTCACATTTGATGAGGCTGTCAATGAAGACGACACATTGGTAACAAAAGATAACGTTACTTTATTGATTGACTCAATGAGCTTCCAATACTTAGTTGGCGCAGAGATTGATTACAAAGAAGATATCAACGGTTCTCAATTTGTAATCAAGAATCCTAACGCTACAACAACTTGTGGTTGTGGTTCATCTTTCTCTGCTTAATGATTTAAGCGGGATAGTGTGCGCCTAGGATGCGCAAACCTTTAGCTCCAGTAACAGCCGGCAAATTTGCTGGCTGTTTTACTTTATGGGCCCACGCCAGCCAGGCAAAGGCTGCCGCCTCGACGGCTTGAGTATCAATTCCAAATCCTGCTGTTGTCTGGATGGGACCATCTAAAAATGGACATAGTTTTTCTATGGTCTGAATCAACTGCTTATTTTTAGATCCGCCACCGCAAACAATGAGTTCCTTTATTTGTGCCGCGTGTGTCTTTAAAGAATCAGCAATTGATTGCGCAGTCAGCATTAGAAGACTTGCTTGAATATCTTCTGGCTTTGCATTTTTTGAGTTACTTCTATCTAAGTGTTGATCTAACCATTCTGGATTGAATAAGTCTCGGCCAGTACTTTTTGGAGGAGCTTTTTGAAAATAGGGGTCACTCAATAAACTATCTATTAAAGGTTGAATAACTTTTCCTGTTGATGCCCAGTTGCCATCATGGTCATAAGTTTTACCGAGACATTGATGAATCCAGCTATCCATTAAACAATTTCCTGGGCCGCAATCAAATCCAGAAACCGAGTCTTTTCCATTGGAGTCGTCCTTATTTGGTAAAAGACTTAAGTTGGAAATGCCACCAATATTAAGAATGGCTATGGCTTTTGTTTGCGCAAATTGAGACCAATGAAAAGCGGGGACTAATGGCGCACCTTGACCACCTGCTGCAATATCTCGGCTTCGAAAATCAGCAATGACATCTATCTGTGCTTTTTCAGCTAAGAGTGCTGGGTTGAGCGATTGCTTCGTATAGCCGAGCCCATCATGAAAGCCAGGCTGATGTCGAATAGTTTGACCATGGGCGCCGATTGCTTGAATATCCGTTGAGCTTAGATTGGCAATCTTTAGAGTTTTTTCTACCACTAGGCTGTAATGAAGTGCTAATTGGTTAGCGGCTAAAGCTTCCAAATGAAGCTCATTTTCTGATGGTTTTTGAAGTAAAAAATAGGTTTTTCGTAAAGATTCATCCATTGGGAGCTCGGTATGAAAAAGAACTTTGACATGGCCTTCATCAGAAACATCAGCTAAAACAGCATCTATGCCGTCTAGACTGGTTCCTGACATGATGCCGATGTAGTAATTCTTCATAGGGGTGATCTCATAAGTGGTGCGACAATACGCTCTAGGAAATAAATGTAACCGATAGATTATGTCTTTAGATAACGAGAATAAAACAGAACAAGCTAAATATCCAATAACTGACCGTGTTTTGGAGGCCCTTGCTGTCACTAAAAGGGGCTGTGAGGAGTTATTGGTTGAATCTGAATGGATTTCTAAGTTGGCACGTAGCGAAGCCACGAAAACCCCATTGCGCATTAAATTAGGCTTAGATCCAACGGCTCCTGATATCCATTTAGGCCATACCGTGGTTCTTAATAAAATGCGCCAATTACAAGATTTAGGCCACACAGTTATTTTCTTGATTGGCGACTTCACCAGCATGATTGGTGACCCATCAGGAAGAAATGCAACTCGTCCTCCTTTGACCAAAGAGGAGATTGCAGTTAACGCCCAAACTTATTATCAGCAGGCCAGCTTGGTTTTAGATCCCGCTAAAACAGAAGTTCGATACAACAGTGAGTGGTGCGATCCTTTGGGCGCCAGAGGCATGATCCAGTTGGCTGCTAAATACACAGTGGCCCGCATGTTAGAGCGCGATGATTTCACGAAACGTTACCGAGGCGGTATTCCAATTTCAGTACATGAGTTTTTGTATCCATTGATGCAAGGTTATGACTCGGTTGCGCTGAAAAGTGATTTGGAGCTAGGTGGTACAGATCAGAAATTCAATTTATTGGTAGGTCGTGAGCTACAAAAAGAATATGGTCAAGAAGCTCAATGTATTCTGACGATGCCTTTATTGGTTGGTACTGACGGCGTCGATAAGATGAGCAAGTCCAAAAATAACTACATCGGCATTAGTGAAGCACCTAGCGATATGTTCGGCAAATTAATGAGTATTTCTGATGATTTGATGTGGAGCTATTTCACACTCCTATCGTTTAAGCCTTTGTCAGATATTGCCACAATGAAAGAAGAAGTTTTGGCTGGTCGTAACCCGCGAGACTTTAAGGTAGCTTTAGGTCAAGAAATTGTGACCCGTTTCCACAGTGCTGCAGCAGCTGAAAAAGCCTTGGAAGATTTTAATCACCGTGCTAAAGGCGGTGTACCTGATGACATTCCTGGGATCTCTTTATCGGGGGCGCCATTAGGTATTGGTCCACTTTTAAAACAAGCTAATTTAGTTCCAAGTACATCTGAGGCTATGCGTAACTTAGAGCAGGGTGGCGTCAAAATTGATGGAGTCACTATTAGTGATAAGGCTTTAAAAGTTGAGTCTGGTACTTATGTGATCCAGGTTGGTAAGCGTCGGTTTGCCAAAGTTACTCTAGCTTAAGTTATGACTGTTATTTATTTGATTCGCCATGGTGAAACCATGTGGAATCGCGAAAAAAGATTGCAGGGTCATATTGATATTGGCCTGAATGAAAAAGGTCTTTGGCAAGCAGAGCAATTAGGGAAATACTTATCAAGCCGTCCTATCGCTGCCGTTATTTCAAGTGATCTTAGCCGTGCCGCCGATACAGCTAAAGCTGTAGCTGTGCACCATCAAATTGAATTGCAATTTGAGCCAGGATTAAGAGAGCGACACTACGGCATCATGCAGGGCTTAAGCCATACAGAGATTGCGGAGAAACACCCGCGCAATCATGCCGCATGGAAAAATAGAGAAATTGATTTCACACCAGAAAGTGGTGAAAGCTTGCAGCAATTTTATGATCGAGTGGTTCACTCAGCCAGATCTTGGGCTCAACGCTATCCTGATCAAGAGATCGCTATGGTTGCTCATGGAGGGGTTCTAGATTGCCTTAATAGGGTAGCGACCAAAAGATCATTAGAGATGGCTAGAGATTTTGAAATTCTGAATGCCAGCCTCAATACGCTCTCCTTTAGTTCTGGAGAGTTTGGTTTGATTGAATGGGGTAATGTTTCATTCCTTCAAGATTCTGAAGGAATGTTTGATTACTCTTTAGATGAGGTGGATGGCAGTCCTAAGTGAGTGTAGGCCATTGCTGTGGCCACTCGACCTCTGGGCGTACGTTGTAAAAAGCCTTGCTGAATTAAGTAAGGCTCAATAACATCTTCAATCGTTTCGCGTTCCTCGCTAATGGCGGAGGCTAAGTTATCAATACCAACTGGACCGCCGTCAAACTTATGGATGATGGCTTCTAATAGTTTTCTATCCATCACATCAAAACCAACTGCATCAACATCGAGCATTGATAGCGCCGCATCAGCGATGCTTTGACTTATCTGACCGTCAGCCTTCACTTCAGCAAAGTCTCTAACGCGCCTTAGGAGGCGATTAGCAATTCTAGGTGTGCCACGTGATCTTTTTGCAATTTCAAGCGCGCCACCATCGTCTAATGCTGCGCCAAGTAGCTTGGCAGATCGCTGCACGATCAACGATAACTCCTCGGTGGTGTAGAACTCTAAACGAGCCACAATCCCGAAGCGATCTCTCAGAGGATTAGTGAGCATTCCAGCTCGTGTAGTCGCACCAATCAATGTAAATGGTTTAAGGTCTAGTTTGACGCTTCTTGCTGCAGGGCCATCGCCGATCATGATGTCAATGGCGTAATCTTCAAGCGCTGGATAAAGAATTTCTTCCACAACGGGAGATAAACGATGAATCTCATCAATAAAGAGAACGTCGTTTGTTTCAAGATTTGTTAATAAGGCAGCAAGATCGCCTGGGCGGTCAACATCTCTTTTGCAATGATGTGTGCCAGCGTTGTTTTTCCAAGGCCTGGAGGACCAAAAAGTAAAACGTGATCAAGTGCTTCTTGTCTTTGTTTGGCTGCGGAAATAAAAATCTCTAATTGACCACGTGCTTTTTTCTGTCCAACATACTCATCCAATTGCTTGGGACGCAATGCACGCTCAAGGACGTTGTCATCGCTACTTGCTGTACTAACTACTAAGCGTTCCTCGTTGGAGCTTGATGAGTTAGGGGAGATGTCGTCAGTTTTAATGGCCATAGATAGAGTTTATTACGATTACTGCAATAGCTCTACGCTTTAGAGAGCGCTTTCAGCGCCATGCGGATGCCATCTGATACGGAAGAGTCTGGTGAGACATGTTTTATGGCTGCGTGGGCTTCTTTATCGGAATATCCAAGTGCCGTTAGTGCCTGAAGAATTTCAACTTGGGTATCTGGTTCAGCATGTTGATGGCTAGAACCAATATCAGCCCCTAGCTTGCCTTTTAATTCTAAAAGGAGTCGTTCAGCTGTCTTTTTACCAATGCCTGGCACTTTTGTTAAGCGAGCTGATTCTTGTAATGTGACTGCTTGGGCAAGCTCTTGAACACTCATACCAGATAGCAATGAGAGTGCTGTTCTAGCGCCGACCCCACTAATTTTAATCAGGGCTCTAAACGACTCTCTTTCTTGTTCAGTGGAGAAACCAAATAATTGCTGAGCATCTTCTCTAACAACAAAATGTGTGAGAAGTATTACCGTTTGTCCAAGGCTCGGCATTTGATAGAGCGTGCTCATAGGCACATCTATTTCATAGCCAACGCCATGGCAATCAACAATAATTCTAGGTGGGGTGTTGGCAATTAAAGTGCCTTGAATTCTTCCGATCATGTCGACATCTTAAGCTGATTAGCGTAATTGTTGTAAACGTTTATTAAGTTCATGATGGTGTGCGGCACAAATGGCAACAGCAAGAGCATCAGATGCATCAGTTCCTGCCATCTTATTTAATCTCAATAAGCGTTTAACCATTTCTTGAACTTGTGATTTTGTTGCTCTGCCTGTGCCCACGATAGCCTTTTTAACCTCAAGGGCACTGAACTCGACCATTGGTAGTTGATCTGCGACTAGGGAGGCAATGGCAGCCCCACGAGCTTGACCTAATAACAATGTCGAACCTGGGTTGACATTAAGAAACACCTGCTCCATGGCTGCGGTTGTAGGTTGATATTGCCCTACAACTTCTCGAATGCCGGAATAAAGAATGGCCAGTCTTTGTGGCACAGGTGTTTCTGTGCCGCCTGTTTCAACGGTGCCTGATGCTACATATTCTAGGCGTTGTCCGTGAACATCGATCACACCAAAGCCGGTGACTCGAAGTGCAGGATCAATGCCTAGAATGCGCATAGATTAATGTCGGAAGTGACGTGTGCCGGTATAGACCATTGCTACACCTCGTTCATCAGCAGCTGCTACAACCTCATCGTCACGCATGCTGCCGCCTGGTTGAATAACGCAAGTGGCGCCTGCGTCTACAACCACGTCAAGGCCATCGCGGAATGGGAAGAATGCATCGCTAGCTACTGCTGAATTTTGCAGTGTTAAACCAGCGTTTTGAGCTTTGATGCTTGCAATTCTTGCTGAATCGATGCGGCTCATTTGACCTGCACCAACACCTAAAGTCATGCCGTCGCCACAGAAAACAATTGCGTTTGATTTAACGTATTTAGCAACACGCCATGCAAACATCAAATCTTCCATTTCTTTGGGCGTAGGTTGACGTTTTGTGACAACACGTAGTTCGCTTGGTAAAACATTTTTTGCATCAGGTGACTGCACTAAAAGACCACCACCTACGCGCTTAATGTCTTGTGGGTTAATTGTTTCTGCTAATTCAATTTCAAGAACGCGAACGTTTTGTTTAGCTGCAAAGATTGCCAAAGCTTCAGGCGTAAATGCTGGCGCAATTAAAACCTCAACAAACTGTTTTGAAACGACTTCTGCAGTAGCGCCATCACAAGGACGGTTAAATGCAATGATGCCGCCGAAGGCTGAAGTTGAATCTGTTTTAAATGCTTTTTGATAAGCCTCTAGTGGTGTAGCTGCTACAGCAACACCGCAAGGATTGGCATGTTTGATGATGACGCAAGCTGGTTGACCACTTGTTACTGTATTGCCAAAGCTTTTAACGCATTCCCATGCTGCATCAGCATCCGCAATATTGTTATATGAAAGTTCTTTACCTTGAAGTTGACGGTAATTGGCA
>JBEGTH010000045.1:0-6361 GCA_041179505.1 Pseudomonadota bacterium | reverse complement strand
GGTTTGGATAAAAACCATGAGGATTTTGGACAAACACTCGCAGTATGGGGGGTGGGTGATGGTCCTTATGTTGTTTTACCATTTTTTGGCCCAAGTAACGTTAGAGATACTGTGGGTTTAGTAGTCGATATTGAAACCGACTTCATGATTAATACTAATAAGCTCAATAGTGATGAAAAGATTGCTGTCAATGGCTTAAGAATCATTAATAGACGAGCTGACTTATTGGATGCGGGTCAATTGCTAGAAGATGCTGCTTTTGATAAATACAGTTTCTTAAGAGATGGTTATATGCAGCGACGTCGTAGCCAGATCTATGATGGGGAGCCTCCATCAATGAAAGAGGATGATTGACTTTAAGTTGTTCATCTTGAGCCTTTGTGCTCAATAGCTAATACAATTGAATATTCCTATTAATTTGATGAAACTAAGAGTTATGCGCGCATCATTTTTAAAAGCTTTTTTAGCTTTACCCCTTTTCCTCATGGTCAACTCTTTTGCATTTGCGCAAAATACAAGTACGCCTGATGGTTTGGTGAAGTTTGTGGTTGAGGATGTTATGACGACCATTAAAAATGACAAAGCTATTCAGTCGGGTGACTTAAGAAAAATAAATGCTTTGGTTGATCAGAAGATCTTGCCTCACAGTGATTTTCAAAAAACGACACGCTTGTCTATGGGTCGCAACTGGTCAAAAGCCACGCCTCAGCAGCAAGCCCAAATCACTCAAGAATTTAAAACTTTATTGGTTCGTATTTATGGTGGAGCGCTAGCCCAAGTTAAAGATCAGAAAGTGCAGTACAAACCTTTTAGAGCTGCCGCTGAGGATACCGACGTCATTGTTAAAACAGCGGTAGTTGGCAAAGGTGAGCCCATTCAGTTGGACTATAGACTCGAAAAAGGTCCCAATGGATGGAAAGTCTACGATATCAATATTTTAGGTGCATGGTTGGTTGAGTCTTATCGCAACCAATTTAATGACCAAGTGAGTAAGGGTGGTATTGATGGTTTGGTGAAGTTTTTACAAGACCGTAATACAGCGCTTTCTACTAATAAATGATCGATTACTCAATATGAGCGCCACTTATCAATTGCCGAATATTGTTTCGCATGAGAATGTTGAAGTAATTCTTGCTGCGGGAGCAAAGGAGATTGAGCGGATGGGTGATGGCAGTGTCTTATCAATAGACTGTCAGTTATTAAAAACGTTTGACTCTAGTGCTTTAAGTGTCATCTTGTCCTTAAAAAGAGTTGCCTCAAAACGTGGGGTCATTATTCAGTTGAATGCTATTCCAGAGCAGTTGGCAAATTTGGCTAAGGTTTATGACCTCGCAGATATTGTGTTGTCATGAGCGCTATTGCATTCGAAGATCTTAGTAAAAATTATGGGGACCTCAAGGCCCTTGACCACATTAACTTAGAAATTCAAGAAGGTGAGTTTTTTGGATTGCTTGGACCTAATGGTGCTGGTAAGACAACTTTGATTTCTATTTTGGCAGGTCTTTGCCGGCCTAGCTCTGGCCATGCCAAAGTGATGGGACATGATGTTCAATCAGACTTTCGAGCTGCTCGTCGCCTTTTAGGCATTGTTCCTCAGGAGCTGGTTTTTGATCCATTCTTTAATGTTCGTGAAACACTAGAGTTTCAATCAGGTTATTTTGGAATTAAAAATAATGGTGATTGGATCGATGAAATCATGCACCACTTAGGTTTAACTGACAAAGCTGATAAAAATATGCGAGCCTTGTCAGGCGGTATGAAACGGCGAGTTTTGGTTGCTCAAGCATTGGTGCATCGTCCCCCAGTGATTGTTTTGGATGAGCCCACTGCAGGAGTTGATGTTGAGTTAAGGCAGTCTTTATGGAAGTTCGTCAGCCGCCTTAATCAAGAAGGCCATACGATTGTTTTGACAACACACTATCTAGAAGAGGCAGAGCAATTGTGCGGACGCATTGCTATGCTAAAAAAAGGTGAAATTGTTGCCTTAGATACAACAAGCAATTTATTGGGACGTGTAAAAAATAAAGATGCTAGAGATGGTGATCTTGAAGATGTATTTATGCAAATTATGAGTGAAGAGAAGCCATCATGATCACTCAAGAGCCATTTGTAGTTGCTAGCGGTTTCTTTGCGCTTTTTTACAAAGAGGTCAAACGTTTTTGGCGTGTCAGCTTTCAGACCGTTGCAGCACCTGTATTGACAGCCATTTTATACCTCATGATTTTTGGTCATGTTTTAGAGGATCATGTCAAAGTCTACGATTCTATTAATTACTCAGCCTTTCTTATTCCAGGGCTTGTGATGATGAGTCTTTTGCAAAATTCTTTTGCAAATACTTCTTCTTCGATTATTCAGTCAAAAATCACCGGCAATTTAATTTTTGTTTTATTGGCACCTTTGTCACACTTTGAGTTTTTCTCAGCATATGTTCTCGCAGCTATGGTGAGAGGCGTTGTGGTTGGCTTGGGCGTTTTTTTGGCAACTTGTTGGTTTACAAGTATTCACTTTGAATATCCATTATGGATTTTGGCATTTGCCTTATTGAGTTCTGCTGTTCTGGGTGCGCTTGGATTAATTGGCGGTATCTGGGCGGAGAAGTTTGATCAGTTAGCGGCATTCCAAAACTTCTTCATCATGCCTGCGACCATGTTGTCAGGCGTTTTTTATTCGATTCATACATTGCCGGCTATTTGGCAGAGCATCTCTCACTTCAATCCTTTCTTTTATATGATTGATGGATTTAGATATGGCTTCTTTGGTGTATCGGATGTTTCACCTTGGATGAGCGTCACAGTGGTGGGCGTATTTTTTGTTGTTGTAGCAGCCATTGCGTTACGCATGCTGGCTTCAGGTTATAAGCTTCGTCATTGATGAATTAAGAGAAAAAATGTTACCAACTCCAGAACAAGTTCAGTCTTATATCGAAAAAGGTATTGCCTGTGACCATGTCGCAGTTGAGGGTGATGGCCAGCATTTTTTTGCCACGATTGTGAGCCATGAATTTGAAGGTTTAAGATTGGTACAGCGGCATCAAAAAGTCTATGCAGCTTTGGGTAATAGGATGAAGGCTGAAATTCATGCATTGTCTTTTAAGGCTTTGACTCCTGCAGAATTCGCGCAAGGTCAAAATCAGTAGATTTTGCAGTTGGAATGCATATTTAGATTCAAATTCAAATATTCTTTGTTAATTAAACTGTAGAGATTAATAGTGGACAAGTTATCAATTAAGGGTGGGCAAGCATTAAATGGTGAGGTCACCATTACGGGCGCAAAAAATGCTGCTTTGCCAATTCTATGTGCAGCATTGTTAAGTGCGGAGCCGATTACTTTACGTAACTTGCCAGATCTACAAGACGTTAGAACAATTTTAAAAATTTTGGCTCAAATGGGCCTTAAGATTAGCTTCCCCAATGTAGATGATCGCTCAGTAGTGATCCTGGATGGAGCAGATATTCATACTCCAGAAGCTTCATATGAACTAGTTAAAACGATGAGAGCATCTATTTTGGTTCTCGGACCTTTATTAGCCCGTTTTGGTCATGCAAAAGTTTCTTTGCCAGGTGGCTGCGCTATTGGTGCACGGCCAGTTGATCAGCATATCAAAGGCTTAAAGGCGATGGGTGCTGATATTCATATTGAACATGGGTACATAGAGGCTAAGTTTGGAAAAAACCCAAATGCATTAACGGGCGCCAAAATACTCACAGATATGATCACTGTCACAGGTACAGAGAATTTATTGATGGCGGCAGTTTTAGCTGAGGGCGAAACTGTGCTGGAAAACGCTGCTCGTGAACCTGAGGTGACTGATCTAGCAGAGCTTCTGATTAAGATGGGTGCAAAGATTGAGGGCTTGGGTACTGATCGTTTGATCATTCAGGGTGTGAAAGCTTTGCATGGTGCTGAGCACAGCATCATCCCAGATCGCATTGAAACTGGCACATTCATGTGTGTTGCTGGTGTGATGGGGGAGTTAGGCGCCGATTTGATGATTAAAAATGCACGGCCAGATACTTTAGATGTCGTGATTGATAAATTGCGCGAAGCTGGCCTTCAAATCGAATTGGGCGCTGATTGGATCCATGTGAAGATGAATCAACGACCTAAAGCAGTGAGCTTTAAAACATCTGAATACCCAGCTTTTCCAACCGATATGCAGGCTCAGTTTATGGCTATGAATGCTGTTGCGTCCGGTACGTCACGTGTAACAGAGACTATTTTTGAAAATCGCTTTATGCACGTTCAAGAATTAAATCGCTTGGGTGCCAATATTGTTATTGAAGGTAACACTGCAACAACAGAGGGTGTCGACAGTTTATCTGGCGCGGTTGTGATGGCTACAGACCTCCGCGCATCTGCCAGTTTGATTATTGCCGGCTTGGCTGCAAAAGGTGAAACAATTGTTGATCGTATTTATCACCTAGATCGTGGATATGACCGCATGGAGCGAAAATTGGCTGCTGTAGGCGCTAATATCGCGCGCGTGAAATAATAGAGGCATGTCTAATATGATTACCTTAGCCCTATCCAAAGGCCGTATCTTTGATGAAACTTTGCCTATGTTGGCAAAGGCCGGCATAACTGTTTCTGAAGATCCTGAATCTTCACGTAAATTAATCCTGCCAACTTCTAGCCCTCATTTAAGAGTCATTATTGTTAGAGCTTCTGATGTTCCGACATATGTACAGTATGGTGCTGCGGATATCGGAGTGGCTGGCTATGATGTCTTAGCTGAGCATGGTATGGATGGCTTATATGCCCCGATAGATTTGGGCATTGCTAAATGCCGTTTATCAGTGGCAGTTCGAGAGGGTTTTGACTATGCTAGCGCCGTTCGTCAGGGTGCGCGTTTACGCGTAGTTACTAAATACGTTCAGCAAGCTAGAGAGCACTTTGCCAATAAAGGTGTTCATGTCGATTTAATCAAGCTGTATGGCTCAATGGAGTTAGGCCCTTTAGTGGGGCTTGCAGATGCGATTGTTGATTTAGTCTCAACTGGAAACACTTTAAAAGCCAATCATTTGAAAGAAGTGGAAGTGATTGGTCAAATCAGTTCACGATTAGTGGTTAATCAGGCTGCGTATAAGCGCCGCCGTGATGAGTTGCAACCCTTATTAGATGCGTTTTCAAAAGTTTAAATAAGCTCATGACAACATTCATCGTCCGCCAGCTAAATAGCCAAGATACTCATTTCTCAGCAGATCTAAAAAAGCTTTTGGCTTTTTCTGCAGAAGATGATGCTGCTATTGATTTGGCCGCCGCCAAAATTTTGGCAGATGTTCGGGTGAGGGGTGATGCAGCAGTTTTGGAATACACGCAAAAATTTGATCGCTTGAATAAAGGCCAGGCGAATTCAGTAAAAGCTTTAGAGATTTCAAAAGCTGATTTATTGGCGGCATTAAATTCTTTGCCTAAAGATCAAAAAGAAGCACTCGAAGCTGCTGCAGCGCGCGTTAAGAGTTATCACGAGCGCCAAAAAGTAGAGTCAGGTTGTCATAGTTGGGACTATGCAGATGAAGACGGTACGCGCCTAGGTCAAAAAGTAACGCCCTTAGATCGTGCAGGCTTGTATGTGCCTGGCGGTAAAGCAGCTTATCCATCATCTGTATTGATGAATGCTATTCCTGCAAAAGTGGCCGGTGTTGCAGAGGTCATTATGGTTGTTCCAACGCCAGATGGCATTCGCAATCCTTTGGTTCTTGCAGCAGCGGCGGTGGCTGGTGTTGATCGTGCTTTCACAATCGGTGGCGCTCAAGCGGTTGGTGCCTTAGCTTATGGTACTGAAACTATTCCAGCAGTAGATAAGATTGTCGGACCTGGCAATGCTTATGTTGCAGCGGCTAAGCGTCGAGTATTTGGCACCGTTGGTATCGATATGATTGCCGGGCCCTCAGAGATTTTAGTTTTGTGTGATGGTAAAACTAATCCAGATTGGGTGGCTATGGATTTGTTCTCACAAGCAGAGCATGATGAGTTAGCTCAATCTATTTTATTGTGTCCTGATCAAGGCTTCATCGATCAAGTGCAAGCAAGTATTCAAAAGTTCTTGCCAGAGATGCCAAGACAGGCTGTGATCCGTCAATCTTTGCAAGATCGCGGCGCCATGATTCTGGTCAAGAGTATGGAGGAAGCTTGTGAGATTGCCAACTCGATTTCTGCAGAGCACTTAGAAATCTCTGCAGAAAACCCTCGTCACTGGGCAGAATTAATTCGTCATGCAGGCGCCATTTTTATGGGGCCTTACACCAGTGAATCTTTAGGTGATTATTGTGCCGGTCCTAATCACGTTTTACCAACGATGAGAACAGCTCGCTTCTCATCACCTTTAGGCGTTTATGATTTTATTAAACGCTCTAGCATG
>JBEGTH010000044.1:0-6390 GCA_041179505.1 Pseudomonadota bacterium | reverse complement strand
CTTCACGGAGAGATGGATGAGTGGTTTAAGTCACACGCCTGGAAAGCGTGCGTAGGTTCATAGCCTACCGCGGGTTCGAATCCCGCTTTCTCCGCCAGACTTAATAAAAAAGCCCTAAGGTAACTTAGGGCTTTTTTACAACATAAGTGCCAAGGATCAGATCAATCGTCAGATGGATGCCTTGCAGAGTAATTCGACACCATCTCATACAGCACAGGCAAAACAATCAAGGTCAATAACGTAGCTGTCACCAATCCACCAATCACCACAATCGCTAAAGGCTTTTGAGTTTCAGAGCCAATACCAGTTGAAAGTGCCATTGGTAACAATCCCAACATGGCCAACAAAGCAGTCATCAACACGGTTCTCAAGCGCTCCACTGAACCCTTAATAACCGCATCCCTCAAACTCAAACCCTCTTCCCTTTGCAACTGATTAAAGTAAGTTACCAAAATAACGCCATTTAGAACAGCCTGTCCAAACAAAGCAATAAAACCAATAGCCGCAGAGACAGATAATGCAGTACCAGTTACAAATAACAAAAATATGCCCCCAATCATTGCAAACGGGACATTTGAAATAATCAAAAAAGCACTCTGAAGTGAGTTAAATGCATTAAATAATAGGAAGAAAATAACTAAGATAGATATTGGCACAACAATAGCCAATCTTGCCATGGCACGCTCTTGGTTCTCAAACTCACCAGACCACTGAATGCTGACATCACTCGATCTAATATTTTTTGCCACTCGATCTTTCATATCAGCCACAACACTACCCATATCTCTACCCTGAATAAAGATACCGATTGACGTTACACGCTGACCATTTTCACGACTGATATTCATTGCACCGGAAATTGTTTTGAAGTTCATGACCTCAGACAAAGGTATTTGTGCACCATTGGGTGTTGAAACCAATGTGGCAGGTAAGTTACCCAAAAATCGTTCAGACTCTTTCAACCTAACCACGACAGAAAAGTGACGCTCACCTTCCCACAACTCCGTTGCAGCCTTACCACCTAACGAAGTTTCAATAACATCTTGTAAGTCGCCCACATTAAGCCCATAGCGTGCCGCTTGAGCCCTATCTATCTCCAAAATAAATTGTGGCAACTCTCCATCACGATCCACAAAAGCTCGGCTAACACCTTCAACCTCAGTTACTTGCTTAACAATTTGCCTAGCGATATCTTTATTTTTAGCCAAGTCATCACCAAGGACTTTGATCACAATTTGACCATCAATTTGTGAAATACTTTCTAGAATGTTGTCTCGAACTGGTTGAGAAAAATTAAATTTCGTACCCGGTACAGCCTTCAAGTTACGATCAATCTCAGCAACAATGTCTGGCTTTTTGTGCCACATTCTCCACTGATTTTCCGGCTTCAAATCAACCAATAATTCCAACTGGTTAATTAATTTAGGGTCTGTGCCATCATCAGGTCTACCAACTTTAGAAATTACTGTTGCAACTTCAGGGGTCTGAGCAATAATACTTCTGACCATTTTTGCTCGCTCTTTCGCCTCAGATATTGAAACAGAGGCAGGTAACTCAACGTTAACCCACATTGTTCCTTCGTCTAACTCTGGCAAAAACTCGCTACCTAAAAATTTACCAACAACCACGGTCATCAACATCAAACCCAAGGCGATTTTGATCACTTGCTTCTTGTTATCTAAAGCTTGGCGCAAGATCCGATCATACTTTTCCTTGCACCAATGAATCAAACTAGTGTCCTCATGTGAGATGTCTTTTTTCAAGAAAAGATGGCACAGCATTGGAATCACAGTCAGAGATACTATTAATGAACCGATTAACGCCGAAGTCACCGTATAAGCCATTGGTGCAAATATTTTTCCCTCATGACGCTCTAGAGTGAAAATGGGAATGTGCGCAGCAATAATGATGATGATTGAAAATAGTGTGGGTCGCCCCACTTCAGATGCAGCTTTGAATATTGCTCTCTTGCGCTCATGAGCATCATTAATCTGACGATCACTCAGCTCACCCAAGCGTCTAAAGATGTTTTCAACAATAATGACTGCGCCATCTACGATGATGCCGAAATCCATTGCCCCCAAAGATAAAAGATTAGCTGGAATACCAACAATGGTTAAACCGATAAAAGTGGATAAGAGCGCCAATGGGATGGTAATCGCCACAATTGCTGCAGCGCGAACATTTGCCAAGAAAATATAAAGAACGCCAACCACCAGAAGTGCGCCCTCAATTAAATTAATAAAAACAGTCTTAAGTGTTTTATTAATTAACCAAGAACGATCATAGTAGGGTTCAATTTTCACGCCTCTTGGCAAAATTTCTTCGTTGAGTTTTTCAACCTTATCCTTGATGCCCGCCAGAACTCTACTGGGGTTCTCGCCCTTACGCATTAATACCGTGCCAACTACGATGTCATCATTCTCATCTTGAGCCATGGAACCCTGTGGAGGCGCATAAGAAACCACCACATCAGCAATATCTCTTACCAAAATAGGCACACCCCTATTTTCAGCAACTACTACTGCACTAATATCAGCAGAGGAACGAAACATACCAATGGATCGCAATAAGAACTGCTGGCTACCAGACTCTACCCGACCACCACCAGCATTAGAATTCCCACGAGAAATCGCGTTAAATAGTTGTGCCAAGGTAATTTTGTAGTCACGCATCTTGGCAAGATTCGGATTAACCACATATTGTTTAGCTTGCCCACCAATGGTTACCAAATCAGCTATCCCTGGAACTTGGCGCAAATGCTTCTCAACCACCCAGTCTTGATAAGTTCTTAACTCTTGAGTGGTATGACCTAAACCCGTTAATCTAAATCTATAAATTTCACCAATGGGCGTGGATAGTGGCGCTATGTCTGGCTTTACGCCCTCTGGCAAATCAACCTTTCTAAGTCGCTCAATTACTTGCTGCCTTGCAATGAGGTCAGTTGATTTGTCGTTGAATGTCACCATCAAAAATGACAACCCAAATTGAGTATGTGAAAAAACTCGAATTGAATTAGGAATGCCTGCTAAAGCAATCTCAATGGGAATAGTGACTTGCTTTTCAACTTCTTCTGCAGCCCTACCAGGATATAGAGTGATAACGTTCACCTGAATATCTGTGACATCAGGAAATGCTTCAACTGGCAAATTTTTGAATGAAATAACACCCGCAATGAGCAGTGTTAGGAGCCCTAAACCAATGAATAACTTTTGATTTAAGGCGAAATTGATAATCCGATCTAACATGCGATCACCTAGATTAATTTCTGTTGATCAATTGGTTGAAATAAGTTTGAATTGCCTCTATCCAACCTGTCTTGCCAACTTCACCCTTAACGTGCTCTCGTAAAATCTCATTGAGGTATAAAGACCCCTCGACTACTACTCTATCTTCAGCGCTTAACCCATCAGTGATCTCAGTTTTATCGGCAAACTGAGATCCAACCTTCACCTCTTTACGCACAAATTGATTCAACTCCGTTTCAAGAAACACATAGTGCTTATCACCAATCAAAATGACTGCCTTAGATGGCACAACAATGCCCTCCACTCGAGCTAAAGGAATCTCAGCCTGAATAAACATTTCGGCTTTTAGTCTCATACTGTCATTAGGCACTGATACTCTTACTTTGACAGTTCTGGTGACTGGATCAATGAAGTCCGCAATATGAATAATTTTTCCCTTTAACTTTTCTGCAGGCATTGCATTGTTAAATAAAGTTACTTCTGCACCCTCTGCAAATCTACCAATATCCACTTCCGACGCCTCCAAAACAGCCCATAGATTTTTAGGGTCGGTAACTGTGAAGATGGGGCCGTTAGACAAATCAGAGGAGATGTCACGACCTGGATAAACGTTTCTTTCAACCACCACACCAGATATAGTGGTTTTTAATGGAAATTTTTGGTCCACAGTTTTATATCCTGCACCCAAAGATTTAATTCTGGAGCTGGCCCGATCAAACTCAGCAATTGCCTGTGCAGCATCCGCAGAAATTTGTTCAAATTCTTTCTTAGCCAAGATTCCGTGATCAAACAACTCTTTAGAGCGCGTTAAATTAGCTTTTGCTAAGACAGCCAAAGCCTCAGACTTTTTAGCATCTGATTGCGCTTGCCCAAACTCAGGTGATTGAATGATGGCCAAAGTTTGTCCGCCTTCAATTTTTTGCCCCAACTGCACATCCACAGTATGAATTCTTCCCGCGAAGGGACTGTAGACTTTGGCAGTCTTATCCTCATCCCAGACAAGGCGCCCAGGAAGGGTCAAAGTATGACTAGCACCCAACTCCAATGACACCGACTTAATACCGTTAAGAGGTTTCTTTACACCAGGGAATGAAACTGCATCACCTTGAATAACTGGCTCAACACTAATGTGACTGGGCTTATAAACACAACGCGCAAAATTAACAACTACCATTGCCACAATTAAAAGGTAAATGATTCTTAAAATTTTTCGGTGATGTGCCTGCCAAAAACCTTTAGGAACTGAAGGTAAATTCTCTTGAACCTGATGAATAACTATAGCTTCTATAGACCTAAATTTTTCTACATAAGCCTTAGACTGAATTTGATTTTTCTGTGCCTTAAACAACTTAACAAGTGTTGCTTTCACAGCACCCAACAACCAAACAAATAAGGCAAATAAGTCTTTTAGAAATTGTCCTAATGTTTTCATTTTTATTCTTCTATCTGTATTGCCAACTTAAATGCACTCAAGCTTTTTGCAAAATCAGCTCTCACTTGAGCCGCCTCCGTTCTAGCTTGCCTTAAAGATCTCCGAGCATCGACCAATTCTAAAACGCCAATGGCGCCCTTTTTATATGCAAATTCGGCAGCATCTGCAATTTGCTCCGCCCCCGGCAAAATATCTAATAAAACCTTATTGAGCCTATCTTGATAAGCGCGTAACTCAGCCTCTTGCTGCTCTAGCGCCACCATCGCATCACGTTCAGCTCTATATTGAGTATCTCTGGCTTTGTAGTATTCAGCTTCAGCTCTCAATGCCTCACCCTGATATTGATGGCGCACAAATAATGGAATTGTTAAATTAACCATGTATGTATTAATCGTGCCATTTTGTGCTGAGCCTGTCACAGGAAAATGGTTGTACTGCAAACCAACTGTCACATCTGGCACCTTTAAAGATCTAGCCAAATGACGCGAACTCTCGGCCGAAATAGTTCTATTCTTAAGAGATTGCAAATCATCGCGACTTAAAATCTTATCCCATGGAATAGTGGGCACATCTAGAGAATGATTGGGCCAATCTGCCGCTAAAGTACTTTGATTAATTGTTTTATTAAATGCGAGCGCTTTAGCAATGGATGCCTTAGCTTTATATAACTCAGCTCTAGCATTCTTGTACTCATTCTCAGCTCTAGAAATATCCAAAGTGATTTTGTTTAAGTCCATTCTAGAAATATCGCCAGCCTTATATCTAATCGAGGCAGTTTCTAAAACCTTCTTGTTCATCTCAACAATATCTGATAAGTCACGTTCTTTTTGTTGAGCGCTAAGCCCATCAAAAAATAATTGCTCAACATTGACTAAAACTGCTCTTTCGGCATATTTCAAGAAATACTGGGATGCCAACTCTGCAGCTGTGGCAGCATTCGCTCTATGTCTAGCTTTACCACCTAACTCAATGAGCTGATCAATTCTGACCGAACCATCAATCTTCTTAGTTCCCTGAGGACTTTGACTAGGATGCGGATTAATTGAGTCAGCCCCCAAGGTCAAATTTGGGTTTGGTCGTTGCTCAGCAATCACTCGATCAGCAACTGTTAACTGGTGCTCCAATCGATAAGCAGCCAAATCAGGACTACACTGCATCGCTCTTTCTAATACATGTCTTAAATCCAAATTTGCCGGCGCTTGGGTTGTGCACGAAATTTTATCTACGCTCTCAGCCTTATCTAATTTGACAGCTCTGGCATTAATTGATGATAAGAAACATGCGAACCACAACACAGTGACAACATATGTTTTTGGTTGCAACTTAATTTTGATCATGTTTAATTAGCTCTATTACTTAGACATTTCATCAATATCTTTATAAGATTTAAAAGGAATTCCCCTAAATCCATCATGGTCTTTATTGTTACATGAAAACCCTATGAAAAAAGGGTCCTAAGACCCTTTTTATCAACGCTCAAGAATGTGGGATGGCTAGTTTTTCCGGCTTAAAAAGGCCTGCACTTCACCAACAATACCTCTGCGGAAAGCCAATACACAAACCACAAAGATAATACCCAGCACGATCGTGCTGAATGAGCCAATGCCTGCTAGATAGTTCTGTAAGCCCACCACAACAGTAGCGCCAACGATTGGCCCAAAAATGGTGCCAATACCACCTAGAATTGTCATCAAAACAACTTCACCCGAC
>JBEGTH010000043.1:0-6450 GCA_041179505.1 Pseudomonadota bacterium | reverse complement strand
GAAATAATAGAAAGGAAGAGCCACCATGCGTCACGGAAACGGACTTCGTAAATTAAATCGTACATCCTCACATCGTTTAGCGATGTTGCGCAACATGTCAAATTCATTGTTGCAACATGAGGTTATTAAAACAACTTTGCCAAAAGCTAAAGAGTTGCGTCGCGTAGTTGAGCCGCTCATTACTCTAGGTAAAAAAGATAACTTGGCTAATCGTCGTTTAGCATTTGATCGCCTTCGTGATCGCGAAATGGTAACTAAGCTTTTCACAGAGCTTGGCCCACGTTTTGCAACACGTCCAGGTGGTTACTTGCGTATCCTTAAGTTTGGCTTCCGCGTAGGTGACAATGCACCTATGGCTTTGGTTGAATTATTGGATCGTCCAGAAACAACAGAAGCTCCATCTGCAGAGTAATCTCAGATAGCCTCATAAAAAAGCCTGGTTTTGCCAGGCTTTTTTGTTTGGAAGATAATGAGCTATGGATTCGATATATCTAATTATCACAACAATGCCAACTCATGAACAGGCGTTAAGCATGTCAGAGGAACTGGTAAAGCGTGACTTAGCAGCATGCGTACAAATACAGGCGCCGTGTAACTCCATATATAAATGGAAAGATGCTTTAGAAACCACAGTGGAATATCCGCTGCATATTAAGACCTCATCAAATCATAAATTAGCAGTACAAGAGCTAATAGCCAAGATTCATCCATACGAAGTTCCGGAGATCATTGCTATTGAGCTTAGCGATGTTAATCAGAGTTATGCTGATTGGGTTATATCTCAGACTCTAGAAGGTCGAGCGTAATCATGCTTAAAAAACTATTATTGGTGGTGGCTATATGGACCATGAATTTGATCACAGGTCCTGTATCTGCAGCTGATTTTTTAGCACCAGAGCAAGCATTTAAAGTCATAGCGCAATCAAAAGAGTCTGGTAGTGTGCAGCTCATAGTAAAGCCAGAAACAGGCTATTACGTCTATAAAGAATCGATTAAATTTAAATTGCTCGGCGGAGTTAGCAATGATGCTTTAGGCGTGGCGGAGTTGCCGCCAGGAAAAATAAAATTTGATGAAAATTTCGGAAAGAAATTAGAAACTTATCCTAAAGAATTTTCAATAGCGCTCCCAGTATCTGTTGATTTAGTAAAGCGTGGCTTGATCTTACAAATGGAATTGCAGGGTTGTGCTGATAAGGGCATTTGCTATCCGCCGATGCAACTTAATTTCACGCTATCAGCGCCACAAGTAGTTGTTTCAGGTGTGTTGCTAGATGATGTGACTAATGTCCCCAATCAAGGCTCTGGGGGGATTGCTGAACTCTGGGCAGCAAGGGATGATGCGGGACAGTTAACGCAACTCTTAGCAAACATTTCCCCATGGATATTGTTGGGAGCCTTTTTTATTCTTGGTTTAGCTATGGCATTAACGCCATGTGTATTGCCAATGCTGCCTATCATGTCTAGCGTTGTCTTTGGTTCTAAAACATCACGGCATCAAAATATATCGAAATGGCGATCAAGTGTATTGGCCATAAGCTATGTATTAGGTATGGCTTTAATGTATAGCTTAGCAGGTATGTTGACTGCTGCGCTTGGTGCCAATATACAAGTATTTCTGCAAAATCCTTGGGTGCTTGCTGGCTTTGCAGTCTTATTGCTTGCATTGGCTGCAAGCTTATTTGGTTTTTATGAGTTGCGATTGCCACTTGCAATACATAATCATTTAGATCGAATTGCCGGAAAACAAGAGGGCGGAAGTATTGTTGGCGCATTTTTATTGGGTGCAATTTCTACGCTGATAGCCAGCCCTTGTGTCACAGCCCCACTAGCGGGAGTATTAGCATTTATCGCGCACGCAGGCTCAATTCCTTGGGGTGGTTTGTTATTGTTTGTGATGGCTTTAGGTATGGGCTTGCCTTTAATGTTATTGGCAATAGGTGCAAAAGGTTTGCTGCCAAAAGCTGGCGCATGGATGACGATCATCCAAAAAATATTTGGAGTGTTGTTAGTTGTTTTGGCAGCATGGGTTGTATCACCAATATTTACAACTAAACAATTAATAGATGCTCAAGCAACTCATCAGCTTTCTTCAGGATTAATTTTTGAGCGTGTGACAAGTTCTGATCAATTAAATAAAGCACTTAGGACTGCCACGGAAAATAACAAGCCGGTACTCTTGGATTTTTATGCTGATTGGTGCGTTACTTGCAAAGAAATGGAACTTCTTACTTTTAGCGACGCTCATGTTGTGAAAAAATTAAATGGATACCAATTGATTCAGGTGGATGTCACTAAAAATACGGTTGATCATCAATTAATTTTGAAGCGTTTTGCTTTGTTTGGGCCGCCTGCTATTTTATTTTTTGATCAGCAGGGACAAGAAAAAAGCTCTAAGAGAGTTATCGGATTTATGAAAGCCGATCGCTTCTTAGAGCGCCTTGATTAATTCTTAGTATTACTTCTGAAGTAGTCTTGCAGCATCTCTTGCAAAATATGTGAGGATGCCATCTGCACCAGCTCGCTTGAATGCTAGCAATGATTCCATCATCACTGCATCTCCATCAACCCAACCGTTTAACGCAGCGGCTTTGATCATGGCGTACTCACCACTCACTTGATAAGCAAATGTAGGGTATCCAAGTTCATCCTTCACGCGTCTCACAATATCAAGGTAAGGCATGCCTGGCTTCACCATCACCATATCTGCGCCTTCTTCAATATCTAAAGCGACTTCCCGGATGGCCTCATCGGAATTGGCTGGATCCATTTGATAGGTTTTTTTATTGCCTTTGCCAAGGTTGCCCGCAGATCCGACTGCATCTCTAAATGGACCATAAAAAGCAGAAGCATATTTGGCTGAGTAAGCCATGATTTGAGTATGAATAAAACCATGTGCCTCTAGAGCATCACGAATGGCGCCGATCCTGCCATCCATCATGTCAGATGGTGCAACCATATCAACGCCTGCTTGAGCATGCGTTAAGGCTTGTTTGATCAAAGCATCAACAGTCATGTCGTTGATGACATAACCTTCTTCATCAATAATCCCATCTTGACCATGACTTGTGTATGGATCAAGTGCAATGTCAGTCATGATGCCAAGGTTAGGAAATTTCTTCTTCAGCTCTTTAACTGCTTGTGGAATGAGGCCGTTTGAATTGAAAGCTTCTTTGCCGTCAGCGGTTTTTAATTCATTGCTGATGACTGGAAACAATGCCATCACCGGAATGCCCAACTTGACGCAGTCTTCCGCAATTGGAATCAAAAGGTCTAAAGATACTCGGCTAACGCCAGGCATAGACTTCACTTCTTCTTTGCGGCCGTTGCCTTCTAATAAGAACACAGGATAAATAAAATCACTACTGGTGAGCGTATTTTCTTGTACTAAGCGGCGCGACCAATCAGTTCTTCGTAATCGACGTGGACGATGAAAAAGTTGCATATAAAACCTTATGATGAAAGTTGGGGTTTTAGGTTCTTAGAAATACGATTTTCATTACTGGTGTGTGCTGCTGATGCTTCAATGCCGAGCCACCCTGAAACCATCGAATCAGCCTCAACCAATCCAATGCGCTTGGTACTTGAGAATAGCTGGGCGGTATAGGGGCCATTTGGATTCAGTTCTTTTAGCTTATTTTGCAGCTTTTTCAAGGCTAAACGACCTTCAGATTGATTGAGTTTGTCACATTTAGTTAATAAAACATGAATGGGGCGACCCGTTGGTGTGAACCATTCAATCATTTGCTGGTCTAGGTCGGTCATGCCCCTTCTGGAGTCCATAATCAGAACCATTCCCTTTAAATTAGGTCTGGTCTGCAAATAGGTGGATAGCAAATTGTTCCAGTGAGATCTCGTTTTAAAGTCTACCTGAGCGTAGCCATAGCCCGGAAGGTCGACTAAATTCGCTAAATTGGTCTTATCTTTCGTTAAAATACCGAAAAAGTTGATATGTTGCGTTCTGCCAGGGGTTTTGCTAGCAAACGCCAGCCTATTTTGCTGGCAAAGTACGTTAATGGCCGTGGATTTCCCTGCATTTGAGCGACCGGCAAAGGCCACTTCAGGGATGTCCCAGGTGGGTAAATCAACCAAATGGTTAATCGTAATAAGAAATTGTGCTTGATGTAAGGTCGACATAGGTGTTTAAAAGGTTAGACCTATTGTAAAATCTCTCGTTGATAATTAGTTGTTTAATTAAAAATAAAGATTTTTAAATCTTTCGCATCATATACATAGGGTGAGTGCACATGCGTCAAACAATTTCAGCCACATTTAAGACTTTAGTGATTACTTTGGGTTTGTCATTAGCAAGCGTTAGCTTTGCTGCTGAGCCAGCTGAAAAGCCAGCTGCTCCTGATGCAGCCAAAGGCGATACGCTATATAACAGTGGTGATGCTAAAAGAGGTGTTGTGGCCTGTGTTAGCTGTCACGGCACTAACGGTAACAGTGGTGCAGCAGCTTATCCTAAGTTAGCTGGTCAGCACGCCGCATACATTGTTAAGCAACTTAAAGATTACAAGGGCGCTAAAGATCGTCCAAATGCAATTATGGGTGCTTTTGCGGGTTTATTGTCTGATGAAGATATGGCCAACATCGGCGCTTATTTAGAAAAGCAAACACCAGGAACAGGTACTGCTAAAAACAAGGCAAGTATTGAATTGGGCCAAAAGATCTACCGTGGTGGTATTGCTTCAAAATCAGTAGCAGCTTGTGCTGGTTGTCATGGTCCTAATGGTTCAGGTATCCCAGCACAATACCCACGTATCTCCGGTCAACATGCTGAATACACAGAAGCACAGTTAGTTGCCTACCGTTCTGGGGAGCGCAAGAACAGCGTGCAGATGAGCGCGATTGCATCTAGAATGTCTGATGCAGAAATCAAGGCTGTAGCAGACTATATCGCTGGCGTACGTTAATAAAACTTCTTTAAGTTTTAGCAATAAGAAGGGCCCACGAACTTAGTTTGTGGGCTTTATTTTTTATAGATTAGGGTATGACTACATCTTCAACAGATATCAGCGCATTTAAAAGGTTTAATCGTGCCAGCGTAGAACTTTTGTCATCTATGCGTTTTGCGATTGCTTTATTAACAATTATTTCAATTGCTAGCATTATTGGTACTGTTATCAAGCAAAGTGAGCCCTACGCAAATTATGTCAATCAATTTGGGCCATTCTGGGCTGAAATTTTTAATGGTTTAGGTTTGTTCGCTGTTTATACAGCGTGGTGGTTCTTGTTAATTTTGGCGTTCTTAGTTGTATCAGTTTCATTTTGTGTATTACGCAATGCGCCAAAAATGTTGGCGGATATCCGTGCCTGGAAAGAGCATGTCAAAGAGGGTGGTTTGCGTGCGCTTCATCATCACTTTGAATACACAAGCCCGCTGAGTCATCAGGCTGCTGCAGATGGCATTGCTAATCGTTTGCTTAAGGATGGCTATTCGGTAAAAACTCAAATAGCAGATGATCACTCTAAAGTGATGGCAAAAAAAGGGGCAGCCAGCAAATGGGGTTACATATTTGCGCATAGTGCCATTGTTTTAATTTGTTTGGGTGGTCTGTTGGATGGTGATTTATTTACGAAAGGCCAAATTTGGTTTGGCGGTAAAAGTATTCTGCCTAGTAATACTCAAGGCATGCTTATTTCTGAAATTCCAAGTGAGCATAAGTTAAGTGCTAGCAATCCAAGTTATCGCGCTAATATTTTTGTGCCAGAGGGCGGTACAAGTGCAACAGCTTTATTAAATGCAACTAGTGGCAGCATTATTCAAGAGTTACCTTTTTCAATTGAATTGAAAAAGTTTCATGTTGAGTATTACAGCACTGGCATGCCTAAACTCTTCATGAGTGAGGTGTTAATTAAAGATCTTGATACAGGTAAAGAGTCCGAAGCAAAGATCAAAGTTAATGAGCCTTTAATACATCGTGGCGTAGCAATTTATCAATCTAGTTTTGAAGATGGTGGATCAAAATTAAAGTTGCGCGCTTATCCGATGTTGGGTGCCGCACATTCTATTAAGACAAGTTTTATGGTGAGTGGGGAGGTTGGACAAAGTACGGCATTAAAGTCCAACAATGGCACAAGTTACACATTAGAGTTTGTTGGGTTTAGGCCAACAAATGTGGAGAATATTTCTAATGCTTCTGGGCAATCTGATGCCAGAGGGGTTGCTACCCAGTCCGCTGATGCTGGCTTAGCAAAAGCATTCAATAATCGTTTAGGTTCTGGCGCTAAAACAAGCAAGACAACTGATTTGAAAAACGTCGGCCCGTCAGTGCAATACAAGCTTCGTGATGCGGCTGGCCAGGCGCGTGAATATAGTAACTATATGCAGCCACTTTTCTTAGATGGCATGCCTATGTTTTTATTTGGGGTACGAGAAAGTGCAGCTCAAGAGTTTAGATACTTGCGTGTTCCGGCTGATACTAATTTAAGTCTTAATGAATGGCTAAC
>JBEGTH010000042.1:0-6825 GCA_041179505.1 Pseudomonadota bacterium | reverse complement strand
ATAATTGCGTATTACCCACTAAGCATATTCGATGACTAAATTCATCTTTGTTACTGGTGGTGTGGTTTCTTCCCTAGGGAAGGGTATCGCAGCCGCCTCCTTAGCCGCCATTCTCGAATCGCGCGGCCTAAAAGTCACCCTCTTAAAATTAGACCCCTATATCAACGTCGACCCCGGTACGATGAGCCCTCTTCAGCATGGAGAAGTGTTTGTGACCGAGGATGGTGCTGAAACTGACTTGGATTTGGGTCACTATGAACGTTTTGTTTCTGCCAAGATGCGTAAGAGCAACAACTTCACGACAGGCCAGATTTACGAATCTGTGATCCGTAAGGAGCGTCGTGGGGAGTATCTAGGTAAAACTGTTCAAGTTATTCCGCATATCACGAATGAAATTCAAAATTTCATTGAACGTGGCGCTAATGCGAGCCATAACGGCCAAACTGATGTCGCTATTTGCGAAATTGGCGGCACAGTGGGTGACATTGAGTCATTGCCATTCTTAGAAGCTGCTCGCCAAATGAGTTTGCGTTTACCTCAGGGTGACACAGCTTTTGTTCATTTAACTTTGGTACCTTATATTGCAAGCGCTGGCGAATTAAAAACTAAGCCAACTCAGCACTCAGTTCAAAAGTTACGTGAAATTGGCATCATGCCAACGGCATTGTTATGTCGTGCTGATCGACCTATCCCTGAAGATGAGCGCGCCAAGATTTCATTGTTTGCAAACATGCGCGAACAGTCAGTTATCTCTGTTTGGGATGTTGATACGATCTACAAGATTCCTCAAATGTTGCATGAGCAAGGTTTAGATGACTTGATCTGCCAAGAGTTGAGATTAAATGCAAAACCTGCTGATTTATCAGTATGGAACGGCCTTGTACACAGCTTAGAAAATCCTAAGCATGAAGTGATTATCGGTATGGTTGGCAAGTATGTTGACCTCACTGAGTCCTACAAATCATTGATTGAAGCTTTGCGTCACGCAGGTATTCATAATGAAACTAAAGTTGGTATTCGTTATATCGACTCCGAAAACTTAGAGCATGGTGATATTTCAAGCCTACAAGGTTTGGATGCCATTTTGGTTCCAGGAGGTTTTGGTAAGCGTGGTACTGAAGGTAAGATTTCTGCCATTAAGCATGCTCGCGAAAACAAGATTCCTTATTTAGGTATCTGTCTTGGTATGCAATTGGCCGTGATTGAGTTTGCCCGCCATGTTGCAGGCCTTAAGGGTGCTAATAGTACTGAATTTGAACCTAATGGCGAGCATCCGGTGGTGGCATTGATTACTGAATGGATGGATCGTGAAGGTCGCGTTGAAAAGCGTGATGAAGCCTCTGATCTTGGCGGCACAATGCGTTTGGGTTCTCAGCGTTGTCCTGTCAAGCCAAACACATTGGCTGAAAAGATTTACGGTTCAGAGGTGAATGAGCGTCATCGCCATCGCTATGAAGTGAACAATATCTATGTGCCTAAGCTGGAATCAGCGGGCATGATCATTTCGGCAAGAACGCCTAATGAAGAATTGCCAGAAATGATGGAGCTGCCTGCAGCAACCCATCCATGGTTCTTTGGTGTGCAGTTCCACCCTGAATTCACGTCAACCCCGCGTGATGGGCATCCATTGTTCTCTGCATTTATTAAAGCGGCGCTAAATCACAAGGGTATTGCTTAAGGCAATCCTTTACAGGAGCTTGTTATGAAGTTATGCGATTTTGAAATTGGTTTAGATAAGAGATTCTTTTTAATTGCTGGTACTTGTGTGATTGAGTCTGAGCAAATGGCCATGGATACAGCTGGTCAACTGAAAGAAATTACTTCAAGCCTTGGTATCCCATTTATTTATAAGTCTTCATTTGATAAAGCCAATCGTTCATCTGGAACATCTTTCCGTGGTTTGGGGATGGAAAAGGGCTTGGAGATTCTTGCTAAGGTTAAAAAAGAAATTGGCGTTCATATTCTGACTGATATTCATGATATTTCTGAAATCAAACCAGTAGCAGCTGTTGTTGACGTCTTGCAAACACCAGCATTTTTGTGCCGTCAAACTGATTTCATTCGTGCTTGTGCTCAAAGCGGTAAGCCAGTCAATATTAAGAAGGGCCAATTTTTGGCTCCTGGTGATATGAAAAACGTGATTGATAAGGCACGTGCGGCAGCCAAAGAAGCAGGCCTGCCAGATGACGTCTTCATGGCTTGTGAGCGTGGTGCTTCATTTGGTTATAACAATTTAGTTTCAGATATGCGTAGTCTTGCCATCATGCGTGAGACAAATGCTCCGGTGGTATTTGATGCGACCCATTCAGTTCAGTTGCCGGGTGGTCAGGGTACAAGCAGCGGTGGTCAACGTGAGATGGTTCCGGTGCTTGCAAGAGCTGCCGTAGCAGTTGGCATTAGCGGTCTGTTTATGGAGACGCATCCTAATCCAGCTAAAGCATTGTCTGATGGCCCTAATGCGGTGCCATTGGCTCGTATGAAAGATTTATTGGCTACTTTGGTAGCGCTTGATAACGTTGTTAAAACGGGCAACGTATTCTTAGAAAAAGATTTTCAATAATTGGTTAGGGAGAAGTCATGAGTGCAATCGTTGACATCATTGGTCGTGAGATTTTAGATTCTAGAGGTAATCCAACTGTCGAGTGTGATGTGTTGCTCGAATCAGGCGTTATGGGTCGTGCAGCTGTGCCATCAGGTGCTTCTACAGGCTCACGTGAAGCTGTTGAGTTGCGCGACGGTGAAGCTGGTCGTTATCTAGGCAAAGGCGTTTTAAAAGCTGTAGAAAACATCAATACTGAAATTGCAGAAGCTGTGATGGGTTTAGATGCCAGTGAACAAGCTTTCTTAGATCGCACATTGATTGATCTTGATGGCACTGATAACAAATCACGTCTTGGCGCTAATGCAACATTAGCTGTGTCAATGGCGGTTGCGCGTGCTGCTGCAGAAGAGGCTGGTTTACCTTTATATCGTTATTTCGGCGGTTCAGGTTCTATGCAGTTGCCTGTTCCTATGATGAATATTGTTAATGGCGGTTCACATGCCAACAACAGTCTAGATATCCAAGAATTTATGATCATGCCAGTTAGCATGACAAGCTTCCGTGAAGCTGTTCGTTGTGGTGCAGAAATTTTCCATGCATTAAAGAAGATTATTCATGACCAGGGCATGCC
The DNA here is from genome assembly GCA_041179505.1 of Pseudomonadota bacterium. GTDB lineage: Bacteria > Pseudomonadota > Gammaproteobacteria > Burkholderiales > Burkholderiaceae > Polynucleobacter. The sequence goes on along the minus strand of JBEGTH010000042.1, from coordinate 3,652 downwards.
AACTTCTGTAGGTGATGAAGGTGGTTTCGCACCTAACTTCAAGAGCAACGAAGAGTGTTTGAACACGATTCTTAAGGCGATTGAGAAAGCAGGCTACAAACCAGGTGAAGATGTTTTATTGGCTTTGGATTGTGCTGCTAGCGAATTCTATAAAGATGGTAAATATGATCTATCTGGCGAAGGTCTGAAATTAACTTCAGCTGAATTTGCTGATTACTTAGCTAACCTAGTTGATAAATATCCTATCGTTTCTATCGAAGATGGTATGCACGAGGGTGACTGGGAAGGTTGGGCCATCCTGACTGAGAAGTTGGGTAAAAAGATCCAGTTAGTGGGTGACGATCTTTTTGTAACCAATACCAAGATCCTTAAAGAAGGTATTGAAAAAAATATCGCCAACTCTATCTTGATCAAGGTTAACCAAATTGGTACATTGACAGAGACTTTTGCTGCGATTGAAATGGCTAAGCGTGCAGGTTACACAGCAGTGATTTCGCATCGCTCTGGTGAAACAGAAGACAGCACAATTGCTGATATTGCTGTTGGCACCAATGCTGGTCAAATCAAAACAGGTTCATTATCTCGTTCTGATCGTATCGCTAAGTACAACCAATTGATTCGTATTGAAGAAGATTTGGGTGATGTTGCTAGCTATCCAGGTCGTTCAACTTTCTACAACTTGCGCAAGTAAGTTTTAGAAGCTTCAACGTAAAAAATAAGAGAGCTTATATGCGAATAGTTGTTTACGGCATGTTAGCTCTCTTAGTCATTATTCAGTACCCACTATGGCTAGGTAAGGGTGGCTGGCTAAGAGTTTACGAATTGGATCGTGGTGTTTCTAAGCAATTAGAAAAGAATGAAGCTTTATCAGCCCGTAATGCGAAATTAGCAGGTGAAGTTAAAGATCTCAAAGATGGTACTAAAGCTATCGAAGAGCGAGCCCGTGCTGAGCATGGTATGAGCAAAGAGGGTGAAATCTTTGTTCAAGTCGTACCCAACAAAAAAACAGCTCCAGATACCTCTGCAACAGATCAGTCTAAAAAATAAATCTATTTTTAAGTTTTAATGCTTTGCCTGTGGTGGCTTTTTGACGGCATCTATCAGCGTTGAACTACTAAATATCTGCTTACAATCTACAGCGTCAAAGACGTAGATTTGTCCGCAGAAATCGCAGTTAGTCTCAACTGCAGACTTTTCTTCTAGGATGCTATTTACTTCTTCCTCACCAAGCATCTTCAGCATATCAGCCACTTTTATGCGGGAGCAGCGGCAGCCAAATTGAATGGGACGCTGATCAAAACTTCTGACTCCATGATGTGCTGATTCATCGAGATAAAGACGTTTCATCAGTACTTGCGGTTCCAGGGTTAGAAGCTCTTCTTCCGTTACTGTGTCAGATAAAAATTGAAGTCGCGCCCATCCTTCAGCAGCCACATCGTCATCCATTTTTAGTTGTCCGCCCATATTAGGTAACTTCTGGAGCAGCAACCCACCACAGGAATGCTCATCGCTGGCTAGCCATAAGCGAGTTTCTAATTGTTCTGAATCTCGCATATAAAGAGCTATGGCTTCTGCAATTGTTTGTACAGGATTCTGGCCATCGTGAAGTGAAACGATACCCTGATATGGGTTTTGGCCGGGTTGACGATCAGCAGGGTCTAGAGTGATAACTAATTTGCCCTTGCCATCTGGATTGATGAGGTCAGATAAGCCAGCATTGTCAGGTAAATCTGAAAGATCAATATCTTCATTGAGCTTCGCTGTGGCTCTAATCACTAAATTTTCTTTGCACTCGAGAACTAATAATCTGATGGCGCCATTACCTTGCGCTTGAATGATCATGCTACCTTTGAACTTAAGTGTGCCACTAAGCAATACTCCGGCCGCGACCAAATCCCCTAAAAGTTTTCTAACTGCAACAGGGTAGTCTTTGCGCGCCAAGATGGCTTGCCAAGCGTCTCTGATGTTGACAATCTCGCCACGCACCGGCGCTCCGTCAAATACGAATACTTGTAGTAAGTCTGAGGCATATTTTTCTGTCATAGCCGCTATTGTAGAAACTTTATGGAAAGCCATCCTCACTTTTTAATTTACCTAGTTTCTTTGAGCTTATAGGATTAAAAATAAGAAGCTATATCTCGCCAATGAGATAATGGAGTTTATGACAGTTAGAACACGATTCGCACCAAGCCCAACGGGCTTTATTCACCTCGGTAACTTAAGAAGTGCCTTGTATCCATGGGCTTTTGCTCGCAAAATGAAGGGTGATTTCATCCTTCGTATTGAAGATACTGATCAAGAACGCTCCAGCCAAGAAGCTGTTGATGTGATCATTGAAGGTATGCGTTGGTTAGGACTTGATATTGACGAAGGCCCTATTTATCAAATGCAACGCATGGATCGCTATCGTGAAGTCATTGCTCAAATGCTCAAGGATGGTTTGGCTTACTACTGCTATATGAGTGAAGATGAGCTTAATGCTTTACGTGATGCGCAAATGGCAAATAAAGAAAAGCCCCGCTACAACGGGTTTTGGCGTCCAGAGGCCGGTAAAGATTTGCCAATCCCTCCAGAAGGCATCAAGCCAGTTATTCGTTTCAAAAATCCTATTGGTGGCAGCGTTGTTTGGGAAGATGCTGTTAAAGGGCGGATCGAAATTAGTAACGATGAATTAGATGATTTGGTGATTGCTCGCCCTGATGGCACACCTACTTATAACTTCTGCGTTGTTGTTGACGACTTGGATATGAAAATTACTCACGTTATTCGTGGAGATGACCATGTCAACAATACGCCGCGTCAAATTAATATTCTGAAAGCCTTAGGCGGTGTTTCGCCGATTTATGCTCATTTACCGACTGTCTTAAATGATCAAGGTGAGAAGATGAGTAAGCGTAACGGAGCGATGAGTGTTCGTGATTATGAGCGTGAAGGGTATATGCCTGAAGCTGTTCTTAATTATTTAGCTCGTTTAGGCTGGTCTCATGGTGATGCCGAAATTTTTACAAAAGAACAGTTTGTTGATTGGTTTAATTTAGACCACTTAGGTAAATCACCGGCTCAACATAATCCAGAAAAATTACTTTGGTTAAATCACCATTATTTGCAGCACGGTGATGCTGCTGATTTAGCCCAGCGCACCTTACCATTTGCACAAAAATTAGGCATTAAAACTGATGTTGGGCCTGATTTTGTGGCTGTAGTTGGGCTTTTAAAAGACCGCGCCAACACCTTAATTGAAATAGCAGAGGGTGCAAAACTCTTCTATATGGATAGACCTCAGCACAGTCAGGCTGATTTAGAGGCAAATATTCCTGCCTCGACTCATGCTGCTTTAGCTGACTTTGCTAGCGCCTTAGCTGGTAGTGATGGCAGTAAAGCAGCTGTCAGCACTGCTTTTAAGGAGGTTTTGGCCAAACATGGCATGAAAATGCCTGCTTTAGCCATGCCAGTCCGTTATGCGATGTTTGCAACCACCCAAACACCAGCGATTGATGCAGTTATTTCATTGATTGGTAAAGAAGAAACAATTCAACGCTTGCAAAGTTGTATCAAAATAGGCTAGAATTACGGTCTTGATTGCTTGAGCTTACTTATTTAAGATCATCTAATTAAGGGGCTATAGCTCAGCTGGGAGAGCGCTTGCATGGCA
>JBEGTH010000041.1:0-7305 GCA_041179505.1 Pseudomonadota bacterium | reverse complement strand
GAAAGATGTGCCAATGAACTGGACATGTCCAGAGTGTGGCGCGCGCAAAGAAGATTTTGAGATGACGGTTATCTAAGTCATATAAATTCAAAAAGCCACCTTCGGGTGGCTTTGAAGTTTTAAATACAGCATTACTTGCAAGTCAATTTAAATTAATCAAGATGAGTAAAAACGAAGAACTATTTTTAAGAGCCCAAAAAACTACTCCAGGTGGTGTGAACTCCCCAGTTAGAGCTTTCCGTCAGGTGGGGGGTACTCCTCGCTTTGTTGCTCGTGCTCAAGGGGCTTACTTTTGGGATGCTGATGGCCGTCGGTATATCGACTGCATCGGTTCTTGGGGACCAATGATTGTTGGTCATGCTCATCCAAAGGTTGTCAAAGCTGTTCAAGATGCTACCAAGCTTAGCTTTAGCTTTGGTGCTCCTACTGAAGGTGAAGTTGTTATGGCTGAGCGTATCTGTCAGCTAGTTCCAAGTGTTGAACAAGTGCGATTGGTGTCAAGTGGCACTGAGGCTACCATGAGCGCCTTGCGTTTAGCGCGGGGCTTTACAGGTAGAGATTTAATTATCAAGTTTGAAGGTTGTTACCACGGCCATGCTGATAGTTTGTTGGTTAAAGCAGGCTCCGGGATGTTGACCTTTGCTGACAGTACTCAAAATGCCCCTTCATCAGGTGGTGTACCACAAGATTTAGTGAAGCACACTCTAGTTCTTCCTTATAACGACGTAGAAGCACTTGAGTTGGCTTTCAAACAACATGCTGGCAAAGTAGCAGCTCTCATAGTTGAGCCTATTGCCGGCAATATGAACTTGATTAAACCAAGTGCAGCATTTGTAAAAGCCATGAGGGATCTGACTACTCAAGATGGTGCTGTATTGATTTACGATGAAGTAATGACTGGTTTTAGAGTGGCATTGGGTGGGGCCCAAAGTCTACATGGCATTAAGCCAGATCTCACCTGTTTGGGTAAGGTTATGGGCGGTGGCATGCCAATGGCTGCTTTTGGTGGTCGCTCTGACATCATGAATAAATTGGCACCTATTGGTAATGTGTATCAGGCTGGGACATTGTCAGGTAATCCAATTGCAGTTGCAGCAGGGATGGCTAATTTAGACATCATCACCAGACCTGGTTTCTTTGAAAATCTAACTGCTCAAACTAAAAAGTTTGTGGATGGTATGGCTGAGCGAGCCAAGCAAGCAGGAGTTGATTTTTCAGTCGATAGCGTAGGTGGTATGTTTGGTCTTTATTTCTCAAAGACAGTGCCAACTTCTTATGCCCAAGTAACAGCAAGCGATATTGAAGCGTTCAAGAAATTCTTCCACTTGATGCTCGACAACGGTGTTTATTTGGCGCCATCAGCTTATGAAGCTGGTTTCTTATCGATCGCTCATGATGATGATGTTTTAGACGAAATGTTTAAAGCAGCAGAAAAATCATTTGCCGCTATGTAAGAACATCATAAAAGCCAGCAAGATTGTCATGACAGAGAATGAGCTGGCGCAAATGAATGTCGTTAGTTTGGTGCCAAGATCCGCGATTGATTTTTCCAGACGAATTTCAACCACATCAATCTTCTTGTCTAGGTGCACAAGATCGCTCTTCTTGGCTACTTCTTGGTATGAAATGTGCTCATGAAACCCTTCAGCCAGTATTTCTGATTGGTTTTCGTTAAAGCCGGCAAGGCGTAATTTTTTTGAGTATTTCAAAGAATTAAATTTCATGCGTGAGCCTTCTAAAATTATGCTTACACTGCAAAGAAGTATCTTATACTTTTTATAAGTAATAAATCAAATCAACAAAATCATCACCTAGTAAACTCAGGGTTATATGAACAAAATATTTGCCATTGGTGATGTGCAGGGTTGTCATCAGCAACTTAAGCAACTCATCAAACAATTACCCAAAGATTCCAAGATCATTTGCGTTGGTGATTTGGTCAATCGCGGCCCTGATTCCTTGGGTACATTAAGAACTCTCAAAGCTTTACAAGAGGCTGGGAAAGCGGAATGTATTTTAGGTAATCATGACTTACATCTCTTAGCTAGAGCAGCTGGAATACGTGGACCTAAATCATTGGACACCTTGGATGACATCTTAAAGGCGCCAGATCGAAAAGAATTGATCGAGTGGTTGAGACATCGTCCGATGGCGCTCTACAGTGGCCAAGATAACTTCAATACTTTATTTGTTCATGCAGGTATCTTGCCTCAGTGGGATATTACAAAAACACTAGAGTTGGCTCATGAGCTTGAAAAAACCCTACGTCATAAAAACTATGCCAAGTCTCTTGTTGAAATGTATGGCAATACACCGAATCAATGGAGTGACAAACTCAAAGGCGCAGAGCGCCTCAGAGTGATTATTAATTCACTCACCCGATTGCGTTTTTGTACTACAAAAGGGGTCATGGAGTTTGAAAGTAAAGAGGGTGCTGGAGATGCTCCAAGAGGTTATATGCCTTGGTTCAATGTACCTAACAGAAAAACTCAAGATGCCAAGATTGTCTTTGGGCATTGGTCCACTTTAGGTCTTTTAAAGAAAAAGAATGTAGTGGGTTTGGATACGGGTTGCGTATGGGGTGGTCAACTCAGCGCTATGTCTCTGGGTAAGAAACCTGAGTTCATCAAGGTGCCCGGCTTGCAAAGACCGGTAGGTCTTTAACTAAGATATTAAAACCAAAACTTAAAAAATAAATGGAGATTAAAAAAGAGTTACTTAATCGATAGATTCTTTTTTAACTACTGCATATCTGATCAAAGTATTTTTTCTCGCTTCATCATGCTGCACAATCGGTAACGGGTAATCTCTACCCAATCTAACCCCAGCCATATCTAATTCAATATCACCGGCCAACCATGGGGCATGAATTGTTTTCTTAGATAGTTTGGAGAGTTGCGGTAAATACTTTTTAATGAATTTACCTTCCGAATCAAATTTTTCAGATTGCGTGATTGGATTAAAGATCCTGAAGTAAGGTTGCGCATCACAACCACTGGATGATGCCCATTGCCAGCCGCCGTTATTCGCTGCAAAGTCAAAGTCATTCAGGTGATCAGCAAAGTATTGCTCTCCCCAACGCCAATCAATCCCTAAATCTTTAATTAGAAAACAAGCCACAACCATTCTTAAGCGGTTATGCATATAACCGCTTTGATTGAGTTGATGCATCGCCGCATCAACAAGTGGGTAACCAGTTTTACCCTCACACCATGCTTTAAATAGTTTTTGAGCTTTAGCGCCACTTTCCCAAACTATTTTGTCGTAGTCTGGTTTAAATGACTCGTGACCAGCAGTGCCATGCACAACTGTTTTCTTGCCAACCGCTGGAGCTAGTCTTGGATGATTACTTAGAATCATGAAATAAAAATCACGCCAAATCAGTTCTGATAACCAAATGGTGGCACCCATGCTGCCTGCTAGCATTCTTTGGTGCGCTTCGCGCACCAAAGCTCTGATAGAGATCGTGCCAAAGCGTGAATGGACTGATAAATAGCTGGGACCTTTGACGGCAGGGAAATCTCGCGTAGCGTGATACTGATCCATTCGGTCTAAAAACTGCTCAAATAACTCGGATGCTCCCGTCATGCCAACGGGTAAGTAAGATTCAAGACCGGTCTTCTCAAAGCCCATCGACTCAAGTGACGGAAATGGCAAATCTAGTGCTTTTGGAATAGCGGAAAACTTACCGCCATCTAAATCAACAGCATGAGCATCCAAGTCAGTAGCTTCAAGTTTTTTAAGCCAAGCATTTTTAAAGGGTGTAAATACAGAAAATATCCCCCCTTGGCCAGTGAGAACTTGTTTATTTTCAAAAATCACATGGTCTTTGTAGCCATGAAAAGCTATGTCATGCTCTTCTAGAGCAAGAGACACAATACGATCTCTTTCAATGGCAGCAGGTTCGTAGTCTTTATTGGTAAAGACTGCATGAACACCCAGCTCAATGGCTAGTTTTGGAATGATTTCTGTGGCTTTGCCATGACGAACAATCAGCCCGCCACCTTTGGTGCGTAGTTCACTATCAATCTCTTGTAAAGATTGCCAAATGAAGTCAACACGTCGATCTTTTTGAAGGCCTCTGTTTAATAGGTAAGACAAGATGTCAGTATCAAAGACAAAGGCCACCCAAACTTGCTGGCAAGACTTCAGCGCCATGCGAAGTGCATGATGATCGTGAACACGTAAATCTCGGCGTAGCCAAACCAAACTCTTTGATTGATTGTTTAGTGACATAAGTCCTTAATAGAAGATATATTTCAAGCTGAAATCAAATAACGTTCAGCATTCGCTATGGGACGTAAATGGCGCTCATGTTTTTCCATTGTGACTAAACCATACCGAGACATTGTCTTAAGTGTACGTGACAAATTACCCTGTTTTCTACCGGTGATATCTGCAAGCTCACTAATTGAAGCTGGACGTGCCGTTCTAATCACTTCAAGTAATGCTCTGTTCTCATCACTAAGAACCTGTGACAGTGAGCGCATGGATGTGAACCAGATTTTAGGGTCAGTTGCTTTAGGCTTCAATTCACCTTTGGCAATGGCTAGCATGCGTTCACGTATTTTTGCTTGTGGCGCAATACCAATTTTAATAACTTTCATTTTCCTCTCACTTCCTTTAGGACAAGGTCAACTTCCGTGAAAAAATCCGATAGCAATTGATAGGCATCTTTAAACTCATAGTGAGTGCCTAGATCTGTTGCATATCGATGTTTATGATCAAAAGCCATACGTTGCCCAGAGTATTTTTTCCCTTTTACTTTGACGCTGTGTGCATTGTCGTAACCTAAAATTCTTTCCCCGTTAGGCATATGTAAAGTCAGAGAATATCTAATGCCGTGCGGAATGTGTGGGCTTATTTCAACTTGCCACGCTTCTATCTTTATCCAATAACCATCTTCTTGATCAAGAATTTGCTCATGCAGATCAAGGAGTGATTGAATATTATCGTAAGTCATGCAAAAAGTATATCATCTGATGATATAAATCATATTGATGATAGTCAGTAACCTTATGAAATAATTGGATATTATTGTGTATTAACTATCATTTTTAATATTTTAATATTTGTATTTACTTCCCTGGCTTAGAATAAAATCCTCTTATGACTCAAAAATCTGGTGATGTCAGTCACCTTGCTAACCAATTCTTAATTGCCATGCCTGGTATGGTGGATGACAACTTTGCCGGCGCAGTGGTGTACCTCTGTGATCACACTGCTACTGGTGCCATGGGGTTGGTGATTAATCGACCCACTGATGTAGATCTTGCCAGTGTGTTTGAGAAAATTGATCTCAATTTAGAAATTCAGCCTAAGGCCAGTGAACCTGTCTATTTTGGCGGACCAGTGCAAACTGATCGTGGTTTTGTTCTGCATGAACAAAACCAGGGTGAGCGCACCTCTCATTACAGTTCTTCACTCAGAATCCCTGGTGGTTTAGCAATGACCACCTCCAAAGATGTTTTAGAGGAAGTCGCAGCAGGTCATGGGCCTAAACGATTTTTAATGACTTTGGGTTATGCAGGTTGGAGTGCTGGGCAGCTAGAAGATGAGATTGCTCGAAATGGATGGTTGAACATCCCAGCCCCCACTGAAGAGATGGCTCATATCATCTTTGATACGCCAGATGAGTATAAGTATCAAAATGTTCTAGCCTTATTGGGTATCGAGCAAAGCTTCCTATCAACTACTGCTGGACATGCTTAATGTCGCAGACGATCCTAGCGTTTGATTTTGGTGAAAAGCGTATTGGAGTAGCTGTTGGTAACACCATTACAAAAACAGCAGAACCCCTAAAAATTATTCAAGAAAAGAATCAAGACCAAAGATTTAAAGCTATTGAGCTAGTCATCACTGAATGGCAGCCACAAATATTGGTAGTGGGCTTACCAACCCATCCGGATGGTGCTGAGCATGAGATGACCCAAAAAGCGAAACGATTTGGCAATCAACTTAAGGGTAGGTTTCAAAAAGAAGTGGTTTGGGTAGATGAGCGCTATACCTCTGTCTCAGTAGAAGGGGGTAATGATGCTCTTGCAGCTCAACTCATCTTGCAGCAGTATTTAGACCAAGCGTGAGCTGACAGGCCTAAGATAGATTGCCTGCACTTTTTGAGTTTTATTGATTTATAGGGATATTTTTAGTCATTTTTATGTAAATCCTATTTTTAAAATAAGATTTACATAAAAATCATCGGAGTAAGATGCTCTTATTAAATTTGATCAATGGGTTGAATTGTTGAATTCAGTCTATTGACAGTTAACATTGAATGAAAGTTTATGTCATCCATTCCTAACGCAGAAGATCTTTATCAAGCTCTTTTAAATCAATTAAAAGAACAAAAGAAAATAAGTGCCAACTTTCAGTTGGCTGGTTTAGCCAGTGGGGGTGCTTGGATTGCTGAGCGTTTAGCTAAAGATCTCCAATTGCCAAGCCATGGTGTTATTAACGTTTCATTCCACCGTGATGACTACTCAGAAAAAGGTGCTAAAGCATTTAACAGTGCTGAGGGGATGTCCACCAAACTACCTTTTGAGGTTGAAGGTGCTCATATTATCTTGGTGGACGATGTGTTGGATACGGGAAGAACAGTTAGAGCCGCTTTAAATGAATTATTTGATTACGGCAGACCTGCCAAAGTTGATTTGGCAGTTCTAGCAGATCGCCATAGAAGACAGTTACCAGTAGACGCTACCTTCAAGGGCGCCAAAGTAAAAGTGGCAGATGAGCAAATCTTAGTTTTAGAAAAAGATGAGCAGAATGGCCACTTCTCTTTTGTCACTGAAAACAAGTCTTAATAAATACAGCCCTGAGCCAGAAAAGATTAAAATAATCCTCCAAGATGACCAATAAACTTCAGACTCCCCCAGTAGGCAAAACTGCCTCCCAGTTGCAACTGAACGATAAGGGTGAGCTGACCCATTTATTAACCTTAGAAGGTTTATCTAAAGAACATATTCTTAACATCCTCGATACTGCCCAGCAGTTTGTTGCAGTCAGTGACTCAGACCGAGAAGTTAAAAAAGTACCTCTACTTAGAGGCACCAATGTTTTCAATCTCTTCTTTGAAAACTCCACCCGTACCAGAACCACTTTTGAATTAGCAGCTAAACGCTTATCAGCTGATGTGGTGAACTTAGATATACAAACATCATCTACGGCTAAGGGTGAGACATTGCTCGATACCATCGATAACTTGGTGGCTATGCAGGCTGATATCTTTGTGGTCCGTCATAAAACCACGGGTGCTGCAGTAGAAGTGGCGCAACATTTACCACCACATGTGCATGTGATTAATGC
>JBEGTH010000040.1:0-7658 GCA_041179505.1 Pseudomonadota bacterium | reverse complement strand
GAATTGTTTGGCGTTGAAAAAGGCGCTTTTACGGGCGCCGACAAATCCAGACCGGGTCGATTTGAAAGAGCCCATGGTGGCACTCTCTTCTTGGATGAAATTACCAGCTTGTCATTGGCTGCCCAAAGTAAAATTTTGCGCGCCATCCAAGAAAGAGAAATCGAACGCGTTGGTGGCACAGAAGTCATCAAAACAAATGTTCGTATCATTGCAGCATCGAATAGAGATCTTAGAACTGAAGTTGATGCTGGAAGATTTAGGCAAGACTTGTTTTATCGTCTGAACATTTTCCCAATCGATATACCACCACTGCGTCAACGTCGCGAAGACATCCCTTTATTAGTTGCTCTCTTTTTACAGAGAAGCACATTGCGCTCGAATAAAAAAATATTGGGCCTAAGTTCGAACGCATATGCTGCATTATGGGACTACGACTGGCCCGGCAATGTCAGGGAGCTTGAAAATATGATTGAACGGGGTGTGATTCTTGCTGAAGAAAATAGTGTGATTGATATTCAACATCTATTTACATCTGGTGAAAAACTTAAAATTGATTCATTTAATTTGAGTGCCAGTGGCTCACTGGTTAAAAATGAATTAACTGATAACAATCTGAATGAAAAGCAGGCCTTAGCAGATAGTCTTTTAGAAATGCTGCCTTCTTTTGATCAAATTGAAACCCTTGTTTTTGAGCGCGCAATGCAACTCAGTAACGGCAATATCTCCGCAGCAGCAAGGCGTTTGAAAATGGGGCGCGCTCAAGTGGAGTATCGACTCAAAAAACATCAACTAGTGGATAGCGGAAAGTAATTACTCCAATTAACCCCCACCTACCCAACTAAGCCAACTCAGCCAACTTAGCCATTATTAATGAAAACAAAAAAGGCGCACAAGGCGCCTTTTTTGTTAGTACTGAATCTAAGAATTTAGAAACAAATTCCAAATAGACCATCAAGACCTGGCGTTTGAAAACGTAAACAGTCTTTATGACCAAGTCCGTTTTCAGCCAATGATTTGTCGTAATCTGGTTTGAATGGCTTATTGCCATTTAACCAGGTTACTTTTGACCAATCAATCTTAGCAAAGTCAGGGTGTGCACCATAAGACTGCGCTAAAGGACCCACAAACAAATCACTGAACTTCATGCTTGGTGGCAATGGGAAAGCGGCTGTGCCGTAAAACATTAAATGCTTATCCCAACCTACGTACAACAACTGATTACCATGAAAATTTTCCACGGCATCTCTTGAGGAAAACTTATATTCTGAAATTGCTGCTACTGCCATAAATCCCCCTATCAATTCTTTGTTGTTTGATCACGCCATTGCGCGAAGTTCTTTTGATCTTCTGATCCTACGAATGGACCGTTCTCACGTCCCCACTCGATATCATAGTAAGCAGCTACATTTCTTACTGGATCAAAACCCTCTACCGTTGGATTAGTTCCCTCTGGGAAACAGTTACCTTGGAAGATTTGATGTGGAGGAATCCAAGACTGAACATACTTCTCTGCCTCATCATCAAAAATCTTATGACAGAATGTTGAACAGAACTGGAACTTCTCGCCCATATAAGTGCCTTCTTCGTAAGCCAATTGAGTCGGATCATCTGGCTCTGTATAGAACACAGGAATCTGGCACACTTGGCATACACGTGGTAAACCACTTGTGAAGAATGGCTTTCCCTCGTCTTCCAACTTCTGGAAATACTCAAAACGTGGGCGGTAGTATTTAGGGAAAGTCTCTGGGTACTTCGCATCCAACCAATCTAACTCTTCCTTGCTTGGAATCCATGTGTGGAAGTTAGTCAAGAAGTTAGCGCTATTGAATGTCAACCAAGCTTGATGGGTAATATGGACTTTTTCTTTACGTACTTGTTCTACACATTCTGGCACCTTGATACCGTAACGCGCCAAGTCGTTGAATAAGGCCATACCGTTACTTTCAAAGTAGATCTCCCAAGCTTCTTTCCAGCTCATCACACGTTTAGGCAACATGTAATCTTGCATCATGCCAACTAACGTTAAGAGACGTACACCTCTCCAGCACCATTTATCAATCCACTTCTGAACGATAGGCACGTTTTGTGGATCTTGTTCCAACATAAACTTGATCACTTCAAGACCTAAAGTCATGTGGCGTGATTCATCAGACTGCGCTGAGAAACCAAATGTCATCGCAGCCATGTCACCGTTATATGCTGCACCTGAAACAAATGGTACAAATAACAAGTTTGTTAATACATACTCAAATGAGAATGAGATCGCTGTAATGAACTCAAATGGACCTGCTGACAATGCATCTTCAAAGAATGACTTTGGTACTGAGTAGTACCACATGCGGTCAGCTTTGTTATGCCAGTCATCCAAACCGTTATAGAAACGGTTGTAGTTAGACATCGCGTGGATCTGTGTTTGTGCGTGACGTAATTCGTCAATAGATTGCATCTGGCAAGCTACTGATGCACCAACACCCTTGAACTCACGACCTAAACGACAGTAACCTTTGTGCGCTTCATATTCCAAAGGAGTAATACCGTTTAACCATAGTTTTAGTGCATTCACATAGCGAGCATCAGTAACAGTTAAGTGACCGTTGTTTTGTGAGAATGCATCAATAATTGCGTATAGTTTGCGCTCTTTCTCTGCTTGGTATTTCCAGTAAGCATCTACTGTCAAACGGAATGGATCTTCCCATTTATCCCAGTCATGAATCTTGATGCCTTCATAAGCCAATTGCGGATAAATTTCTTCTTCTTTTTGGTAAGTTGCATCCCATGCTAGGTCGCGCGTCATCAAATGGTAGCGCTCTTTTAAACCTAACTTCTTTTTAACGTTCATATCCATGATTTATATCTCCGTCTCTAATTATTAGAAATTCAATTCAATGCCAATTTTCTTGGCACGTTCTTGTAACGCTAAAGAAACATCCGCTAAGGCAGCGTCTCCCTCAAGACCTAAAGCAATCTTTGAAACTGGTACCAATGCAGCCTTAGCTTTCTTAGCCCAAGCACTTGCCCACTCACTCAACAAGGCTTTATTCTCTGGTGATTCAGCTGCAGCAGCCTTAAGAACGGCATCAACCCACTTGGCTGTTTCAGCTTGCCAGTCAGCCATGAACACCGTCATCATGCCGATGGTTGGGCCCGATTTAACCGCCCAAACGCCGTCAACCGCTTCTTTGTATACCAATGGGTATAGCAAACCATCTAAAGCAAAGTTCTGAGCTACAAATAACTCCATCACATCACGAGTAACTAATGTTTCTTCGACGTATTTGCGCAAAGGCTGCCAATCAGCATCTTTTTCCCATGAAGCTTTACCAGCTTTCAACGCATCCACATCACCTAAGGCTAAGCCTAAACGTGTCAAATATTGAGCAATACCTAAATGGTCAAAACTTGCAAAAGTACAAGCCTGGTTCAGCGCAGTACCGTAGGCATAAGCAGCCATCATGTTGTTGTTCATGTTGGCACCCCAAGCTACGTGACGCAAAGGCATGAGTGTTTTCAAAGCAACGGCTTTAACTTCAGCATTCAAAGAGTTCTCTAGACCACGCTCTTCAATAAAGTCAAAACTCTTTTCAATCGCGTCTTGCTGACGAGCACGTGCTTGTGTGTAAGCACCATAGTAAAACTGACGCGGGTCTTTTAAGACATACCAGTCTTTTAAAACAATCTTGGTACGACCCACATCATGAATCTCACGAGCAGGATCCCATGTTGGCTTGTAGTGGAAATTGTCTGTTGGCTGTAAGTCATAGGTAGCCTCTTGATAACGAGAAGCTACCTTATCGCCGAAACGCTTTTCAATATGCTTAAAGGTATTTCTAAGCGGCTTTAAGGCAATCGTTTGTAAATCAACTTGCATATTCTTGCTCCATAAAAGTGAAGGCTTGCACTAAAAATAATATCTTTCGCATCTTATTAATGCAAAGATCGTGCCAAACATGATCTAGATCAATATATATAGGCTTTCTAGCCTGGTCATTCAGGGAAAACCACTAACCCTTCAATAACATCAAAAGTTACAAATTTGTAAACCTTGTAACGCTCATGTTACAAATTTGTAACATCCCTGACACACTCTATTTTTGATAAAAAATACAAACTTACTTTTTGTCTTCTTTTTCCAATCGATATGCTACTTGGCGACGGGTAACCCCCAGCAATTCGGCAGCCTTAGCAATATTGCCGCTAGTTTTCTTAACTGCAGCTTCCATCAACATCAATTCGCAATTTTCTAAAGAAATACCATCTTTAATCATGGTATTGATCAGTGCATCAATAGAAGTCATATTTTGCGTTCCAACGCGCCCCTGAGAACTCAACTCGACTTCCTCAGAGAAGATATCAGCGACGCCGGCAAAAAGATGCTTTAACTCTATCCGCTCATCAGATGCTGTGAGTAATACACCTCTTTCCATCATATTCTCTAATTCACGAATATTTCCTGGCCAGTCATAGCTCATCAACATTCTCATGGCTTTGTCCGTAACCCCAACAATCCTTTTGTTATGCAATAAAGCATATTTTTTAATAAATGCTTCAAGTAACAATGGAATATCAGGTCTCCTGTCTCGCAGCGGAGGGATATTGACTGGGTAGGCATTCAATCGATAGTACAAATCAGCTCTAAATTTGCCATCTTTAACTGCTTGTTGCAAATTCACGTTAGTAGCAGCAACAAGGCGAACATTTACTTTGCGCGTTTTGATATCGCCCAAACGTTCAAGCTCACCACTTTCCAAGACACGTAGCAACTTAACCTGAGCAGCCAAGGTTAGGTCACCAACTTCATCTAAAAATAATGTTCCGCCATCCGCTCGCTCAAATCGCCCTGGTCTTGATTGCTGGGCTCCTGTGAAGGCCCCTTTCTCAACACCAAATAACTCAGACTCCAACAAGTCATTCGGTATAGCTGCGCAATTCAAGGCTACAAACGGTTGATCTGATCGATCACTGTTGTCATGTATCCAATGAGCAAATACTTCCTTACCAACTCCTGTTTCACCCAAAAGAAGAACCGTTATCGGTTTTGCGGCAGCCGTTGATGCCAAATCTAAAGCCGCTTTAAAAGGTTCTGACTCACCAATCACATTGGCTGGCAAAGCTTTCTTATTCAAAGACGCTCGCAAGCTCACGACCTCTTCTTGCAAATCAATCAATCGACCAGCAATATTTTCTGGTTTGTAATACTTTAAATAATCTTCAGCATCATCCCAATGCTCCATCAACCTTGCTTCAATATAGCAATGATGATCCCCTTTACAAACACACTTGGTTTCTTTAAAGATAACTGGCTGACCAACAAAGGTGGATACGTAACCTGATGCATAACCAACCTGTGTCCAGCACTCAGCTTCTTCGCCGATACCAAACTCTTCTAAGTGGGTTTGCGCTTCCCAAGAATTCTCCCAAATAAACTCACCGGAAAATTTCCCTCTTGGAATATCAATTTCTAATTTCTTCTTTTCAACCCTAACCATGCCTTTAAAAGAATGGAGCATGGGGCCTAACATCACTCCAGCCTCTGGAGAATCATTACTAGGTAAACTCTTAGCCAACTCTGCATCACGCACACCTGAGGCATATCCTAGGCGAACTAATAAACCTCTGGCTCGCTCTAAACCCAAAGACTGAATAATCTCATTACGGAACGCGCCCATAGCAGCAACGTGCATGAGCATCATACGATTTTCCCCTAGCCAAATTTCACCTGTCTCAAATGAAAATTTCAGCTTGGATCGTAAATCAACGAGTTCTGGCTCCAGAACTTTTTTCAACCGTATCTCCAGTTATTTAATTTTTATACTTATACTATTTTCGTCTATTTTTACAATTTTGTAACAAGAAAAAACCCTCAAGAACGTAAGCCCTTGAGGGTCTAAAAATAGCTTGGTTGCCCAAGCTAAATCCACACAGAAACTAGATTAGTCACCGCCGCGCATAAACTGCACTTGGAACTTAGATACTGGGCTCCACTTCGGATCGATCAAACCTTTGAACTGACCTGTTGTGCAATGCTTTGCTTGCAAGTCAACCATTGAGAATGAGTCGTCGATTGGAATACCAGAACCTTTATTCACTGGATGGTGGAAGTCTGGGTGAGCTTTACCAATAGTAAATGTCTTCCAGATTTCGCCCTTCTTATCGTAAATCACCTGACGGTTAATGTTGTTAGACTGAACGTCGATGTAAATCAAACGCTTACCAATTGGACTTGCGTCAACTGGTGTTCCTTCAACAACAAACGTCTTACGAAGCTGCCATGTGATCTTTTGGAAACAGTTACCTTGACCATGATAATCAACGAACTTGTAACCATCAGCCTCTTTAGGCATATCTTCAGCTAGTGGCAAGCTGTTATGGTAGTAGTAAGGCATCAAAGTTGTCTTAGCACCAACATACTTCCACTTGTAAGCAGATAAACGGTCGTTATAACCTTCGAAGTCTTGAATCATCAAGTCTGCACCCAAGAATGAGTCAGTTACTTGACCAGTTGCCAAACGACGTACACGACGTTGGAAACCTAGGTACAAATAAGCATCATCGTTCTTTGTGTCATCTTCATAACGCTGAATCAACAACTGAGTACCCTTCAAATCCTGAGGTTCTTTAATGTTCATGTAGATACCACGGAACAATTTAGATGGATTTGGTGTTACTTCAGGTTTTGGATCATGCTCAACACGGTGAGTGAAGTTCAAGAAGTTAGCTTCTAGCTTGATTGTCTTCTCAACTTGACCAGTCATCATGTTGCGATACTTCCAGTAGAATGGATAGATAATCGCGTTATCCCCCCAGTTCACACCGTACTTGTAGTTCCACATGATCTTTTCAGCAGCACGTGGATCGCTCAATGATGGCTCTTCCAAGAATGGACGACCAGCAACGAAGCCTTCGATTTCACCTAGCTTAGCACCAAGTTTAGCTTTGTTCATGTTGATACGTGAAGCCTCTACATATGGCTTGTTCATATCAAATGAAGTTGTTTTGCCAACTGTCAGCTCAACCCAACCACGCTTCACTGTATCAAACAACGCTGGATCAACTACATCTTTGAACTGATCAACGTTCTTTGCTGTGATAACTGTGCCGTCGTTAAGGCCAGGGAAAGTTGGAACGCCATTCTT
This sequence comes from Pseudomonadota bacterium, assembly GCA_041179505.1. Taxonomy (GTDB): domain Bacteria; phylum Pseudomonadota; class Gammaproteobacteria; order Burkholderiales; family Burkholderiaceae; genus Polynucleobacter. Next base: position 525 of record JBEGTH010000040.1, on the reverse strand, counting down.
ATACGGGAAGAATGACTTTTCCAAGTCTGCTTCTGTAGCAGCAGTTGCCATACTTGCAGCACCTACCGCCATCAAAGCTACTACTAAAGCGGAAAATTTTGTTTTCATTATTTAATAACTCCTCAATTAAAACTTGTAACGCATTGTTGCGAAAATCTCGTTCTGACCAAACGCTGTACCAATCGGACCAGCACGGAAGCGACCTAAAGGCTCTGAGTTTGATAGAGCTAATGTCTCTAAGGGGCCTTGGCCAGCTGATGTAAATGGGTGGAATGGGTTTGCTGTTCTAGCATCATCAAACTGATGTTGCTGTTGGCTTGGGCCAAACTTGTAGTTTGCACCAAACTTGAACTGTAAATCATTACTATACTTCCACTCTATTGCTGGAGCTGCAACGTTAGCACCTGCGCGGAAATCACGAGCAAAAATGATCTCTGGGCTTAAACGGTCATTCATCAAGAAAGCTTTCATCAATAATGTTGCGATGACGTTATCTTTCCAGTCAGGCATACCTGCATATCCAAG
>JBEGTH010000039.1:0-8889 GCA_041179505.1 Pseudomonadota bacterium | reverse complement strand
TGACTCAATGCGCTCCCACATCCACGCTTGTGCTTGTTGCTGACGCCTATGAGACAGATGACCGTATTGCGTCTGAATATCTTTAAATTGGGAGACCGTGTCCCAAAATTCAGAAATACCTTCTGACTTGAGCGCACTCATGCGCATCACTCTAGGATGCCAAAGCGTTTCATCATGGTGCGCATGATCAGGATTGCCATGCATACTGAATAAACGCAGTGAGCTCATGATCTGCACTTGAGCGCGAGTAGCAGCATCTGGATCTAAATCAACTTTATTAATAACTACCAAATCAGCTAATTCCATCACGCCTTTTTTGATAGCCTGCAAATCATCGCCCGCATTAGGTAACTGTAATAAGAGTCATATTCGCCACAGCAATTTCACTTTGACCCACGCCGACTGTTTCAACAATCACCACATCATGTCCTGCCGCTTCAGCGACCAACATGGCTTCACGTGTTTTTTCTGCAACACCACCTAAGTTGCCTGAAGATGGGCTAGGACGTATGAAAGCTTTTTCATGAACTGATAAAAACTCCATACGAGTTTTATCGCCCAAAATAGAACCGCCATTGACTGTGGATGAAGGATCAATCGCTAACACTGCGACACGATGACCTTTTTCAATTAAGTAAAGACCTAATACTTCGATGAAAGTTGATTTGCCAACCCCAGGAACACCAGAAATGCCCAATCTGAAAGAATGACCACTCTTAGGAAGAATGGCATTGAGTACTTCATCAGCTCTTAAGCGATGATCAACACGAGTGGATTCAAGCAAAGTGATGGCTTTAGCCATCGCGCGACGTTGTGCAGCACCAGGGTGTGCACCTGGTCCGCAAATCGCATCGACTAAAGCTTGATCTTGAGATTCCACTGAGTCTTTTCTCTACTTAGGAGTTAATGATGACTGTTAGTTACTTCTTAAGAGCTAAACGAATTTGTTCTAAAACATCTTTGGCTGAAGCTGGGATAGGTGTACCAGGACCGTAAATGCCTTTAACACCAGACTCGTACAACTCTTCGTAATCTTGGCGAGGAATCACACCACCTACGAAGACGATGATGTCATCAGCGCCCTGCTTCTTGAGTTCAGCAATGATGGCTGGCACCAATGTTTTGTGACCGGCAGCCAAAGTTGAAATACCAACGGCATGAACGTCATTCTCAATCGCTTGACGTGCACACTCTTCAGGCGTTTGGAACAATGGGCCCATATCAACGTCGAAACCTAAGTCAGCAAAAGCTGTTGCAACTACTTTCGCGCCACGATCGTGACCATCTTGACCAAGCTTAGCAATCATCACGCGTGGGTGACGACCTTCTTCTTTAGCAAAGTCAGCGATTTCTGTTTTTAATTTATCCCAACCTTCGGCTGAGTCATAAGCAGCTGCATACACACCAGTCACCTTTTGAGTATCGGCGCGATGGCGCCCAAAAACTTTCTCTAATGCATCAGAAACTTCGCCCACTGTTGCTCTAAGACGAATCGCATCAATCGCTAAACCTAATAAATTACCTGTATTAGTTTCAGCAGCAGTTGTTAATGCATCCAATGCGGCCTGAACCTTCGCGCTATCGCGCTTGGCTTTAACATCTTTCAAGCGAGCAATTTGTGAATCGCGTACTTTGTTGTTATCAATCGCCAAGATATCAATGTTGTCTTCTTTGGCTAATTTGTACTTATTAACACCAACGATCACATCTTTACCCGAATCGATACATGCTTGCTTTTCTGCAGCCGCAGCTTCAATCTTTAATTTAGCCCAACCACTTTCAACCGCTTTGGTCATACCGCCCATTGCTTCAACTTCTTGGATGATTTCCAAAGCTTTGTCAGCCATGTCGTGCGTTAACTTTTCCATCATGTATGAACCAGCCCAAGGATCGATCACATTGGTGATGTGCGTTTCTTCTTGGATGATCAACTGAGTATTACGTGCAATACGTGAGGAGAACTCAGTTGGCAAAGCGATCGCTTCGTCAAATGAGTTGGTGTGCAATGACTGTGTGCCACCAAATACCGCGGCCATAGCTTCAACCGTTGTTCTCACAACGTTGTTATAAGGATCTTGTTCAGTTAAAGACCAACCCGATGTTTGGCAGTGCGTACGCAGCATCAATGATTTAGGATTCTTAGGATTGAACTCCTTCATGATCTTCCACCATAACAAACGAGCAGCGCGTAACTTAGCTACCTCCAAGTAGAAGTTCATACCAATCGCAAAGAAGAATGACAAGCGACCAGCAAAGTCATCAACGTCCAAACCTTTGCTTAAAGCAGTTTTGACATATTCTTTACCGTCAGCGATGGTAAAGGCCAACTCCAAAGCTTGGTTCGCACCCGCTTCTTGCATGTGGTAACCCGAGATAGAGATCGAGTTGAACTTCGGCATCTTTTGTGAGGTGTACTCAATGATGTCACCGATGATGCGCATGGATGGCTCTGGTGGGTAGATATATGTATTACGCACCATGAACTCTTTCAGAATGTCATTCTGAATCGTGCCAGATAGCTGATCTTGCTTAACGCCTTGCTCTTCAGCAGCCACAACGTAGCCAGCCAAAATAGGCAATACAGCGCCGTTCATGGTCATTGATACTGATACTTTGTCTAATGGAATTTCATTAAACAAAATCTTCATGTCTTCAACCGAGTCAATCGCTACACCAGCTTTACCAACGTCACCAGTTACACGTGGGTGATCTGAGTCGTAACCACGGTGAGTTGCCAAGTCAAACGCTACAGATACACCCTGACCACCAGCTGCTAGAGCTTTGCGATAGAAAGCATTGGATTCTTCAGCTGTTGAGAAACCAGCGTATTGACGAATCGTCCAAGGGCGCACGGAATACATCGTTGCTTGAGGACCACGTACAAATGGCTCAAAACCTGGCAATGTATTAGAGAAAGGTAAGCCTTCTGTATCAGCAGCTGTATAGAGTGCTTTTAGTTTGATGTCATCAGGAGTTTTCCAACCCAAAGCGTCTACGTCACCATTCGGTGCAGATTTACCTGCAGCTTTTTCCCAAGCTTCCATACTTGGACTAGAAAATGATGGCCACTTACTATTAGTTGTACTCATTGATTCTCCATTGATACTTTAACTAGATAACCGTAATTTAACAGATTTGACTTGACAAAAGTCTGACATTTAAGCTTTAATGAATTCATAATTATGAATTCAAAATTGTCATTAGCCCCCAGACCACTCTACGAAGAAGTCGCTGAAAGACTGCGTACTAGTATTTTTACCCATGAGTTAGAGCCTGGCGCTTGGATTGATGAGCAGTCCATTGCAATTCAATATGGGATCAGCCGGACCCCTATGCGTGAAGCTATTAAGATTTTGGCCGCAGAAGGCTTGATCACGATGAAAATGCGCCGTGGCGCCTATGTCACCGAAGTTAGTAAATCCGACCTCAATCAAATCTTCACGGTTCTCGCCCTACTCGAGGGGCAAGCTTGTAGAGATGTTGCATTAAGAGCCAGCGAAAAAGAGTTAGAGGATCTAGACAGCATTCATTTAAAGCTTGAACGTGCTGCAGCAGACCGAGATTTAGAGCAATTCTTTGCCATCAATCAGCAGTTTCACGACAAAATCCAAGATGTTTGCGCTAATCCTTGGATGCAAAGAGTGATTGATGACCTCAGAAAGGTCTTAAAACTTCAACGCCGTGATTCACTAACTAAACGAGGAAGAATGGAAAGCTCTCTTTTAGAGCACCGCAAAATACTGTCCGCCCTTTTAGCCAGAGATGCTGATCTATCAGAAAAACTCATGAAAGAACACTTGCTACAAGGTCAGCTAGCTGCCAAATAGATTTTCAAGATTTAAAGGATGTAAAGGCAGTTAAAAAGCCGCTGATTCAGCGGCTTTTTAACTGGGTCTTGGGAAGAATTACTTCTTCATCACCAATGTGCCTGGCAAGCTTGAGATATATGCAGCCATGTCTTGCAAGTCCTTGTTAGAGAACTGAGCAACCTGACCAGCCATAATCGCATTGCTACGACCAATATTAGGGTTATTAGTTACTTTGTAGGCCTTCAAAGCAAAGTAAAGGTAATCAGCATGCTGACCAGCCAATTTTGGATACTCTTGAGCCACTGGCTTATTAAGACCTTCACCGTGACAAGCAGCGCAATTGCCCTTAGCAACTAACTCCTGACCTTTTTTAAGATCAGCAGCGTTGGCAGCGAATGCGAAAGAAGCCGTTACTGCAGCTATCAAAATACGTTTCATATCGACCTCTCCTACTTACTTCAATTTATTGATTGTGGTGGCAGGGTTCTGAGCAGCATAGTACTCAGCGATATCCGCCATATCTTGATCACTCAATGAACCAGCAATACTGCGCATGGTTGGATGTTTACGCTCACCCTTTTTGTAGGCTTGCAAAGCTGCTGTGATGTAAGCAGCATTCTGGCCACCTAAAAGGGGCACAGTGTAAATTTCTGGGAAGCTTGAACGGTAGCCAGGAATGGCATGGCAACCAATACACATGCTCACCTTGGCTTCAGCAGCTTGAGCATTGCCCTTGATTTCTTGGGCATTTACGGCGCCAACCATTGAAATAGTGGCGATAGCAACAGTTAATAGTTTTTTCATAGTGACCGAATATTGAGATAGATCAAAAAAATGCTGAAAAGGAGTATAGCGGATGCCTAGGTAAATTTGGCTTACAAAACGCATATTTCAGCAATTTTCACCCTATTTTTTAAAAGAAAATCGCTAAAAGAGAGTCTCAAGCCATTGAATAGGCCTGATATCGGATCGAATGATGGGACTTCCCGGAAGCACTCATAACAAGCAATACAATCACAGCATCTTTGGAGAAAAACATGTCAAATATTGCACAACGCTTAAAAGAATTAAATATCGCCCTACCTGTTGCTGGAGCTCCAGCAGCTGCCTATGTGATGTCAGCACAGACCGGCAATACCCTTTTCTTATCCGGTCATATTGCCAAGCAAGACGGCAAACCTTTGGTGGGTAAATTGGGTTTGAATATGACAACCGAGGAAGGTAAAGCGGCTGCCAGGAATATTGCTATCGATTTGATGGCGACCATGCAAGCGCATTTAGGTAATCTTGATCGCGTCAAGCGCATTGTTAAAGTCATGAGCCTAGTGAACTCAACCGATACCTATACAGAACACCATTTGGTCACCAATGGCTGCTCTGAACTTCTATTTGAAGTATTCGGCGAAGCTGGTAAACATGCCCGCAGCGCGTTTGGTGTCGCTCAGATTCCTTTAGGTGCTTGCGTTGAGATTGAACTAATCGCTGAAATTGAATAAATCATCATCGATGAAAAGTCCTAGCTTAGTTCTTGATGGATCTATTGCAACCATTCAGTTGAACAACCCTGAATCAGCGAATCGCTTAAGTGTTGCCGATCTAGAAATACTTCAAGAACACATTGTTGCCGTTAATCAAAATGAAGCGATCCTTGCTTTAGTTGTTCGCTCAACGGGGAAATACTTCTGCTCAGGCTTTGACATCACCAGTCTTGATGAGTCAGCTAAAGAAAAATCATTGCTGTTTGAAGTCGTTGTTAATGCACTTGAAGATTGCCGCCCTATCACCATAGCAGCACTTCAAGGGGGCGTTTACGGAGGCGCTACCGATTTGGCTTTAGCCTGCGATTTTAGAATTGGAACTGAAGCCACAGAAATGTTGATGCCCGCCGCCAAATTAGGCATTCATTTTTATCAGCGTGGGCTTGAGCGTTATGTATCTCGATTAGGTATTAATGCAGCAAAACGTTTGTTGCTCAGCGCTGAAAAAATTCAAGCAGAAGAAATGGTCCGTATTGGCTTTTTAACGCAGTTGGTTAAAGATGTGGATCTAGAAAAAACAGTCGCCCTACTCATCGAACAACTGATGACAATGGCGCCATTACCTTTGCTGGGCATGAAAAAACATCTCAATCGTATTGCTCGGGGAAGCTTAGATGTCGATGAACTGAATCATGACATCAATGTGGCTCAAAATTCAGAGGACCTACAAGAGGGTCGTCATGCTTGGGCAGAAAAACGCGTCCCTTTGTTCAAGGGACGCTAGTTTTACCATCAAGCTCAGGCCTACTTATTGGCCAATAATTTAGCGTCCTTCATCTTTGGCTCTAGCGCATGACCTTTACGGGCACGGTTAGCAGCAAAAGCTTTCAAGGTTTTAGCATCCAAACTAGCTTCAGTTGGCTTGCCTGTGCGACCCAAGCCCGCAATCGTGGCACCATTGGCACCCACAGCAATCGCTGATTGCAGCTTCTCGCCTTTTTCTAAATCCATCAAGATCACGCCCTTACCACCTGTTGGTAAACGCTTAAGATCATCTAAAGAAAACACCAATAAGCGGCCATTTTCAGATAAGCAGGCTACTTGTTTCATACCTTCAGAAACTTTTGATGGCGTCAATGGAGCATCGCCTGGGGCAAACTTAGCATCTACACCTACGAATGATTTACCTGCTTTATTGCGGGTTGTCATATCTGTCACATTGGCCAAGAAACCATTACCTGAACGCATCGATAGCAACAGCAAGTCGTCGTTATGACCGGCGTAATAAGCCACCATCTGTGTGCCAGCGGCCAAGTTCACAAAGCCCGTTAATGGCGAGCCATCACCTCTAGCACCTGGCAAGTCAGCAACGGGTACTGTGTACACACGGCCATTGCTACCAAAACCTAAGACAACATCTGTGGTGCGGCACTCATAAGTGCCATACATGCCATCACCTGCTTTAAAGCTAAATTGTTGCGGATCATGATCATGACCCTGTCGTGCTCTGACCCAACCACGTTGAGAAACAATCACAGTGACAGGCTCATCAATGACTTTAGCTTCTGCAACAGCTTTCTTTTCTTCTTGGATCATCGTGCGACGCTCGTCACCGAAGGACTTCATATCTGCTTCGATTTCTTTAACGATGCGCTTGCGCATATTGGCATCACTGCCTAAAAGACTTTCTAAATCATCTTTTTCAGACTTGAGTTCTTTCAGTTCCTGTTCAATCTTGATCGCTTCTAAGCGAGCTAACTGACGCAAACGAATTTCAAGAATGTCATCCGCTTGGCGCTCAGATAACTTAAATGCTGTCATCAAGTCAGCCTTAGGCTCATCACTTCCACGAATAATTTTGATGACTTTGTCGATATTAAGAAGGATTAACTGACGACCTTCCAAGATGTGCATGCGGTCATTAACTTTGTTAAGACGGTGCTGGGTTCTACGTGTCACAGTGGTCACACGGAACTCAATCCACTCACGCAAGATTTCGCCCAAGCCTTTTTGACGCGGACGACCATCGTTACCAATCATCACCAAGTTAATCGGTGCATTAGATTCCAAGGAGGTGTGTGCCAATAGTGTTGTCACAAACTCATTCACATCAATATTTTTGGTCTTTGGTTCAAATACCAAACGGACAGCAGCATCTTTGCTAGATTCATCACGTACAGAATCCAAAAGCGACAAGATAGTTTGCTTTAAATTATTTTGCTCTGATGTCAGCGCTTTTTTACCAACTTTCACTTTCGGGTTGGTCAGCTCTTCAATCTCTTGGAGAACTTTTTGTGTTGATGTGCCTGGTGGCATTTCAGTGACAACCAGTTTCCACTGGCCGCGAGCCATATCCTCAACAACCCAACGGGCTCTCACTTTTAAGCTGCCACGACCTGCTTGATAGATTTGTGAAATCTCAGCAGCAGATGAAATGATTTGTGCGCCACCCGGGAAATCAGGGCCTGGCACATAGCTCATCAATTCTTCATGACTGAGCCTAGGATTCTTCATGAGCGCAATCGTGGCGCCCGCGATTTCTTTTAGGTTATGCGATGGCACTTCTGTTGCCATACCCACAGCAATACCTGATGCACCATTTAACAAAACAAATGGTAAACGCGCTGGCAAAAGTCTTGGCTCTTGCATCGAGCCATCGTAGTTAGGAATGAAATCAACTGTTCCTTCGTCGATTTCATCTAATAACAAACTCGCAATCTTTGTTAAGCGTGCTTCGGTGTAACGCATCGCCGCAGCACCATCACCATCACGCGAGCCAAAGTTACCTTGGCCATCGATCAATGGATAACGCAATGAGAAATCTTGCGCTAAACGCACCAAGGCGTCATAAGCAGATTGGTCGCCGTGCGGGTGGAATTTACCAAGAACATCACCGACCACACGAGCACTTTTCACTGGCTTAGCATCAGCACGAAGGTTCATTTCGTTCATCGCAAACAAAATGCGGCGCTGAACTGGCTTCTGACCATCAGCCACTTCTGGTAAAGCACGACCCTTTACAACGCTAATCGCATAGTCAAGATAAGCACGCTCAGCGTAAGTGGCCAAAGTCAATGAATCGACATCCGGCGTATTCGGCACAATCCGACGCGAAGTTTCTTGAACTTCTTGCGCTACCGGTTCTGCTTGAACTTCCTTGTCTTGCGAATCATCCATATCTGCAAACAGATCTGGTTCTTGATTCGGATTGTTTTTCTTTTTAGTCATTATTTAATTTTTCTAAGTTCTTCTCAGCTCTTTTTAGCTCTCGAGGTAGTGATTAAATATCTGCTTCAACTTCGTTGCCGCGTTCTTCTAACCAACTCTTACGTGCACCAGATTCCGATTTACCCATCAACATATCCATGGTCTTAATCGTTTCAGATTCACCAAAAGCACCTTCAGTCACTGGCAATAGTCGGCGAGTGTCTGGATTTAAAGTAGTATCCCAAAGTTGTTCAGCATTCATCTCGCCCAAACCTTTAAAGCGACTGATCTGCCAACTACCTTCACGCAGACCTTCTTTGCGCAATTTATCTTCGATGGAGCGCAATTCGCCTTCATCCAAAGCGTAGAGTTTTTGCGCAGGCTTTTTGCCGCGC
>JBEGTH010000038.1:0-8965 GCA_041179505.1 Pseudomonadota bacterium | reverse complement strand
GAGATTCGAACTCACGGAGGACTCGCATCCTCGGCAGTTTTCAAGACTGCTGCATTCAACCACTCTGCCAAGCTTCCAAAACAGCCGTGATTATAGAGGGATCTTTGGGTCTCTGTCGATTTTTTTCACTTTTTAGTCATTCAGCCTTGTTAAAATCTATAAATGTCTAAATTAATTAGCGCTGTAGGTCTCACCCTTGATACGGCATACCAAAAGATCTCTGACGAAGAATCACGTCAGTGGATTGATATGGCGATTACAAAGGGTGTACTTCAAAAACGAGATGATCTTTTTTCTGGTAAAGCCATTAATCAGTCAGAGAATCGCGCAGCCCTCCACCCCGCTCTTAGAAACATGTCGGGTGAACCGATGCAAATTGATGGGCAAGATGTCATGCCCTTGGTTAAACAAGTTTGGCAACGCATTGAAGGTTTTTGCAATCAACTGATTGGTGTTACTGATGTTATTTGCTTAGGTATCGGCGGATCTGACTGGGGCCCACGTCTTGTTTGTGACGCCCTCCATCAAATCAACCCTCAAGATGGTAAGGCGATCCGCCTGCATTTTGTTGCTAACGTCGATAGCGCTGAATTAGCTGTAGCCTTTTCTAAAGCTCAACCACGCAGCACCAGAGTTTTAATTACTTCTAAAACTTTTACAACTTTAGAAACTATTAGAAACGCCGAAACTGTAATTAACTGGCTCAAGGCCAATCAAGTTAGCGCATCACAAGTTAAAAAGTGTTTGATTGGCATTACAGCCAATCCCAAAGCAGCTGAAGAATTTGGTATTGCCCCAGAAAATATTTACCCATTTTGGGATTGGGTTGGCGGCCGCTTCTCAGTATGGTCAGCGGTTGGCTTTCCGATTGCTATTAAATACGGCTTCAAAACTTTCAAAGCTCTCTTGTCTGGCGCCCACGCAATGGATCAGCACTTTGTCAGCGCTCCAGCCGCTGAGAATATGCCATTAATGTTGGCTTTGACTTTGATTCACAATCAACATAAACATGGCATCACTGCCAAAGCGATTGTTCCTTATGCGCATGCATTGCGCTTTTTACCTGAATGGCTTCAGCAGTTAGAAATGGAAAGCCATGGGAAAAGCGTTACCAATGACGGTAGAAGCTGTGACCCCACTTCACCAGTTGTGTTTGGTAGTGCTGGTAGTAACTCGCAACATAGTTACTTCCAAATGCTTCATCAAGGCAATCAAATTATTCCGGTTGATTTCATCGCAATCAAAGAGCCGATGAGTGACTTACCAGAGGCCAAAGAACATCACCAATCTTTGCTGGCTAATTGTTTGGCTCAAGCTCAAGCCTTAGCGAATGGTTCAAAAGAAGAACATGCTTATGATTCTTGCCCTGGTGGCCGCCCAAGTAATTTAATATGGCTAGATCGATTAGACGCTTATCACCTCGGGGCACTTCTAGCCCTTTATGAACACAGAGCACTTTGTCTTGGCGCCATTTGGAATTTAAATAGCTTTGATCAACCAGGTGTTGAGCTAGGTAAAAAATTGGCAAAACCAATTCAGTCAGCACTAAGAGGCAATAACCCATCATTAGATGGCATTGATCAGATCACCGCCTCTCGGATTCAATGGTTGAACTCTTAACCAGTTCAGCTTAAAACACTTAACCTATATCTTCGATTGACACATTATGGAATTATCAGCATCAATTTTCAAAGCTTATGACATTCGTGGTGTCATTGATAAAACACTAGATCCATCAATTGCTCGATTAATAGGCCAATCTTTTGGTAGCGCTATTCGTGAATTAGGTGAGAACACCTGTGTTGTTGGTCGAGATGGTCGCTTATCAGGTCCAAGCCTCATGCAAGGTTTAACAGATGGCCTCTTGTCCGTTGGCGTGAATGTCATTGACTTAGGTGTTGTTGCAACACCGATGGTTTACTTTGGCACGAATATCGCAATCAATGGTCAACAAGCCAAATCTGGAATCATGATCACTGGTAGCCACAACCCACCTGACTACAACGGCTTCAAAATGGTTTTAGGTGGTGCCGCTATTTATGGCGACCAAATCCAAGCACTTCGCGAAAGAATCATTCAAAAGCAATTTGCTACAGGTACAGGCACACGTTCTGAATACAACATCTTTCCAGAGTATTTACAGAGAATTATTGGCGACGTCAAACTCAGCCGAAAAATGAAAATTGCCGTAGATTGCGGCAATGGTGTTGGTGGCGCATTTGCTGGTCGATTGTTTAGAGAATTAGGCTGCGAAGTAGAAGAATTATTCTGCGAAGTCGATGGCACCTTCCCGAATCACCATCCAGATCCTGCTCACATCGAGAACCTCCAAGATTTAATTAAAAATCTTCAAACAACTGACAACGAACTAGGTCTTGCATTTGACGGTGACGCCGATCGATTAGGTGTTGTTACAAAAGATGGCCAAGTGATTTTCCCAGATAGACAGATGATGTTATTTGCCAAAGATGTTTTATCTCGCAATCCTGGCGCACAAATCATTTATGACGTTAAATGCACTCGTAACCTAGCTACCTACATTAAAGAAGCTGGTGGCGAGCCACTCATGTGGAAAACAGGTCACTCTTTAGTCAAGGCCAAGCTCAAAGAAACTGGTGCTCCTTTAGCCGGTGAAATGAGCGGTCACATTTTCTTCAAAGATAGATGGTATGGCTTTGATGATGGCCTTTACACAGGCGCTAGACTTTTAGAAATTCTCAGCTCAGCTCAAGACCCTAATGCCACACTGAATAACTTACCAAATGCCACTTGCACCCCAGAGCTTCAGATGCCTTGCGCTGAAGGTGAAGCATTTACATTGCTAGAAAAAATCAAAGCAGATGCCAAGTTTCCCTCGGCTGAATCTATTAATACCATTGATGGTGTTCGCGTTGAATATGCTGATGGTTTTGGTTTGGCTCGTCCATCCAACACCACTCCGATTGTTGTGATGCGTTTTGAGGCTGACAATCAAGCAGCTATTGAACGTATTCAAAATGAATTCAAACAAGCATTCTTGAGCATCAAACCAGAAGCCAAGTTACCCTTCTAAGCAGTCTTCATCTTCTCTCTGTAAAGAGGGATATAAAAAAGGCAGCCTAGGCTGCCTTTTATTTTTTCTGCGATAACTGATCGTCGTTTAATTAGATCGTGATCTTTTTAATTTCTTTGATCTTATTTTTATCGTTGACCAAAATTACTTTAGGGATAAAAGTCTTAGCATCAGCTTCAGACATGCCACCGTATGTGCAGATAATCAATAAATCACCAACATGGGCTTTACGAGCTGCAGCGCCATTCAAAGAGATTGCACCAGAGCCTCTAGCAGCTTTGATGATGTATGTAGAAAAGCGTTCGCCGTTATTAATGTTGTAAAGCTCAATCTTTTCAAACTCACGCATATCGGCAGCATCTAATAGATCCTCATCGATACCACATGAACCTTCGTACTCAAGATCGGCCTCAGTCACCGTGACTCGGTGTAATTTGGCGCGCAACATAATTCTTTGCATAAATTTCCCTCCGGGTGCGAATTCTACCTTGATAGACCACCTTTGTTAGGAAATTTGATTCCTTAGAAATGAGTGACTTTGGGTTTGCTGACAAAAATTGCCTTAATATTCATATATGAATAAAGAACTGTTTGATTACCCACTGCAGGATGCTAGTGGTACAACTTGCATCGCTCAAGCTTGGGCCAAGGTACCTCCCAACCTCCAAAAAGAAGAAAAAACTCAAATAATTCAAGCGATTAAGTCTGAATTAATCAAGCAAAATGCTGTTTTGGTAGCCCACTACTATGTGGATGGCGACATTCAAGATCTAGCCTGGGAAACAGGTGGATATGTGGCCGATTCATTAGAAATGGCTCGTTTTGGCAAGAATCACTCAGCGCAAAAATTAATTGTTGCTGGCGTTAAGTTTATGGGCGAAAGCGCCAAAATATTGAGCCCAGAAAAAACCGTTTTAATGCCTGATCTCGATGCTACCTGCTCTTTAGATTTGGGTTGCCCTGCAGATGACTTTATTAAGTTTTGTGATGCGCATCCAGATCGAGAAGTGGTGGTGTATGCCAATACCAGCGCAGCTGTAAAAGCGAGAGCTGATTGGATGGTCACCAGCTCTTGTGCTTTGGCGATTGCTCATCACCTTAAAGAACAAGGTAAGAAAATTTTATGGGCACCTGATAGACATTTAGGTCGCTACATACAAGATCAAACTGGCGCAGATATGTTACTTTGGGAAGGGCATTGCATTGTTCATGATGAATTTAAAGCCATTGAACTTAAAACACTCAAAGCAAAACACCCACAAGCACTTGTTTTAGTTCACCCAGAATCACCAGCACATGTTGTAGATTTAGCAGATGTAGTGGGTTCAACATCTGCCATGATCAAAGCTGTTGTGGAAGGCAGCGCTCAAGAATATATCGTTGCAACCGATAAAGGCATCTTGCATCGCATGCGCCAACTGGCTCCTGGTAAAACCTTAATTGAAGCACCTACTGCTGGTAATAGTGCCACTTGCAAGAGTTGTGCACACTGCCCTTGGATGGCAATGAATGGTTTACAAGGCATCTTGTCATGCTTGACCAACCAAACTGGTGAGATTTTGATTGAAGAAAATGTTCGATTAAAAGCCAAAGTATGTATTGAGAAAATGTTGGACTTTACCGCTAACCATCCAGACTTATTAGCTAAAGCCCAACATGGCTTTGTTAAAAACATTGGTGCAGCATAAACCTCTGAAGACAACTCACTATTGATGTACTGATTTTAGAAAATAAATACCTATGTTTGATCACAACGAATCTCTAGAGCAAGCTCGCGAACGCAATATCAAAGATGCTTTATTTGAGGATATTGGCACGGGTGACTGGACAGCCATGTTGGTACCCAACGAGGCCCCTGTTCAGGCCAAGCTCATTGTGCGTCAAGCAGCCATCCTATGTGGTCAAGCATGGTTTGAAGCTTGTTTACATGCACTCGATCCAGCGGCAACTGTGAAGTGGCACTACGCAGAAGGGGATGCCATAACTGCTGATTCAACCGTGTGCGAAATCACCGCCAAGCCAAGAGCTCTTTTATCAGCAGAACGTCCCGCTCTTAATTTTTTACAAACACTTTCTTGGACAGCTACAATTACAAGAGAGCATGTCAAAGCTATAGAAGGTGCTAGTCCAAATCCAAAGGGTTGCGTTGTTTTAGATACCAGAAAAACAATTCCAGGATTACGACAAGCCCAGAAATATGCGGTGACTGTGGGTGGCGGCAAAAATCAACGTTTAGCACTTTGGCATGGCATCTTAATAAAAGAGAATCATATTGCCGCAGCAGGTGGAGTTAAAGCAGCGATGGAGGCAGCTTTAGCTCTTCAATCTGGAGTTGAGATCCAAATAGAAGTTGAGACCATTGCAGAGCTTCAAGCGGCACTGGCAGCTGGAGCTAAAAGCATCTTGATAGACAACTTTACCTTAGATCAAATGCGTGAAGCTGTTGCAATCACAGGAGGTGCGGCATTATTGGAAGCCTCAGGTGGAGTTAGCTTAGATCAGTTAAGAGCGATTGCTGCCACTGGTGTTGATCGCATCTCTATTGGCAAACTCACCAAAGATGTTATCGCTGTTGATTACTCACTGAGAGTTCAAGCCAACTAATTTTTTATTTAATGCTTTGATTAAATACTTTGACTGCAGCAATCAATGGCGATTGGGTGGAGTCATGATGGTTGGATAGGAGACTGTCCAGCTTTGTGGATAGTCTCTGCTGTAATGAAGTCCACGACTTTCTTTGCGCATCAATGCTGAGCGCACAATCAATTCAGCGCAACTCAATAAATTACGCAACTCTAATAAGTCACGAGTAACTCTAAAGTTAGCGTAATACTCTTGCACCTCACTTTGCAAGAGTTCAATACGATGTAAAGCGCGCTCTAAACGACGATTGGTTCGAACAATGCCAACATAGTTCCACATGAGGAGTCGTAACTCATCCCAGTTATGAGAAATAACCACACTCTCATCAGCATCTTCAACACGACTTTCATCCCAAGCAGGAACTTCAGGCGCATTTTTTATTGGATGTTTTGCAATATCAGCTGCGGCAGATTTTCCAATGACCACACACTCTAATAAAGAGTTGCTAGCTAAACGGTTAGCGCCATGAAGACCTGTGTAAGTGGCCTCACCAACTGCGTATAGGCCAGGCAAATCTGTTTTACCTGCCAAATCAGTCACTACACCACCGCAGGTGTAATGCGCTGCAGGAACAACAGGAATCGCTTGTTTAGCAATATCAATACCCAACGCTGCACATCTTGCATAGATCGTTGGGAAATGTTCTTTTAAGAATTTTTCACCAAGATGAGTGCCGTCTAAAAGCACATAGTCCAAGCCGTGCTTTTTCATTTCAAAGTCAATTGCACGAGCCACAATATCTCGAGGCGCCAATTCAGCACGCTCATCATGAGATGTCATAAAGCGAGTGCCATCAGGCAACTTTAATTGAGCACCCTCACCACGTAATGCTTCTGTCACCAAAAAAGTTCTGTCTTGAGGATGATATAAACAGGTTGGATGGAACTGAACAAATTCCATATTGCCTACTCGACAACCTGCACGCCAGGCCATAGCAATGCCGTCACCTGTTGCTGTTTCAGGGTTACTGGTATAGCGATAGACTTTACCGACACCGCCCGTTGCTAGAACCACAGCTGATGCAGGAATAGCATCAATTTTTCCACTAGCAATATCTAAGGCATAAACACCATAACAACGATTGCTAGAAATTGGTTTTTTAGCTTTTAAATGATGATTGGTAATTAAATCGAGAGCCATCCAACGTTCAAGTAAAGTGATATTGGGGTGAGCCCTTGCTTTATCTAACAAAACCTCATGAATAGCCTTACCAGTTGCGTCAGCTGCGTGAGCAATACGTCGATGGCTATGTCCACCCTCGCGCGTTAAATGTAGCCCCTTAGGGCCAGTTGGGTCTGTTGTAAAGGGCACCCCCTGCTCGACCAACCAATCAATTGCAGAAGCACTTCGCTCAGCAATATATCTTGCGGTAGATTCAACAACTAAGCCAGCACCAGCATCAACGGTATCGCGTACATGAGCATCAACACTATCTTTTTCATCTAAAACACCAACAATGCCACCTTGCGCCCATGCCGTGGCAGACTCAGATAAACCACGTTTAGCCATGATGATGACTTTGCGTGTTTCTGCCAACTCTAGCGCAACGGTCAGGCCAGCTAAGCCCGCACCAATCACAATCACTGGCAAAGAATCTGATGTCGTGGTTTTGTTCATATAAAGGATATTAACTGAGCTATGCACTTAGCGTACGCCAAGTTCGCTTAGCTCAATTTACTCGCGTGTTCTCTTGTTTCGTGGAAGACAATTTGAGGCCAACGCTCTTGCGTTACCCTCAAATTAACTGCTGAGTTGGCTAAATAAGCCAAATTATCGGCAGCATCTAAGGCTAATTGATGACCAGCTGATGAATTTTCAAAATCAGTCATCATCTTCTTATCTTCACAAGTAACCCAACGAGCGCAATTAATACTAGTACCTTCAAATACTGCATCAACACCATATTCGTTCATCAGTCGGCTAGCAACTACTTCAAACTGCAATGCGCCCACCGCGCCCAAAATCAAATCACTGCCATTGACTGGTCGAAAAACCTGTACAGCGCCCTCTTCACCTAATTGTTGTAAACCTTTTTGCAACTGCTTAATCTTCATGGGGTTACGAATACGTGCCACCCTGAAAAAGTCGGGCGCAAAATAAGGGATACCGGTGTATTGCAGCAACTCACCCTCTGAGAAACTGTCACCAATTTGCATATTGCCGTGGTTTGGTAAACCGATGATGTCACCTGCATAAGCCTCTTCTACTTGCTCGCGACTTGATGCCATGAATGTGACCACGTTGGAAACTTTCACATCACGCTTAATACGCAAGTGATTGATCTTCATGCCACGCTCAAACTTACCAGAGCAAACTCTTAAGAAGGCAATACGGTCACGGTGCGCTGGATCCATATTGGCCTGAATTTTAAAAACGAATCCAGAAAACTTATCTTCGCGAGGGTCGACTGAACGCACGGTAGCATCACGCTCACGTGGGCCTGGGGCCCAATCTAATAGAGCATTGAGAATTTCACGTACGCCAAAGTTATTAATAGCAGAGCCAAAGAAAACCGGCGTTTGCTGACCTGATAAAAAGCGCTCTAAATTAAATGGGTGAGATGCACCTTGCACCAACTCAACTTCCATTTTTAATTGCGCCATCTCATCAGGAAACATTTCTGATAGTTTTGGGTTATCAATACCTTTGATCAATTCAAACTCTTGATCAGCACGATCGTTACCCGCAGCAAATAATAAAATTTCATCATTAATGAGGTGATATACACCACGGAAATTTTTACCCATGCCAATCGGCCAGGTCACAGGGGCACACTCAATCTTTAGAACAGACTCTAGTTCATCCAATAATTCCATCGGATCTCGCGTCTCACGGTCCATCTTATTGACGAATGTAATGATCGGCGTATTACGCATGCGACATACATTCAACAATTTAAGCGTTTGCTCTTCAACACCCTTGGCGGCATCAATCACCATCAAAGCAGAGTCAACGGCTGTTAATACACGATAAGTGTCTTCTGAGAAATCTTGGTGACCAGGGGTATCCAATAAATTAACCACGTGATCGCGATATTCAAACTGCATGACAGAACTGGCAACAGAAATACCACGTTGCTTTTCAATTTCCATCCAGTCAGACGTAGCGTGTCGACCACTTTTACGAGCTTTTACCGTTCCCGCCAATTGGATGGCACCGGAGAACATTAAGAGCTTCTCAGTTAAGGTTGTTTTACCGGCATCAGGGTGAGAAATAATGCCAAAAGTCCTACGTCTTGCGACTTCGCGGACAATATCATTGCTGTAATTC
>JBEGTH010000037.1:0-9044 GCA_041179505.1 Pseudomonadota bacterium | reverse complement strand
GGGGCAACCATTCATCTAGTTTCACCGTTACCAGTGAAATCAAGCTCCCTACCCGCAAGCTCAGCGGACCGCCTCAACGCTTGCCTATTTGGGATTGCTCCGGGTGGAGGTTACCGCGTTTCACCGTAACTAAATACGCTCGTCTCTGTGGCCCTATTCCTCGCGTCACCGCGGATGGCTGTTAGCCATCACCCTGTCCTATGGAGTCCGGACTTTCCTCCCCCTTGTTTCCAAGGCGGCGATTGCCTTACCGACTCTGCACCGCTAGTCTAACCGACTATTGTCCAACTTAGCATTTCGCCAGCGCGAAGCGGAACCACAGTAGAGCTTCCCATTGGGAACTCTTCAGGAATAATTTGTTGCTGACGACTTAAAACAAGCTTCGCTGTATTGCGAGGCAAACCATAAAAATCTGCCCCAAAATGGCTTGCAAAACCCTCTAGTCGATCCAAGGCATTTGCTGCATCAAATACTTCGGCATACAAAGGCATTGCGTGCCATGCGGTATAACAACCAGCACAACCACATGCATTTTCTTTGGTGCCTTTAGCATGAGGTGCACTATCCGTACCCAAGAAAAATCTTGAGTTACCCGATGTCGCCACATCAACTAAAGCAAGTCGATGCTCTTCTCTTTTCAAAATAGGTAAGCAGTAATAATGCGGTCTTACTCCACCAGTAAAGATTGCATTGCGGTTGTAAAGCATATGCTGAGGAGTAATGGTTGCACCAATTGCACCATATCGCTCAGTATCCGCATCACGCACATACTGCGCCGCCTGTTTAGTCGTAATATGCTCAAAAATAATTTTCAAACCAGGATGCTTTTTACGCAAAGGCTCAAGAACTTGATCAATAAATACCGCCTCACGATCAAACACATCAACATCCGCATGCGTTACTTCACCGTGAACCAATAAAGGCATGCCATATGTCTCCATTGCTTGTAATGCAGAAACACATTTTGCCAAGTCAGTCACACCAGCATCGCTATTGGTTGTAGCACCTGCTGGATACAACTTAAAACCAACAACGCCAGCATCTTTAGCATTTTTTACTTGGTCTGCAGTAGTGTTGTCAGTGAGATACAAAACCATCAAGGGCTCAAATGAATTACCCGCAGGTCTTGCTGCGATGATGCGTTGTTTATAAGCTAAAGCTAGCTCAGCTGTTGTAACAGGAGGCTTTAAATTAGGCATGATGATGGCACGAGCGAATTGCTTTGCTGTATGCGCGATCAGATCCGGCAATACCTCACCATCTCTGACGTGCAAATGCCAGTCGTCTGGTTGACAGATTTCAATTGTATTTACAGCACTCATCATCAAGATCCACTATCTAATAACAGTATTCGAAAATCATTCACATTGGTTAAAGTTGGACCAGTGTGAACCAATGTATTTAATTCTTTAAAAAACCCATAACTATCATGTGCACTTAAATAGCTCTTAGCTTGTAATTTTCGACTCTGAGCAAGTAAGCGCTGCTCCGAAGAAAACCAAGCTCCAGCATTATCCTCGCTACCATCAATACCATCTGTATCCGCTGCTAAAGCAGAAAAGTTTTTCAGATCATCGGTAGCATTAAAGAGTGAAATTAAAAATTCACTACAACGCCCGCCGCGCCCCTTCACTCCAGCAGGAATAGTAACCGTGCACTCACCACCTGATAGCAAAGCGACCGGTTTTTTAAATGGCGCATCATACAAAGCAACTTCTCTTGCAATGGCAGCTTGCATTAATGCCACATCCTTTGCCTCTCCCATCACGGTATCACCCAAAATAACTGGCGTGACGCCATTAGCAGAGCAATATTTTGCAGCAGCCTCAAGACTAGCATGCGCTGACGCCAGCAAATAATTTTTGGTTTTCTGAAAAACAGGGTCGTCAGACTTTGGAGTCTCTGGTCGGTCACCCTTTAAACCTGCTTGCAAATAATCAACAACAACCTTAGGCACAGCTCCATTTAATAAATCGTAATCTTTCAGAATTTCTAGGGCATCTGCAAATGTAGATTCATCCGGTGCGCAAGGTCCACTTGCGATACTGGATGGGTCATCTCCAGTAACATCAGAAATCAGAAATGCTGAAACTTGCGCACCTCTCTGTACCGCCTCTCGAGCCATGTGCCCACCCAAAATAGCAGAGAGATGTTTACGCACAATATTCATTTGCCCAATTGGCGCACCAGACCTTAGAAGAGCCTGCGTGGTGGCTCTGACATCTTCAATATCCAAACCATCAGCAGGCAAGGTCAATAAACTAGATCCCCCACCAGAAACTAAAGCAATTAAATGATCGCCTGGCTTTAATGTTTTAATCAGTTGCAATGTTTCTTGTGCAGCACGCATGCCAGCCTCGTCAGGCACAGGGTGAGCCGCCTCCACAACCTTAATAAAACTTGTTGGCAATGAGTGTCCATAACGCGTAATAACCATGCCCTCTAATTCAATTGATGGCCAATACTTAGCTGCGTATCCCTCTAGGGCAACTGCCATTGATGCGGCAGCCTTACCAGCACCTAAAATTAAACAGCGTCCTTTTGGAGATTCTTTGAATGCATCTTTCAAACCCAAAGGCAAAATATTACGGGGGTCTGATGCCTTTAAGGCTTCACGAAAAGCTTCTTGCAAAAATAACGGTGTATTTTTAATTGTCATATCAAGATATTAGCTCTATTTGTGATTGTTGTACTCGCCACATTTCAGCATAACGTCCCTGCAATCCCAATAATGATTCGTGTGTACCTTTTTCAATGATTTTTCCACCATCCATTACAAGGATTTGCTGCGCATGAATCACAGTTGACAAACGGTGCGCAATAATGAGTGTTGTTCGATTTTGAGCAAGTGCTATTAATTCTTTTTGAATAGCTCTTTCAGTTTCAGAATCTAGTGCTGATGTCGCTTCATCAAAAATTAATAGCGCTGGATTTTTTAGCAGTGTCCTAGCAATTGCTACTCTTTGCTTTTCGCCGCCAGACAACTTCAACCCTCTCTCACCAACCGTTGTTTTATAGCCATCAGGAAGCGACATGATGAAGTCATGTATCTGAGCAGACTTAGCAGCCAATTCAACTTCCTCTTGAGACGAGCCCGGTTTGCCATAAGCAATGTTGTATGCAATTGTGTCGTTAAATAAAACTGTGTCTTGGGGAACTATGCCAATAGCCTGACGCAAGCTTATTTGCTTGAGATCTTTGATATTCTGTTGATCAAGCTGAATTGAGCCAGAAACAACATCATAGAATCGAAATAATAAGCGGGCCAAGGTACTTTTACCAGCACCACTATGACCCACAACTGCTGTTGTTTCTCCAGGAAGAATCTCAAAACTAAGATCTTTCAAGATTGAACGATTCACTTCATAAGCAAAAGATACGTTTTCAAATAAAACGTGGGGGCCTAAATTTTTATTTCTAATTTCTAAATTTTGGGCGCTCTCTGAGTCTGCTATTTCTTTATCCGTCTCCAACAAACTAAACATGCGGTCCATATCAGTTAAAGACTGCTTTATCTCTCTATAAATAACCCCCAAAAAATTCAAGGGGATGTAAAGCTGAATCATCAAGACATTTACTAATACTAAATCGCCAATTGTCATTACACCATCAACAACCCCCTGAGTTGCCTGCCATAAAATTAAAATCAACCCAAAAGCGATGATGGTTTGCTGACCAGAGTTTAAGAGTGCCAAGGATCGTTGCGATTTAATGGCTGCTTCACGATAACGATGTAAATTTTCATCATAGCGTTTCGCCTCATATTCTTCATTACCAAAATACTTAACTGTCTCAAAATTAATTAAAGAGTCAACTGCCCGTTGATGGGCTTTTGAATCTAAATCATTCATACGACGTCGATAATGAGTTCGCCACTCAGTAACTTGAATAGTAAAAATTACATAAATGACTAATGCTGAAAAAGTAATTACTGCAAATAGATAGTTGTATGCCCAAATAAAATACCCCAACACCAAACCCAACTCAACTAAAGTAGGCAATATGCTGTACAAGGAGTAAGAAATAAGCGACTGAATACCGCGCGTTCCGCGCTCAATGTCACGCGTCATACCGCCAGTTTGTCTTGATAAATGAAATCTTAACGATAGCGCATGTAAATGCTCAAAAACTTTCAAGGCAACTGTTCTAACAGCACTTTCAGTAACCCTAGCAAATAGAAGTTCGCGCAGCTCAGTGAACAATGATGCTGATAAACGCAGCAATCCATAAGCGGCAATTAATGCGACAGGCACAACCAATAGCGCTTTAGTGGTACTCGATATAGTCATGGCATCTATTAACTCTTTCAAGAGTATAGGAACGCCTAAGTTCGCCACCTTTGCTGCAATCAAACATGACAAAGCCAAGCTAACACGACCTTTAAAACTCCATAAATATGGCAGTAAATTAGCAATAACCTTCCAGTCGCTTGTTACCTTAGCCGTACTTGGTGTGTCGCCATGATGATTTCTTCCGTGCCTCATACTATTGCTCGCTTATGTTGTAACTCATTAATCCCTAATACTTGGTAAAGCTTTATCTTTAGTGCCAATTGTCAGCAATGACAATAAAAATCTAACAAGGCCATAACTGATCCAATTAATTA
This sequence comes from Pseudomonadota bacterium, assembly GCA_041179505.1. Lineage (GTDB taxonomy): Bacteria > Pseudomonadota > Gammaproteobacteria > Burkholderiales > Burkholderiaceae > Polynucleobacter. The sequence continues at coordinate 4,438 of JBEGTH010000037.1, read as the reverse complement.
CCTTTATATACATAGGTCGTTGAATATAAATATCTCTATCAACCTTGCTTGCCACTTCCGTAGCTTGATCTGCAATTTTCCAACGGATCTCTTTAATGACATCATGATTTCTAATAATGAAATTAGCCTCATGATTTAATAAGAATGACAAATGATCGTAGTTAGAAGATCCCAGTGTTGCCCATCTTCGATCAACCACCATCGCTTTAGCATGCAGTAACCCATATTGATATTCATAAATCGCAATATTAGCCTCCAAGAACTGACCATACAGGCTTGGGACTGACCAATTCAACATCTTGAACTCATCCCTGCCCAATAAGAGATTTACCGAAACCCCTCGTTGTGCTGCTCTAATTAGAGCCTTCCTCAACCGTCTACCAGGCATAAAGTATGGAGTTACTAACCATATTTCTTCCCTAGATTGACCAATTGCTTTTAAGCTAGCGCGCTCAATATCCCGACGATGATGGAGATTGTCACGTGCGATCAAGGCTAAGCTTGGTTTAGTCCCATGACGCAAACCTAAGAAATGATTTGTGCTCCATGGCAACTCTTGCTCAAAAACTCTTTTAAGAATGTTTCTTGGATGCAACGCATCTGGTTGCATTCGGTGCCACTGCCTTAAGAAAGTAGCATGAACCTTTTCAACAATACTGCCTGTTGCACGTAATGCAAGATCCCAGCGCAAGCCATTTATTAAATTGCCATCTGCATCTTTTGAATCATCACAAATATTGATGCCTCCCAAGAAAGCTTCAAGCTCATCAATCACCAGCAATTTTCTGTGTGTTCTAGAAAATCCAAAGCGTCCAAACCAAGCTGGGTTGTAATAGTGCAGTTCAACCCCAGCAAATCTCAATTTTTCTTCAAATTGAAATGGTGAAGAACCTAACCAATCAATGATTAATTTGACTTCAACGCCCCTCATAGCAGCAGTGGCCAATAAATCACTTATTTTTTCAGCTTGCTCATCAGCCGAAAAGATATAGACCTCTAAACAAATACTTTTTTGAGCTCGCACCAGAGCAGCCTCAATTACAGGGAAGTAATTTTTCCCGCCTTCAAGCAACTCTAAAGAATCGATACTCTGCCAACGATTTTTGCGCAACAGTGACATAGCTTCATTCTATAGAGAATTGAGTCTTTGAATAGCCTCTTGATTGCTAGGTGAAAAACATAAGTCTGCCGCAAGCTCAATAGCTTCCCAACGGTAAGACAAATGTTCTCTAGGAGAAATTTGAACGGGAACCCTGTCGTCCAAACAAATTTGAAACCAGTGCTCAGTATTCTGAGTAACACCAGGGGGATAACGATGACGCCACTCTGGATAAATCTCATAAAGCACTGAGTGATTCATTGGAGATAGTGCCTGAGAAGGTAAAACATTGACATCAATCCCAGTCTCCTCAAATAACTCTCTTGCAGCTGCCTCAATAAGAGGTTCGTCCAGAGAATCTAAGCTGCCGGTTACAGATTGCCAGTAACCGGGATGATCAGCTCTTTCAAGAAGTAATACCTCGTTCTTAGCTGTATAAATAACAACTAAGACCGAGATTGGGATCTTCATGCAGGCACTTGAGTGTTGCGCAAGCGAATATGTAATTCACGCAACTGCTTCTCATCAACAGGACTAGGTGCTTGAGTTAACAAACATTGAGCTCTTTGTGTCTTAGGGAACGCAATCACATCACGAATTGATTCTGCGCCCGTCATCATCGTCACAATACGATCAAGACCAAACGCAATACCACCGTGAGGAGGCGCGCCATATTGCAAAGCATCTAACAAGAATCCAAATTTAGCCTGAGCCTCCTCTGGACCAATCTTCAATGCTCTAAATACCTGACTTTGCACAGTCTCTTTATGGATACGAACTGAACCGCCACCAATTTCCCAACCGTTCAATACCATGTCATAAGCTTTAGCCAAACACTTACCCGGATCAGTCTCAAGATAATTTAAGTGCTCATCTTTTGGGCTTGTGAATGGGTGATGACATGCAACCCAACGAGCATTGTCTTCATCGTATTCAAACATTGGGAAATCAACAACCCACATAGGCTGCCATGTTTGCTCCATTAAACCATTTTCACGAGCCCATGCTGAATGACCAACCTTCAAGCGCAATGCGCCGATTGAATCATTCACCACTTTTACTTTGTCTGCACCAAAGAAAATAATATCGCCATCTTTTGCGCCTGTTCTTGCCAAGATTTCAGCAATCGCAGCATCATGCAAATTCTTAACAATTGGTGACTGCAAACCATCACGGCCCTTAGCCACTTCATTAACTTTGATCCAAGCCAAACCTTTTGCACCATAGATAGCAACAAATTGAGTGTAATCATCAATATCGCTACGACTAATAGTTGCACCGCCTGGTACGCATAAACCAACTACGCGACCATTCTCCATATTGGCTGCACCTGAGAAAACCTTGAAGTCAACATCCTTCATGACATCAGTTAACTCTGTGAACTCTAACTTGACGCGTAAATCAGGCTTATCCGATCCAAATCTTGCCATGGCTTCTGAATAAGGCATCACAGGGAATGGATTAGCTAATTCAACATTCATGACTGTTTTAAAAATATGACGAATCATATTTTCAAATAGATCACGAATTTCATATTCATCTAAAAATGCTGTTTCACAATCGATTTGTGTAAATTCTGGCTGACGATCAGCGCGTAAATCTTCATCGCGGAAACACTTAGTAACCTGGTAATAACGATCAAAACCTGCCACCATCAATAACTGCTTAAATAGTTGTGGTGATTGTGGCAAGGCAAAGAATTGGCCATCATGTACGCGAGAAGGGACTAAATAGTCACGCGCGCCTTCAGGCGTACTTTTCGTCAACATTGGAGTTTCAATATCAATAAAACCAGCTTGATCTAAATAACGGCGAGTTTCCATTGCAACGTTGTAGCGCAAACGCAAATTCTTTTGCATTTGTGGACGACGCAAATCCAAAACACGGTGAGTCAAACGTGTTGTCTCAGAGAGGTTGTCGTCTTCTATTTGGAATGGAGGTGTAATTGATGCATTAAGAATATTTAATTCATGACATAGTATTTCTACCTTGCCACTCACCAATTCATTATTTTCTGTACCTGCTGGGCGAGCACGCACCAAGCCAATAATTTGAATGCAGTACTCACTACGTACTTCCTCTGCCATCTTGAACATATCTGCGCGATCGGGATCGCAAACAACTTGCACAAATCCATCACGATCTCTTAAGTCAATAAAAATAACCCCGCCATGATCGCGGCGGCGATTAACCCAACCGGCTAATTTGACTTGTTGTCCGACAAGGGCTTCTGATACTTGCCCACACTGATGGCTACGCATTGACATAAAACTTCCTACTTTGCAGATGAATCTAAATGTTGTAAAGGGGGAACTGATCCCATCGAAACGATATGTTTAAGAGCTTCTTCGACGCTCATATCTAACTCTATGACGTCGGCTTTAGGGACAATCATAAAAAATCCTGAGGTTGGATTTGGTGTTGTTGGCAAAAACACATTGAGGTGTTCACCATTTAACTTTTCAGTAACCTCGGTTGCTGTATTGCCAGTGATAAAAGCAATTGTCCAAGATCCATTACGAGGATAAGGAATTAAAACTGCTTTTCTAAATGCATTGCCTTTACTTGAAAACAATGTACCTGAAACTTGTTTGACACTTGAGTAAATTGATTTAACGATTGGAATATGCGTAATTAAACGATCCCACAAACGAATCCACCATTGCCCCACAAAATTAGCAGCCAAAATACCAGTAGCCAAAATAATGGCAATAACAATCAATATGCCAACGCCTGGTAAATCTCTGAATGACTGAAGTGCTGGCTTGAGTCCTGAAGGCAAAACCGCCATCAAAGCAACCATGACAGATCCAAAGACGCCATCCAAGACAGACAAGCCCCAGGTCATCACCCAGATGGTGACGGCCAAAGGGGCCCAAACGAGCATGCCGGCAATAAAATATTTTTTCATGAAGCCTTAAATTATAGGGCTTAGCCAAGCCATGTGAGCGTAAATAAGGTTCCGCTAATCAGGCCGCCTAAGAAAAGAATGCTGCCCCAAATTAATTTTCGGGTTTGTTTTTGCTCATTCAGAAGCTTCAACATCAACTCCTGGATATTATCTTCAGGCTTTTCATGGTGATTTTCTAACCATTTAGCGATAAGCCTAGGGATAGTAGGCACTAACTTAGCCCATTGAGGTGCCTCATCTTTAAGTCTATCAATAAAGCCTCTGATGCCAATTTGTTGATCAACCCAACGCTCTAAAACAGGTTTAGCTGTTTTCCATAAATCCATATCAGGATCTAATTGACGACCCAATCCCTCAATATTGAGGAGTGTTTTTTGTAATAAAGTTAATTGTGGCTGTATTTCAACGTTGAAACGTCTTGAGGCTTG
>JBEGTH010000036.1:0-10853 GCA_041179505.1 Pseudomonadota bacterium | reverse complement strand
TAAAACGGCTGGTTGTAGCGAACGAGTAACAACGGAAACTGGAGGAAGCTGGCCACGATCATCAGCGGGTAACTGATGTTTCCCGTAAGGCGAAAGAACATTTCCAGCTTCACCCGCAGTGGCAAACGCGCACGCCAAATCCGCGGATAAAGCTTAATCCCTACCTGCATCACTCCCTTGGCCCAGCGTCGTTGCTGTGCTTTGAAAGCATGATCATTACTAACAGCTTTAACAATATCTTGAGCATCATCAAATACACCATCAATAGCGATATTGAAGATGTTTTCATCCTGCAAGGAATACATCTGGGCAACTTGGAAAGCACTCATCTTGCCTTTAGGTGACAACATGAAAACACGGACACCTTTTTTACCACGCATCGCGTATTCTGCAGCACTACCAGTATCACCAGAAGTTGCACCCAAGATGTTGAGCTTTTGCCCCTGCTTATTAAGAGTGTATTCAAATAGATTGCCTAACAACTGCATCGCCATATCTTTGAAGGCAAGTGTTGGGCCATTGGATAAGCTTAATAAACCTAAACGTGTACCACCTTCATCGCCCAACCAGTGGATCGGCGTAATGTCTTCTGCGCGATCATCAGACCGTCCATTGGAATAAACCTGCGATGTATAAGTTTTCTTAATGAGCGCCTTAAGGTCATCCTTAGGAATGTCATCACAATAAAGACTTAAAACCTCGAATGCCAAGTCAGCGTATGACAAACCACGCCAAGCATCTAGTTGAGCGCCACTGACTTGCGGATATTGCTCAGGTAAATATAGTCCGCCATCAGCAGCCAAACCACCTAAAAGGATTTCCGAAAAAGATTGATTGGCCTGGTGACCACGAGTTGATAAGTAACGCATGTAATTTAATTAGCTTAAGTTTTCTAAACGAATCTTAGTGACAGAACCCTCAACAGTATTCAAAGATTCAATCTTATTAATAGCAGTCAAAATATGCTTTTCTTTTGTTTCATGAGTCAACATGATCAAGTCAGTTTGATTTTCGCCATCATCAGCTTCACGCTGCAACATGGCATCAATAGAGATACCGCTGTCAGCCAAAATACGCGTGATATCAGCTAATACACCTGTGACATCAGCTACACGCAAACGCAAGTAGTAACTTGTTGTAATCTCACCAATCGGCATCACGCTTGTATTAACAACAGAACCCGGCTGGAAAGCTAAGTGAGGTACACGCTGCTCTGGATCAGCAGTTTGTAAACGGGTCACGTCAACCAAGTCAGCAATCACGGCAGAAGCTGTTGGTTCTGCACCAGCACCTTTACCGTAATACAAAGTTGTACCGACAGCATCAGCCATTACCTGAACCGCATTCATTGCGCCCTCCACGTTTGCAATCAAACGCTTAGTAGGAATCAATGTTGGATGGACGCGCAACTCAATGCCATCATCCGTTTTCTTAGTAATACCCAATAACTTAATGCGGTAGCCTAGTTGCTCTGCGTATTTAATATCTACTGCAGATAACTTAGTAATGCCTTCCACATAAGCTTTATCAAATTGCATTGGAATACCAAATGCAATTGCGCTCATGATGGTGGCTTTATGAGCAGCGTCAACACCTTCAATATCAAAAGTAGGATCTGCTTCTGCGTAACCTAAACGCTGTGCTTCTTTCAATACCACATCAAAATCCAAACCTTTGTCGCGCATCTCTGAAAGAATGAAATTCGTTGTTCCATTGATGATGCCTGCGATCCACTCGATGCGGTTCGCAGTTAAACCTTCACGCAAAGCCTTAATAATTGGAATACCGCCAGCAACTGCAGCCTCAAAGTTTACTGTGACGCCTTTAGCTTGAGCAGCAGCAAAAATTTCATTGCCATGAACAGCTAATAAAGCTTTATTCGCTGTTACAACATGCTTACCGTTATTGATCGCAGACAACACCAACTCTTTAGCAATGCCATAACCACCAATTAACTCAACAACAACATCAATCTCAGGATTGTTAACAATTAGCTTGGCATCATTAACAACCTTCGCGCGACCCTTGACTAAGTCTTCAGCACGCTTGGTATCAAGATCAGCGACTGTGTGGATTTGAATGCCACGGCCAGCGCGGCGCTTAATCTCTTCCTGGTTACGCTCTAAAACAGTAAATACGCCACCACCAACAGTGCCAATGCCTAAAAGACCAACTTGAATAGGTTTCATGAATAAATGCTCTAACTTAGTAAATGTTAATTAAATATAAAAATTATTTTTTGCCGAACTTCTTGCGATAACGCTCCAAGAACTTGGCTAAACGATTAATCGCTTCACGCAACACATCTTCGTGAGGCAAGAAAACAATTCTGAAATGGTCAGGATGCGGCCAATTGAAACCACTGCCCTGAACCAATAAAACCTTTTCTTCGCGTAATAAATCAGCAATGAACTTTTGATCATTCTCAATTGGATACATATCAGGGTCCAATTTAGGGAAAAGATATAAAGCAGCCTTAGGCTTCACACAACTAACTCCAGGGATTTGGGTGACTAACTCCCAAGCCAAGTCTCGTTGGCGACGTAAACGTCCACCTTCAGCAACTAAGTCATCAATACTTTGATAACCACCTAATGCTGTTTGAATGGCATATTGACCTGGCACGTTAGCGCAAAGACGCATGGATGACAGCATATTCAAGCCTTCAATGTAATCTTGAGCGGCACTCTTGTCACCTGAAACCACCATCCAACCTGAGCGATAACCGCATGAACGATAGTTTTTAGACAACCCGTTAAATGTGACAGTAACCACATCTGTAGAAAGCGAACCAATAGAAGTATGAGTTTCGCCATCAAACAAAGTTTTGTCGTAGATCTCATCAGCAAAAATGATCAATCCATGCTCACGGGCAACTGCGATGATCTCTTTTAAAACTGAATCGCTATACAAAGCACCAGTAGGGTTGTTGGGGTTAATCACAACAATCGCTTTGGTGTTAGGCGTGATCTTAGATTTAATATCTGCAATGTCCGGCGACCAATCTTTGGATTCATCGCATAAGTAATGCTTTGGTGTGCCGCCAGAAAGACTCACAGCTGCTGTCCATAAAGGATAGTCAGGCGCAGGAACTAAAACCTCATCACCCACATTCAATAAAGCATTCATGGCTAAGACGATGAGCTCAGAAACGCCATTACCTGTATAGATATCCTCTAATGTAACGCCATCAATGCCCTTCTCCTGGCAGTAGTGCATGATGGCTTTACGAGCAGAGAAAATGCCTTTTGAGTCTGAGTAAGCAGCAGCATTCGGCAAATTACGAATCATGTCCAACTGAATTTCTTCAGGGGGGTCAAAACCAAACACGCCCACATTACCAATATTGAGCTTGATGATCTTTTGACCTTCTTCCTCCATTTGTTGAGCGAGCTCAAGCACTGGACCACGAATGTCATAGCAAACGTTACTTAGTTTGGAGGATTTTTTAATTTCTTTCACGCTAATCACTTAAAGTCTTGTCAGAACACTATAAAGTCTTAATTTATCTATAATTTTGTAATTATGACAGAGCCTGAGGGTCTACCCACATGAAACTACAACCAGATCGCCAACCCACGCTCAACACTGTTTCAGCCTATGGGCCCAATTACATTGAAATTAATGCCGTACGCCATGAAACTTCTATTCTTTTAATGCCAGAAGGCCCAGTTATTCATTGGTCTTGCGCACAATTTGGTGACCTGAGCCCTGATCATTTTCAGGAAATAGCCAATAAAAAGCCCGCGCTAGTGATTTTTGGAAGCGGCAAAAAGATCCAATTCCCCCGCCCAGAACTGATTGCACCCTTAATTCAGGCAAAAATCGGCATTGAAACCATGGACTTACAAGCTGCCTGTAGAACTTATAACGTTCTAATGGCAGAAGGAAGAAATGTTCTGGCAGCTCTCATCATTGAAAAGTAGTCTTGTAAAAGTGAATTTAGAGCCATAAGTCTGATATAAATACAGAAATCAAAAAGAAATATAAATTAGAACTATGGAGACTGTATGACTGTTGTATTAGGTAAACCAATTCCCTATTTTGAAATACCGGCCACGAGTAATCTGGTTTTTAATCCAGGTGCCTGCCAAGGTAGAAAAATTGTCATGTATTTCTACCCTAAAGACTCAACCCCAGGTTGCACGGTTGAATCTATGGAGTTTAGAGATACGATCGATGAATTTACTAAAGCCAATACCCTAGTAGTTGGCATTTCAAGAGATAACCTTAAGTCTCATGAGAACTTCAAACGGAAGATTGAACTTCCTTTTGAACTTCTAGCAGACACTGAAGAGGTTCTCTGTCAAATGTTTGGTGTCATGAAAATGAAGAATATGTATGGCAAACAAGTGCGTGGCATTGAGCGCAGCACCTTTCTAATTGATGAAGCAGGCGTGCTTCGTCACGAATGGCGCGGTCTAAAAATCCCTGGGCACGTCCAAGAAGTACTTAAGGCAGCACAAGCTTTATAAATTATTTTTATCTTAGTGGTGTTGACGATTGCTTTGTCTTAAAAATTAATATACCTTATCACTTAGATGTTAAAAAATACTTTTACCTCGATAACCGCCACCCCACCAGGTAGGCGGTTTTTTCTTTATTAGGAGACCTCCGGAATGCCTTTGCCACCGATCCCAACTCAAGCCGCCGATAAAGTTAACATTAGCCGTCAACCTAAAGCAGATTTAAAAAAACGACCAAAAAGAATTGAAGTTGAGGATCCAGAAGAAGTTCTAGAAATAGAAACAGTTTCAGAGCTCAGCAACGAAGATACGATAGAGGAACCAAGTGCCTTCTCACTAGCTGATGTAGCGATTGAGAAAATGAGATCCAGCACAAAGTCTAAGAAAACAAACACATCTAATGTAGCAAAAACATCAGCGCGTGTTCGCAAGATACCTGATGACGGCATTATTCGCCTCTTCGTTTTAGACACCAATGTATTGATGCATGACCCATCTGCACTCTTTCGCTTTGAAGAGCATGACGTTTATTTACCAATGATGACTCTCGAGGAGCTAGATAATCATAAAAAAGGTATGAGCGAGGTCGCGAGGAATGCTCGTACTGTGAGTCGATCTTTAGATCAACTGGTAGCAAACACCAGTGGCATTCTTGAAGAAGGTATTGCGCTGAACAAACTTGGTAACAAAGACGCTACAGGCAGTCTTTATTTTCAGGTTGAATTAAATAACATTAGCCTACCTGAGGGCCTACCTACCGGTAAAGCAGACAACATGATTCTGGGTGTGGTCCGAGAGCTTCACAACAGCCGTAAAGACCGCCAAGTAGTCTTGGTATCAAAAGATATCAACATGCGCATCAAGGCACGCGCATTAGGGCTGCCTGCAGAAGATTACTTTAATGACCAAGTTTTAGAAGACCGTGATTTGATGTACTCCGGGGTATTGCAATTACCCGTTGATTTTTGGCCTAAGCATGGCAAAGATATGGAGAGTTGGAGTGATGCCAAATCTGGAACTATGTTCTATCGAGTCACTGGCCCAACTGTCAACCAAATGATGGTAAATCAGTTTGTGTATCAAGAGAATGCAGATGGCGGCACACCCTTTTATGCACAAGTAAAAGAAGTTCAAGGCAAAACCGCCCTCCTTCAAACTTTACGTGACTTCTCACATCAAAAGAATAATGTGTGGAGTATTACTGCCCGCAATCGAGAGCAAAACTTTGCCATGAATTTGCTCATGAATCCTGATGTCGATTTTGTAACATTGCTAGGTCAAGCGGGTACTGGTAAAACTTTATTGGCCTTAGCTGCAGCCCTCGAGCAAGTCTTAGATAGCAAACGGTATAACGAAATCATCATTACTCGCGCTACCGTTCCAGTAGGCGAAGATATTGGATTCTTACCAGGCACGGAAGAAGAAAAAATGCAGCCTTGGATGGGTGCATTTGACGATAACTTAGAAGTACTTCACCGCAATGAAGATGGTGCTGGGGAATGGGGTCGCGCAGCCACACAAGAGTTAATTCGTTCACGCATCAAAGTCAAGAGTATGAACTTTATGCGTGGCAGAACCTTTGTGAGTAAATTTGTGATCATCGATGAAGCTCAGAACTTAACACCTAAGCAAATGAAAACCTTAGTGACTCGCGCTGGTCCAGGGACAAAGATTGTGTGCTTAGGCAATATTGCTCAGATTGACACACCATACCTCACAGAAGGTTCATCAGGCTTAACGTATGTTGTTGATCGCTTTAAAGGTTGGCGTCATAGCGGCCATGTAACACTCGCTCGCGGCGAACGTTCTCGCTTGGCAGATCACGCCGCTGATGCTCTTTAATTGCTTCAAACGCAAGAAGGCGAGAGAAATCTCGCCTTCTTTTTTGTCGCCCATGGAAAATATACGGCGATCGATCGTATTGGGCACCAGCTTAAGTCTACTTTCTGCATGCGCCATATTCCCCAGATTTTCATCTTTACCTGATTTCGATAAAGAAGTTAGTGCGGGTCTAGAAGATATCTCTATCGCAGCCATCGGCTTGGTAGGAGTGCCCTATCGTTATGGAGGCAATACGCCCAAAGGAGGCTTTGACTGCAGTGGCTTGATTGGCTATGTGTATGAACGTGCTGCTAATAAAAAGCTACCAAGAACCACTCACGAAATTGGACAAATTGGTCAATCACTTGGCAATCAAACCCCTGCACCAGGTGACTTGGTATTTTTCAATACGCAAGGGGGTCCCTATTCTCATGTTGGCATTTATGTTGGTAAAGGACGTTTCGTTCATGCGCCCTCCAAAGGTGGCACAGTCCGTTTAGAGAAGATCACATCAAGCTATTGGGCTCAACGTTATACAGAAGCGCGACGGGTTGTTCCATCGCGGTATTAAAGAGCTACTCAATGAATCCAATAAAAAAAGCCTGAGAATCTCAGGCTTTTTTACTGTGGCTTTGGATCTTGGCAAATTAAAGAATTTGTTTACCAATCCACCAAGACGCAGCAGCAACTAAAGCGGAAGCTGGGATGGTTAGAACCCAAGCCCAAACAATGCTACCGGCTAAGCCCCAACGAACTGATGACATGCGACGGGCTGAACCAACGCCAACAATAGCACCTGTAATTGTGTGTGTTGTAGATACCGGAATACCCAAAGCACCTGCCAAGAATAAAGTCATGGCACCGCCTGTTTCTGCACAGAAACCACCAAATGGTTTGAGCTTAGTAATTTTCTGACCCATTGTTTTCACAATTCGCCAGCCACCAAATAATGTTCCCAAGCCAATAGCCACATAACATGACACGATGACCCACATTGGAGGAGCGGTATCAGCAGTAGACATATAGCCACCTGTTAGTAGCAATAACCAAATAATACCGATCGTTTTCTGAGCATCATTACCACCGTGGCCCAAGCTGTACATCGATGCAGACACCAGCTGTAAACGTCTAAACCAACGGTCTACGTGGGCCGGAGACATTCTGAAGCATAGCCATGAACAAAGTAGCATCAACAAAGCGCCTAGTGCAAATCCTAAAAGTGGCGACACCAAAATAAATGCAACGGTTTTAATCACACCTGAGCTAATCAAAGCTGATGGACCTGCCTTAGCTAAGGCAGCGCCAACCAATCCACCAATTAAAGCATGAGAGGAACTAGAAGGAATGCCACCCCACCATGTAACGATATTCCAAAAAATAGCGCCAACTAAAGCGCCAAAAATAACGTAATGATCCACGATCGATGGATCAATAGTGCCCTTGCCAACTGTAGCTGCTACCTTTAATTGGAAAATTAAAATAGCAATAAAGTTAAAAAATGCCGCCATCGCGACAGCGTGCTGAGGTTTTAAAACCCCAGTTGAAACAACTGTAGCGATTGAGTTAGCAGCATCGTGAAAGCCATTCATAAAGTCGAATAGCAAGGCTAGCCCTACCAAAAGGGCCACTACCCAAATACTCATTTCTACTGGAGTCATTACGCGTTTTCCAGAACGATACCTTCGAGAATGTTAGCAACATCTTCACATTTATCTGTGATGGTTTCCAACAACTCGTAAACAGCCTTTAACTTCATCAAACGCTTGAAGTCATTTTCATTTCGGAATAGCTGAGAAATAGCACTGCGCATCACGCGGTCAGCGTCAGACTCAAGCATATCGATTTCAGTAGAAATACGCAAAATGTCTTTGGCGTTTTTCATATCGTTTAACTTAAGCACAGCGGCATTTACACGCTCACAGCAAGCTTCACAGATACGCGCCAACTCAACAGCTTCAGGAGTCACTTGAGTAACATCGTATAACTGGATAACTTCAGCAACATCCTCCATCAAATCAAGAATGTCATCCATAGTTGTAATCAGCTTATGAATTTCATCACGATCCAAAGGCGTAATAAACGTCTTATGAAGCAAATCGATAGTTTCGTGGGTAATTTTGTCCGCTTTTTTCTCGGATGCCTGAATAGCGCGAGAATGCTCAGCAGCATTAGGAAGATCGTTGATTAACTGGTAAAGATCTTTTGATCCTTGAACGCACAAAGCAACGTGTTGGTTAAATAATTCGAAGAAATTTTCTTCTTTAGGCATGAATCGACCGAACATAGACATCCTTATATGACATGACACAAAAGTGACATGATTTTAGTCTATTTAGGTCAGGATCAAGCTAAATTATTAAAATGGTTCGTAGCCACCAGATGACTGACCTTGCCCTAGGGCTAAGTTATCAAATTTAGTAAATTGGCCCTGCCAGCCGAGCTTCACCGTGCCAATAGGACCATTACGCTGTTTTGCGCAAATAATCTCAGCAATACCCTTATCTGTTGTCGTATCAGGGTGATACACCTCATCACGATAGATAAATAGAATCACGTCAGCATCCTGCTCAATAGCGCCAGATTCACGCAAATCTGACATGACCGGACGTTTATTAGGTCTCTGCTCCAAACCACGATTTAACTGTGATAAAGCAACCACAGGACATTGCAATTCTTTAGCCAAGGACTTGAGCGATCTTGAAATTTCAGAAATTTCAGTTGCACGGTTTTCACCATTTGCACCTGAATTACCGCTCATCAATTGCAAGTAGTCGACAACGATTAAGCCTAATGCACCGCACTTACGTGCAATGCGTCTAGCTCTAGCACGCAACTCAAGACTGCTAAGTGCACCAGTCTCATCAATCATGATGGTAGTTTCATTAAGACGAGAAATAGCTTCAGTGATCTTAGGCCATTCATCATCAGTTAACTTACCAGTTCTCATGCGAGATTGATCGATGCGACCAACCGAACCCAAGATACGGGATGCCAACTGAGAGGCGCCCATCTCCATGGAGAAAACTAAAACAGGTAGACCCTCTTTTAGTGCTACGTTTTCAGCGATATTTACAGAAAAGGCCGTTTTACCCATTGATGGTCTTCCGGCAACGATTATTAAGTCACCCTTTTGAAGACCACTGGTTTGGCGATCAAGATCTATAAATCCGGTGGATACACCCGTCACATCACTAGAGCCTTGACGGTGATACAACTCGTCAATTCGATTCACAACATCGGTTAGTAACGGTGCAATTTCAAAGTAGTCGGTTTTACCGCGACTGCCCTCTTCACCAATAGCCAGAATACGAGATTCAGCCTCATCCAAAATGGTTTGAACAGAACGACCATCGGGAGTGAAAGCACTACCAGCAATAGTGTCTGAAGTTTGAATGAGACGTCGTAGAACACTGCGATCACGCACAATTTCAGCGTAACCACGAATATTAGAAGCGCTTGGCGTTGATTGAGCCAATGCATTGAGGTAATCGATACCAATCGTATCGCCACCACCTTGAGTTTTCATAGCCTCGGATACAGTAATGACATCCGCAGGCATGCCCTCACCGACTAATTTACCGATGACACGATAAATTAAGCCATGATCTGGACGATAGAAGTCTTTTTCAGTGAGCACATCCCCAACTCTATCCCATGCAGAGTTGTCCAAAAGCAAACCGCCGAGCACCGATTGCTCGGCCTCGACGGAATGCGGAGGTACTTTTAAAGCTTGAACAGCTGAATCAATCATGAACTGATGATATCAAGTAGATATCGTTCAATCAAATGATTAATTACGCCTGCTCACCAATCACTTGGACAGTAATTTCAACAACTACGTCTGTGTGAACAGCTACAGATAATTTGTGATCGCCAACAATCTTTAACGGACCTGTTGGCATACGTACTGAAGCTTTTTCAACTGTGAAGCCCTTAGCCTTCAAAGCATCAGCAACATCATGGTTAGTAACTGAACCAAACAAACGACCATCAACACCAGCCTTTTGCTTAATCTCAACTACTAAACCAGTCAACTTAGCGCCAACTGCTTCTGCTGCTGCTAATTTCTCAGCGGCTAATTTTTCCAACTCAGCACGTTTTGCTTCAAACTCAGCGATTGCTGTAGCTGTAGCACGACGAGCCATACGTTGTGGGATCAAAAAGTTACGAGCAAAACCATCTTTAACGCGAACAACGTCGCCTAAGTTACCAAGGTTAGCTACTTTTTCTAGGAGAATAATTTGCATAGTGACTCCTGATTATTTCTTATGTTGGTCAGTGAAAGGCATCAAAGCCAAAAAGCGCGCGCGTTTGATAGCTGTCTCTAATTGGCGCTGATACAAAGCTTTAGTACCAGTTAAACGTGCAGGAGTGATCTTGCCGTTTTCACCGATGAAGTCACGTAATGTGTCTACATCTTTGTAATCAATCTGGTCAACGTTAGCAGCAGTAAAGCGGCAAAAACGTTTACGTTTAAATAATGGGTTTTGTGCTGGACGCTTGTTCTTGCGGTCATCACCTTTTTTTACAAATGCCATGATGTTTCCTTTTTACAATTCAATATGC
>JBEGTH010000035.1:0-12702 GCA_041179505.1 Pseudomonadota bacterium | reverse complement strand
CTTAGTGGCTGGTGTTGCTGTTGGGGCAGAGCCACATTTGGTATTAACAGGTAAAGGTGAAAAAGCACGTGCAAGTGGTGAACTTCCACCATACACAGCTATTCATCAAAACTTAATGGCTTTTGCTAATCACTTCATACAGCGCTCATGATTTATTTTCGCTCGATTATCCTTTTCTTATGCATGCTGGTATTCACTCCAGTTTGGGCAACAATATGCATCATTAGCTTTCCATTGCTTCCGGCATCCAAAAGATATGAATTGGCGCGCATTTGGAATATTACGATTACTTTTTTAGCCAAAGTGATCTGCGGTATTGAATATGAAATTCGCGGCATGGAAAACATTCAGACAATGCTAGATAAGCCAGTTATTTTGCTATCAAAACATCAATCAGCTTGGGAAACTATCGCATTATTGGCTGGGCTCTTGGCTTATTAAGAATGATTCATATCAATCGTTCAAAAACTGCAGCAGCCTCGCAATCAATTGCCTCACAGGGGAAAAAGTATTTATCTCAAGGTCTTTGGATCATTATTTTTCCAGAAGGCACTCGCACACCAGTAGGCACACATCAAGCCTATCATAAAGGTGGTGCGCGCTTAGCAAGCGCCACGAATGCATGGGTGATTCCAATTGCTCACAATGCAGGACACTTCTGGCCTAAGAATAGCTTCTTGAAATACCCTGGAAAAATTATTGTTTCGATTGGCCCTGCAATTAGTTCTGATGACAAATCTGCAGGGCAATTGCATCAAAACGCTGAGCAGTGGATTGAAGCAGAAATGCGCGTTATTGATGCGCCAGCTTACAAGCCCAATTAATATAGTCCTGAACAGGGATATCCTGCGCTCTTAAACCCAAAATATCATCGCTTAACCCCAAACTATCCTTAACGGTGGATAAATTATTTCTGAGTACTTTGCGTCGCTGAGCAAACGCCATTAGAACCAAAGACTCAAGTGAACGATATTCCTCAGCACTCAACTTTAGATCTTTTCTTGGAATCATTTTTACAACAGCAGAATCGACTTTAGGGGGTGGGTCAAATGCATCTGGTGGAACATCTAAGACATTCTCCATGTGGTATCTAGATTGCAACATCACAGATAGACGGCTGTACTCTGAGTCGCCATGCTGAGCAACCATTCGCTCAATAACCTCTGCCTGCAACATAAATACCTGCTCATCAACAATATCTGCTGCAGACATTAAATGAAATAACAAAGGTGAGGAAATGTTGTAGGGTAAATTTCCGACTATCTTGACTCTAGCAAGTGAATTGCTTTGTTGAAGCTGTTGCTTAGCCTGATTAGCCCAAGCCAAAAAATCAAATTTCAGGGCATCTGCCTCATAAATCGTGAGATTTGCAATCGCTTCATTTTGCCAACGCTTGACTAAATCTCGATCCAACTCAACAACAGACATCTGGTTTAAGGAAGCTAGCAATGGTCGCGTCATGGCACCTAAACCTGGGCCAATCTCGATAACTACATCCTCTGGGTCTGGCTCTATAGCTCTGACAATGGCATGAATAATGCCACTATCAACTAAAAAGTGTTGTCCAAAACGTTTACGAGCCTGATGTGCCACGAGTATTCCTTGCCATTTTGCTGGCCAAATCTAATGCTGCGATCATACTTGATGGGTCGGCAATACCTTTGCCGGCAATATTAAGCGCAGTGCCATGATCAACAGAAGTTCGAATCATCGGCAAACCTAAGGTGACGTTAACACCTCCGCCAAATGTAGCAAATTTAAATGGCGCCAAACCTTGATCATGCGACATTGCCAAAATAACATCTGCATTCATTAAATTTTTTGGGCTAAAAATAGTATCCCCGGGCAATGGACCAACTAAGTTATATCCCCTGTCTTGCATCGCCGTTATCACTGGAATAATGACATCCAATTCTTCTCGACCCAAGTGACCAGACTCACCTGCATGAGGATTAAGACCTGTCACATAAATCTTTGGCTGCTTCAAATTAAACTTACTTCTTAAGTCATGATCAACAATAGCAATTGTTTCTTCTAATAATGATTTAGAAATAGCTTTTGATACATCTTTAAGAGGAATGTGTGTTGTTACTAGCGCGACCCTGAGTTCTTTCGGAAGCAATGAAGATTCAAAAATAGGTTTGCCACATAGCATCATTACCACTAATGATGATCCACACTTTTCAGCCAAGTACTCAGTATGTCCAGTGAAAGGTATGCCCATATCAGCGATGACACTTTTCTGAACCGGGGCCGTCACCATGGCGTCATATTTACCAGATAAACAGGATGAAATAGCTCTATCAAGAACCTCAATCACATACTTAGAATTTTGAACATTCAAAATACCTGGCTGGACTGATACAGTTAAAGGACAGTGCTCAACAACCAAACGATCATGCGATTTTGGAAATAAGGATTGATCACCAATAAGATGAATCACCACATCATCATTGCTAGACAAATAATCTTGCGCTGCTTTTAAACTTATTTCAGGGCCAATACCTGCTGGCTCACCTGTTGTTAAAGCAAGATGAATCATCATTTATCAAGAGAACGTATCTCTACAGTAGAACTATCACGAATCTGACGGATCCAGTCCTCATAAGCTTGATCTAATTTTCTTTCTCGAATAGCCGCACGAGCATAATCTCGCTGCTTATCAGACGAGAGCTTAGTATTGCGACGCTCAACGACCTGAATCAAGTGCCAACCAAATTCAGTTCTAACAGGATCGCTAACCTCAGCAATATTTAATCGATTCATAGCTTGCTCAAACTCAGGGACCAACTCACCTGGAGACATCCAGCCTAGAGTACCGCCATTTTGAGCGCTACCATCCTCAGAGTACTTTTTTGCAATTTGCCCAAAGTCATTCACTTTGGCTTTAATTTGTTCTTTAAATCCATTTAAACGACGCTGTGTCTCTTGATCTGTTACGCCAGAACGATGCTTCAATAATATGTGTCTCGCCTGAGTTTGTGTAATCGTAATATCTGCAGCACTGGATGCTATAACACCCTTACGATCCATTACCTTAACAATATGAAACCCTGCGCCACTTTGTAAAAGTCTTGGAACCATTTGATTAGCTGAAATGTTATTTGCTGCATCAACGAATAGTTGTGGCAAACGATCTAAAGTTCTATACCCCAAATCCTCAGAACGAATACCCGATCCAGTCAAGGCCACCCTCTTACTAAATTCCAAGAAATCTTTTTCTGATGAGGCTTGCTTCAAAAGACCTTCAGCCTTTTCTCGTGCAACAGCAATATCAGATTGAGAAGCATTACCTGGAACCGCAACTACTAATTGAGCAAGGTAGATTTCACCGTTACCTTCTTGAGCAATTCTGCCTTTATTTTTTTCCGCTATGTAATTGTCAACTTCAGCCTCGCTAACTCGCACACGTGCATCAACCTCACGTTCACGCAACCTTGCTGCAACGACTTCCTTGCGAAGATCTTCTTTGTATCCATTAAAAGTCATGCCATCTTTTTCAAGCTTTACCTTAAATTCAGCTGGACTTAATTTACTTTGCCCGATGACAGATCCAAGAATTTTATCCAACTCAGCATCCGAAACTTTTAAACCTTGCTCCTTGGCTATGTTTTGCTGAATCTGCTCGGAAATTAATCTCTCTAAAACTTGCTTTCTTAACTCGGGAGCGGGAGGTAGTTGGCGATTAGATGCTTTAAATTGTTTTTCAATTAACGCAATTCGTCTCTCTAATTCAATTTTAGTAATCAAACTTGTATCAACAATCGCAACCACTTGATCGATAGATTGATTTTGTTTTTGAGCAAGCGCAGCATTGCTCAAAAAAACAAATCCAAGTGAACATAAAATAATATTAGCTAGCTTCATTCGTAACTTTCAAATGGGGATATAGGTGCAGGGTTAGGGCTAACAGGCTCATAGCCTGGTATGTTAAAGCGAATTAAGTCGATTGAATTGTTACCAAAGCCTGAAAAGCCTTTGAAATCAATTTGCATATAAATTTCTGAGGTCGCCATTACTGATGTATTTTGATAGCGACGCTGAACGAGTCTCATCACCCAACAATCTGCATCATACTCAAGTCCAGCAACTCGATTTAATACTCGATTAGAAATCAAATCGTAGTTATATCGAGCAACGCCATACCACTGACGAGTAATAGGCCATTGCCCAGAAACCTCATATTGATCTGTTGTTGCGTTCCTATTTACATCAACTGTTCTTTTGTAACTTACATTCACCAATTTCTTAACTTCAGGCCTATAACTAGCAGTGATACTTTGTTGAACCACTTTACTAATTTGTTCGTTGTACTGAGCCAATCCATCTAAATTGAAGTTACCTATTAAACGTGTTGAAAGGCCCGCCAAAAGATCTGATTTTTTAGATTGCTGCGCTTGATTGGTTGTTAATCCAACTCGCTGACCTTCCATATCAATACGCTGAGCAAGAACGCCTCGCAAACGTTCGATACCTGTATCAGCATCTAAAACTCTTGACGTAACACCAATCGTTACCTTGTTGCTATCTGCAATACGATCATTACCAGCAAAGGTATTTTCACTAAAAATTTGAGAAATGCCAAAACCAGCATCACCAGTATCAAATAAAGGTAAATCCGCTTGATATCTGTAGGGGGTGTAAACGTAAAATGCTCGCGGCTCAAGAGTCATCAAAATATTTCGATTGAAAATACTTGTTAACTCTAAAGCATCTCTTTCCAACACAACCCCAGAATCAAGGCTGAAAGTTGGCAAAGTTACATTACGATTTAAATCTGCCTGCCCCGGAAATGGATCAACCGTATATTGAGTTGATCTCAATGTAACCTTTGGTGTCAAGTAATACCCAGGCGTCATAAATGGTTTGGCAATAGACGACACGGCATAAGCTCGATTACCAGCACTAAATGTTCTATCAGAACTTTGTCGACCTTTATAAGTAAATCTAGTTGCATCAGATTCAAAAGAAAAGTTTAGGCCATTCCAATTATTTCTTGCATATTTTGCATTGACTTGCGGCTCACGGTCGTAGGGCAAAACAACTTGGTTATTCGGATCAGGTTGGAGAGTTTGGAAATTTTGTACTCTTGTTAAAACACTCCAACCATTCCTGTTGTAACGTGTGCCGATCTCTTGGTTGAATTGTCGATTGATAACACCGTTCAAACTTTTACCTAAATCATCCACGTACAAATTGTCGGAAACTTTACTGAAGTCGGTATAGCCCACCAAGCCTGGTGATAAATTTTGTGTGTGCTTAACACTAAAGGCCCAGCGATTTTTTCCATATGCTGCATCATCTAATGATTCAGCAGTAACAACCCCAGCATAATTTCTATCTAAGTAACGAAACTCTGTGCCTAACTGCTCGCCACGACCTTCAATATACCTAGGGAACAATGTCATATCCCTATTTGGAGCAATATTTACGTAATAGGGAAGCGTGATATCCCACCCCTTAACACCACCTCGACTAACTGTTCCGTAGGTTGGAGATAAAAAACCAGAACGGCGCTCTGAACCAACTGGCAAAGCAAATACAGGCGTGTATAAAACTGGTACGTTAAAGAAGTGCAGAACCGCATTTGTGCCAACAGCAGACTTTGTATCCTGTTCAACATCCATGCGACTAGCAGTTAAATACCAATCTAAATTTTCTGGACGGCATGTGCTGTAACGGAGCTTTTCTAATTCAAACTCCCCGCCCTCTTTGAAATCAACGCGGCTCGCGTTACCATAACCACCAATATCTCTGAGCTCATAATCCGGCTTTTCCATCCAGCCTTCTTGAGCATCTAACTGCAACTTTGCCTCAGTACCCTTAAAGTAAGTCGAGTCCTTCAACAAAGTGGCATTACCCTTAATGTCAGCAATGTCAGTATCAGGGTCATAAACAATGACATCACCTTTGATGACTGTTCGACCTCTTCGAATAACTGCATCACCCTCCAAGCGCATCTGCCTATCCATCACACCGTCTAATTTTTTAGAGGATGTAAACGTTGGAGATAAATCATCCGGAACGATCGGACGAACCAATAATTGGTCTTCGAGTTTTAGATTTAGATGATCAGACTTAGCGTCGACCAACTCTTCAGAATTGGCGCCTTGAGCCATTAATAGAAAAACAGAAACACCCACTAACAATTGCTTGAATAGCGGGCTTTTTGGGTCGAGAATCAAGCTCGGGTTAATAAAAGTTTTAGGCATATTACTTAAGTGCTTTTATTATACGAACCCATGAAGACTGATACTCGCTTATCTCAATTAAATAATTGGTTAGCCACCGTGGCCCCAAAGTGGTCTATTGACCCCAATTCGATTAAACCAGCATCTAGTGATGCCAGTTTTAGGCGTTACTTTAGGGTTTTAGGGGATAAAAATGCTCAAAATAGCAGTTTTATCATCATGGATGCCCCACCCCAAAGTGAGGATACAAGACCCTTTATCGCCGTAGCTGAGCTTTTGGCTGAAACAGGTGTTAATGTTCCCCTTGTCTTGGAAGCCGATATTACCCAAGGCTTTTTGCTATTGTCCGACTTAGGGAACCAAACTTATCTCTCAGCTCTGAGCCCGGAAACGGCCCCAAAACTCTATAAAGAGGCCTCTGCGGCGCTAATTAAGATGCAGCAAGCATCTGGAGCAAATAAACTGCCTCACTATGACAAAGCGCTTTTAACCAGAGAATTAGACCTTTTCCCCGAGTGGTATCTCAAAAAACATCTTCAAATTCAGTTAAATGAGTCTGAAAAGCAAGATTTAGCCAAGGTTTTTGAGCTCATTCTTGAAAATAACCTCGCCCAAGCCCAAGTTTTGGTTCACAGGGACTATCACAGCAGAAATTTAATGGTGACTGAAGCTAATAATCCTGGCATTTTAGATTTTCAAGATGCGGTATATGGCCCGATTACTTATGATCTTGCCTCCCTATTTAGAGATGCTTATATTGAGTGGGAAGAGCCTGAACAAATGGACTGGTTAATCCGCTACTGGGAAATGGCTCGTAAAGCTGGTTTACCAGTTCAGAACGAATTTGGCGACTTCTATAAAGATTTCGAATGGATGGGACTACAGCGACACCTCAAAGTCTTAGGTATTTTTGCGCGTCTTTATCACCGGGATGGCAAAGATGCCTACCTCAAAGATATTCCTTTGGTTTTCAAATACACTCGAAAAGTAGCAGAGCGATATATCAGCCTGAAACCATTAGTTCACTTACTGGATAAAATTGAAGGCATCAATCGCCCAGATGGTTTAACTTTCTAATCATGAGCAACCACATTCTTATCCCCTGCATGGTTTTAGCAGCTGGTCGCGGGGAAAGAATGCGCCCGTTAACAGATCACACCCCAAAGCCATTATTAACGGTTAAAGGTAAATCTCTCATTGATTGGCATCTCGAGAACTTGTCTAATCATGGTGCTCATGAGATTGTGATTAATCATGCCTGGTTAGGCGAGAAAATAAGCGCTCACATCCAGCAATCGAACTACCCGCAATTAAGCATTCGTTTGTCTGAAGAAAAAGTCGCCCTTGAAACAGCTGGCGGATTAAGACAAGCGATGTCACTAATGCACATTGAAGATTATTTTTTTGCTATTAATGGTGATGTTTTCTGCCCCGACTTTCCATTTGAGAAAATTAATGGAATTATTGAAGACCTCCGCAAGAACCGAAGTCAGATACTTGCCCATCTGTTTTTAATTAAAAATCCTTCCCATAACGCAGATGGGGATTTTTGCTTAAAAAATGGTCATGTTTCGGATAAAAATCTATCTTCAGAAAGTTACACATTTTCTGGTGCTGGCATCTATCACCAAGAGCTGCTCAAAGGGATTAAGATAGGTGAAGTGGCTAAATTAGCTCCAATCCTAAGAAATGCTATGACTAACTCTCAGGTGTCTGGGGAGTTACTCAAAGTAGATTGGGTTGATGTTGGAACACCTGAGAGATTGGCTGAATTAAATAAATAAAGATGCGCAATAAAACTGAGATACCTAAAACGGCTGAAACATCAGAGTTTCCTCGCGAGATTTATGCGGACAGACGGCATCGCCTAGCTGCGGCCGTGCGCAAAAAAACGGGGGGCGGTGTTGTTATTCTTGAAACAGCCCCAGAAAAATATAGAAATAGAGATAGCGATTTTCCCTATCGCCATGATTCCGATTTTTATTACCTCACAGGATTTTCTGAGCCGGGTGCAACGTTGGTCATGGTTGTAGGAAAAAATTCGTCAGAAACAATTTTATTTTGTAGACCAAAAGATCTAGAACGAGAAATCTGGGACGGCTTAAGACTTGGTCCTGATGCAGCACCAATGACTCTTGGTGTTGATACCGCACATTCAAATATCACAATCGACAGCAAAATCCCTGAACTTCTTGGCAATCAAAATGCAATCTACACACGCATAGGCGGACATCCAGAGCAAAGCCAGCAACTTCATCAATGGCTTGATAAGGTGAGGGGTCTAGCCAGAAGTGGCGTGACAACCCCTGCCGCATTATTTGATGTTGAAAGTATTGTTCATGAAATGCGCTTATTCAAAGATGCGCATGAAATTAACATCATGCGCCAAGCTGGGAAAATTGCAGCGCTTGGCCATATCAAGGCCATGCAGATATCTCAAGGCGGCTTGCGCGAATATCACCTCGAAGCCGAACTACTTCACACCTTTAGGCACTTAGGCGCAGAAAGTGTTGCCTATAACAGCATTGTTGCTGCGGGTGCCAACGCATGTGTATTGCACCACCGCGCTGGCAATACCTTATTAAAAGACGGTGATCTTTGCCTGATTGATGCAGGATGCGAACTTCATGGTTATGCCTCTGACATCACAAGAACATTTCCAATCAATGGTCAATTTAGCTCCGCACAAAAGGCTGTTTATGAAATTGTGTTGGCGGCTCAAGAGGCAGCCATTGGCGTGACTCAGGTTGGTCGTGATTTTCAAGCGCCTCATGATGCTGCCTTAAAAATCATTACTCAAGGCCTTTTAGATTTAGGTCTTTTAGATAAAAAAGTAATTGGTGGCCTAGAGACTGCACTCGAGACTAAAGCTTATCAACGCTTCTATATGCACAGAACTAGTCACTGGTTAGGCATGGATGTTCATGATGTTGGCCAATATCGCGAACTTGAAAGTGATCTCACACCCAAACCTTGGCGCATCTTAAAAGAAGGCATGGTGTTGACCATTGAACCTGGTATATACATCAGAAAAGCTGATGATATTGATGCAAAGTATTGGGATATTGGAATCAGAATTGAAGATGATGCACTCGTGACTTCTGGTAATTGTGAGCTAATGAGTCGAGAGGTGCCGGTGACAGTATCTGAAATTGAATATTTGATGAAACATACATCATGAAAAGGATTGCGATCATTGGTGCAGGTCCAGTTGGCTTAGCTTGTGCCAGTTGGATCTTAAGTAAAACCCCAGATGCACATCTTGATTTATATGATCGACTAGCAGAATCTGATGATGCAATCAGTCAAGGTGATAGTAGAGGTATCGCAGTCTCACAAGGTAGCCATCTACTGCTTAATAGCATTGGTGCCTGGCCAAATAACTCTCCAGCAATTCATAAAATTCATGTATCCCATCGCGGGCATTTTGGTCGTGCCATTGTGCGTCGTGAAGAACTTGATCAAGCTGCACTGGGACATATCGTTCGTTATGCCGATATTCACCTAGCCATCAGAAAGGCACTTAAAAAGATCTCATCTAGCTCACCAAACTTTCATTGGCACTTTAGTCAGACTATTGATACCTTAGATAAAAATAATCTAGCTGATGTTGTTATTCATGCTGAAGGTGGCTTGTTTAAACAACAAGAATGGCAAGAGATCTATCGGGATTACCAGCAAACTGCCATTGTTGGCTGGGTCAAAACTGATCGCATTCATCAGCACTTGGCTTGGGAGCGCTTCACCGAAGAAGGTCCCTTAGCACTCTTACCTAGCCATAAAGGTCAGGAGTATCTCAATTTAGTATGGTGCGGCAACCCCAAGGCAACTGAAGATCGCCTAGCCTTAAATCAACAAGAATTTTTATCCCAACTTCAAAAGGCATTTGGCTCAAGAGCTGGCAAGCTTATCGATGCTGGAGAATTAAGATCATATGATCTTGGCTTAAATGCAAGGAAAGAAATTGTTAGCGGCCATGAAGTTTGGATTGGTAATGCAGCTCAAACGATGCATCCAGTTGCTGGCCAAGGGCTCAATTTAGGTTTGCGTGATGCTCACACATTAGCTGAATCACTAACAACTCATCAGACTGTTCAAGAAGCGCTACATCAATACCAAGCTTTAAGAAAAACGGACAGAAACACTACCATTGCCACAACTGACTTCTTAGCCAGAATTTTTACATCTAAATTAAAGCCTGTTATTTGCGCAAGAGGTATTGCTTTAGCTAGTCTCCAGTTATTAATACCCGTTAAACAGGGCCTAACTAGACAGATGATGTTTGGACAAAGATAAACGCATCAATCTGCTTAAATTTTAGGCAAAAGTAAGCTTCTCATGGTAGAGTGGCGCCCTGATGAAATTAGGCTTACACACCCTCCCCAATAACCTATTTGTAGCTCCGATGGCGGGGGTCACTGACCGACCTTTTCGTCAACTGTGCAAACAACTGGGCGCGGGCTACGCTGTGTCAGAAATGATTGCGTCCAATGCCATGCTTTGGAATAGCCCCAAAACTCTTAGGCGAGCCAATCATGATGGTGAAGTAGAGCCTATCTCAGTACAAATTGCGGGTGCCGACCCACAGGTCATGGCAGAAGCTGCTGTCTTAAACATTGATCGTGGCGCACAAATCATTGATATCAATATGGGCTGCCCAGCCAAAAAAGTATGTAATGTTGCCTCAGGATCAGCGCTTCTCAAAGATGAGCCCCTTGTTGGAAGAATTTTAGAAACAATTGTTAATCAGGTAAAGAAAGATCACCCTCAAGTTCCGATAACTCTAAAAATAAGAACAGGCTGGGACAGAGATAATAAAAATGCTATCAAGATTGCCCAAATTGCAGTCAACAGCGGCATTGAAATGTTAACGATCCATGGTCGAACAAAAGCTGACCTTTACCACGGCCATGCTGAATACGACACGATTGCAGCAGTTAAAGCCTCGATCAATATCCCCGTTGTTGCCAATGGCGATATCAACTCTCCTGAAAAAGCTAAATTGGTACTTGAAAAAACGGGGGCTGATGCTTTGATGATCGGGAGGGCTGCTCAGGGTAGACCGTGGATATTTAGAGAAATCTTGCATTTCTTAAAAACTGGGCAACATCTTCCAGCGCCAATGATTTCAGAGATCCAAGGCATCATGAATCATCACCTGCTTGATCATTATGCGTTTTATGGTGAGTATGCTGGCGTTCGTAGTGCCCGCAAGCATATTGCTTGGTATTGCAAAGGCCTCAAAGGTTCTCATGCTTTCCGCCACCATATGAATACAATTGATGATTGTCAAAAGCAGTTAATCGCTGTTAATCACTTCTTTGACTCACTCAAAGAAGATTCAGAACAATTAATTTATTTAGAAGCAGCTTAACTATGCAAGCCCCTCAACAACATCCAGTGAGCCAAACCATTGAAAAGCATTTAAAACGCTATTTAGATGATTTAGGCGAAACGGCTCCTAGTAATGTCTATCAAATGGTTTTAAGTGTGATGGAAAAACCCGTCCTTGAACTCATCATGAAACATGCTGATCAAAATCAATCTCTTGCTGCCACATACTTGGGCATCAATCGCAACACCCTTAGAAAAAAACTTTTAGAACATGGGCTTCTTTGAAGGCCTCAACAATTACTTTCATTATCCCTTTCACTTATTAATCACTTTATTTAAACCTCACTACTATGATTCGTACAGCCCTACTCTCAGTATCAGACAAAGCAGGTATCGTGCCCTTTGCAAAATCACTCCATGAATGTGGTGTCAAACTTATTTCTACTGGAGGGACTGCCAAACTATTGGCAGATAAAGGTTTGCCAGTTGTTGAGGTGGCAGAATTAACTGGATTTCCAGAAATGTTAGATGGTCGCGTCAAAACACTTCACCCAATGGTTCACGGTGGCTTATTAGCTCGCAGAGACTTTCCTGAGCACATGGCTGCTCTTAAAGAGCATGGCATTGGTGCAATTGATATGTTGGTTATCAATCTTTATCCATTCCAAAAAACAGTGGCTCAAAAAGAATGTTCTTTTGAAGATGCTATTGAAAACATTGATATTGGTGGCCCAGCGATGTTGCGTGCTGCGGCAAAAAATCATAAAGATGTCACTGTATTAATTTCACCAACTGATTACGATCATGTGTTGAAAGAAATGAAAGACAACAAAAATGAAGTTTCCTTCAAAACTAACTTTATGTTGGCAAAAAAGGTGTACGCGCACACTGCACAGTATGACGGCGCTATTGCCAACTACTTATCTAGCTTAGGTGATGATCTACAGCACGGCACACGCAGCGAATATCCACAAACATTGCACTTGGCGTTCAATAAAGTACAAGACATGCGTTACGGTGAGAATCCCCATCAAGGCGCAGCCTTCTACAAAGATACTCAGATCATCCCAGGTGCCCTTGCCAATTACCGTCAACTTCAAGGTAAAGAACTTTCATATAACAATATTGCGGATGCTGATGCAGCATGGGAATGCGTTAAAAGCTTTGGCAATACAGT
>JBEGTH010000034.1:0-13861 GCA_041179505.1 Pseudomonadota bacterium | reverse complement strand
GAAGATTGGTAAGCCAGTATTAGAGGTGATTGGTAATAAAGATTTAATTAAGCAAGTGTCAGCAACAGATTTGGTTGATGACAAATTTGGTGTCGTCACCATTAAAGATATTTTGGCTGAGTTAGAGAAGCCAGGTCGTGATCCTCGCCCAGAATTTAAGACCGCCACTTTTGAAGATGGGGTTGAAGATATCAATCAATTAATCCCTGGAATGATTCTTGAGGGTGTTGTGACTAACGTTGCAGCTTTTGGTGCTTTTATTGACATCGGCGTTCATCAAGATGGCTTGGTTCACGTTTCAGCTTTGGCAGATAAGTTTGTTAAAGATCCACATGAGGTTGTGAAGGCTGGGCAAGTCGTTAAGGTCAAAGTGTTAGAGGTTGATGTTAAACGTCGTCGAATTGGTTTAACGATGAGGTTAAACGATAGTTCCCCATCCCAATCTGGACCGGCTCGTTCTGATGCTGGCGATAGAGGCGCCTCTAGAGCTTCATCAACGCCATCTCATCAAGGTCAACAGCGTTCACAAACACCTCAGGGAAGTACAGCATTTGCTGAGGCTTTTGCAAAATTGAAAGCTAAAAACTAATACTAGTTTTTATAAGAAGGTTATGGTTTGGGTTAAGATTTGATCTTAATAACTCTTGATCATTTTTTCTATGACCTTCCCATTTGATACCCTCAAATTCAAAAAGAAATTAACTGGTGTTGGTATTCCTGTTACTCATGCTGAAGGTATGACTGAGGCAGTGAGAGATTCTTTTGAACATTTGGCGACTAAAACAGATTTACATCTTTTAGAGTCAAAGTTGCTGCACGCGCAAGGAGTTATGAAAAACGATTTGATCAAGTGGATGGTGTGTTTATCATTTATTCAAATGGGGCTTTGTTTAAGTGTTGTTTTGTCATTTCATGGAAGCTAAGGCCAAACTTTTAAAACAACGACTTATTTCATAAAAGAAAAAGCCAAGTAATGTTAAAACATACTTGGCTTTTTAATTCTTTGTAGCTTAAAAATTAGAATTTGATTTACTTCAATAAAGCATTCACTGACTGAAGATCTTCGTCGCTTAAAACAGCTGCTTGAGCTTTGAGCTTTAAGCCATTTAAGATAGTGTCATATCGTGCTTTAGCTAAATCTCTACGTGTTGTGAATAGAGTATCTTGAGCATTGAGTACGTCGATGTTGATACGTACACCTACTTCGTAACCTAGCTTGTTCGACTCTAAAGCACTAAGGGCTGATATTTCAGCAGCTTCATAGGCTTTCACTTGAGCTAAACCGTTATTGAAACCTAAATAAGCTTGGCGAGTTGCTTGCGCTACATCGCGACGCTTGGCCTCCAAATCAGAAAGGGCTTTGCTAGCTAAGGCTGACTTCTCTCTGACCAAGGATTGGGTGTAGCCACTTGAGAACAAGGGCACAGTCACTTGGACAATGACTTGGTTGGAGAAGCTTTTTGTTGATGTCACAGCTTCTGCTCCTAAAGCACTTTCTGAGTCGTTATAGCCACGTTGTGCAACCAAATCAACTGATGGCGCATGACCTGCGTACGCTCTCTTAGTATCCTTAACCGCAGACTCATAAGCTAACTTGCTGGCCAAAATGTTGTAGCTCACATCTTCAGCTTGTTTTACCCAGTCTTGAATGGATTGACCTGCTTGAAGTGCTGTTGCGCCTTCAATATTGATCTTTTGAGGTTTTTGATCATTTTTAATTTTGATCTTGCGCTCTTTAGCTACGATTTCAATCTTTGCCTGGCTACTTAAACTTTTTAAGTTGCCAATTGGTGAACCAGTTAGCTGTTCTAAGGCACTGCGTTTGATTAATAGGTCAGCTTCAGCTGCTAGCTCTTGTGCAATTACTAAGTCATAACGTGATTGCGCTTCATGCGTATCAGTAATGGTGGCGGTGCCCACTTCAAAGTTCCGCTTAGCCTGCTCTAGTTGTTCACTAATCAGAGCCTTCTTATTTCTGTTGAGATTAAGAGTGTCTTGAGCATTAAGGACATTAAAGTAAGCTTCGGTTACACGTATTACTAAGTCTTGTTCGGCGCTTGCAAATTGAGCTTCTGCAATCGCAGCACTTAAATTACCTTGTCCAAATTGCTCCCACTTATCCCAGTTAATCAAGGGCTGAGTTAACTTCACATTCCAAGCTCTGCTTTTGAGATCGCTATTACCTAAAGCGGGACTTTTTCTGTATAG
Organism: Pseudomonadota bacterium; assembly: GCA_041179505.1. GTDB lineage: Bacteria > Pseudomonadota > Gammaproteobacteria > Burkholderiales > Burkholderiaceae > Polynucleobacter. The sequence goes on along the minus strand of JBEGTH010000034.1, from coordinate 11,653 downwards.
ATCATTTTTTGTTTCACTGCCAGTGGCTGCGATTTGAGGTAATAAAACAGAGAGACCTTGCCAAGTTTTTTCTTTACCGGCTAAAAAGCTATATCTAGCAGAGCTAAAAATAGGATCACTTAATGCAGCTTGGCGATAAAGATTCAATAAATCATTCTCTTGAATCGTGTTAGCTTGTGCGATGCTGGCTTTATCCGGCTGGCCAATAACAGTTGGAGGTTTATCTTGTGCCAAAACTACGGGGGCAATTTGCGCAGCCCATAGAAGCGCTATTGCGAGCGCTAGTTTTTTGTATTCAGGTTGTATTGCCTTATCCATCATGCGTTTTGCTTTCATTTTTTCATTTTCCCTCAAACTGAATATGTTTGCAGGGATTTCAAGGGATCTTAAAAAACAAAAGATCCTTGGTTAACTTTTGCTGATTTCAGGTGTGGAATCATGGTCTCAAATAGGACTTCTTCTGTGAAATGAGTCGCATTTTTGCGGATGACCAAAACGGCATTCATCACGGGGGCATTGCCAATGAAAGCAACTAAGCGACCGCCAATGGCTAACTGTTGTTTGAGGCCTTCGTAAAGGTAGGGCATGCCTCCTGATACGCAGATCACATCATAGCTTTGCTCACCCCAGCCGGTGTAGGCATCGCCTACCTCGACGGTGACATTGGACATTAAGGCTCTTGCTAAATTGGATTTAGCAAGAGTAACCATCTCCGGATCTGAATCAACGGTCGTGACTGATTTGGCGTAAGTGGCTAAAAGTGCAGCCATATAGCCAGTACCTGCACCCACTTCCAAAGCTTTATCTGTTTTCTTGGGCTTTAAGGCTTGAAGTACGCGGGCCTCCATTTTGGGCTCTAGCATGACCTGGCAATCATTCTTGGCACCAGGGATAGGTAATTTGGTGTCAATAAAAGCCAAAACTTCTTGTCCAGGAGCTACAAATTGCTCCCTCGGGATTTGGTGAAGAGTTTCTAGAACCTCTAGATCATTAATCTTCCAAGGGCGAATTTGTTGTTCGACCAATTTATAACGAATATTTGCAAAATCTTGGCTCATATCACTTCCTGCAATTAATGGTGTTAATAAACCCATTTTACTTTCATAGTTTGATCTAAATTATTTTTTTGATCCACAATAGAAGAATGAATAAAAATAATGCGTTTTTTCAACAAACACGCTTATTTTGAGGTTTATTGCTAAGAGGCTAATAACGCCTTTTTAATGAAAGTAGTCATGCAAAAAATGTGGAATCAATTTCTTTTACTATGGTCAACATTGAAACAATCAATACAAAGCCGTACATGGCTTCGCAGATCTGTTTACGGCTTGATTGCACTATTCATTTTGATGGTGGTTTGGAAGATGGTGTCTGCCACCTTGGGGTGGAGTGATCCCCAATATAAAACAGCGGCTATAGAAGAAGGACCCTTATCAGTCACTATTAGTGCAAGCGGTACGCTGAACCCCGTGAAGTCAGTTCAGGTGGGTACTCAGGTGTCAGGCATGTTGCAAGACATTTATGTTGACTTCAATGATGTTGTTAAAAAAGGTCAGATCATTGCTCGTATCGATCCACGTGAATGGCAAGCTCGTTTTGAGCAAGCGGAAGCCAATTACATCTTGGCGAGCCGAAATCACGAAAACAATAAACAGCTGATTGAGAAAAAGTTTGTTTCCCCTGCAGCCTTTGATCAAACGCTAAGCGCTTATAAGAGCGCTAAAGCTTCTTTGGCAATGGCTAAAAAAGCGCTAGACGATACGGTGATACGTGCGCCTGTTGATGGTGTAGTGGTCAAGCGAAGTGTTGAAAGAGGTCAAACAGTTGCTGCTAGTTTGCAAGCCCCTGAGTTGTTCATCATTGCTCAAGATTTATCGGACATGCAAGTTGAGACCTCCATTGATGAATCAGATGTGGGTCGAATTGTTGAAGGCATGAGTGCCAGCTTTACAGTAGACGCATTCCCAGGGCAGGTTTTTAAGAGCAAGGTGAAACAAGTTCGTAAAGCCCCTCTGAACGTTCAGAATGTGGTGACTTATACCGTATTGCTCACTGCAGAAAATCCAGATTTGAAACTATTGCCAGGTATGACAGCCAATGCCACTATCGTTACTGAGCAAAAAGAAAAAGTTTTACGCATTCCTAATGCAGCATTGCGTTTCAAAATGCCAGAATCTGTTTCTCCAGATGCAATCCCCGCTGCTAATAAAACAAAATCAGATGCAACAACACCTGCAGCGGCAGGAGCTAAAAACCCCAATAAGCCTTATCTAGGAGGTTCTGCCCGAGTTATGACCCGAAAAGTTTGGGTTTTGGCAGAGTCAGGTTTAAAGAAGAAGCCTGTGCAGAAAACAATTCGAGTGGGTGTTAGTGATGGCTCGGCCAGTGAGGTGATTTCAAGTCCTGATAATGAGTCAGGGTCTGAATCAAACTTAAAGCCGGGAGATTTAGTCATTATTGGCGTGAGCACTTCTGGTAGTTCAGCCACTCCGCGCATGACTGGCCCAAGACTTTTTTAATTTTTAATCAAAGTCATTAAGTTACTTTAAGCTCATGCCATTTATTGAAACTCGTCAGCTTGTTAAAACCTACGGCGTAGGTGAACAGTTGGTCCATGCGTTGAATGATGTATCGATTGATATTGAGCGTGGTGAGTTTGTTGCTATTGTAGGCGCTTCTGGCTCTGGAAAATCAACTTTTATGAATATGATTGGCTGTCTTGATCAGCCAACTAGCGGTAGTTGTCTGATTGCAGGTGAAGATATTGCCACTATGGAGCAAGATGCTCTGGCTGACTTGCGTAATCGTCGTATTGGTTTTGTGTTTCAGCAATTTAATCTTTTAGCTAGAACGTCAGCTATTGAGAATGTCGCTTTGCCATTGTTATATGCGCGTACTGGTGCATTAGCTGGTTTGAGTAAAGAGGCGCGTTTACAGCATGCTAAAGAACGTCTGACTCAGGTAGGTTTAGGTGAGCGTTTATTCAATACGCCCGCCCAACTATCGGGTGGTCAGCAGCAGCGCGTTGCGATTGCTCGTGCTTTAGTGAATGATCCTGATTTAATCTTGGCGGATGAGCCAACAGGTGCGCTTGATTCAAAAACAAGCGCTGAGGTCATGGATCTACTGACTCATCTCAATCAGCAGGGTATGACTGTGATTGTGGTGACACATGAACCAGATGTTGCTGCTTATGCCCATCGTACGATTACCTTTAAAGATGGCCGTGTTTTGTCTGACCAGACTAACCCTGCTCGCATGATGGGGTTGCCATCATGAATTTATTGATAGCGCTACAAGCGCTAAAAGTAAATAAATTGCGCTCAGCATTAACAATGCTGGGCATCATCATTGGTGTAGCCGCTGTGATTGTGATGGTGGCTGTTGGCAGTGGTGCGCAAGCAAAAGTAAAAGAACAGATAGCGGGTTTGGGCTCCAACTTAATGATTCTTTGGCCGGGGTCGGTAACGACATCAGGTGTGCGAGGTGGAACTGGAACGTCGCAGACTTTGGTGGAGGATGATGCTTGGGCTGTTATGAGGGAGTTGCCTGAGATTCAGGTGGCAGCTCCAACACAAAGAGGTAGCGGCCAAATTGTTTGGGGTAATACCAATTGGTTGGCAGCTATCGTTGGCGCAACACCAGAATATTTTGAGGCCCGTGATTGGAGTCTAACCAGTGGCCGCATGTTTGAGTTGGGTGAACTATCCAGTTCCGGTAAAGTCGCCATTATTGGTCAAACAGTCGCTCGTGAATTATTTGGTGAAACAGATCCCATCGATCAAATTATTCGAGTCAGAGGCGTTCCATTTACTGTCATTGGTCTATTAGATAAAAAAGGCCAGAGCATGATGGGGCAAGATCAGGATGACATTGTCATCATGCCTTTATCAACCGCTAGAAACAAAATATTTGGTGCTTTGCAAGGGCGCATAGGACGAGTCAGCTCAATTTTTATCAAGGCTCGTGAGGGTATTGATATGAGAGATGCTGAAGATAAAGTTCGCGAATTGTTGCGTCAGCGCCATCGTTTAGGTCCGAATGCCCCAGATGATTTCTCTTTACGCAATTTGACAGAAATACTTCAGGCCCAAGAAGCAGCTAGTCAGGTCATGTCGATTTTATTGGCGGCAGTGGCCTCAGTGAGTTTGTTGGTGGGTGGTATTGGCATCATGAACATCATGTTGGTATCTGTCACTGAACGTACTCGTGAAATTGGTTTGCGCTTAGCCGTAGGGGCCCGAGGTAAAGATATCTTGTCTCAGTTCCTCGTTGAGGCAATTACCTTATCAACCATCGGCGGTGTTTTGGGTATTCTGATTGGTGGTTTGGGTACTTGGTTGGTGGCCACCTTAGCTGGCTGGCGTGTTGAGTTATCGATGGTGTCGATTGTGATGGCCGTAGGATTTTCTGCCATGATTGGCATTTTCTTTGGCTATTACCCCGCCCGCAAGGCTGCTGCTATGCAGCCAATTCAGGCCTTAAGGTACGAATAGTCCCTCGCTGAATAATTCCTAGTAATTATTGCTACAAGCCCACTCAAGGGCTTTATCATCTTGCCATGGATATTTATTTATTACTCAAAGCGGTCATTTTGGGCTTGGTTGAGGGCTTTACGGAGTTTTTGCCGATTTCATCAACCGGGCACTTAATTCTGGTGGGTGACTTACTCGACTTTAATGATGAAAAAGGCAAAGCCTTTGAAGTCATTATTCAGTTCGGCGCCATCTTGGCTGTTTGTTGGGAATATCGCCAACGCTTGGTGAGTGTTCTATCCGGCTTATTCACAAGAAGAGTGTCACAGCGTTTTGCAGTAAATGTCATTGTTGCAACGATTCCTGCAATTGTTCTTGCTCTTTTATTTGGTAAATATATTAAGAGCGTTCTTTTTTCTCCGATTCCAGTTGCAACAGCTTTTATTGTTGGCGGCTTAATTATTTTCTGGGTGGAGTCTCGCCAAAAAAAATCAACAGCACATTATTCTAATTCGATCTTAACTAGAACCTCCATTCAAAGTGTTGATGATTTGCATTGGCAAGATGCTTTGAAAATAGGTTTAGCGCAATGCGCTGCTTTGATCCCTGGCACATCTCGTTCAGGTGCCACGATTATTGGTGGCATGTTATTTGGTTTGCCACGTCATGTAGCAACGGAATTCTCATTCTTCTTGGCTGTGCCAGTCATTACAGGCGCAACGCTTTACGAATTATTAAAGCTTCGCCATGTTCTAGGTGCTTTGGGTAATGATGGTGGTACGTCTTGGGCTAGCTTTGGTCCTGCATTAGGAATAGGTTTTGCTGTTTCTTTTGTTTCAGCTTTTGTATGTATTCGTTGGTTGATTCGTTATGTGGCTACTCATGACTTCACACTCTTTGCTTGGTACCGTATTGTGTTTGGTTTAGTCGTTTTGTTAACGGCCTGGACTGGTGTGGTGCAGTGGTCTCATTAATTAAATATGTCAGAAATTAAAAAATCAAACTCTGTTAATTTAGCGATCCCAGCGGATCTATCAAATAGTTCTGCTGAAGGTGCAACACGGCTATACACAAGACCTGATCTTGAAAAAATTGCCGCAGGCGAGCATTACCTCAATCGTATTAAATCTTTTGTTTTGAGAACTGGGCGTTTAACACCCGGTCAGGCTAAAGCAATTGAAACTCTAGGTCCTCAATTTTTACTACCTTATACAGCTCAAGCGATTGAATGGGAGAAGTCTTTTCAGTCCACGAACGCTGGTCGCCCTCGTATTCTGGAAATCGGTTTTGGTATGGGGGAGACAACTGCCAAGATCGCTCAAACTCGTCCTGAAGATGATTTTTTGGCGATTGAAGTTCATGAGCCTGGTGTGGGTGCATTATTAAAAGTGATTGGTGAGCAGAGCATTACTAACTTACGTCTGATGCGTCATGATGCTGTTGAGGTTGTGCAAAACATGATTCCTGAAGGATATCTAGACGGCGTGCATGTTTATTTTCCTGATCCGTGGCATAAAAAACGTCATAACAAGCGTCGCTTGATTCAGCCAGAGTTTGTAGCTTTATTGGCCAGCCGAATTAAATCTGGGGGCTATTGGCATCTAGCCACTGATTGGCAAGAATACGCTGAGCAGATGATGGAAGTTTTATCTGCTGAAGTAAGTTTGAAAAATACTGGAACGCTAGAAGGTGCTTATGCTGAGCGACCTAGCTATCGGCCGATTACCAAGTTTGAAAACAGAGGCCTTCGCCTAGGTCATGGCGTTTGGGATTTGGTGTTTAAAAAGAGGTAATAAATTAGCGCTGTAATGACCTCTTAAATTGGAGATATCAAAGACTCTGAATTTCAAACATGTAGCCAAGTAAATTGGCTATTTGCTACTGGTCAAGAGATGCTATTCCAAAGATAGCCACGTGAGGCGTAATCTCAAAATGGATCAAACATGCTTGAGATCTTTATGGTGTTTTATAACTAAGACCAGCATCTCTTTGGGAGTCAGTTTTCCTGAGCGCGTCAGGGCCACTAATAAATCATCGGTGGAATCACTCTTGACTTTATCGCCTGATAATTTCGTGACGGAGCTCGCCCAACTATCAGCATAGGTTGGATTAAAGAGAACTCCTTCATTTTTTGCCAAATCTCTGACGTAACGAGCGGTTGGAGTTAAGCGAGCTCGCTTATTACTATCAACAAATTGATGATGTAGGCTCCTCATTCCTCATAGCCCCAAGCAAACATATTTCATTTCCAAATACTCGTCAATACCCCAAGAGCTACCTTCACGACCTAAGCCAGATTGTTTGACCCCGCCAAAGGGGGCTACCTCATTGGTGATGAGGCCGGTGTTCACGCCCACCATGCCAAATTCAAGTGCTTCAGCTACACGCCAGACTCGCCCAATATCACGACTGTAAAAGTAAGAAGCTAAACCATATTCACTAGCGTTTGCGGCTTCAATCACTTCTGCTTCATTTTTAAATGAAATAACTGCAGCGACTGGACCAAAGGTTTCTTCTGTGGTGATTAGCATTCCAGGTTTTACGCCGGAAAGTACGGTGGGTTCATAAAAGTTGCCACCCAGAGCATGGCGTTTGCCGCCTGACTCTAGCTTGGCACCCTTATGAAGTGCATCCTGCACATGACTTTCCACCTTTTGGATAGCTTGCTGATCAATTAAAGGCCCTTGTTGCACACCCTTATCTTTGCCATGACCAACTTGAATCTGATTGCTGGCGGCTGCAAGTTTTTGAACAAAAGCATCATGGAGGCTTTCGTGAACGTAAAAGCGGTTGGTGCAAACACAAGTTTGGCCAGCATTTCTGTACTTTGAAGAAATCGCGCCATCAACAGCAGCATCAAGGTCAGCATCTTCAAAAACAATAAAAGGAGCATGCCCACCTAACTCAAGCGCCACTTTTTTAACGCTTGGGGCGCATTGCTCCATCAAGATGCGGCCTACCGGTGTTGAGCCCGTAAATGAAAGGTGGCGTACAACTGGAGAGTCACAAAGCGTTTTTCCAACGATGATTGAGTTGTGAGCATCTGCCGTTACTATATTGAGTACGCCATCTGGTATTCCGGCTTCTTGGGCCAATTCAGCCAAAGCTAAAGCAGATAGGGGGGTTTGTTCTGCTGGCTTAATAATGATTGTGCATCCTGCGGCAATTGCTGGTGCTACCTTTCGGGTAATCATAGCCATTGGAAAGTTCCAAGGCGTAATGGCAACACAAACCCCAATGGGCTGCTTTAAAACCATCATGCGTTTATCCGACCAAGTTGTTGATGGGATCGCTCCCGTCACCCGTTTAGCCTCTTCAGCAAACCATTCTAAGAATGAAGCACCATAAAATATCTCACCCCTGGCTTCAGCAAGAGGCTTGCCTTGCTCTTGAGTCATTAGTTCAGCTAAGCGATTGGAGTTTTGAGTCACTAGTTCAAACCAACGACGAAGGACTGCCGCACGTTCTTTGCCCGTCTTTGCTCTCCAGTGAATTAAGGCTTCCTTGGCTTTATTAATTGCTAACTCAGCCTCCTTAGCTCCCATATTGGGCACTTGGCTAATCACCTCGCCTGTGGCTGGGTTGTGAACGGGGAAGGTCTTGTTGCTTGCTTGGTCTTGAATGGTTGTCATGAGCTAGAGATTAGCATACCTATTTAATAATTCCCTTCGGCTCCCGATAAGTGATGATTTAAGGTTGAAGTAATACCCTCTGACTTTAGGGGGAATCCCTAATCTCTAGGGCGAACAGTAATCAATCTATCGATTTTTAGGTAAAAAAATACACTAAATATAGGTATTTCATAATGTAAAGTTAGTGCTTGCTAACCATTATTTTCCCCTTATAGGTCAATGACTCCCCAAGCTTATCCACAAAGAGTATGGTTCTATATACAGTCTTTTAATAACGAAAAGAAGTGTTTTTAATATTCTATATGCTTGACAGTGTATATAAGTCTTTCTAATATTCGTCAACACAAAGAGATGTTGCGGCGCACCAATTTTAGAGCTTCTTTGATTGGGGTGGTTTGAAAAAGCAATCAAGACATTTTTTTAAGGTAAACAAAATGAATGCAAACACTTTAAAGATGACTGAGATAGTGACCAAAGGCAGAGCCAGCTCTGAGCTTGTGGCATTATTCACTCGCTTAGCAGTGCTTAAGAGTCTGAAAGCTAGATTGGGTGGTCTCATGAGTGCCCTAGGCATTATGACCTGCTTCATGGGGGGTGCCCTTTGGTTCAATCAACCCATGCGTGTTGAGTTAGGCACATGGTTAATTCCGGCTGAGGCATACAAAATTCTTCAAGATGGCTTCTCTTCCGTGCCATCCGTAGCGCAAGAGGCTGCCAAGATCCCTGTAACAGCAGTGGACAAGCAGGCCATTGACCATAGAATCTTAAATAGCCCTGTTGAGCGCCAAGCCGTAGCTCGTTATGTATCTAATAAATACAAAATTGCTCATACAGCCAGCTTAGAGTTCGTAGACAAAGCAATTACGGTTAGCCGTGAGGTTGGTTTAGACCCTACACTTATTTTGGCAGTGACTGCAGTTGAGTCCGGTTTCAATCCATTTGCTGAAAGCAAAAAGGGTGCGCAAGGCTTGATGCAAGTCAGAACCAATGTCCATACTGATAAATATGAATTATTTGGTGGCCATCAGGCTGCTTTAGATCCAGATGCCAATATGCGTGTCGGCTCTTTGATTCTTCGACAGTACATCGCAAAGGGCGGTTCACTGGACGCTGGTCTGCGCCTCTATGTGGGTGCTTCATCGGTTTTTACTGACGATGGTGGCTATGGTCAAAAAGTGTTAGCTGAGCGTCAGCGTATCCGTGATGCAGCTTCTATGAAGCTAGCTGCGTTGAACGCTAAAACTCTTTAATTAGTTATTCAGACTCAACTAAAAAGGCCTCTGATAGAGGCCTTTTATTTTTTTAGCATATAAGTACTATAAGTGACGCTTACATCTCATGCGGACGGAGTTGCTGAGCTAACTTATCTAAGACTCCGTTGACGTACTTATGACCATCCGTGCCACCAAATACTTTGGCCAACTCAACAGCTTCATTAATGGCCACTTTAAATGGCACACTGATATCTTGAGCTAGTTCAAAGGCGGCAATTAAAAGAGCGCCATACTCAACAGGAGATAGCTCCTCCATCGGGCGATCAATATGCTGTTTGATATGGTTCTCAAGAGTGTCGTAGTGATTCACAACGCCAGAAAACAAATGGTCAAACAACTCTTTCTGGGCCTTCTTAAAGCCTGGATCTTCGCCTAACTGCTTAGCAATAGTCGCGTAATCAGCAAATCCACCTGCCGCTTTAATCACTAACCATTGATAAACGCCTTGAAGCGCATATTCACGAGCACGGCGACGTGGCGTGAGTGATCGCTTCACCGTTACCGATGAAATAGGCTTATTAAGTTGTTGGGTGTCTAAGTTCATAGTGTTTTGGGTAATGATCTTTGATTAGTCTTCTTCAACTTCATCATCAGGCGTAAGACCGATTGATAGGTTAGCCATTTCAACAGCTGTTCTTGCACAGTCACGACCTTTTTCAACAACACGCGCCTGGGCTTGAGCATCAGTCTCACACGTTAATACGCCGTTAGCAATAGGAATACCATAATCAAGACCAATACGAGTAATGCCAGCTCCTGACTCATTCGAAACCAATTCAAAATGATATGTCTCACCGCGGATAACTGCACCAAGGGCGATCAGCGCATCAAATTCGCCACTTTCAGTTAGTTTCTGAAGTGTTAATGGAATTTCTAGAGCGCCAGGAACCGTTGTGATGACGATGTCTTCCTCGGCCACGCCAAGGGCTAGTAATTCTTTGACGCAGGACTCTGTAAGAGCCTGACAGTGCTCTGGGTTAAAACGAGCCTGAACAATGCCAATGCATAGGTCTTGACCATTTAAGTCTGCTTCAATTCGATCAATATTGCTTAGTGGCATTTGGAACCTTTAATTAAATGATGAAACTACAAAAAATACTTTGAAAAACTTAAAAATGATTACTTAGCTTGATAGGGTAAGTGACCTGTGACTTCCAGGTTGTAACCAGACATCGTCGGTAGCTTGCCAGGTTTGGCTAAAAGCTTCATTTTCTTAATACCTAAATCTTTCAAAATTTGGGCGCCGATGCCGTAGGTTCGGAAATCAGTTTTACGCTGTGGATTCACTGGCGCTAGACCATCTAACTTACCTAATTGATTGAACCAAGCATCTGTGTTCACGGCAGCAGAACCTGCGCAATTCAATAAAACAATGACACCAGCTTCGCTTTCAGCGATTGTTCTTATAGCTTCGGTGACAGGCCAAGAATGATTGCTATGAGCTGTCTCTAATAAATCCAAAATAGTCGCTGGTTCATGAACGCGCACCAAAGTTTCTTTTTCAGCTTGTGGCGTACCTTTAACTAAGGCCAGGTGAGCGCAGCCTGTTGGACTATCTTTATAGGCAATACCTTGGAGCTCGCCCCAAGGTGTTTTAAATGTTCGTGAACCTTGGCGGCTGATAATACTTTCGTTGCGGCTTCGGTAATGAATGAGATCAACAATGGTGCCAATCTTTAGCTGATGCTCTTTGGCAAATTCAATTAAGTCCGGAAGGCGAGCCATCGCCCCATCATCTTTCATGATTTCGCAAATCACAGATGTTGGGCTGCATCCTGCTAATTCAGCTAAGTCACAGCCAGCCTCTGTATGGCCTGAGCGAACAAGAACGCCACCAGCTTGAGCCATCAATGGAAAGATATGTCCTGGCATAACAATGTCCCGCGGCTTAGCATTAGGAGCTACAGCAACTTTGACGGTATGTGATCGATCTGCGGCAGAAATACCAGTTGTCACACCTTCAGCAGCTTCAATAGATACTGTGAAATTGGTGCCTAGTGCTGCTGTGTTATCACGGACCATCAAAGGTAAATTCAACTGCTCACAGCGCTCTCGAGTCAGCGTTAAGCAAATCAAACCGCGGCCATACTTGGCCATAAAATTAATCGCTTCAGGTGTAACATGATCAGCGGCAAGAACAAGATCACCTTCATTTTCTCGATCTTCTTCATCCACCAAAATGACCATGCGTCCGGCACGCATTTCGGCAATAATTTCTTCAACGCTGGCTAGGGAATAGGCTGTACTTGACATAGACCCGTGATTTTAAAGC
>JBEGTH010000033.1:0-14474 GCA_041179505.1 Pseudomonadota bacterium | reverse complement strand
CTCATAACCCGAAGGTCATAGGTTCAAATCCTATCCCCGCAACCAAACATCTAAAAACCTCTTGATTTTCAAGGGGTTTTTTGTTTTCTGGGCTTCTTTGGCATACTTAGGACTTTGTTGCCCTAATATTAAGAAGAATTTAAATGAAAAAACTACTAGCTGCCCTACTCATTACCTTTTCTAGCGTGACCTTAGCTGGCCCCCTTGTTGAATTCAAAACAAGTGCAGGCGACTTTACAGTTGAGTTGAATCCAGAAAAAGCACCTAAAACAGTTGAAAATTTTCTGGGCTATGTGAAAAGCGGCTTCTATAACGGCACCATTTTTCACCGCGTCATTAACAACTTTATGGTTCAAGGTGGTGGCTTCACAAAAGATATGCAACAAAAACCAACTAACCCACCTATTCCTCTTGAATCAAATAATGGCTTAAAGAATCTGAATTACTCCATCGCTATGGCAAGAACAGGAAACCCTGATTCAGCAACGGCTCAATTCTTTATCAACGTTGTTGATAATAAAAATCTTGATTACCCAAGACCGGATGGACATGGCTATGCAGTTTTTGGTTTAGTTATCAAAGGCACTGAAACGATCGATAAGATCAAAAAAACTGTTACAACAAGACAAGGCCCTTTTACTGATGTGCCAGTTCAAACCATTTTGATTCAGAGCGCTACAGTTATTAGTAAATAATCATGAATCACCATGAGCATCTCTCTTGTAGCATTCTTCTAGATGATGCTCATAGTCCCATTGAGCAACCGACCAGTCGACTATATCAATCTGCTAGTCAGTTCATTCAAGCGCATGATTCAATTAGCCTTGAGTCAGCTCTCAATCAAATACAAACTGCAATTGCCTCCCAAAAATATGTAGTGGCCTGCTTTAGTTATGAATTGGGTGAATACCTTGTTGGTCTCACTCCAAGACAGTCCCCCACGCCCTGGGTAAAAGCCTGGATATTTGATTCACTTCATAAACTCAGTAAGCAACAAGTTGATCATTGGTTACAAGAAAAAATAACACTGGAAGAAAGTCGTTCCATCGGAAGTACTAATGCATTTATCAGCAAACTTTCAAGAAGTATTAATGAAGATACTTTTAAGCAAAAGATCAACTCTATTCAAGAATTAATTAGAGATGGTCAGACCTATCAAGTCAACTTTACATATCGAATTAATGGCAACGTAACCGGTTCACCACTAGCTCTATATGAACAGCTCAGAGAAAAGCAACCTGGACCATTTGGAGCCTACATAAAAGACCATGATGGATGGATGCTTTCCTGCTCTCCTGAATGGTTTCTGGCCAAACAAGGACCCAAGTTGATCACGAAACCAATGAAGGGCACTGCAAAAGTGGGGGATATCACTGCACCACTGTTGGAGAATGACCCTAAGAATCGCGCTGAAAACTTAATGATTGTTGATCTCTTAAGAAATGATTTTGGGAAAATATCAAAACCTGGCAGCATTAAAGTGCCAGAGTTATTTCATGTAGATCAACACGGTGATGTACTACAAATGACATCAACCATCGAATCAACTGCCAAAGATCAATTAAATCTTAAAGAATTGCTACAAGCTATATTCCCTTGTGGTTCTATTACAGGAGCACCCAAGAAGAGAACAATGCAGATCATCCAAGACCTTGAAGATCAAGAAAGACGGATGTACTGTGGTGCTATTGCATGGTTTGACCCAAGCCCTGAGGGGGAAATCTTGGGTGATATCGGAATGAGCGTTGTTATTCGAACTATTGAGATCGACAACGATAAAAAATTTAGAATGGGTGTTGGTGGCGGCATCACCATTGATTCGGATAGCGAATCTGAATGGCAAGAGTGTCAAACAAAGGCTGGTTTTTTATATCAACTAGAACCAAAGATGGGGTTATTTGAAACAATACGAGTAGAACAGGGCCAAGCGCAACTCACTGACTTGCATTTAGAGCGATTAACGGAGTCTGCCAAAAAATTGAATATTCCTTTAAGTAGAAATAGTGCCGAAATGGCCATCCAGCAATGCTGTGAAAATATTCCTGAGAAAGAAAAAAATCTATCCCACCGTTTACGACTAGACCTTAGTCATGATGGCAAGTTATCCGCAAAGGTATTTGCACTGAATGAACTTAGTGACAATATGAAATTACTTTGGGCTCGAGATTTATTTGCATATGATGTAACGATGATTTCAAGCAATAGCTTCTTAAAACATAAGGTAACTCAACGCAGTATTTATGATCAGGCATGGCAAAAAGCTGAAACACTAGGTTCCTTTGATGCCCTCTTCCTGAATGAAAAAGGTTATGTCACCGAAGGTGGCCGATCTAATGTTTTTATTAAGCTAGATGGTCAATGGCTAACGCCGCCTATTGAGTCAGGCTGCCTACCGGGCGTGATGCGATCTGTTTTGCTAAAGGGCTCATCCATGAATGCCATGGAACGAGATATCCTGCCAAGCGATGTGATTCGAGCTGAGGAAGTCATTCTATGTAATGCATTACGTGGCATCATTCCAATTAAGAAATAATAGGGCTTAGGACTAGAAAATGAAATTTTGTCCAAAATGTGGTGCAACGGTCGAGATCAGAATTCCTGATGGCGATACTAGAGAGCGCTACGTCTGCTCATCTTGTGCAACGATTCACTATGAAAACCCAAGAAATGTTGTCGGCACCATTCCATTATGGGAAGACAAAGTTCTCTTATGTAAACGTGCCATACAACCTAGAATGGGATTTTGGACATTACCTGCAGGTTTCTTGGAGGTTAATGAAAGTACACAAGCAGGGGCACAACGAGAAACTTTAGAAGAGGCAGGAGCTTATGTTGAAGTAGGACCACTATTTTCTTTACTTAATGTGACTCATGCAGAGCAAGTCCATCTTTTTTATTTGGCAAAGATGCATGAGCCAGTTTTTAGTGCGGGTATTGAAAGTTTAGAAGTTCAATTATTTTCAGAATCAGAAATCCCTTGGGAAGATATCGCTTTCCCAACCGTCACAAAAACCCTAGAGTGGTTTTTCTCCGATCGTAGCGCCGGCAAGTTGGTTAATGCCAATCAGGTAGCCACTCATCTACATGACGTTGGCTTTGATGATCGTATCGATAGAAAATATATAAAATAATGAGTGTTCCTTGGATATCGTCCGAAGATGCATTTCCATCACCAGCATCCTCTTTAGATAGTGACCCAGAGGTTCCTGGTCTTATTGCCATTAGTGAAGAGATTTCATCTGAACAATTACTAAGGGCTTATAGGGCCGGAATCTTTCCTTGGTACTCAGATGGTCAACCCATTTTATGGTGGTCACCAAATCCCAGGATGGTATTGAGACCAAAACAGTTCAAAGTTAGCCACAATCTAAAAAAGGATATTAAAAATATTCTGATGGATGCAGATTGGGAAATTAAGGTTGATCATAATTTTCACGAAACGATTCTGTCTTGTGCAACACAACCAAGAGACGGTCAAAATGGTACTTGGATTACTCATGCCATCATGCATGCTTATGGCGCCATACATGACCAAGGTTATGCACACAGCGTAGAGATATTTCATCAAGGTCAACGAGTTGGTGGTCTTTACTGCGTCAATATAGGTCAGATGGTTTTTGGTGAATCGATGTTTTCTAAAAAACCCAATGCCTCAAAAATTGCACTAGCTGGTTTATGTGCTTGGTGTATTGAGCAAAACATAGAAATGATTGACTGCCAACAAGAAACAGAACATTTGACTTCACTTGGGGGGGCACCTATCCCAAGAAAACTGTTTTTAAAGCATCTCGAGGAAAAATGTCCTGCAAACAATCCCAATTGGGGGTTTAATAAGAGTGTTTTAAGTTACTGGCTAAATAAACATTCATGAGCAAACTAAAGGAACTTCCTTTTACTACCCTGCAGTTCTATGCAACGGCTCCTTATGAATGTAGCTATCTGCCTAATCGCCTAGCTCGTTCGCAAGTAGCTACCCCCACCCATTTAATACATGCTGATATTTATGGTGAATTAGTATCTAACGGTTTTCGACGCAGCGGTCTATACACTTATCGACCATACTGTGATGGATGTAAAGCTTGTACCGCCTGTAGAGTTCAGGTTAATCATTTTCAAGCCAAACGTTACCAACGTAGAGCATTTCAAAAACATCATGGTTTAAGTGTTCAAGTAGGTCTTCTTGGTTATTTTGAAGAGCACTACCAGCTATACATGCAATATCAAAAATATAGGCATCTCGGCGGAGGTATGGATAGCGATGATCAAGAACAGTACAAGCAATTTTTACTGCAAAGTAAAGTAAATACGCGATTAATAGAATTTAGGGATGGTCCCAATGATCCTGAGCCAGGCAAATTAAGGATGGTTAGCATTATCGATATGATTCAAGATGGTCTTTCATCTGTTTACACTTTTTATGATGCTAGCGTTAAGAATGCAAGCTATGGAACTTACTGCATCATGTGGCAACTTCAACAAGCGAAAAATTTAGGCTTGCCCTACTTATATTTAGGCTACTACATCAAAGAAAGCCCTAAAATGTCATACAAGGCTGAATTCGAGCCTTTGGAAATATTGCTTGATAGCCAATGGCAAGTAAACTGAACTACTGATACAACTGAGTCACAATGAATCTTTACCCTTTCGTTAAGCCATGGTTATTTGCCATGGATGCTGAACGTGCACACAATCTAACTCTAAATAGCCTAGATAAAGCTCACGCCTGGGGCTTAGGTTTTCTTACTCAAGAAAAGATTCCTCAAGATGAACGCATCTTCTGTGGTTTACGACTTCCTAATCCTGTTGGACTTGCAGCTGGTTTAGATAAAGATGGCAAACATATTGATGCTCTAGCAGGTTTGGGTTTTGGATTTATTGAAATCGGGACGGTGACCCCTAAAGCACAAACTGGCAACCCTCAACCCCGTATGTTTCGTTTACCCGAAGCCCTAGCCTTGATTAATCGTATGGGCTTTAATAATGATGGTGTTGATGCTTGTGTGTCTCGAGTTAAGCAGTCAGTATTCTGGCAATCAGGTGGCATTCTGGGACTTAATATTGGAAAGAATGCACTGACACCTATTGAATTAGCTGCAGATGACTATATTCATTGCATGCAAAAAGTCTATGACATTGCTTCATACATCACAGTCAACATATCCTCACCTAACACTAAAAATTTACGTCAACTACAAGGTGGTGATGAGCTTAATTTGTTATTGAGTACTATAGCCCTCGAGAAGAAAAGACTATCTGATACTTATAAAAAACAAGTGCCGTTGTTTTTAAAAATTGCCCCAGATTTAGATGCTGATCAAGTTGAAAATATTGCTGAACTTCTCATTAAGTATCAAATCAATGCGGTCATTGCAACCAATACAACAATAGCCAGAGATACGGTAGCTCACCTAGATCATGGCCAAGAAGCCGGTGGCTTATCTGGAGCGCCTGTTAAGGCTTCTTCTGATGCAGTTATCAAACAATTAGCAAAAACATTGAATAATCAGCTTCCAATCATCGGTGTGGGAGGTATTTTGTCTGGTCAGGATGCAAAAGATAAGATCGAATGTGGTGCAAGCTTGGTTCAACTCTATAGTGGGCTGATCTATAAAGGTCCTCAGTTAATTGCTGATTGCGCTGCAGCACTTAAAAAATAAACCAATAAAGTCGTTTCACAATGTGCAATTTGCTATTTTTGTGGCTAAAATAAGGTCATGACAAGTAGAACAGCTATCCAAGTTCTAGACAGAATGATGTGTCTTTTGGACGCCCTCGCCCAAAGTGATGAGCCTGAGAGTCTTAAAAAGCTCTCAGAGATAACCGAACTTCACCCTTCAACAGCACATCGAATCCTCAACGATATGGTGGCATGTCGACTCGTTGAACGTGCGGATAGCGGAACATACCGATTAGGTCTTAAATTATTAGAATTAGGCAATCTGGTGAAAGCTCGTCTTTCTGTTCGTGAGGCAGCCCAACTTCCTATGCGCGCCCTTCACAAACTAACAGGTCAAACCGTTAATCTTTCTGTTAGGCAAGGTGATGAGATTGTTTATATCGACAGGGCCTATAGTGAACGTTCTGGGATGCAAGTTGTTCGAGCTATTGGCGGTCGAGCCCCCTTACATTTAACCTCTGTTGGTAAATTATTTTTAGCCGATGATGATTCTGCCAAGATCAAAGCCTATGTGGCTAAAACTGGCTTAAATGGCCATACACAAAACAGTATTCATGACGCGGCACAATTAGAAAAAGAGCTTGAGTTGGTCAAAACTCTTGGGCACGCTAGAGATGACGAAGAGTTAGAGATGGGCGTAAGCTGCATGGCTGCTGCCATCCTTGACGACACTGGTAAGCTAGTAGCAGGTCTATCTTTATCTGCTCCAACAGAGCGCATTCAAGAAGAATGGCTCAAATCACTCAAAGAAACTGCCGTGCAGATTTCGAAAAGCTTGGGCTATAAAGTTTCAAGCCCAACGATTAAAGAATAATTTCTTAATTTAAAGTCGACGAATAGGTGTTGGATTAGGATTACTCTCCAACCACTCTTTAACTCGAACAGCATCAGCAAATCGTGAAAGCTTTCCAACAGAGTCCAAGAAAACCATAACGACATCGCGACCTTGAACTTTTGCTTGCATTACCAAACAACGGCCAGCCGCAGAAATATACCCAGTTTTTTGTAAACCAATATCCATATCACTAGCTCTAACCAAACGATTGGTATTAACGAATTTCTGTTCTCGTTTACCAATCATGATGCTGTAATCAGGCCGTGTTGAAAATTCTCTAATGACCTTATGCTGATATGCAGCCTCAACTAAGCGAGTTAAGTCTTCAGGACTTGAAATATTCTCACTGGATAAACCAGTGGGATCAGCAAACTTAGATTGACTCATACCTAATATTTTTGCTTTGGCATTCATAGCATCAACAAATGCAGAAACTCCACCCGGATAATTGCGACCTAAAGCATGTGCCGCTCTATTTTCTGAAGACATTAGAGCTAATAACAATGCCTGCTCTCTGGTCATCTGCGCATGTTCTGTCACACGAGATTTAGCTCTGCCAGGATAGGTATTAACGTCATCTTGATGAATAACAATATTTTCACCCAAAGGCAATTGAGCATCCATAACTACTAAGGATGTCATTAATTTTGTAATGGAAGCAATCGGTAATGCAGCATGTGCATTCTTCTCAAATAAAACTTCATGAGTTTGACGGTCAACAATCAGTGCGACACTTGACTTCAAATTCAATGAATCATGATTACCACGTAAACCCATCGCAGATGCAAAAGATGGGCGCTTTTCATCAGCGGTATCACTCGCTGTTTTACGGGTTGTTGTTGTTCTAACTTTTTTTTGCTTTTTAGGTGCTTTTGCTTGCTTACTTTTAGCTGCTTTACTTTGTGTTTGAGTTTGTGTCTGAGCTTGCGCTTCTAAAACAGGGGCGGCAAAAGTTAGCGAAATTAAACCTATAAAAATGGCACGTAGAAATTTACTTGAAAGTGTCATGTGTGTCGTCAAAATAACCTAATAATTAATGTTTTCTTAATGTATGTGAATGATAAGCCATCAGACCTCATTTACTTAATCAATTTTGGTTAAATTTACCCGATTAACCAGTAATACAGCAGAGCTGGTGAGAGCAATACCTAGAATAATTGTCCAGGTAATTGGTTCATTAAATAAAACCCAAGCCATCAAAGCAGTTGTTGGGGGTGTTAGGTACATCAAACTAGTGACACGAGTTGTCTCACCATTACGAATCAGAATAAATAATAAAGAGATGGCCCCAATTGATAAGGCAAAGATTCCCCACAACAAGGCCCCAACCATTTCTGGAACCCATTCGATTTCCATCGTGTCAAAAATCAACATAAGTGGTACACAAATTAATACGGAAGCAGCAAACTGAATAACTGATCCAGTACGAATATCAAATTGTGAGCAATATTTCTTTTGATAAAGAGTGCCAGCGGTAATGCTTAATAAAGCAAAAAATCCAAAACCTAGAGATAGCCAACTTAATCCAATAAGAGATAGTTTTGTCCATACAACCAAACCAACACCCATTAAACCAATCACTAAACCCAACCACTGTTGCTTGGTGACTTTCTCAGCAATCAATGCAGCTAGCCAAGCTGTCAGAATAGGTTGAAGGCCTACGATTAATGCAATCAGCCCAGCTGACATGCCCTCTTTGACAGCAATCCAGACACCGCCCACATACCCTGCTTGCAAGAAAATTCCTGAAATCGCAATATGTATTACTTGTGATTCTGAGGGCCATGGTGCTTTGGATAAAAATACAATCGGCAACATACAAACAACCACACCTGAAAATCTAAGGACCAGAAAAGTCATTGGTTCAGCATGTGGCATACCATAAATGGCAATAATAAAACCTGTACTCCAAAGAATTACAAATATAGGAGCGATCCATGGCGCTAGTCGATGTATCCACGGATTTTCAGTCATGTATTGGCCCTAAGCTTCTGATGATATTCAAATGCTAATTGTATTGTTTGTGCATGAACACTAACTGTTGTTTGAATATCATGACCATAACCGCCTGCCATTGCTATGGCGATTGGACATTGATGACCATTTGCAAAATCTAATACCATTCGATCACGATTAGCCATGCCCTCTGTTGTGAGCTTTAATCTTCCTAAGCGATCACCCTCATGTGGATCAGCGCCAGCAAGATAAATAATTAATTCAGGAGTAAATCGAGCTTCCAAATACTCTAAAGCTTGATTAAGAATGTCTAAGTATTCTTGATCCGATGTCCCGTCAATAAGACCCCAATCTAAGTGACTGGCTTCTTTTCTAAATGGAAAGTTTTTTTCTCCATGTAAAGATAAGGTAAAGCAATTCGGGTCTTGACCCAAGAGTGCTGCTGTCCCGTTCCCCTGGTGAACATCCAAATCAATAATCGCTACCGATGTTGGTTTTATGTTTTGAACATATTTAGCAGCCACAGCAGCATCATTGAACACACAAAAACCACTTCCTTTATCCGCATAGGCATGATGTGTTCCACCAGCAAGATTAACTGAAACACCCTCTTTCATAGCTGATAAACAGGCTTCAATAGTTGCTCCAGCTGATCTTCTTGATCGTTCAACCATTTCTTCTGACCACGGAAAACCAATTTCTCTGATCTGTGCGTTGGTAAGTTTCCCACCCGATACCGCCTGGATATAGTCTTCAGTATGAACACGCAACAAATCCATATTACTAGCTGCTCGGGGCTCTAATAACTCTATACCTGCCGTTTTACTGACGTAATCTCTTAATAATCTGTATTTTTCCATCGGAAAACGATGGCCATCTGGCAGAGGAAGGACGAAATGATCGGTGTAATAGGCTTTCACAGCTCAATTTTGCCCTTTTTTCACAATGTGGGCTTGACTTCCCTCTATTACCCCCTATACTTATATTTGTGCAGTGCAACAAATATGTTGGACCTACCTTTTAACTATTGGAGAATAAAGAAATGACATTAACACCAGAACAAATCGCAGCAGCAAACAAAGCTAATTTAGAGACACTATTAAGCCTAACAAATAAGGCTTTTGAAGGTGTTGAGAAACTTGTTGAATTAAACATGGCAGTTGCTAAGGCATCTTTGAACGAAAATGTTCATAACGCTAAACAAGCTCTATCAGTACGTGATGCACAAGCATTGATGGCTATGCAAGCTGGCATGGTTCAGCCTTTAGCAGAAAAAATTATGTCTTACAGCCGTCACCTTTATGACATCGCTAATGAAACTCAAGCTACTTTCACAACTGTGACAGAGTCACAATTGAAAAAGAGTAACGGTAACTTGAACGGTTTAGTTGAAGAGTTATCTAAGAATGCACCCGCTGGTTCAGAGGCTGCTGTTCAAGCAATCAAACAAGCTATGGCTGCCGCTAACAATGCTTATGAGACAACTCAAAAGTCTATCAAGCAAGCAGTGGATCTAGCACAAAACAACTTTAATGCCGCTGCCAACACAGCTGTTAAAGCAGCTCGCGGTAAGAAGTAAGAACTATGCAAGCCACATAGATCATCATAGTGGCTGTAAAGAATTGTTACAGTAAAAGTTGTCTCCTCGGTACCCAGTCAGATAATATCTGCAAGTACCCTTTCAACCCCCGCCTTGTGCGGGGGTTTTTTTATGTCAGTCATCTAAAACATATAGGGCAGCAATAGAAGGCGTAAAAAAAGCTCTTACAAGTAAGAGCTTTTTATGGAGCAAGTTGAGGCTATTTTTTCTTTTGCGGTGGTAAGTCAGTGCAACTACCATGAGCAACTTCAGCAGCCATACCTACAGATTCACCAAGAGTTGGGTGTGGATGGATAGTCTTACCGATATCTATAGCATCTGCACCCATTTCAATAGCTAAACATACTTCACCAATTAAATCTCCAGCGTGCGTACCCACAATACCGCCACCAATAATACGATGTGTCGTTTTATCAAATAGAAGCTTTGTGAAACCCTCATCACGACCATTAGCAATGGCTCGGCCACTTGCGGCCCAAGGGAACATTCCTTTTTCATACGCAATACCTTTTGCTTTACATTGCTCTTCAGTGAGACCTGCCCATGCCACTTCAGGGTCGGTATAAGCAACAGAAGGTATTTGTTTGGCATCAAAGTATGCTTTTTGGCCAGCAGCCACCTCAGCAGCAACGTGTGCCTCATGAACAGCTTTGTGGGCCAACATAGGCTGGCCAACAATATCGCCAATCGCGTAAATATTAGCAACGTTTGTTCTTAGCTGAGTATCAACCGGAATAAATCCTCTTTCATCAACAATGACTCCAGCTTTATCCGCATCAATCTTCTTACCATTAGGAGTTCGGCCAACGGCAACAAGAACCAAGTCGTAAACCTGAGGTGATGATGGGGCTTTATCACCCTCAAAGGTTACATGAATTCCATCGGCCTTTGCTTCAGCTTTACTGGCTCTTGTCTTTAACATGATATTGTCAAATCGAGGAGCATTGACTTTTTCCCAGACTTTTTCTAAGTCACGATCAGCACCAGCCATCAAACCATCCATCATCTCAGCAATATCGATCTTGCTTCCTAGGGTACTGTATACCGTAGCCATTTCAAGACCAATAATGCCCCCACCAATGACTAACATTCTCTTAGGAACAGAAGTCAATTGCAAAGCACCCGTACTGTCAACAATGCGTGGATCTTTTGGCAAAAAAGGAAGCATCACTGACTGACTACCAGCAGCAATGATTGCTTTTTGAAAACGAATGACTTCTTTGGTGCCAGTGGTAGCCTTAGAACTACCTTCAGTGATATCTACTTCCACATGATTAGCATCCAAGAAACGGCCAATACCACGAACTGTTTTAACTTTTCTGGCTTTGGCCATACCAGCTAAACCGCCAGTTAACTTTCCAATCACACTTTCTTTATGAGCTCTTAGCTTATCAATTTCAACTTTAGGCTCGCCATAACTAATGCCATGTGCAGCCATTGCCTTAACCTCATCCATGATCGCAGCAGTATGAAGAAGTGCTTTGGATGGAATGCAACCAACGTTCAAGCAAACACCACCCAAGGTTGAGTAGCGTTCAACAATAATAGTATTTAGTCCTAAATCAGCGCTTCTAAAAGCCGCGCTATATCCTCCTGGACCAGCGCCTAAAACTAACATGTCACATTCATGATCGACCTTACCAGCAAAAGACCCAGCTGCAACGGGTGCAGATACTTTTACTGGTGGTGAGACTTCAGCAGCAGCCGGTTTGGATGGAACATTAGAAGCAGTAGCCGAAACTTCAGCGTCAGCTTCAATAGTGGCAATCACCATACCTTGATTAACCTTGTCACCAACATTCACCGCTATACTCAAAATAGTCCCAGCTTGCTCACTTGGAACTTCCATAGTGGCCTTGTCTGACTCTAGAACTAGTAGTGCCTGTTCTTTCTCAACCTTATCGCCAACCTTCATGAGAACTTCAATCACTGGAATATCGTGAAAGTCCCCGATGTCTGGAACTTTAATATCTATCTTTGCCATGTCTATTTCCTTTTACAAAACGACACGACGGAAGTCGGCCAGAAGTTCAGATAAATAAACATTGAACTTGGTTGCTAAAGCACCATCAATCACTCGATGATCAGCAGTCAAAGACAATGGGCAAATTAATTTAGGAACAAATTCTTTCCCATTCCAAACTGGCTTCATTGAGGCTTTATTAACACCGAGAATAGCTACTTCAGGGGCATTAATAATCGGAGCAAAATAAGTTCCCCCAATACCTCCCAATGATGAGATCGTGAATGAAGCACCCTGCATTTGGTCCGGCTTCAACTTACCTTCACGAGCTAACTTTGCTAACTCGCCTGTCTCTTTTGCAATTTCAAAAATACCTTTTTTATCAGCATTTTTTACAACTGGCACAACAAGTCCGTTAGGAGTGTCAGCAGCAAATGCAATATGGAAATATTTCTTAAGAACCAAATCATCCCCATCTAAGGAGCTATTAAATTCTGGATACTTCTTCAATGCATTAACGGCAGCTTTAATCAAGAAAGCCAGCATTGTCACTTTAATACCCTGCTTTTCATTATCTTTATTAGTCATGACACGAAATGCCTCTAATTCAGTAATGTCAGCATCTTCGTGATAAGTGACCGCTGGGATCATTACCCAGTTACGTGACAAATTGGCAGCAGATAATTTTTGGATTCTTGACAAAGGTTTGGTTTCGATATCACCAAACTTTGTGAAATCAATTTTCGGCCAAGGTAACAAATTCAAACCACCACTAGCAGCAACTGGAGACCCAGCCGGTGAGGCAGCTTGACCAGTCATAATATTTTTCACATAAGCCTGGACATCCTCTTGAGTTACACGTGACTTAGGTCCAGTACCAATAACCTTAGAAACATCAACACCTAATTCTCTGGCGTACTTACGAACAGATGGACTTGCATGACTCACACCACCCACAGGAGTCGCTTCTGTTCTAACAGCCGCAGGAGCAGAAGCAGCTGATGGTGTTGATGGCGTAGGACTTGAAGACTTTTGAACTGGTGCAGTAACAGGAGTTTGAACTTGAGCAATAGGCGCAGCTGATGACGATGCGCCACTGGTTTCAAGAATAACAACCACATCACCTTCAGAGATGCTCTCACCAATTTTTACTCTGAGCTCCTTCACAACACCTGCATCTGATGATGGCACATCCATAGTTGCTTTATCTGATTCAAGAGTTACCAAAGACTGCTCTTTTTCAACACGATCACCCACTTTTACATGAATCTCAATAACAGGAACGCCCTTATAGTCACCAATATCTGGTACTTTAATTTCTATTGATTTAGAGCCAGTAGTATTAGTTGAGGAAACAGGTGGAGCAACTGAAGTGCTTATCGAAGTCGCTTGAGGAGCTGCAGAAGTCGCCGTTGCACTCTCAGGCTCTAAAAGAACAACAACACTTCCCTCGGAAATATTGTCACCAAGATTAACCTTAACTTCTTTCACAATACCGGATTCTGAAGAAGGTACATCCATGGTTGCTTTATCAGACTCTAATGTTACTAAAGATTGTTCTTTCTCAACACGGTCACCTGGTTTCACATGGATCTCTATTACAGGTACATCTTTATAGTCACCAATGTCAGGAACTTTGATTTCGATTACTTGTGTCATCTTGTCGTCCTCACACTGTCATTGGGTTAGGTTTTTTAGGATCTAGGCCGTACTTCTTCAAAGCATCGGCAACTTTGGCATGTTCAATTTGGCCATCATCAGCAAGTGCTTTCAGAGCTGCAACAGTTACCCAACGACGATCAACCTCAAAGAAGTGTCTTAGTTTTTCACGAGTATCTGAACGACCATAACCATCAGTTCCAAGAACGCTGTAACGCTTGCCAGTATTTTGAATAGCTGGTCGAATCTGTTCAGCAAACATACGAACATAGTCTGTGGCTGCAATAACAGGGCCAGTTGTGTCTTTTAAGAGTTTCTCAACATGTGAAAGAACAGGTTTGCTAGTTGGGTTCAACATATTAGTTCGGGCTGTTGAATTCCAATCGCGACCCAACTCAGTAAAGCTTGGGCAACCCCAGATATCAGATGCAACACCCCAATCATCACGCAGCATATTGGCTGCTTCGATAACTTCACGGAAAATTGTGCCACTGCCAAGTAACTGAACGCGTTGCTTTGCTTTTGCATCACCAACAGTTGTTAACTTATACATACCTTTTAGGATGTCTTGCTCAGACCCCTTCGGCATTGATGGATGAGCATAGTTTTCATTCATCAAAGTAATGTAATAGTAGACGTCATCTTGGTTAGTCATCATGCGACGCATACCATCTTGAATAATCACCGCTAATTCAAAAGCAAAAGTTGGGTCATAGCTAATACAGTTAGGTATTGCACCACTCCATAGATGACTATGTCCATCTTCGTGCTGAAGGCCTTCACC
>JBEGTH010000032.1:0-16535 GCA_041179505.1 Pseudomonadota bacterium | reverse complement strand
CCCCCAAATAGTAAAAATGCTAGAAAACTCATCTTATAACCCCATGAAAAACTTATAATTTCATTATGCAGATTTTGACATTAGGCATTAATCATCACACCGCGCCCATCTCCATGCGCGAACAGGTTGCGTTCACGCCTGAGATGATTCAGCCTGCCTTGCATCATCTGAAAGATCACCTCTCTCGAATATCTTCTACACAATTACCAGAAGCCACGATTTTATCGACTTGCAACCGGACTGAGTTGTATTGTGCAGCCAACGATGATCATTCTTCAAGTGAAGAAGCGCTATTTAAAAATAGTACGATTGAGTGGTTAGCAAAATCAAGAGGGATTGATAGCCAAGAGCTCATTCCTCACGTTTATGTATTACCTCAGTCACAGGCCGTTAGACATGCTTTTAGAGTTGCTTGTGGATTAGATTCCATGGTGGTTGGTGAAACTCAGATCCTAGGGCAACTCAAAGATGCTGTTCGAACTGCAGATGAAGCAGGATCACTCGGTACCTACCTTAACCAACTTTTTCAAAAAACTTTTCAGGTGGCGAAGGAAGTTCGTGGCACTACCGAAATTGGTAGTCATTCGATTTCTATGGCAGCTGCTGCTGTTCGTTTGTCTGAAAGAATTTTTGAAAGTGTTAGCGAGCAAAAAGTTTTATTTATTGGCGCAGGAGAAATGATTAATTTATGCGCCACACATTTTGCTGCACGCCAACCTAAGTTAGTAGCTGTTGCCAATAGAACTTTAGAGCGCGGCCAGGCTTTAGCTGATAAATTGGCTGAGCAAGGTTTAACAACACAATCATTAAGACTATCTGATCTCCCCGCTCGCCTTCATGAATTTGACATCATTGTTTCTTGCACTGCCAGCACTTTGCCCATCATAGGCTTAGGGATGGTTGAAAGCGCCATCAAGTCACGTAGGCACCGTCCTATTGTGATGATTGATTTGGCTGTACCTCGCGATATTGAGCATGAAGTGAGCCGCTTGAATGATGTTTATTTATACACAGTTGATGATTTAGGTGACATTGTTCAAACTGGCACCAATTCTCGTCAAGCTGCTGTTGGCCAAGCTGAAGCCATCATTGAAACTCGCGTGTCGCACTTTATGCATTGGCTAGAGGGTCGCGGTACGGTGCCATTAATTCAGGATTTGCGTCAACGTGGCGACGATCTGCGTCTATTAGAACTTGAACGCGCTAAAAAATTATTAGCTCGAGGAGAAGATCCTCAAATAGTTTTGGATGCTCTTGCGCAAGGCTTAACCAATAAGTTTTTACATGGTTCACTACATGCCCTGCAACACTCCCAAGGTGAAGAGCGCGAAGCACTCATGAAAATCCTGCCCGGTTTATTCCGTGCACACCACACCGATAAATAGATGAAACCAAGTATGAAAGCTAAGCTCGAGCAGTTAGATGCTCGACTAGCAGAACTAAACTCTTTGTTAGTCCAGGAAGAAATTACCAAGGACATGGATCAGTACCGCAAACTCAATCGTGAGCATGCGGAGATCTCCCCTGTTGTCGAACAATTTCAACTGTACCAACAAGCTGATGCTGATGAAAAAGCTGCTTTAGAAATGCAAAGTGATCCTGATATGAAGGATTTTGCAGAAGAAGAAATTAAAAATGCTCGTCTACGCATGGAAAATATGCAAGCAGACTTGCAAAGACTCTTACTCCCTAAAGATCCGAATGATGACAAAAATATATTTTTGGAAATTCGTGCAGGTACTGGCGGTGATGAAAGCGCTCTCTTTGCAGCAGACCTTTTTAGAATGTATACCCGCTACGCTGAACGCCAACGCTGGCAAGTTGAAATTGTGAGCGCCTCAGAATCTGACTTAGGTGGTTATAAAGAAGTTATTTTGCGAGTAGTTGGACAGGGAGCATTCTCTAAGCTTAAGTTTGAATCAGGCGGACATCGTGTGCAACGTGTTCCCCAAACAGAAACTCAAGGCCGCATCCATACCTCAGCTTGCACAGTAGCCGTTATGCCTGAAGCTGATGCGATTAGCGATATTGAAATTAATCCAGCAGACCTGCGCATTGATACATTTAGAGCTTCTGGTGCTGGCGGACAACATATTAATAAAACTGATTCTGCTGTTCGCATCACACATTTACCAACAGGCACAGTGGTTGAATGCCAGGATGATCGCAGTCAACATCGCAATCGCGAACAGGCTATGAAAGTATTAGTCTCACGCATCATGGATGCTAAACGTCGCGCAGCACACGACAAAGAGGCAGAGACAAGAAAAAGCTTGGTTGGCTCTGGTGACAGAAGTGACAGAATCAGAACCTATAATTTTCCTCAGGGTCGCATTACCGACCACCGCATTAATGTCACCTTATACAAAATTGATGCCATGATGGATGGTGATATCCAAGAACTTTTAGGCGCTCTTGCTGCAGAACATCAAGCAGAATTATTAGCCTCATTGGGCGACATCTGATTCAGATTTTGTGTAAAATCTCAACAAGGACTGGGGAATCTCGGTCGACAAAAGGCTCCTGCAGTTAGGGAGTCTTTTGTTTTATGGGTAAACAATCACGGCCCCACAACCTAAGAACCCGCTTTCTAATATAAGTTTTTTGTTAGCAACATCCACAGCCCTATTTATTTGATTAGGTTTAAGAACCGACATTCCTAGCGGCCTAGCAAATAAATCAGCCAACTGAATACCAACTGAATTTGCCTTCTTATCTGAAAATATCGCCTCATAACTTGACTGACAAAGGTCACTTCCTGAACATATTTTTTTCAACTCCAAATCTAAAGACAGATCCTCTGCCTTACCCCTCTTTTCAAAAATAATATGTACTATTTTTTTTGTTTTAGAGATGCCCTCACGCACAGATAGGAATCGATCAAGAATCCTGACGCCTAACTTAAGAGCTAAATGATAAAGACTTACTTCATCCACAGGCGAGTTTGTCATTTTTGATTTTTCGATGACTATGCAAATAATATTTCCATCAACCTCATCGATCAGATCAGTTAGCTCATTCAAAAAATCGTTTTTGGTTTCCTTGGTTTTTAAAAAATAAAACTCACCAAGATCTTTTCTTATGTCTCTTTCATGCAAAATAACCTCCGAATGGCCAAAATATTTAAACTTAAACTGAACCAACCTTGGATTAATCTGATGTGTATATGCTTCTTTTGTACAAACAAAAAAACATAAAGCAAAGATTGGATACAAAGGGTCAATATGAGAATTATTTGAAGACCCACTCTCATCTACAAATACAATGAAGTCACTAAATTTTTTATTCATACCCTGCCAAAAAAGTGCTTGATTATCCTCTCCACAATAACCCTCTTGTCGTGTAAAGTTCAGCATGACCACCATCAAAGAACTCCTTAGTAATACGACGCTTGATAGAGTAGATGCACGAGCTCTATTGGCTCATTTGATTGAGTTGCATCTTGGATGGCCTAAAAGCTCACTCATTAGCAAAGATACTGATAGCTTACCTAGCGATATTCTTATCGCTTGGAACGACTTTGAAAAGCGTCGTTTAAGCGGTGAACCAGTCGCCTATATTCTGGGTGTAAAAAGTTTCTACAACATTGATCTGAAAGTAGCTCCTGGTGTTTTAATCCCCAGACCTGAAACTGAGCTCTTAGTTGACCTTGCATTGAGTCATATTCAAAAAGCTTCGATTTCAAATCCTCATATTTTAGATTTAGGCACAGGCAGTGGCGCAATTGCTTTAGCTATTGCTAAAAATGCGCCCAAATCTCAGTTAACAGCAGTGGATATTAGTCAAGATGCCCTGGCTATTGCACAAGAAAATGCAAGCCTCTTAGGATTAACCCATCAAGTTAATTTCTTAAAAGGAAGTTGGTTCGAGCCGCTTCAACCCAAGCATCAATTTGATCTCATTGTGAGCAACCCGCCCTACATAAGCGATCAGGACCCTCACCTGAGCTCTGGTGACCTCCGCTTTGAACCTATTGGCGCCCTCACAGATCATTTGGACGGACTGAACCCCTACAGAGTCATTTTTAAAGATGCTAAAAAATATCTTAGTCCTAGAGGGCTATTATTGGTAGAACATGGCTACGATCAATCCAGCATGCTGACAGAACTTCTTAAGAGCGAAGGCTATCAAGATATACAAACCCACTTTGACTTAGCGGGTATTGCTAGAGCACTCAGCGCCAAGCTTCGCTAAAATACAAGCTTATCAATAAGGAAACCTTATGGACGTTCAAGCACAAATCAAAGAAATCGTTGAAAGCCACCCAGTTGTTTTGTTTATGAAAGGTAACGCCAAGTTTCCACAATGTGGTTTCTCTGGCAAAGCTATTCAGATTCTTCAAGCTTGTGGGGTTAATGATCCTTTCACAGTTAACGTATTAGATGATGCTGATATCCGCCAGGGAATCAAAGAATTTGCTAACTGGCCAACCATCCCCCAGCTTTACGTTAAGGGTGAGTTTATTGGTGGATCAGACATCATGACTGAGATGTATCAAAGCGGTGAATTACAACAAGTACTTAATACTTAATCATCAATAAGTTTTATAAATCATCTGATTTAATTAAATAATGCCTGCTGGCTCATCTAAAGAGCCAGCATTGGTTTAGCATAGAGGTATGGATACTTCTATCGCATTTCTTCTCTTAGGATTTTTTTGTCTCATTTCGATTTCTAGTCTTTTTTATGCCTGGAATCAAGCTCAAGCTCGTGTTCGAGCTGAATCTGAATTAGATGCTGAACGCAGAATCAGCGCTGACAAATTAGCAGGCATCCAGCAATCTGCTCTAGAAGCTAAAACCACCCTATCTGATCAGTTTAAAAATCTTGCTAATGAGATTCTTGAAGAAAAGTCAAAACGCTTTGCTGAACAAAATCAGCAAAATTTAGATACTCTTTTAAAGCCACTTCAAGAAAAACTCACTGACTTTCGTAAACAAGTTGATGACACTTATCAATCAGAGGCGAGAGAACGCTTTGCTCTTAAACAAGAAGTTGAAAAACTGGCTGGCTTAAATATCCGGATGACTGATGAGACCCGTGCTCTGACAAATGCACTGAAGGGTGAATCAAAAACACAAGGCGATTGGGGCGAGCTAGTTTTAGAAACCATTCTTGAAAACTCTGGCCTTCGTAAGGGTGAAGAATATTTAGTTCAAGATAGTCATACAGTTGATGATGGCTCTCGTTTGCAACCTGACGTTGTTATTCGTCTTCCAGAGTCAAAACACTTAGTGATTGACAGCAAAGTATCCATCACTGCCTACACGAGATACATGCAAGCTGATGATGACAACACCAAAACTGCTGAACTTAACAGTCATGTCCTATCTATCAAACAGCATATTCAGGGCTTATCAGCAAAGAACTATCAAGATCTTTATGGCGTTGGCTCTATCGACTTTGTCTTGATGTTTATTCCTGTAGAACCAGCCTTCTTAGCCGCCATGAGACATGCCCCAGACATCTACCAAGAGGCTCTTAAGAAGAATATTGTGATGGTATGCCCTAGCACCCTCTTGGCAACAGTTAGAACAGTTGCTCACTTATGGCGCCAAGAACATCAAAATAGAAACGCACAAGAAATCGCACGTCAGTGTGCAATGCTTTATGACAAGTTTGTTGGTTTTGTTGAAGACTTAGATAAAGTTGGTCTACGACTAGATCAAGCTCAAACCAGCTATACCGATGCTGTCGGAAAACTAAAGACTGGTAGAGGGAATTTAATTCGCACTGCTGAAAATGTAAAAAAACTTGGTGTTAAACCAAATAAGTCTTTGCCAAGCAAACTCACAGATGTGGCTGACGACGATTGATCGTAATCCCATTTGAAGCAAATGGACTTTCTCTCAAGAAAAAAAAGTATGTATACTATTAATTACTACTCCTCCCTAACCAGGTCATTAAGTTGACTCCGGTCTGGGACGAAAAAGCCGCTCTAGGGCGGTTTTTTCATTTCTATACGCGATTCTTTTGGTTAACAATGGAAGATAAATCAAAACTTTTGAGAACCGCAATATATATTGATGGCTACAACCTCTACTATGGTCGCCTTCGCGAAACTCAATTTAAATGGCTTGATGTAGTAGCACTTTTTAGTCAAATTACTCGGTCAATTGAACCGCGTTCGCAAATCAACTTAGTTAAATTTTTTACAGCTCCCGCTCTGCCCAAATTTTCCAGGCATGGAGAAGAGTCAATGCGGGCTCAGAATGACTACCATCGAGCACTTGAAGCCAAATATCCAGACCAATTTGAGAAAATACTAGGTTCGCACGTTTATGAAAAAGATGGCACTAAAATGCCCTTATACGTTAAAGGTAATTATTTTGATAAAAAAAATACGGTTAGGGTATGGCGTCTTGTTGAAAAGAAAACCGACGTGAATCTAGCTTTGGCAATGTATCGCGATGCCAATAAGTGTGTTGTAGACCAAGTTGTTTTAATTTCAAACGATACCGACACCGAACCAGTGATTAGAGCGCTCAAAGAAGACTTTCCCACTTTAAGAATTGGAATAATTACTCCAAGAGCGCCTAGAATTAGTGAAAAGAAGGTGCGCCCTGCGAGCACTAGTCTGATAAATCTTGCCCACTGGTCAAGGTCTTACATAAACGATGAAGAGTTGTTGTTTGCTCAACTTCCCGATCAAGTACCCACCAAAAAGAAACCTGCTAAAAAGCCAACTCATTGGTAAAGCATTAAATGGGAGCTATAAAAAACCCGCAATCATTTGCATGTTGCGGGTTTTTTATTTCATCAGCCTAACTAATTAAGCTGATGAGGTGTAGATCGATGATCTAATTACTTACGACCACGACCTGCTGTCTTTTTAACAGCCGCTTTTTTAACTACAGTAGCGCGTGTTGCTGGTTTAACTGCAGCAGCTGATTTAGCTTGCTTAGCAAAACCTTGGATAGCTTCAACAGCTTGCTCAGCATTTGCTTCTGCAACAGCAGCAGCTTCTTTAGCAGCAGCTTGGAATTGCTCGAAACCTTGCAATGATGTAGCAACTGAAGTTTTCAATGCGTTAACAAAAACGTCTGAACCAGCAGGTGCATTAGCTGCAAATGTTTCTACCCAGTTTTGGATACCAGCTTGGAACTGTTCGATTTGAGCTTCAGCAACTTCTGCCAACTCAACTTGACCTTCGCGAACAATCTTAGCAACAGCACGTTGATGAGCAGCTAATTTGTTACCTAAAGGTGCCAATGCATCGCTTTGTACATATGAAACGAAAGCTTGTGGATCTTTAACAGTCAAAGCTTGCTCTAAACCGTCTTGAGCTTCTTCGATAACTGCTTTAGATGCTGAGAAATTGATGTCAGCTAATTCTTGAGCGCGCTCTAAAGCTTTTGTGCTTAAAGCGAATGCTGTGTTTAGGCTCTCGCCTTGGATTTCTGCGAATTTTGCTGTGATTTGGTCTTGGTTCATTGTGTACTCCAAAATAGGTTGGTTAATATTATTGCGGTGCATATATTGCACTGCACAAACTCTATTTTATGGATTCCAGAAGAGATTTCAAGATATTTTTGTTGCGTTGCGTCAAAAATAATAATTTTCTCACAATGAGAAATGGTATTTTTGATTTTTATGAGAATTTTCTTGGATAAAGTCGCTCTTAGATAAACTTGATGCGACTTTTTGGTGCCCCCTGACAGAATCGAACTGCCAATCCATGATTACAAGTCAAGTGTTATACCATTTAACTAAGGGGGCTATCAGCGCTATTACTTCGATTATATTGCTGCTAGTTTTACTGCTTAGCCCAATATTCTAACTTATTTAACTAGCTTTAGGCTAGGCCTTACTTTTGAAATTGTAGTATTTTTCTCAGGGCTTAGATCTGTTGGCTTTGGATCAAATCTTTCAACTGGGAATGACATGCCTTGACCATTTTCCTTGGCGTAGATAGCCATGACATTAGCCATCGGTACATAGATATCTCTTGGCACACCCGCAAAACGTGCCTTGAGACTGATCCATTCATTATCTAAAGAAAGATCCTGGCAAGCATCTGGACTAACATTTAAAACAATTTCATTGTTATTAACGTAGTCCATTGGAACTTGTACCTGCTCCGTCACAAATACAGCAATGTACGGTGTGAAACCATGATCCACGCACCACTGATGCAGTGCGCGGACTAGGTAAGGTTTAGTACTGGGAGCTTCGCTCATGAAGTCCACTAAAGATTGGTCGCCAAATTAGCGACGCATCACCTTTTCAGATGGCGTTAGCGCTTCGATGTAAGCAGGACGACTAAAAATACGCTCAGCGTATTTCATTAGTGGTGCTGCATTACGAGACAAATCAATACCGTAATGCTCTAAGCGCCATAGTAATGGAGCAATAGCCACATCTAGCATTGAGAAGTCATCACCCAACATGTATTTGTTCTTAATAAAAATAGGTGCTAACTGTGTCAAACGATCACGAATCGCTAAACGCGCTTTTTCATGATTCTTTTCTGCAGCTTTACCTTTTTCGTTTTCCAAAGTTGAAACATGAACAAAAAGTTCTTTTTCAAAGTTGAATAAAAATAAACGAGCGCGTGCGCGAGCAACCGGATCAGGCGGCATCAACTGTGGATGCGGGAAACGCTCATCAATATATTCATTAATGATGTTTGACTCATAAAGAATTAAATCGCGCTCAACCAAAATAGGTACTTGGCCATACGGATTCATCACAGAGATATCTTCTGGTTTGTTAAAGAGATCCACATCGCGAATCTCAAAGTCCATGCCTTTTTCAAATAAAACTAAACGGCAACGCTGAGAGAACGGGCAGTTAGTGCCCGAATATAAAACCATCATAGGGTCAATCTCCTAATTATTTTTTTAGTGGATGTCTTTCCAGTAAGACTTATTCAAACCCCAAGCCAATACTGTAAATACTGCTAAGAACATCAATACCCAAACGCCCAAACGCTTACGATCCAACTGCGCAGGCTCACCCATCCACTGGAGATAAGCAACCAAGTCACCCATAGCATCATCAAACTCTTGCGGTTTTAATTTGCCAGGAGTTACTTGTTCGAAACCCTTAAATACATGAACTGTTTTAGTAGCATCATGTGGATCTTTTTCATCAACATACTTTGCTGTACGAACACCTTGAAGCTCCCACATCACGTGAGGCATACCTACGCTTGGGAAAGCCAAGTTATTCCAGCCAGTTGCTTTTGTATCGTCTTTGTAAAAAGTGCGCAAATATGTGTAAAGGTAATCAGCACCCTTAGCACGCGCAATTACTGATAAATCAGGAGGCATTGCACCAAACCATGTCTTCGCATCTTTTGGTGAAACTGATACTGTCATCAAGTCACCAATTTTTTCACCGCTAAACAGTAAGTTTTGCTTGATCTGCTCATCTGTCAAACCAATTTCGCGTAAACGGTTGTAACGCATGCTCACTGCACCGTGGCAGTTTAAGCAATAGTTCACAAAAAGCTTAGCGCCATTTTGCAAGGCCGCTTGGCTGTTAACACGCTTAGGTGCAGCATCCAAAGGATGAGCACCACCAGAAGCCTGAACTGAACCCATCGTAGCTACTAAAGCTAAGCTACCGAGAATTTTCCATACCAATGTTTTCATTTTCTTATTTCCTTATGGGTTCGCGATTAGTGCTTAACGAAATTAACGCGACTTGGAACTTGTTTGAATTGACCTAACTTGCTCCACCATGGCATAGCCAAGAAGAAGCCGAAGTAAATCAAAGTACCCAATTGAGACACTTTTTCACCAACTGGTGAAGGTGCTTGAATACCCAAGTAACCCAAAATAACAAATGTCACTACGAATACAGCGTAGATGTATTTGTGACCTTGCGGACGATAGCGAATTGATCTCACAGGTGAGTTATCTAACCATGGCAAGAAGAAGAAAATAACCACTGAACCACCCATGATCATCACGCCCCAGAACTTCGCATCAAACAAGAAGAAGCCTGCAGCCAATGCTACCAAGATACCTACACAAATCGCTTGAACTTTCTTATCTTGTGTTCCGCGGATCACTTTGCCCAAAAGTACTGCAGCAAATAACCACATCGGGATCAAGAACTCAGAAGTCACCGCACGCAACATTGAGTAGAAAGGTGTGAAGTACCAAACCGGTGCAATATGCGGAGGTGTCTTCAATGGATCTGCTGGAATGAAGTTATTGTGCTCTAAGAAATAACCGCCCATCTCTGGAGCAAAGAACACGATAAATGCAAAGATCATCAAGAACACACCAACACCCATGATGTCATGAACTGAGTAGTAAGGGTGGAATGGAATGCCATCCAATGGAATACCATTTGCATCTAAGTTTTCTTTGATCTCAACGCCATCAGGGTTGTTTGAACCTACCTCATGCAACGCAACGATGTGTGCTGCAACTAAGCCGATTAAAACTAGTGGCACAGCAATCACGTGGAATGAGAAGAAACGATTCAATGTTGCATCACCAACCACATAGTCACCACGGATCCACAATGATAGATCTGGGCCAACCAATGGAATAGCAGCAAATAAGTTAACAATCACTTGAGCACCCCAATATGACATCTGACCCCATGGCAATAAATAACCCATGAAAGCTTCAGCCATTAGGCACAAGAAAATCGCACAGCCAAAAATCCAAACCAATTCACGTGGCTTGCGATATGAACCGTAGATCAGGCCACGGAACATGTGCAAATAAACCACTACGAAGAACATTGATGCACCTGTTGAATGAAGGTAACGAACCAACCAACCCCAAGGCACTTCGCGCATGATGTATTCAACTGACTGGAATGCTTTTTCTGCATCTGGCTTGTAATGCATCACCAAGAAAATACCAGTGATGATTTGAAGCGCCAACACTAAGATCGCTAAAGAACCAAAGAAATACCAAAAGTTAAAATTCTTTGGAGCGTAGTACTTGGTTAAGTGACCTTCGATTGTTGCTGTTAGTGGAAAACGTGAATCCACCCAAGCTAATAATTTTGTTCCGCGTGATGCGTTTGCTGGAACTTCTTTTTCATGAAATGCCATGTCTGAACCCCTTACGCTTTCTTATCTTCACCGATGATCAACTTTGTGTCACTCACATACATGTGTGGTGGCACTTCTAAGTTGTCAGGCGCAGGTTTGTTTTTAAATACACGACCAGCCAAATCAAATGTTGAACCATGGCATGGGCATAAGAAACCGCCTGTCCAGTTATCTGGCAATGATGGTTGTGCACCTGTTTCAAATTTAGTAATTGGTGAGCACCCCAAATGTGAACAAATACCAACCGCTACCAAATATTCAGGTTTGATAGAGCGATATTGGTTACGAGCGTACTCTGGAGTTAAGTCTTTTGGATTACGTTCTGATTTTGGATCAGCAACTTCAGATTCTGTTTTCTTGAGTGACTCAACCATTTCAGGTGTACGACGTACTACCCATACCGGTTTGCCGCGCCATTCAACTGTGCGCATTTCACCTGGCTGCATACCAGCGATATCCATTTCAACTGGAGCGCCAGCTGCTTTGGCTTTTTCTGATGGAGCAAATGTGCTCACTAAAGGTACCGCTACTGCTGCTGCACCTACGCCACCCGCAACTGATGTTGCGATGAGCCAATTACGACGGCTCTTATCCATGCATTGATCACTCATTACTGATTTTCCTCTAGAAAGGCTATTTATCACGTCAACAAGCGATTATAGCGAAAGCGACCCCCTGATTTAAACCCCATTGGATCAAAAAACACGTAAAAGATGGAAAAAAGTCATCAACTTACAAAGACTTACTGCTTTGCTAAAAATATTAAAAACCTGTTAAACCTTTATACCGGGTTATGTATATCAATAAATTGATGGGCAACGCCCCACTTTTTAGCTATTTCTTGACCTAAGGCCTGAACCCCATAACGCTCAGTAGCATGGTGCCCCGCGGCGATGTAAGCAATCCCCATTTC
This sequence comes from Pseudomonadota bacterium, assembly GCA_041179505.1. GTDB lineage: Bacteria > Pseudomonadota > Gammaproteobacteria > Burkholderiales > Burkholderiaceae > Polynucleobacter. The sequence continues at coordinate 4,596 of JBEGTH010000032.1, read as the reverse complement.
TTGGGCAATATGGAAGGTTGGCTCAGAAATCTCACCACTGATGTAAGCGTCCACTTTCAATGAAACAGCGTCATTGATATACCCATGCGCTGCTCCAGTACACCAAGCGATGTTTTTAATGGGACGACTCAAGTCTCCTACTACTAAGGGATCACGACCTAAATGGCTGGCAATACTTCTGGCTAATTGACCCAAATTCTTTTGAGCACCACTGGGTTTACCTTGCCAAAGTAAACCATCCATGACACCGCCACCGATTCCAGAAACTGGTCTAGCTTGTGACCAACCCATCAATTTAGCTAACTGAGCGTTATTGCCCAGCTGAGGGTGCAAATCAAGCGGCAGATGGTAGGCAAATAAACTGATCTCATGATCCATTAATAGTTGAAGGCGAGCATGCAACTGTCCGACAATCCTCACATCGTCACTTTTCCAAAACCAGCCATGATGGACAACAATCGCATCAGCTTTTTCTTTGATGGCAGCCTCAATCAAGGCTAAGCTAGCCGTGACGCCCGTGACAACTTTCTTAATTTCTGCTTTACCTTGAACTTGTAGTCCATTAGGGCAATAGTCTTTCACACGGTCAATTTGAAGGAGCTTGGCTAGATAGAGGTTTAATTGATCTCTTTCTACTGTCTTCATAGATTTTGATGGCGTTTTAGACTTAATCTGGGTTGTTTTATTAGATTTCATATTTCGCTGAATTTTTCCCAACATTCCGTTAATCTAACAGGATGATGAAACGACTCTGGTTACTCTTTGCACAAATTGTCACTGCCCTACTGGCAGTTTTATTTATTATCAGCACATTCAAACCGCAATGGTTAGATAGTAGTGGTTTTACAGGTTTTGGTCACTGGGGTGGCTCAGGAACAATCACCATTAAAGAATCCCATATTGACCCAAGCACTCCTAATCCGGGTTCACATCATGAGGCCGCTAAAAAAGCAATGCCATCTGTGGTCAATATCTTTACGAGCAAAAATTCAACTAAGGCAAAAAGTAAAAAGAAGAGTGATCCACATCAAAATGATCCTTGGTTTAAATTTTTCTTTGGTGACTCGCCAGAAAACCAGGAGGACATCAATCCAAGTTTAGGCTCTGGCGTTATTGTCAGCTCCGAAGGTCTCATCATCACCAACCAACACGTGATTGATGGTGCAGACCAAATTGAAGTCGCCTTAGCTGATGGTAGGAAAACTAAAGCCACTGTGATCGGTAGTGACCCAGATACTGACATTGCAGTTTTAAAAATCCAGATTCCCAACTTACCAAGCTCTATTACATTTGGAAAAATTGAGTCAGTCAAAGTAGGTGACGTTGTATTAGCCATCGGTAATCCATTTGGCGTTGGTCAAACAGTGACATCAGGAATTGTTTCAGCGCTTGGTCGAGATCATTTAGGCATCAATACTTTTGAAAACTTTATTCAAACAGATGCTGCTATCAACCCCGGCAACTCAGGTGGCGCATTAGTTGATACTCGGGGACATTTGATTGGCATTAACACCGCCATTTACTCTAGAAGTGGTGGCTCAATGGGCATTGGATTCGCCATACCAGTCCACACGGTCAAAGAAGTGGTGGAGGCAATTACTAAAAATGGTGGCGTCATAAGAGGCTGGATTGGTGTTGAGCCACAAAACATCACTAGCGAACTTGCTCAAACATTAAAGATAGAAAAAAATGGTGTACTTATCGTTGGCACTCTACAAAGTGGTCCTGCTGATAAAGCTGGCATCAAACCGGGTGATGTTTTAAAAAGCATTGACGGTCAATCCATCAATGACATCACTCAATTACTCAACAAGATCTCACAAGTGACACCAGGCAATAAAGTAAAAGCCATCATCAACAGAAAAAATAAAGATCTAGAACTTGAGATTCAGGTAGGCAAGAGGCCTGGGCCGAAGAAGAAATAAAAAAGGGGCCGAAGGCCCCTTTCTCTTAACAAGTTACTCAATAATTAAAACTTGTATGTCACACCTACTGATGTAGCAATTGGGCTTAACTTCAAAGTTCCTGCAGAGGTATTGCTTGCATTAGCAATCACATCTGTTTCAATTTGAATATATTTAACATCCAAATTGATACCCCAGTTTTTTGTCAACATGTAATCAGCGCCAACCTGTGCTGCATAACCAATACTTGAAGTTTCTACAGAAAATGCATTAGCTAAACCACCCAAACCCAAATTACGGCTCCCAAAGCGAGTGTAATTAATACCAGCTCCAAGATAAGGCTTCAAAGGGCCGAATTGTGTGAAGTGGTATTGAGCCAACAATGTTGGAGGTAAAGCAGTTACTGTACCCAAAGAGGTTTGACCAGCCTTCACTTCAACTCGTTGAGGGTAACTAAGAACTAACTCTGCAGCAATATTCTTAGTAAAGAAATACGTAATATCAAGCTCAGGGATTGTTTTATTTTTAGCATTTACATCATATCCACTTGGTCCAATTGCGGCAGTACTTTGACCATTATCCCAATTCAAATGAGTTGCGCGTGCGCGAACCATCCATGGATTTTCTTGAGCCATTGCGCCAAATGATAATGCTGCCAAAAGGCCTAGAGCTAACTTACTAATCGTTGCTTTTTTCATTTTATTTTCCTTATTAATCATCACTAACAAGGAAAGGTTAAACACTTTAGAAGAATGTTTAGTTGATGTGCATCAAGTAAGGCACATCAGGATATTGATCTAGATCAATATCCTGGGGAATGGTTTATTAAAGAAATCATCTTTAGCGCAGTCTTCAACAATCTTGCCTTGATCCATGAAAATCACGCGATTGCTCACTTTGCGAGCAAAGCCCATCTCATGGGTCACGCACATCATGGTCATGCCTTCATGGGCCAACTGAACCATGACATCGAGTACCTCGCCAACCATCTCTGGATCAAGCGCTGAAGTTGGTTCATCAAATAGCATCACAATTGGGTCCATACTCAAAGCACGAGCGATCGCAACGCGTTGCTGTTGACCACCGGATAGTTGCCCAGGGAACTTATCTTTATGTGCTGAAAGACCCACTCGATCTAAATACTTGAGACCATGAGCAATCGCCTCTTCTTTACTACGGTCCAAAACTTTAATTTGTGCCAAAGTTAAATTCTCAGTGACTGATAAATGAGGGAAAAGTTCAAAGTGCTGGAAAACCATACCAACACGTGACCGTAATTTAGGGAGATTGGTTTTAGGATCATGAACAGCAATGCCGTCGACAGTTATCTCACCTTGCTGGAAAGGCTCCAAAGCATTTATGGTTTTAATTAATGTGGATTTACCAGAACCTGAAGGTCCGCAAACAACGACTACCTCACCCTTTTTAATATCAGTGGTGCAATCAGTTAATACCTGAAAATTCCCATACCACTTAGAGACGTTTTTCATTTCAATCATGGTGATCTCTTATGTCTTTTTATTAGTTATTAAATAGGTCAAATTTGCTTACTTCTTTTTCTTAAGCTTTAGCGAATAATGGCAACTCGTTGTTGCAAGACTCGAACTAGCTTAGACAATCCAAAGCAGATTAAGAAATAGATCACAGCTGCCGCTAAATAAGTTTCAATTGGCCTACCAAAGTTCTTACCTGCCACCTCAAAACCCTTGAGCATGTCATAAGCGCCAATGGCATAAACCAAAGAAGTATCTTGAAATAAAATAATTGTTTGCGTTAGCAATACGGGAATCATATTTCTAAAAGCTTGTGGCAAAATCACTAAACGCATATTTTGCGAATAAGTCATACCCATCGCTTGTCCAGCATGGATTTGACCTCTTGGTATTGACTGAATGCCTGAGCGCATGATCTCGCAGAAGAAAGCAGATTCAAATGCAATAAAAGTAATAATGGCTGAAGCTTCTGCGCCAATAGGCCTACCCAAGATCGTTGGCATCAATAAGAAGAACCACAAGATCACCATCACCAATGGAATCGAGCGCATCATATTGACGTATGCACCTGCAGGAATCTCTAAAAAAGGCTTACCCGACAAACGCATCAAGGCTAGCAATGTGCCAAAGAAGATGCCGCCAACAGTGGCAATAACAGTTAACTGAATGCTGAATAAGAAACCACTCAGTACATAACTTTGAATGAGTTCCCAGCTATAAAAAGAAAGATCAATATTCATTTACATATCTCTCTTTTAATGTCCACCACTGCTAGCTGCAACGATAAAACCAGGCACTCTGGTTTTTGATTCAATAATCGCCATCACACGATTAACAGTTAAAGCGGAGATGACATACAGCGCAGTAACGCCCAAATATATCTCAATGCCTCTAGAGGTCTCTTCTTGAGCTTGCATCGCAAATAAAGTGAGTTCTGCTACAGAAACAGCAAAAGCTACTGAAGAATTTTTAATGATATTCATTGACTCTGATGTCAATGGAGGAATCACTATACGAAGTGCCATTGGCAATATGACATAACGATAAGACTGTGCAGTTGTTAAACCAACCGCCATAGCGGCATAACGTTGACCTCTTGGTAGCGCACCAATGCCAGCCCTTACTTGCTCGGCGATACGCGCAGAAGTAAAGAATCCTAATGCCAAACTAACCAAAATAAATGAAGGGAAACCCTTCAT
>JBEGTH010000031.1:0-16432 GCA_041179505.1 Pseudomonadota bacterium | reverse complement strand
TGTAGTACCGTAAGTCCAGGGTCCCCATCGTCTAGAGGCCTAGGACACCACCCTTTCACGGTGGGTACCGGGGTTCGAATCCCCGTGGGGACGCCAAGTATTAGGAGCGGTAGTTCAGTTGGTTAGAATACCGGCCTGTCACGCCGGGGGTCGCGGGTTCGAGTCCCGTCCGCTCCGCCAACTAAAAAGCCCTTGTCTTTTGACAAGGGCTTTTTTCTTTTCTGCTTTGTTATTAATCCAAATTAATGATTGCTTGATCCACCAGTATGGCCAGTGCCCTTGGGGCCTTTGGAAAAATGTCCAGGTTTTTGAGTGCTGGTTTTTCTGTGAGGTTTTTTTAGCGCTGTAATCGTTGAACTAGCAGGTTTATTTTGCCCGCTACGTTTGCTTTGATTGGCACCTTTTGGTGACGCAGCGTTATGCCTTGCTTGACCATGACGTTGTGGCGCTTGTTGGCTTCTTAGTTGTATAGGTTGTGCTACAGCATTTGGATCTGGTTCAAATCCGGCAATAACTTCTCTAGGAAGCGTTTGCTTAATGAGGCGCTCAATATCTTTAAGCATGCCATGCTCATCCACGCAAACTAAAGAAACTGCCACACCATTAGAGCCTGCTCTACCTGTTCTGCCAATACGATGTACATAGTCCTCTGGGACGTTTGGTAAGTCGTAGTTAATCACGTGAGGTAACTGATCAATATCAATTCCTCTGGCGGCAATATCTGTGGCCACTAAAGTGATGATTTTTCCTGCTTTGAAGTCAGCCAAAGCTTTTGTTCTGGCTGTTTGACTCTTATTGCCATGGATAGCCATCGCAGTGATACCATCTTTTTCAAGTTGAAGAACCAGTTTATTAGCACCATGCTTGGTGCGCGTAAACACTAAAACTTGTTTCCAATCATTAGACTTAATTAAATGTGCCAATAGAGGATGTTTATTGCCACGATCCACTGGATGCATGAGTTGAGTGATCGCCTCATTGGTGCTGTTGCTTCTAGCAACTTCTATTAAGGCTGGTGAATTTAATAAATCATTGGCCAGTGCTTTGATTTCAGCTGAGAAGGTCGCGGAGAACAATAGATTTTGACGTTGCTTAGGAAGTGCCGCCAAGATTTTCTTGATGTCACGTAAAAAGCCCATATCCAACATGCGATCAGCTTCGTCGAGAACCAATATTTCAACGTGTTGGAGAGATATCGCACCCTGTCCCATTAGGTCAAGTAATCGGCCAGGTGTTGCCACCAAAATATCTAAACCACTTTGAATTGCTTTGATCTGTGGATTAGCACCAACACCACCAAAAATAACAGCGGATTTCAGTTGAGTGTATTTGCCATAAGTTTGAACAGAAGCATGAACCTGTGCAGCTAACTCTCTGGTTGGAGTCAAAATCAAACCACGCACTTGTCGACGGCGGCTAGCTTGATTGACTGGTGATGTTAGTAGTCTTTGTAAAACTGGTAGCGTGAAGCCAGCAGTTTTACCAGTACCAGTTTGTGCAGCAGCTAAAAGATCTCCGCCGTTGAGGATGGCGGGAATTGATTGTGCTTGAATAGGGGTTGGGCTTGTATAGCCGTGTTCGTTAATAGCTTTAAGGATGTGTTCGGATAAACCAAGTTCTTTGAATTGCATAGATACCAATAGAGTATTGACCTGTGCTCAGCAAAAAGAATTTTGGAAGGCCAATGGATGAACTGCTTAAGAGTAAATGTAGAGCGCAGTTAGAAATGTTTCTAGGTTCTATTTTAGTTCATTAAAGGATTCTTCGTTGAATTTATAAGGGTTTTAGACCCTATTCATCAGTTAAAATCGCCATATATACAGATGTATCTACTGATTTCCTATGAATTGATGGATATGTAGAGAAATAACCCAGCAGTTGCTGGTATGACTGCTGAAAAGACATGATCACCTTAAATAACGTTTCACTGCGCCGTGGCGCCAAATTACTTCTTGATAAAGCCAATGTCACCTTAAACCCGGGTGAGAAGGTGGGCTTGGTTGGGCGGAATGGCGCTGGTAAATCCACTTTGTTTGCTTTACTGAATGGTACTTTGCATGAGGATGGCGGTGACTTTTCAATACCTAAAGTGTGGCGCATGGCTCAAGTCGCACAGAACATGCCTGAAACTGATGAGAGCGCTACCGAATTTGTTTTGTCTGGCGATACGCGCTTAGTTGAATTAAGAGCTCAGTTGGCAGCCGCTGAACTTGCTGAAGATGGTATGGCAATGGCTCATGCTCATGTGGACTTAGCAGATGCCGGTGAACATGATGCAGTGCCTCGAGCGCAGGCATTAATTTTAGGTTTAGGTTTCAAAACTAGTGAGCTTTTGCAACCAGTCAATAGTTTCTCGGGTGGTTGGCGCATGCGTTTACAACTTGCAAGAGCATTGATGTGCCCCTCTGATTTATTGCTACTTGATGAACCAACTAACCACTTGGACTTGGATGCTTTAGTTTGGTTGGAAGCTTGGTTGAAGCGCTATGCTGGCACGATGATTGTGATCAGTCATGATAGAGAGTTTCTTGATGCGGTTACTAATGTCACTCTACACATTGAACATGCCAAACTCAATCGTTATGGTGGTAACTACAGCTCATTTGAATTAATGAGAGCTCAGCAACTTGAGTTGCAACAAGCTTCATTTTCTAAGCAGCAAGAAAAAATCGCACATCTTCAAAAATTTATTACGCGCTTTAAGGCAAAAGCAAGCAAAGCCAAGCAAGCTCAAAGTCGAGTTAAAGCTTTGGAAAGAATGGAAAAGATTGCCCCTGTTCTTGCAGATGCAGAATTTACTTTTGAGTTTAAAGAGCCACAAAATTTACCGAACCCAATGTTGGCCATTAGTGACGCAAGCTTTGGATACAACGTTGATGGTGTTGAAAAATCAATTATTCGCGGTGTTGATAAATCTGTTTTGGCGGGCCAGCGGATTGGCATCTTGGGCGCTAACGGACAGGGCAAGTCAACTCTTGTTAAAACTATTGCCAGGACCATGCCTCAGCTATCGGGAACGGTAACAGAGGGCAAGGGCCTTAATATTGGCTATTTTGCTCAGCAAGAGTTAGATGTGTTGCGTCCTGAAGATAATCCACTAGAACACATGATTCGTTTGGCTAAAGATCTTGGACCTAATAGCGGTGAGTCTGGTCGTGAGCAAGACTTAAGAAACTTCTTGGGTACCTTCAACTTTGCTGGTGACATGGTCAAGCAGGCTGTAGGCACTATGAGTGGCGGAGAAAAAGCCCGGCTGGTGTTAGCCATGATTGTTTGGCAACGCCCTAATTTATTGTTGTTGGATGAGCCAACAAACCATCTAGATTTAGCTACACGCGAAGCCCTCTCTATGGCCTTGAACGAATTTGAGGGTACTGTCATGTTGGTCAGCCATGACCGCGCACTATTACGAGCCGTTTGTGATGAGTTCTGGCTGGTTGGTCGTGGTGAGATTAAACCATTTGATGGTGATTTGGATGATTACCAGCGATACCTATTGGATGAGTCCCGTCGACTAAGAGAAGAGGCGAAGTTATCCAGTGATTCTTCGAGTGTTGTAGTTACTGACATTCCAAAAGAGAGTGTTGTTCAAGTAGTTGCCAAATCAAGCGAGCAGCGCAAGCAAGATTCTGCGCGTCGACAAGAAATCAATGCTTTGACAAAGCCCATTAAAAAATTAATCGAAAAAGCTGAGAAGGAGATGGCGACTTTAAATTCTGAGAAAGAACAATTAGAGGTGCGATTAACTCAGACAATCACCCCTCCTGAAATGGCTGAAGCAGGAAAAAATTTGAAGAAAATCAATGAGCAACTAAGTCTCATTGAAGAACAGTGGTTGGGGTGGGCTGCCGAAATAGAGTCGATTGAGAGTCGTTGATTGAAGCAAGATATTAATGATTGGTGTCATCTCAAGAGGCTCTCATACGTTAAGAACATATAGAGCAATCGTTTATGATGAGTTCTAATATTTAATAGTTATTAATAAGTAAGATTGATAAAGGTTTATATGAATTTTAAGAAACTTAGCATTATTAGTGCCTTGACTCTTAGTTTGGTGGGTTGTGCCAGCACACCTGTTGGACCAAGTTTGACTGTGATGCCTGCTCCTGGTGTGCCATTTCAGGTCTTTCAAGCTGATGACCAAGAATGTCGTGCTTATGCTCAAAATTCTTTAAACACCACAGCTGATGATATTGCAGCCAAAAATACTGCTAAAACAGCTGTGATTGGTGCTGCATTAGGCGCTGTTGCTGGTGCCATGGCAGATGGCGGTAGTGCTCGAAATGTGGGTACTGGTGCTGCAGTTGGTTTATTAGGTGGTGCTGCAATCGGTGCTGGTGGTGGTAATGAAGCGGGAAAAGAAGTTCAGCGTCGCTATGATATTTCTTACCAGCAATGTATGTACTCTAAGGGCCATCAAGTTCCTGGTTATGCCATTCAGAAGCCAGCAACTTCAACACCTCCAGCTCCTGGTAAATAAGTTACAACAAATTCCTCTGAAGCTAAAAAGCCTCTCATTATGAAATTGAGAGGCTTTTTTTTGAGCAGCGTATTTACGCTAGAGCGTAATAGGAGGATGTTCTTTTTCAAACTTTCTTGCTGTACTTTTAAATAGCGTAATCAACAATGCAGCAGCAATTGCTAAGCTCATGCTGTTAGCAAACCAGAATCCTTGTGCACCCTGGAGCACCTCTGGAATATTCCCGGTAATATTAAATCCAAGTAAATAGCCGCCACCCAAGCCAACACCCCATAAAGACACGGCATAAATCCACATTGGCAAAAATGCAACTCGATAGCCGCGCAAAATAAAAGCTGATGTCACTTGAAGGGCATCAAAAATTTGATAGAAGGCAATAAATAAAAATAAGGCTATTGCAGACTTTCTCACTTCTTCAGATGGAGAATATAAATCTAATAAAGGATATTTAAAAATCCATACCAAGATACCAACTGTCACACAAACACTCGTTGTAAAAATAAGAGATGACCAGCCAATCTCTTTAGCGAGCTTGGGGTGGTCGGCTCCGATAGATTGAGCAACCAAGGTTGACGTTGCAATTGATAAAGACAAAGGAAGCATATAAAGAACTGTTCCAAGATTCGCAACAATCTGATGTCCAGCAAGAGAAGCATTACCTAATCTTGCAATAAATAAGGCCATGAATGCAAAGGATGTGACTTCAATCAGATAGCTAAATCCAATCGGTAGACCCAGCTTTAGAAGAGTGCCAATTTTATGAAAGTCAGGCCAGCTTAATTGCTTGTAAACCTGGAATTGATGATAAAAACGATCGTGGTAAACAATTAGTGCGGCTGCTGTAAACCAGGTCCAGTTAATAATAACCGTCGCCAAAGCGCATCCTGGGCCACCCATTGCATCAACACCAAAGCCGCCGTAGATCAGCCATACATTAAGAGGGATCTTGATAAATAGGCCTCCAATTTGCAGCCAAGTAATAACTGTGGGTCTAGAAACGGCATTATGAAAGGCAACGAGTACGCGCATTGCCATGCTGGCAGGCAAACCCCATGCCAATATCTGTAGATATAAAACCGCCTTAGCTTCTACCTCTGGACTTGCTTTAGCAATTGATAAAAACACTTGCGGATATAAAAGTATCAGCATGCCTACGATGCTCAGAGCAATCGATAGCCACCAACCTTGACGAACCTCTTCACCGATTTCATCAAAGCGTTTTGCACCAAACAATTGTCCAGCAATTGGGGCAAGGGCAGAAACTACCCCAGTTAAACCAACATAAATGCTAATAAAAATAGAGCCAGAAATGGCAAGTGCTGCTAGATCTTCAGTTGAATACCTCGCGACCATCGCTGTATCCATTACACCAAAGGCGATGACAGCGAGTTGCCCAACAAGTAATGGACCTGCTAAAGATACTAATCTTGGGATATCTCTTTTGAGATTAGCGAGCATCAGTGATCACTCTGTATAAACGTAATCTTTCTGTTCTATCGCTAACACGACGATCTTCCCATAGCAACTCTAGTTGAAGATTGATTTTTGAAGCCGCATTACGAGCTTCACCTGGCTTGTTGCTAATCCACAATTGGCATGATGGATCATCTTTTAAAGTTAGGTCTGTGAAATAAGCAAATGACGCTAATTGGCTGCTACCAAGATGGGTTGTATTGATGCAGTTAGATCCTGATGGCACAGCCTTAACTAAGCGCTCTGCAACTGGTCTATAGGTCTTGGCATAGTTAATGGTTGGAAGCCATAGTGTCATTAATAAAACCCAAGTCAATGTCGTGCCTGCAGCAGAGATAACAACTGCCCGCCAGATAGCTTTAGGAGCCCTTGAAGTTCTCCAACGAATAACGCTGATCCACAAGATGGTCACTATCAAAGCAGCAAACAGACCAAACCAACTTATTTCATGAATGAAGCCTGGCACTTTTTTCGCAACATTACGTGCCAAACCAGCAGGGTAGTTGGTGCTCATCGCAAACCACATAACCCAGATAAAGGCGCTTAAAACAGTGAAAGTTAATAAAGCCAACCAATCAATAAAACTAATCACGCTGCGTTTAATGATCGGTAAGCTAAAGCATGCCCAAATCACCAATGGTGGGATGATTAGAATTAATGATTGCTCGCTCAGAAGCGTTTGGTTCATCAGATAAATAAATATGGCAATAATTAAACCTAAAGGCAGTGCCATATTAGGATTACGAATGCCACCTAATGGGTAGTTCGCCCCTTTTCTCCAAAACCAAATACTCCAAAAGGCAAGCGGCCAAACGGGCCATGCATAAAGTGTTAAGTTTCTTGATAAAAACCCGATAGATTTCGATGATGGCGTTAATTGAAGAAAATCATTTTTCCACCAGGCTTGCCAAACTTTTGCTGTTAATTCCGGCGAAAGATCTGATAGCCACCAAAGTACAGGCCACATGAAAATACCAGTTAAGCTCACCAACCAAGTGGTACCCAACCATTTAGCATTGGGCTTCACTTCACATATGGCTAGAGATATCAAAATGCCAGCAAATAAAAAAACGAATAGCCAGAGTGAGGCAGAAAGTGCAATAACGGCTAAACCCGTGCCTGTCCAAAAACCGCCTTGTATGGGTTTATCCAGGCCACGAACTAAACCGTAAATGAGTGTTGATATGCCTAGTAAATGAGCTAGGGCAGGTGTTGTTTCATGCGCTCGCAATGCAAGACCAATGCAGGCCAAAAAGATCATCAAAGCACCGTCAGCCAGTGTACGACCGTAGCTTCTTGCTTCAGGCTCACCGCCAAGAGCAAACGCTGTTGGCTGAACCTCAGGTCTCCTACCTAATAAATAAGAGGCATTCCATATAGCTGCACAACTTAAGAAAAAGCATGTGGCTGAATAAATGCCGGCAGCATTAGTGGCGCCCAAGACAGGGGAGAAGACTTTGATTAAAAGACCGCCAATCCAATAAGGTAGTGGACCAGCCATGATTTCTTCTCGACCTTCGATGTGAGGTAGCAACCAATCCAACCAATTGCCGTGCGCAAGAGTCCACATGACACCAAAGCCAGTAGCATCATCACCTTTCCAGGGGTCGCGACCAAAGATGCCAACTAAGCCATAGATAGCAGTAATCAATACCAAAACAAATCTTGGCATATTTGAAGTGGCTGCAGCGGTTAACTTAATGGATCTCATTAGGCTTAAATTATCTGTCTTTTATTAAAGTGAGAACAAGAAAAAAGGCAGCGTTAGCTGCCTTTATTTTGTTCAAATGTTGAACTTGAGCTGAGGAAAACTTAAGCAGCTGTTTTGCCTGTAGCTTTTGTACCAAACTTCTGACGGAATTTCTCAACACGACCTGCTGTGTCCATAATCTTTTGAGTACCTGTGTAGAACGGGTGTGACTCAGAAGAAGTTTCAATTTTTGCCAATGGGTACTCTTGACCATCTTCCCACTTGATTGTTTCTTTAGTGTTGATCGTTGAGCGTGTTTTGAAGCTAAAGTTGTTAGATACATCTACAAAAACAACTTCTTTGTAATCTGGGTGAATGCCTTGTTTCATTTAAAAGTCCTTTAGCCTGGTAGCCGCCAATCTTGATTAGAAAGGTACTTGCCTGAATTAAAACGAGAATTGTAGCAAAAAATACTAGATATGGGCTTATTTTAGGTAAAACAGGCTAGAAAACATACTTCTAGACCTGTTTTTGAGCCAAATTAGCCGCCGCGACGCATTAATTCAAAGAATTCAGCGTTATTTTTTGTGGATTTGAGCTTATCAACAATAAAGTTCATAGCCTCAATATCATCCATATCTGAGATGAGTTTGCGGAGAACCCAAATCTTCTGAAGAATTTCTGGTTTGATAAGAAGTTCTTCTCTACGCGTACCTGATTTATTTAAATTGATAGCTGGGTAAACACGACGCTCAGCAAGGCGGCGTTCCAAGTGAACTTCCATGTTGCCTGTGCCTTTGAACTCTTCATAAATCAAGTCGTCCATACGGCTACCAGTTTCAATCAATGCTGTGGCGATAATCGTTAGAGAACCACCTTCTTCAATGTTACGTGCTGCACCAAAGAAACGCTTCGGTCTTTGTAGGGCGTTGGCGTCAACACCACCTGATAAAACCTTACCTGATGAAGGTACTACGGTATTGTAGGCGCGTGCTAAACGGGTGATGGAGTCTAAAAGAATAATAACGTCACGCTTCATTTCAACTAAGCGCTTAGCTTTTTCGATCACCATTTCAGCTACTTGAACGTGACGCACAGCTGGCTCATCAAATGTTGAGGCAACCACTTCGCCTCTAACGGAACGTTGCATTTCTGTAACTTCTTCAGGACGCTCGTCTACCAATAAAACAATTAAGACTGCATCAGGGTGATTTGCTGAGATCGCATGAGCAATGTGCTGCATCATGACTGTCTTACCTGATTTTGGTGAGGCAACCAATAGGGCGCGTTGACCAAAACCAATCGGTGAAATCATGTCGATAATTCGACCAGTTAAATTCTCTTCCGCCTTGATGTCTCGCTCCAATAGCATTGGGCGATCTGGATGTAGAGGCGTTAAGTTCTCAAACATGATGCGGTTTTTAAGCGCCTCAGGTGCTAAACCGTTGATCTTGTCGACTTTGACAAGCGCGAAGTAACGTTCACCTTCTTTAGGTGTTCGAACTTCACCTTCAATAGCATCACCAGTATGTAAATTAAAGCGACGAATTTGGGCTGGAGAGATATAAATGTCGTCAGTAGAAGCCATGTAAGAGGCTTCAGGTGATCGCAAGAAGCCAAAGCCGTCTGGCAAGACTTCTAATACGCCATCACCAAAAATGGTTTCGCCGCCCTTGGCGCGCTTTTTCAAAATTGCAAACATCAACTCTTGCTTACGCATACGTTGAGTATTTTCAATTTCTAGGCTTGCAGCCATTTCTAGTAGAGCAGATACGTGTAGTGCTTTAAGTTCTGTGAGATGCATGTGTAGGGGGTAGGCTGAGGCCTTAAAGAAAGAACAAGAGTTTTTGGAATTAGTAACTAGAACAGGACGTTTAGTTATTTGTTGTGGTAATTCTACACCCTAAATTAAAAAAAGGGGAAATATGCTGTTGATGCAGGTTAATTCACCTAAAAGATCAAAAGGCTCATCTAATGAGCCTTTTGATACTTACTATTTAGATATGGCTATCTAAAAACGCTGTTAATTGTGATTTTGCTAGTGCACCTACTTTTTGAGCAGCTACAGTGCCATTTTTAAAAAGGATCAATGTTGGAATGCCGCGGATACCAAATTGTGCTGGAACACCTTGGTTCTCATCAACGTTCATTTTGGCGATTTGAACCTTGTCACCATATTCTTTGGCAACTTCTTCAAGGATAGGGCCGATCATTTTGCAAGGACCACACCATTCAGCCCAGAAGTCTAAAAGAACTGGTTTGTCAGATTTCAAAACATCTTGTTCAAAAGATGCATCCGTTACGTATTTAATGGCGTCGCTCATAAATGTCCTTAGGTGGTAATTCTTATAAATGTTTTTAGTTGTGATTATTTTTGATTTTTAATCAGTTACAGGCAATATATTATCAATAAGCGCTTATTTGTGCATACTCTTGGATCAATGTCACATCACAAACAACATTTTTTAGTCCCTAATAGCCAGTCTATTGATGATTTGGCTAAGCTTATTTGGTCAATTACCCAAAAAGAGCAAGTGAGTCCTATTGTTGTTTTGAGCACATCGGGGCCTGCTTATGGTTTGAGGCAAGCACTGGATTTGCATCGTCCTAAGGGTATTTCTCCGCATTTAGTTTTTTTGCCTAGGGTATTGGGTTTGACCCAATGGTTAAAAGAGACACTTGGGCTCAGCCTTGAAGGCGAGGCAAAAAGCAATTTAGCTCGATGGTTAGAGGTCTATCAAGCTTTGTCAGCTCGCCCACAATTGCGATCCATTCTGATGGATGCAAGTGAGTCATCTAAATGGGGCTTAGCAAAAAATATCATCGATGCTTGCGATATTATTTCTGAAGCAAGTTTGGGTGTTGGGGATCTGGATGCTGAAAAGGGTTTGCTTGATGCTATTGATGAGGTTTATCAAGGGGCATCTAGAGTCGCCATTGATACAGAGTCAAAAATACTACTGACTTTTTGGCAAAACTTAACAACGCGGCAAGATCCGATCGCAAGACAACGTCAAGCGTTGAATTGGAGAGCCATTGAAGCTCAAAAAAAAATACAAAGCCCACTCATCTATGTTGAGACAGCAAAAAGCTCTCCAGGTTTCGATGAAGTTCTGAATCATTTTTTTGAGAGTTATTCATCTCAAAGTGCGGTTCATCACTTTGCCATGGACTTTAATTCTGTCGCACTGTGGCCTGAATGTATTGATGAAGCATCTAAAGATCAAGTAATCGACAATCAGAATCGATACTTTAGTGAGTTGAAATCAAGCCAACGAAAAATTATCAAATCATTATCCTTTGAGGATGCTGCGTGGTCAGGTGCTGATGCTATTCAAGAATTTTTAAAAGATGGTCATCATCACATTGCCTTAATTGCACAAGATAGACTTGTTGCACGTCGCATACGTGCTCTATTGGCACGCTTTGGTTCTGGTGTTTCAATTCATGATGAGACCGGATGGAAGCTATCAACAACAAGAGCAGCTTCTGCACTTATGTCATGGGTTGAAGTTATTAGGCAGCCCTTGGTGGGCCCATCAGCTGTAAGCTTGTTAGAGTTTTTAAAGAATCCCTACATTGATTGGGAGGAGCTTGGTTTTACTGACGAAGATGCATCGCATCTTATTCAGTCTATTGAGGCAAGATTAATAGAATCTGACTCAAGAGGTGGTTGGTCGGGGATGTTGCTGGCCCTAGAGCATCAAACCGACGGAGTTAGTTTTGATGCTGCTATTACTCTGCTGTCAAAACTCCGCGGTATGGCCCAAGGATGGCAATCTAAGCCTGCTTCGTGCGAGGCTTGGCTTCGCCAATTATTGAAAGACTTTAAAGATTTAGCAATGCACACCAAGTTGCTTCAAGATCTTGCTGGAAAGCAGTTGCTTGAAGCACTGGAGCCTATGAATTCAGTGAAGAGTGAGTCACTTCGATTGAGCGAGTGGTTGTCTTTGCTCAATTCAATGATTGAAGATGCGAGTTATGTAGAGGTAAGTGTAAGACAAGAATTCAGCATTACTATTTTGCCTTTAAGTGCAACCCGATTGAGACGGTTTGATGCTTGGGTAATGGTCGGTTGTGATGATGGTCAATTGCCATCCGTCTCTGATAGTCCAATGTTTTTATCGGCAGGCCTCAAAAAAATCTTAGGATGTAAATCAAGTGAAGCTGAGTTTATTCAGCAGGCTTTGGATTTGTCGCAACTCATGGTTGCACATCGACATTGGAGAATGATTTGGCAGGCAAAAGGATCAGCTGGTGAGCCGCGACAGGCTTCACCTTGGTTACAGCGTTTATATAAGAATCATTCTGAGTATTTAAATCAGTCTCAAGAGATTGATAAAGTTAATTTATCCATTAAAGCAGTGCATGCTCCAAGTCCAAGCTTACCCTCGGATTTTGATAAGCCAGCTAGTATCAGCCCCAGTGCTTATAAGACATTAAGAGAATGCCCTTATCGTTACTATGCCTCAAGATTATTAGGTCTAAAAGAGCATGCACATCTAGAATCTGAGGTTGATTTAAGTCTCGTGGGTCAAACCCTTCATGCTGCTCTTAAGACTTTCCATCAAGGTCTTAAAACAACACCATTCGATGGAAAGTTAGAAGATAAAAAACTCTATTTAGAAAATTTACTAAACAATATATCTAAGAAATATTTTCAGCCTCTACTAGATGCAGATGGTCGATGGTTAGCTGCTTGGGTTCAATGGGAGTCTCAAATTCCAAGCTGGGTCGATTGGCAATTGGCTCGCGAGGCTGAGGGTTGGCATTTCCATGATGGTGAAATAACTGTAGGTTTTGATTTGGACACCAAATATGGTCCTGTAAGGGTGGCTGGTCAAGTTGACAGAATTGACTTAAATCCTAAGTTTGGAGCTGCCATCATTGATTACAAGTATTCAAGCGCCGCTTCAATTAAGTTTAAGCAAAAGAATATTGAAGATGACCCACAGTTAATTATTTATGCCAAGGCACTTAATGGTCATGACATGGTTAATCGCCAAGCTGTGAACGGTGCCTCATGGGTATCCATCAAAGAAAAAGATGTGGAGGCTTCCGTTGATGATCTGGAGCTTCACATGAGTGAATTGCCGGCTCAAATGATTGCTGATATTGAAAAAGTTTGGGAAGGTTTCCCATTAAAGGCCAGCGCACCAGATGGTATTTGTCAGTACTGTAGTGTCAGAGGTCTTTGTCGAAAAGGGATGTGGTCATGAGCACTCAATTGACCTATGACGCTTGTCATCCCCATCAATCTGTAGTTGTCGAAGCTTGTGCAGGTAGCGGTAAAACTTGGTTATTGGTTTCAAGAATGGTGCGACTTCTTTTATCTGGCACCCAAGCTCATGAAATATTGGCCATTACATTCACGCGTAAGGCTGCCCAGGAAATGCGAGGTCGTTTAGACGAAGTTTTGTTGCATTTTGCAAAATGTCCTGAGAATGAATTATTGAGAGAACTAATGGCTCGTGGCTTAAGCCAAAAAGAAGCTCAAGATGTCATGCCAAGAGCTCGAGAATTATTTGAACAAGTTTTATCAAGTCCACGAGGTTTAAGTGTTGATACTTTTCATGGATGGTTTGCCAGGTTGCTCGGGGCTGCACCGATAGGGGCTGGTGTGCCCCAAGGTCTTCAGTTGCGTGTTGACTTTAAACGTCTTCAAGACGATTGTTTGGAGGATTGGTGGACATCATTACCTCATCCTGATAAGAGTCATCTTCGAGATGCTTATGAGTTGCTGGTTCGAGAGTTGGGCGCGAGTAATGCTAATGAATTATTAATTGGTAAAAGAGGTTTTTTAACTGCGAAATCAGAATGGTTGAGATATATCGAGCATTGTGAAAAAGAAAAATTAAATGTTTTAGATGCTATCTCTGATTTATCAGGTTTTATATCTATTGAGAGCCCTCTGAAATCTGCATTGGATGCATCAAACTCGCTCATCAATTTGATGACCTTATCAGATCATCTCGAGAATGGTGGCGTTACTGATAAGAAAAATGCCACATTAATTAAAGATGCCCTTGGAGCGCATTCTCATGGAGCAGATATTGATCAAGTATCGCGCATCTTAAGGCCAGTCTTTTTGACCGGTGAATTTCAATTGCTGAAAAATTTATCAGCCTCGGGTGATTTAAAAAAAGCACTAAAAAATTTGCCCAACCCGCAGGCGATTGAATCTCAAATTGATCAATCCCGTTTGTCTTGGGCTCACGTATTAATGGGGCATTACCAATGGGCTGCTGATCATCGAGCCCATCGTATTCATCAGGCATGGGTGACGGTGGGTGTTGATATCTTGCGACACTATCAAGCTCAAAAAGAATCACTTCGTGTACAGGACTTTTCTGATTTAGAAGCCTACACAGCAAAGATGATGTTGTCGTCTGAAACAGCTGCTTATTTGCAGGCAAGATTAGATGCCAAATACAAACATCTGTTGATAGATGAATTCCAGGATACCAATCCATTGCAATGGCAAATATTATTATCTTGGTTGAATGCTTATAGCCAAGACGATGAAAAGCCAACTGTATTTTTGGTGGGTGATCCAAAACAGTCGATTTATCGATTTAGGCGTGCTGATGTTCGTTTATTTGAACAGGCCAAGGCTTACTTAGAAAAATACTTCCATGCGGTTGTTCATCCATTTAATGAGACTCGAAGAAACAGTCCCGCAGTCTTAAATGCAGTTAATCAAACCTTTAGCTTGGAAGAGTTGCCTGACAATTATCCATTTAAAGAGCAAAAACGTAATCCTGAAGCAACTAATCAGTATGGAGAGGGTGAGGTCTACAGATTGCCGTTGATACCTTACCCAGAATTAGAGCCTCTATCTAATAGAAATGCATTAGAGACTCCTTACATTGATATCAATAAAGAAGCTAAAGAATCGCAAAGCTATCAAGAGGCTATTCAAGTAGGTCAATTGATACTTAAAATTAAAGCTGAAAAACATGTGGGTTGGAATGAGTTCTTAATTCTGCTTCGATCAAGAACCCCGTTGCCTCAAATTGAACGTGCTTTTAGAAGCCTAGGAATCCCCTGTGACAGTCCTCGGCAGGGTGGTCTTCTAAAAGCGCTTGAGGCAGAGGATCTGATAGCGCTCTTATCAGTTTTATTAACTCCCACAGATGATCTATCTTTGGCGCAAGTTCTTAAGTCTCCTTTATGCGGTTTGAGTGACATTGAATTGATGAAACTAATTCAATCTAAGGGGAGTAGTCATCAAGAATCTTTATGGCACTTAATGTCCAGCGGTGATTCTGAGTTGAACCATATTGCTAAGCAGATAGGGGATTGGGCTGAGCTTTCACGACGTTTGCCTGTTCACGATCTTTTGGATCATATTTATAACAGTGCTGATCTTCGTGTGCGTTATGCCCAATCTGCCCCTCCATTACAGCGAGATCAAGTTTTATCTAATTTGGATGCATTTTTAGGTCTTGCTTTGGATCTGGATGGTGGTCGTTATCCTAGTTTGACTCGTTTTATTAGTGAATTAAAAAAAATCAAAAGAGGAGCTGAAGAAGAGAGTCCTGATGAAGGAGATTTTTCTGAGGACGATGATCAAGAGACTGCTAACTCAAGCTCTCAGCGTGTACGAATTATGACTATACATGCTGCTAAGGGCCTGGAGGCTCGCTTTGTGATGCTTATGAATGCCAATAGTGCAAGAAGTAACCAAGATCATGTGGGCGTTCTAATGAGTTGGCAGCCTGAAGATGATGCACCAAATCATGTCTCTCCCTTCTTCTCGAGTAAGCCCAAGGATTTGGCTCGCCAACATCTGCGAGAACAGGAAGAAAAAATTGCCGAAATTGAAAATTGGAACCTTTTGTATGTCGCTCTAACTCGAGCTAAAGAGTCGATTTATATTAGTGGCACGCAAGCCAAGGGTGCTAAATCAGAGGCCCTTGCGAGCGAGGGAAGTTGGTATTCTCGTTTGCAGAAGGCGAATATCCCTGAGTTGGATCTTACTCAGTTGATTGTGACTCCTACTGAGAGCGCTTTATCGCTGGCCGAGTATAAGAATCCAACCCAGATCAAAGATTTTGTTGTTAGTTGGGCGGGTTTTACCAAGCACCCTAAATCAAGTCATGATCATATTTTTAATGCCGAAGAGCAGTATTTGCTCGATTGTGGGGTGGCTTTACATACGGTCATGGAGCATGTCATGAGAATACCTCTCACGCACATCGATCAAATGCCAACTGCTGAGGAATTAGCTTCTTGGTTAAATTTACCAGCCCCAATGTCGATTAAGGCCAGACAATTAGCATTAAATATCTTGAGATCTGTTCAGAGCAGTCAGTTTTTCTTTAATCCGGACATTATTGCTAGCTGGGAAGAATTAGATATCTCTGATGAGAGTGGTCGTTTGTTACGGATTGACCGACTCATTGAGCTACCTGATCGATTAATCGTGCTTGATTACAAACTCTCTATTCCAGAAGCGAATAGTGATGCTTTTAGAAAATATCAAACTCAAATGACTGTTTACAGGCAAGCTGTGAGCTTATTGAGACCTGAAAAAAATGTTGAAAGCTATTTATTAAGTGCAAATGGAGAAGTTTTGGAGATTTCTGAATGAAATTAAACCAATTAAAACTTTATTTGATAGAGAAAGTTTGGCCTAAATATAGGGCTGGGAGGTGGACGAGCCCGACCCTCGGCACTGGTAGTACTTGGGTTTGGCTGCTTCGTTCCCGACCTGACCAGGTTACCAAGCCACCATGCGAGGAGGCCCGTCCTCTGACATTCTACTGCCTTCTACTTGTAGAATG
>JBEGTH010000030.1:0-17392 GCA_041179505.1 Pseudomonadota bacterium | reverse complement strand
AACGAGGCACGGCTAAATTCTCTGACCATCTTGTTCACGAGAGATTATTACCTAATGGCGAAGTCGCGCAACTCAAGAATCATTTCTTGCATTACAGCTATAGAAGCTTTGAACAGGTATTAAAGAAGGTTGATAGCTATTCAACCGCCTCTGCGATTCAAGCTTACCGTAGAGGTCAAAAAGGCAGCATTACTCAAGCACTAAGTCATGGATTCTGGGCTTTTTTTAGAACATATATTCTGAGAAAAGGTTTTCTAGATGGACAATATGGTTTGGCTTTAGCTATTTCCAATGGCGCCACCTCGTATTACAAATATCTCAAGCTTTGGCAACTTGGCAATCAAAGCCAAAATAATTAATAGAATTATTGCCAATGAAGTCCATGAAATTAAATAAAGTTTTAATCATCGCCACCAGACAAATTGGTGACACACTCATCACAATACCACTCATCGCTGCCATCAAAAAGAAATGGCCCGATGCAAAAATTGATTTCTTAGGTTATGAAAATAGCCTTCACATGCTGACTGGCAATAAAGACATCCATCAATTAATTGGCACAAAGCCTCGGCCAAAACTAAAAGATTACTTAAAGCAATTCTTTCAATTATTTCAAAGATACGATCTAGCTATAGTCACACAACCCAGTGACCGCGCCTATATCTATGGCCTTGTGGCAGCAAGGCATCGAGTTGGTGTTATTCCTACTGAGAAAAAATTAAATTGGTGGAAAAAGAAAGTTTGCTTGCATACTGTTGAGGTTGATTATTTTCATCAGCATGTCATCACAGAAAAACTTCGATTACTTGAAACTCTGATTGATGAAAATGAATTATTTGGTTCAGGCATTTCAGTTAGACCTCCGCTGGCCGTAACTCTTCCCGAGAAAATTGAAAAGCAGTTGGTGATGCCATTTATTGTGATTCATCCGACACCGCTTACAGCATATAAACGCTGGCCCTTAGGCAACTGGGTTGAGCTTATCAATCAACTTAGCAAAGACTATCAAATTGTTTTGAGTGGCGCCCCCATTCCTCAAGATCGAGAATTAAATCAATCGATCATTTCACTCCTTCAACCAGAAGCAGCAGCGAAGGTTTTGAATTTAGATGGCGGTTTAAAGCTTGATCAATTAGGCACACTCCTTAGAAAAGCCCAGCTTTATATTGGTGTAGATACCTCAGTGACCCACTTGGCCGCAGCCTGTGATACGCCAACCATCACTTTATTTGGAGCAACACCTCCAACTAATTTTGGCCCTTGGCCAAATGGATTTGTTGGCAAACAACCCTACCAACTGAGAGCAACGATTCAAAAAGTGGGGCAAGTGGCCATCATTCAAGGGCCTGGTGAATGCGTTCCATGTCGCAAAGCAGGATGTGAAGATCAATCAGACAGTCGCAGTGATTGCCTGATTAATCTATCGGTTCAACAAGTTCTTGAAGCAGTTGATCTATTTGAGATTAAGCGTATTTAACTTCGACAGCACCCTGACCACCAGCACCATTTAATGCCTGGCTAAGTCCTCTGATACTATCGTCATCCGGATATATTTTCCAAGCTTCAGGGAATTGAACTAAGCAAACAGTGCCATTAGAAATAACATCGGCCGTCATCAATAAACCCTGCCCCTGCTTCCCAATGTAAGAACCCACTTGTTGTTTAAAGCCTTGGATATCCATACCTGGCTGTAATTGCACATGCAAACTTCTGGCGAACTTTAAGCGTGCGCTGGTGACATCCATGATGGAATCAGCAACAACGCGCATACCGCCAGAAAACTTGTCTGGAGTCACACTGACTTTGGCAATGATGAGCTCATCTTCTTTGAGCCAATGACGATTAGGCTCAAAAATTTCACTATAAATAGTCATTTCTATCTGAGCGCTACCATCATCAATAGTAGCAATCATTAATTTGCCACGTGGGCCCATCATGCTTCTTGTTGAAGTCATGATGCCTGATATCAATCGATCCTTACCTTCAGTTAACTGATCTAATTTTGTTCGAACAAAGTGACTCACTTCATCACGATATGCATCAAATAGATGGCCAGTTAAGTAAAGACCTAATGCTGTTTTCTCTTCTTGAAGGCGACGCTTTTCAAACCAGACGACTTCTTTCACTAACTCAGGCTTATGTTCATCAGCAGAGCCTGCCATATCAAATAAGCTCACCTGTTGTGCAGAAGCTTCTGCTTGATCAGCAGCTTCCATAGCAATTGGCAAGGAAGCTAATAAAGTAGAACGCGAATCAAAGCCACCATAAAGAGAATCAAAAGCTCCCGCGCGAATCAAGGCTTCCATGGTGCGGCGATTGACAACTCGGCGATCTAATCGTGAACAGAAATCAAACAAATCGATGAAAGGACCATTTTTTCTAGCCTCAATAATTTGCTCAATAGCTGCCTCACCACTACCACGAATAGCACCCAAGCCGTAACGAATCATGCTAGCTGCTTGCGTAAGATCTTGTGGGTTTTCGCGCAAAGGCATAAAGCGATAAACACTGGTATTGACGTCTGGCGGCAAGATTTTGATCTTATTGGCTTTAGCATCTTCGTAAAGAATCTTGACCTTATCAGTGTCATCCATAGCGAGTGACATGTTGGCTGCCATAAATTCAGCTGGGTAATGCGCCTTTAACCAAGCCGTGTGATAAGCCAAGAGAGCATAAGCTGCGGCGTGAGATTTATTAAAACCATAACCAGCAAACTTTTCCATCAAGTCAAAGATTTCATCTGCCTTATCGGTTTTCATACCGCTCTTTGCAGAACCATCTCTAAATAACTGACGATGCTCAGCCATCTCTTCTGGCTTTTTCTTACCCATAGCACGGCGAAGTAAATCGGCACCACCTAAAGAGTAGCCCCCGATAATCTGTGCCATCTGCATCACCTGCTCTTGATACACCATGATGCCGTAGGTTTCTTGAAGCACAGGTTCGACACGAGCATCCGGATAATGAACTTGCTCCTTACCATGCTTACGGGCAATAAAAGATGGAATCAAATCCATTGGGCCTGGACGATAAAGTGCTACCAAAGCAATAATGTCTTCAAATCGATCAGGCTTAGCCTCGCGAAGCATGCCTTGCATACCGCGACTTTCCAACTGGAATACAGCTACTGTATTAGCAGTTTTTAAAATATCAAATGCGGCCGGATCATCTAATGGAGCCTGCCCCACTCGCCAATCTTTTTTATCTGGATATAGCTGATGTATGTAACGCTCGGCCCAATCCAATATTGTCAAAGTCGTTAAGCCCAAGAAGTCGAACTTAACTAGCCCTACTGCTTCAACGTCATCTTTATCAAATTGACTAACAACACCAGCATCCGCTGTCTCTTTGCCATCTTTGCTTCCTTGGGTATACAAAGGGCAAAAGTCTGTTAATTTGCCAGGAGCAATTAGCACACCACCCGCATGCATACCAACGTTACGCGTCATGCCTTCTAACTGCTGCGCCAAACCTAATAACTGCTTAACCTCTTCCTCGCGAGACTCACGATCAGCCAAAAGCTTTTCATCTTTTTTAGCTTGTTCAATCGTAACTTGCTGCCCTGGCTTATTAGGAATTAATTTTGAAATACCATCCACAAAGCCGTAAGGCTGCTCAAGAACACGACCCACATCCCGAATCGCAGCACGTGCTGCCATGGTTCCGAAGGTGGCAATTTGGCTGACAGCATCTTTGCCATATTTATCTTTAACGTAGGCAATCACGCGATCGCGACCATGCTGACAGAAGTCAATATCAAAGTCGGGCATGGATACACGCTCAGGATTTAAGAAACGCTCAAACAATAAGTTGTAACGTAGCGGGTCAAGATCCGTAATACCTAGAGAATAAGCAACCAATGATCCGGCACCAGATCCACGACCAGGACCAACAGGCACGCCGTTATTTTTGGCCCAGTTAATGAAATCAGCAACGATCAGGAAGTAACCTGGGAAACCCATTTGAGCGATCGTATTGACCTCAAACTTCAAGCGCTCTTCATAGTTAGGGCGTTGCTGCTCTCGCTCAGCATTATCCGGATATAAATGCATTAAGTGACGAGACAAGCCATCCATGGCTTTCTGCAACAAGTAATCATCCAGGGTCATTCCCTTTGGAACAGGAAAGTCGGGCAAACGAGGTTTGCCCAAAGTTAAACTTAAATTACAGCGCTTCGCAATTTCAACCGTATGAGTGATAGCTGCAGGCAAATCACTAAATAACTCCTGCATTTCTGCTTGTGTTTTGAAATACTGGTCAGATGTGAACTTACGAACCCGTTTAGGGTTGGCCAAAATTTCACCCTCTGCAATACAAACCCTCGCTTCGTGAGCGTTGTAATCAGTTTTCTTCATAAACTGAATGGAGTGAGTGGCGACCACTGGTAATTTCAATTCATTCGCCAAATGAACAGCTGCATGCAAATAGGTCTCATCCTGAGGATGTCCAGCCCTTTGAATCTCAATATAAAAAGATCCTGGGAAATAATTAGCCCACGCTTTGGCGCGTACTTCAGCTTCTGCGGCTTGACCTGCTAACAAGGCAACTCCGATATCACCAAAACGTGCGCCAGATAAAGCGATTAAACCTTCAGCATGTTCTTTAAACCAAATAGGATCAACCTCAGCACGCCCTTTGAATTGATTCGTTAAAGAAGCCTTAGTTAATAACTCACATAGATTCAAATAACCTTGATGATTTTTCACCAAGAGTTGTAAACGAAAAGGTTTATCTCTTTCATCTGGATTGGTAATCCAAACATCACTACCAACAATAGGCTTAACACCCTCTTTACGTGCCGCTTGATAAAACTTCACTAAACCAAAGACATTACCCAAATCTGTAAGGGCTAATGCCCCCATTCCATCCTTGACGGCCGCAGAGATGGCATCATCTATGCGTACAGCCCCATCCACAATGGAATATTCCGAGTGAAGGCGTAGATGTACAAAGTTGGTATTTAAAGACATGAGATGATTTTAGCTATGTTGACTTGCAATTACCTTGGTCGCTTCGCACCCTCACCCACAGGCGCTCTCCACGCAGGGTCGCTCGCGACCGCCCTAGGTAGTTGGCTCCACGCCCGAGCACATAACGGAAAATGGCTTTTACGCATCGAGGATCTTGATCTGCCACGTTGCATACCTGGAGCAGACAAAGTCATCATCCAACAGCTGTTGGCATGCGGTTTGGAGTGGGATGAGGAAGTTGAATATCAATCAAAAAGAACTTCTTTTTATCAAAATGCACTGAATGAATTAATTGAATCTGAAAAATCTTTTGCTTGCCGATGTACTCGTAAACAGATTGAGGATGCACTTTTGACGCTTGGCCATAAGAAACAGCGCCATGAAGAATTAATTTACCCAGGAACATGCAGACATACAAAAGATATCGTTGAACCCTGCGCATGGCGCCTGTTGGTCGAGGATGAAAATCTTCGCAAGACTGTGGGTGATTTTGTTTTAAGACGAGCTGATGGCATCTTTACTTATCAACTAGCAGTGGTTGTGGATGATGCCCTTCAAGGCATCACACATGTTGTTCGGGGTGCCGACTTATTGGACAACACCCCTCGCCAGATTTACCTACAAAAACAACTAGGCTACAAAAAACCTCAGTACCTACATTTGCCATTGGTACTTGATGAGAACAATGAAAAACTCAGTAAGCAGACCTTAGCTAAAGCCATTCATACAGATAGCCCTGAAAACTGCTTAAAAGCTCTGCAGGCCGCAGCACAGCACTTAGGCCTAAGAGATGATCGCTTACACGAGGAAAGCCCTCCAAAGCTCTCTAAATGGCTTGAAATAGCCATTGAAAACTACAGGGATTTGCTAAAAGTAGATTGAAGCTTTAGATTTTTCTAAAGCGCTTCAGGGATTCTTAAAGAATTATGTTTTTTTCTTGAAGCCACCCAGCAAGGCACCAACTGGCTTTGCTGCTGATTTGATTGCTGGTTTAGCTGGAGTCACTGAAGTAGCCTTGCCTGCCGCATCAGAATTCAAGTCATTGGCAGTACTCGCTATAGATTCATCCTTAGCGCGATAGGGCATATAAAAAAATGGGTCAGCAGCTACACCACCAGCAGGGTCAGGTACAGGCATGCGCACCAACTTGCGATTCATGAGCTTTTCAATGTCAGCTAATAATCTTTCCTCAGACGGATCAACCAAAGCAATCGCATCACCCTGTGCACCAGCACGGCCAGTTCGACCAATACGATGAACATAATCTTCTGCATTGAACGGTAACTCATGATTGATCACGCAAGGCATATCTGCAATATCAAGACCTCTAGCAGCAACATCCGTTGCCACTAAGACATCCATCGTGCCTTTTTTGAAAGACTCCAAAATTTGCATACGTTCAATTTGACTCTTATCACCATGGATAGCGCCAGCTTTGATACCACTGCGCTCAAGCGCGCTAGCTAGCTTGCTACAACCTATACGGCTATTGGTAAAAACAATTGCTTGGCGAGATAAGCCTTTTTGGATACGTGCATTAAGTACTTTAACAACAGCATCCTTCTTTTTCTCTGAAGGCACCATGTGAATAATTTGCTGAACTGTATCTGCAGCGGCATTTTGCCTAGCTACTTCAATCGTCACAGGATCTCGTAAATAACTTTGCGCCAGTTTTTTAATTTCTGGCGAAAATGTCGCAGAGAACAATAGAGTTTGTCTTTGCGATGGGATTAAGCCAATGATGCGCTGCAGATCAGGCAGGAAGCCCATATCCAACATACGATCAGCCTCGTCCAAAATCAAAATTTGTACTTGAGATAAATTCGCTGTTTTTTGAGTGATGTGATCTAACAAGCGACCTGGCGTCGCAATCAATAACTCAATACCTGAACGCAACAATGTCGTTTGCGCAGACATATCAACGCCACCAAAAACTACAGCAGTTCTGATGTCGGTGTACTTGGCATACTTAAACGCGTTATCAGCGACTTGATCTGCCAACTCGCGCGTAGGTGTTAAAACCAATGCACGAATAGGATGGCGCGCTGGCGACGCACTACTACTCGCCAGAGGAAGAATATTTTGGAGAATTGGTAGAACAAAAGCTGCCGTCTTACCAGTACCTGTTTGAGCTGCCCCCATCACATCACGACCTTGTAAAACGTGCGGCATAGCTTGCGCTTGAATTGGTGTGGGCTTGGTATAACCCTGCTCAAGCACGGCGCGCAGAATAGGTTCTGCAAAGCCAATGTCGGCGAAAGTTAGTTCTGCTTCTGGGGTGGGGGTGGTTTGTTCTGTACTCACAGGGCTCTATTATGAGGCCTATGAGCACAGATGAGTACTTTTCTTGATTTGAAGAGTATTACAGTGCTGCGATACCTGCCTTAGCAATTTCAGCATCTTCATTAGATTTAACGCCAGAAACACCTACAGCACCGACTGTATGACCATCAATTACGATATTAACCCCACCCTCTAAAGTGCCACTCAATACTGGCGTGGCATTCATGAAAGAGTGACGACCGCCATTGATGATATCTTCATAAACCTTACTCTCACGACGACCTAGGGCAGAAGCTTTGGCTTTCTCTTGAGAGATATAAGTTGATATGGTTGGACATCCATCTCTTCTAGTGAAACCTAACAAGTGACCACCATCATCCACAACAGCAATACTGACGGCCCAGTTATTTTTCTCAGCATGGGCATTGGCTGCCTCCAATATTTTTTTTGCATCTTGCTGATTTAAATAGGGTTTTTGTCCTGGCATCTTATGCTCCTTCGAATCATTGGTTATTTTTGTGAGCTCTTACGATACCTGAATTTTGCCTAAGCAGCCAAGCAAAGGCGTTTTTGAAGTTGGGCTTACCCAAATTCTCAGAGATATATATTTAAAATAAATATATAATGTTTTTTATGTATTTAATGTGAGTAATGTTTTATCCAAAGGAATTCGTCAGTATGAATGTGCGCACCGATCAAACTCCCGAAGAAACGCTAGCTATTGATATGTCTCTCATGAGACAAAATGCAGACAACGCCTGTCGCATGATGAAGACACTCGCTAATCGCGATCGCTTGATGCTTCTGTGTCAATTGAGCCAGGGTGAAAAATGCGTTAGTGAACTAGAGCAGATCACTCACATTCAACAACCAACACTCTCACAACAGTTGGCTATTCTCCGCAAAGAAGAAGTTGTATCTACGCGCCGCGATGGAAAACAAATTTATTACAAACTTTCTAGCCCCATTGCGATTGCCGTAATGGAATTGTTATACGCCACCTACTGTGGCAAATAATTTATTAACCCAAAGGAACTATATGCAATGTAATGTTGGCGGTATTGACCGCATCTTAAGAATCACAGTTGGTGCACTTTTAGTTATCCTGGCTATCACGAACGTGATTGGCACATGGGGCTGGGTAGGCTTAATTCCAATGGCAACTGGCGTTTTCCGCTTTTGTCCAGCATACCCATTACTTGGCATCAAAACTTGTAAGAAAGATTAATGCTCTTAATTGGATTATTGAAAATTAATCCACAAGCCATAAAGCACTAAACCCATGGTGCCTGTTAACAAAGCAGGCACCATTCTTTTTTCCTTCTTAGAAATCATGACCAAAATTGCTAAAACCGAAACAATAATTCGGACTGACATTGGCACAGTTGCTAACAAACCTACCGGCAACAAAATAATTCTTAAAGTTAAAGCGGCAACCATCGCATAAGTAACTGCCGACAACCAGTTAAAGAGTTCACTGTCTTGGCTAATCTTCCCGGACAAGAAAACACCCAAGCCACGCCAAAAGTAGGTCCCAATACAAGCAGCAATTAATGCAGCCCACATGCCAGCATCATTAAATAGATGAGAAAGTTCTGATGATTCAGGCAAGTTTTTTTATCCTCAAATATCTATCAACACTATAGGCAACCGTGCCACCGACCAAACCAGCAATGAGTAATGAGTAATCGGGATACCAAAGATAACAGACAGGCCCGATCACCGCACCCAAAACTATAGCCATACGATTAGCCCGTGGCCTTACCTCTGTAAAAGTTAGAAGAAAAAATAAGGGGTTAATAAAAACCATTCCCAGACTTAAGTAAGTAGGAACCTGACCAGCAATTAAATAACCCAATGCAGTTGCGGGTGTTGAAACACCCCAGCAAACCAAAGCAAATCCAGTGAAATAAGCCAAACGCTTATCTGGATGAATCTTAGGAAAATCTTTCATAGCAATGGCCCAAGATGTCATCGCCATCAAATGAACCAATAAGTAATAAAAAGAACTGCGTTGCCTTTCTGGAAACTGTGGGAACAAGGTTAAACACATCGTGAAAAAACGTGTAGCAGTCAATGTGACAGCAAATGCAATGGCCACGCCTGAGGAACCTAGAACAATCATTTCAATAAGGACGACTTGACCAGGTAAGGCAAACATAAAAAAGCTTGTAGCACTGGTTAACCAAATATCTAATTGATTAGCTTGACCCATCGCGCCAAAGCCCACCATGCCTGCAAACAAAACAGCAGCTGGCGCACCAAATGCGTCTTTTGCACCTTGTAATAGAACTTTCTTATCCAAACTCATGTGAGAAGTTTATTAGCTTCTCTAGTTTTTTGCTTTTATCTTATTCAAACTGCTAACGCCCACTGAATATGCTCCTTCACTAATACGCTGGAGTGATCTAAAGAATTATGCAAAGCATTTTTAATGTTTTTATATTCGTCTTGAGTTAATGAATCAGATCTAAGCGCATTACCAAGACCTACTGCCAAGTTTCTTCGCCAAGCCTCATAACCAATACGTCGGATTGGACTACCCTCATGACGCCTTAAAAAATCTTCCTCAGACCATGACCACAAATCTAATAAAGATGCTTGATCTAAACCATGTCTTGGTAAGAAATCAGGGACTTTACTCAATTGAGCAAATTTATTCCAAGGGCAAGCTAACTGACAATCATCACAACCGTAGACACGATTCCCCATCAAAGGTCTGAGCTCCAGGGGAATGGCACCCCTGCTTTCAATCGTTAAATAAGAGATGCAACGTCTGGCATCAAGTTGATAAGGGGCCGTAATCGCTTGCGTTGGACAAATATCAATGCAGGCTGAACATTCTCCACAGTGACTGGTGGTAGGCTCATCAACTGGAAATGGCACATCGACATAAATTTCACCTAAGAAAAACATCGAGCCAGCTTCTCGATTGAGCAGCAAGGTGTGTTTCCCACGCCAACCCAATCCAGATTTATTGGCTAACTCTACTTCCATCACTGGACCGGAATCCACAAAAACGCGATATCCAAAAGAACCAATTTTCGATTCGATCCTATCAGCTAGAGTTTGTAAACGTTGCCTCAAAACTTTGTGATAGTCGCGCCCTCTTGCATACATAGCCACAAGTGCTTGAGAGCCGTGCTCTATGCGACTTAATTCATCTTGACGCCAATCGAGAGCGCTTCGCATCTCTGACGTATCTGGCAAATAATCCATTCGGACAGTTAGCACTCTAATCGTTCCAGAGTGCAGTTGTTGAGGATCTACTCGCAAATGAGCTTGGTCCCTCATATAATTCATATCACCGTGACAACCCGCATCCAACCACTCTCTCAATTTTGGCCCAGCCTGACTCAAATCCGTGTCAGAAACTCTAATATCTCCAAAATCGAGCGCACGAGCTTCTTCTCTCAACCAGTCAATTTGATTGATCCAATCGATTTGAGAAGTTTGCTCAGTGGTCATGATGATTTAAGCTCCATAGCAAGATTGTAGGTTGCCATGACAGAAAAAACACTAGTACTTTCATCTGAAATAGAAACAGCTCACTTAGCTCAACAATTAGCAGAACAAATTGAGCAGCTATTTAGGAAAGACTCTCTAGCTTCCCTACGCATTTCATTAGTTGGGGATTTGGGCGCGGGCAAAACAACTTTCACAAAATATTTATTGCAATCATTAGGTCACAACGGCAAAGTAAAAAGTCCCACCTACACCCTATGTGAACCTTATCTATTGAATATCAATGGCAAAACACAATTAGCTATTCATCATTTTGACTTGTACCGAATGAACTACCCGGAAGAATGGATTGATGCAGGTTTTAGAGATACCTTGAGTAATCCAGGTATTTGCCTTATTGAATGGGCAGAAAAAGCCGGCAGCACATTGCCAGCTTTTGATATATCCATTGAGCTCAGCATGAATGATGATGAAAGTCGCACAGCTCATTTAATGAGCTTTAGCTTTAATGGGGAAATTATTCTGCAAGATGCACTTCAGTAAGAACTATTAAGCCCATGAAATTCCTTCCTAAAAACTCAAAAAGACGAGATCTTCTTAAAAAGATCGCCAAGGCGAGTGCTTTAGTATTCTTGGGCCCATCGCAAATCGCTTGGGGAGCTAAGTTATTAGCAGTACGTATGTGGCCCGCAGAGGATTACACACGCGTGACATTGGAATCTGATGAAGCACTTAAAGTTACTCATCAACTACTCACCAAACCACATCGATTGGTCGTAGATGTGGAAGGCATCGAACTCACTAATACGCTCAAAGAGCTTGTAGCCAAAGTTAAGAATGATGACCCCTATGTTTCTCAAGTACGGGTAGGTCAATTTCAACCCAAAGTAGCAAGGCTAGTTTTTGATCTCAAAGAAAGTGTGCAGCCTCAACTATTTACTCTCGATCCAGTGGGTAACTATAAAAATCGTTTGGTATTTGACTTATATCCAACGGTAGCTAATGACCCCCTGATGGAGTTAGTCAGAAATAGTTCTAAAAAATCTGCCGCCCTTGATGCAGAAGATCCTATTGCAGCCTTTGCTCAAAAAGACACCAACAAAGCTAACCCAACTAAGCCAAGCGCACCCGAGACAGATAAACCCAAACATCGCCGTCTATTAACCATTGCAATCGACCCTGGTCATGGCGGAGAAGATCCAGGAGCCATCGGCAAAAGGGGCTCAAGAGAAAAAGATATTGTTTTAGCTATTTCCAGAAAATTAAAAGAAAAGATTGAACAAGAACCTGACATGCGCTCTTACCTGACGAGGGACGGCGACTATTTTGTACCACTTCATACCCGGGTTAATAAAGCCAGACGAGTTCAGGCGGATTTATTTGTTTCTGTTCATGCGGATGCGTTCGTGCAACCACATGCCAAAGGTGCGTCTGTATTTGCTTTATCTCAGCAAGGCGCTTCTAGTACTGCTGCCCGCTGGTTAGCAAATAAGGAAAATAGCGCTGACATGATTGGTGGCTTGAATATCAAATCAAAAGATCGACAAGTTGCACAACTTTTATTAGATATGTCGACTAGTGCACAAATTAAAGATAGCCTAAAACTAGGAGATGCCGTTTTAAAACAAATTGGTGACTTTGCCAAATTACACAAAAAACATGTTGAGCAAGCAAGCTTTGCAGTTTTAAAAGCCCCAGACGTTCCCTCCATTTTGATTGAGACTGCATTCATTAGTAACCCCGAAGAAGAGGCACGCCTGAATGATCAAGACTACCAAGATCAAATCGCTACAGCGATCTTAAAAGGCATTAGAAATTACTTTGGAAAGAATCCGCCTGTAGCTAAATCTAGACAAATCTAGCTCTAATTCAAAAAGTCCGCTATAATCTTTTTTTTCGCAAGATGGGTCGGTAGCTCAGCCGGTAGAGCAGCGGACTTTTAATCCGTTGGTCGCGAGTTCGAATCTCGCCCGACCCACCATCTGCAAGGCCTAAAGCTGATAGTCAATATCAAACTGCGCTGAGGTGGCCCTAATCACTGAAATAAAAATATCTAAACAATATCAAAATAAATCTTTGATATTGTCCTGAGCCCACTCCTCAAGGTCTCGATCATCATTCATAGCTAATTTTTCTTTCAATACCTGATTCAGGTGAACATTTCCATCGCCATCTACTTCAAATGGAAGTCCATCATCTGATTGATTTTTATTAGCCAAGTCATAAACAATGTCGAGCAACCTATTCGCTTTTTCGTAATAATCGCTATCCATAGTTTTCATCTGTATTGAAGTTACGCATGACCAATCTACATGACTCTAGGAAGTAGATCAAATAAAGAAATCAAAAATAAGATTTAATTAATCTAACGAGATAGAACTTAAATATCGAGATTGATGAAAAGCTTTTAATAAGCACCTAACTCAATAAAGCACAAACGCATGAGAGAACAAGTATTGGCGTAAAGATTCTCCTTGACCTCTTTTTTTTAATTCATTTTTATAAATATGGCTTAATATGGTGCGAATATTATATTTATTACCAAAGGGCACAACATGAAAGTTCTTGTATCGATTGACGGATCAAAACACAGCACAAAGGCAATTGATTACTTAATCAAGCATGCAGCCATGTTTGAAGGCAAAGGCTCTGGTCTGGTTGTATTGCATGTTCAAGCTGACGTAATACCTCCTGAAGTGACTCAATACATTCCTAAAAAATCAATCGCTGATTGGTATGCTGATGAAAGCAAAAAAGCAGTCAAGGTAGCCACAGCTAAATTAGATAAAGCCAATATCAAATACAAGCTTGTTCAAAAAATTGGTCACGTTGCTGACACGATTCTTGAAGAGTCAAAAACATCTAAGGCAGACATGATTGTGATGGGCTCTCATGGCCGCAGCTCTCTAA
Source organism: Pseudomonadota bacterium (assembly GCA_041179505.1). Taxonomy (GTDB): domain Bacteria; phylum Pseudomonadota; class Gammaproteobacteria; order Burkholderiales; family Burkholderiaceae; genus Polynucleobacter. The sequence continues at coordinate 3,764 of JBEGTH010000030.1, read as the reverse complement.
TGAGCCTGATCATGGGCTCAGTCACTACACAAGTTTTATCGCAAGCTAAACAGCCGGTTTTGATTATTAAATAATCGATCGCTTGAATAGATTTAGTAGATTAAAAAAGCCGCTTAATGGGTTGTCTCATTAAGCGGCTTTTTATTTTGCATCTAATAGCACCAAGCAAGATGTTTATTTGCTTGACCCAATTCGGCCTTCAGTGCCATCCAATAATTTTTTAATATTGCCTTTATGGCGCCAAATCAAAAGACCACTCATGATGGCAATAGCTCCTGACATGGGCTGAACTCCAAATAAGAAAATGAAGTACAAAGGAGCAAACATTGCTGAAATTAATGCAGCTAGTGATGAGTAGCGCATAAAGAAAGCCACAATCAACCAAGTTGATAAAGTCGCCAAACCTAGCCAACCACTGATCCCCAAGAGAATACCTAGGGCTGTAGCGACGCCCTTACCACCCTTAAAGCCATGGAATACCGGGAACAAATGTCCTAGGAAAGCTGCGGCCGCAACCGCTGGCAAAACCCAAGACTCAACATCAACACCGACTAAAGCTCTAGCCAAGAAGACTGCTAAATATCCCTTAGCAGCATCACCCAATAAAGTTAAGACTGCTGCTAATTTATTACCTGTTCTCAATACATTAGTCGCCCCAGGATTGCCGGAGCCATAGGTGTGAGGATCAGGCAGGCGCATGACCTTGCTAACAAGAACTGCAAAAGACATGGATCCCATTAAATAGGCTCCGGTAATTAGCAATAGATAAAAAACTGGTTGGCTCATATTAGGCTCTAGGGTGATGTTGTTGATGAATATTCTTTAATCGCTCACGGGCTACGTGAGTGTATATCTGTGTTGTTGAGATATCGGCATGCCCTAATAATAATTGAACCACTCTTAAATCAGCGCCATGATTTAACAAATGTGTCGCAAATGCGTGCCTGAGAGTATGGGGGGAGAGAGGCACATTGATACTGGCTAGCGCTGCATATCGTTTAATGATGTGCCAGAAGGCTTGGCGCGTCATGCCTTCCCCGGTATGGCGCGCCAAAAATAGATCCTGGGTAGATTTTGGCTGACCTTTAATATCGAGTAATTGCGGGCGAGCCTCATCTAAATATTTTTTTATCCAATCTGCTGCTTCTCCACCAAAAGGGACCAGGCGCTCTTTACCACCTTTACCACTGACAATTCGCACCACCCCCTCATTCAGTCCAACCTCAATTGTTTTAAGACTAACGATCTCGGATACACGCAGACCGCTGGCATACATCAACTCAAGCATCGTTCTGTCTCTAAGTCCTAGTGGTGTTTTGATATCAGGAGCTGCCAATAAATCCTCTACCTGAGACTCGGTTAAGGTCTTAGGGAATCTAGGCGCTTGCTTGGCTGCCCTTAAATTAAGGCAGGGATCATTCTTAATTAAATTCTTACGAATCCCTAATCGATAGAATCGCTTTAAAACTGTCAGGCGACGGTTGGCAGTAGTCGCTTTATCAGCTCGCCGAAATGCCATGTACGCCATCACATCTGCAGCATCCACTTCATAAATACCTTTGTTTTGCTCAGCATCCAACCAGCGCGCAAATAAAAGTAAATCTCGTCGATAAGCAGACAAACTATTTTTAGAAAGCCCGTCTTCTAGCCAACAACTATCGCAAAAGGTGTCAATGGCTTCTTGACTGGCGATAAGCACTCTGCTGACCTTCGATGAGGTTAGATTTTCATCCGTCATGCCAGAAGTTGTTTTTTTGACTACCATTGAGCTTTTCATTCTAAAAGAGACTCGATTGAATCCCGCATTTTTACTACTTCCTGATTTTCTTCTTATTTTGCTGGGATTTCTATTAGTTCGCTATACAGCCTTAGATAAAAATATGTGGACTGCTGCTGAGAAGTTGGTCTATTACCTTTTATTCCCAGCCCTATTATTTAACTCCATCAATCAAACTCGCTTTGACTGGGGTGGCACATCGAATATGTTGGTGGTTGCAGCCATCGCTTTTTTCTCTGCCATGGCGCTAGGTTACGCCTCTAAGTGGATTTTTCGCACCAGTGATTTAAGCTGGTCTTCAGGATTCCAAACATCCTTTCGTTTTAACTCATACATTGCCTTTGCAGCAGCAGGTCGCCTTTCAGGAGAAGAAGGCGTTGCCTTAATGGCCTTAACGAGCGGATGCTTGGTGCCGGTTGCCAACGCTGCAGCGGTTTGGGCACTGGCTAAGCACTCTGAAACGCACTTATTCAAAGAAATCATTCGCAATCCTTTAATTATCGCCACTGTATTAGGTTTAAGCACCAACATCCTTGGCTTAACCATGCCTGATTACATAGCCATGAGCTTACAACGCTTGGGGGCTGCATCCATTGCATTGGGTCTACTCAGCGTTGGCGCTGGCTTGATGTGGATCGAAAACAAAAAAGATGGCGCATTGATTGCTTACTGGACAAGCGTTAAATTAATTGCAACACCAGCCATCGCACTGCTTGTTGGAAGGTACTTTGAACTGCCGCCAGCACAACTCGCCAGCGTTGTTTTATTTGGGGCAATGCCTACAGCTACCAGTGCTTACGTTCTAGCCAATCGCATGAAAGGCGACGGCGCACTTGTAGCTATTTGTATTTCGGTGATGACTTTAGCAGCCTCAATCACTCTGCCACTATGGCTAAGCCTCTTATGATTATTTAAAGATCACGGGCTCTATTGAGAGATGAACATCAAAACGTGCCAAGACTTTATCTTGAATGTCTTGGGCTAAAGCTAAGAGCTCTGATCCAGTTCCGCCGCCATGGTTGACCAAGACTAGGGCTTGTTTCTCATAAACACCTAATTGACCGATGCGGTGACCCTTCAGGCCACATTGGTCGATTAACCAACCAGCAGCTAATTTCCAACCATCCGCATAGGGATAAGCAATGAGATTAGGGAAGCGCTCTTTTAATTCTTGATATTTTTCATGAGAAACAACGGGGTTATGAAAAAAGCTTCCAGAATTACCAAGTACTTTGGGGTTAGGTAATTTTGCAGCGCGTATCTCACAAACCTTATTAAAAATATCTTTAGCACTTGGCGCTTTGGCGCCGGCAAAAGCTTTTTCTAATTCGGCATAAGTTAAATTGGCTTGCCATTTCTTTGGTAACTTAAAACAAACTGAAGTAACGATGTAACGATGAGGATGTTCTTTAAAAAGACTGTGGCGATAAGCAAATGCACAATCAGCATGACTGAGGCGAATAAAGCGTTTATTTTGAACATCAAATGCTTCAAGGCTATCAAATGCTTGAGCGACCTCCAAACCATAGGCCCCAATATTTTGAATAGGTGAGGCCCCTACTGTACCCGGTATCAAGGCTAGGTTTTCTAAACCAGGATAACCCTGCTCTATAGACCATAGAACAAAATCGTGCCAGTTTTCACCGGCCATGGCTTCGACATAAAAATAGTTGGCATCCTCACGCATGAGGCGGCGCCCCATGATTTGCATCAGACCCGTGTATCCCTTTAAGTCAGCAGCCAACACCAAATTACTGCCACCTCCAAGGACCTGCCAAGGCAAGCCTTGATCCAAGGCTTTTTGAATAAATACAGGAATCTCATCAGCCTGATTCAAATGGACCAGATACTGAGCAGAAACATCAAAACCAAAGGTATTGTGCGCACGCAATGTAGCGTGTAAATCGATCTTCATGCCACAATCTTAACTGTGATTAACTTTACTTTTGATTTTTAGGTGAAATATGCCCTCATTTGACGTTGTTTG
>JBEGTH010000029.1:0-18108 GCA_041179505.1 Pseudomonadota bacterium | reverse complement strand
AAACATACAGGGGAGAAATCTTCTTCTAGAGTACTTTTACAAAATACTTCCCAATTCCAAGACATCTATTTTATTTACCTTCTTCTGCTTAGTTAGGGAATTAATTCTACTTTTTACTTCTTTGCGTACTCTTCAGCTGGTTTGTCATTTGGATTAGCCCATGCGTCCTTAGTACTTGCTGATAAAGCTAAACCAACTTTATTACCTTTTGGAGGAATTGGTTGCAAGAACCATTTATCCCACAACTTAGCCAATGTGCCATCTTTCATCATCTTCTTGATACTGTCATCAACAGTTTTCTTGAAAGCTGGGTCATCCTTACGGATCATGATAGCGATAGGTTCAACGGCAATCACTTCACCAACTAATTTAAAGTCAGCAGGGGTTTTTGAGTTAGCAATACCTGACTCTAACAATAAGAAACTGTCGGCATGGTCTTTACCAAACACTTCGTCAAAGTTCACACCAGTAGCACGCTCATGCTTACGCAACAATTGAACAGATGTTGTGCCAGTTGTAGTAGCAACTTTTTTGCCGTTTAACTGTGACAATGAAGTAATACCAGAGTTAGCTTTAACTGCAATACGAACTTCTTCCACGTAAGTTGTGACCGCAAACGCTACATCTTTTTGACGCAAACGCTACATCTTTTTGACGTGTTGCATTGTTTGTTGTTGAACCACACTCGATATCAACTGTACCGTTAGCTACTAAAGGTAGACGATTTTGTGAAGTAACAGCTTGATATTTAATATCAAGTGCTTTTAATTTCAATTGCTTTTGAACATCACCTAAAACACGTTGGCAAATTTCAACATGGTAGCCAGCATACTTACCATCACCTACTGTATATGACAGCGCGCCTGAAGATTCGCGCACACCCATAGTTACTGCACCGGATGATTTGATTTTTGCAAGTGTATCTGCTTGAGCGGATGCGATCAAACCTAAACCTAGCATTGCAGCCACTAATAAATTCTTTTTCATTATTGCTCCTTTGTTGTTATTAAAAACCAATCAATAAGTCTCCAATCAGGCGAAAGCCAGATTTATACTTTTTAGCAGATTTTGAGGAATAAAGGGAGTGGGGAAGGCACTTATTTGAGGGGTATGGCTATTTAGCTACCAAGTACCAGGCTAATTTTGGTGCCTGACTGATGATTGTCATGATCCAAAGCGTATGGACTCTCCAAATCCACCCTTAAGCCATGCTGCAGTGCGATTTCCTTAACAATTGAGAGCCCTAAGCCACTTCCAGGCTCTTTGCTATCCCCCCTAAAGAATCTGTTAAAAACTTTATTCTGGTATTGCGATGGAATTCCTGGGCCATCATCAAACACACTTAAAGTCCCCTGAATGACCTTGATTGTGACGTGGCTACCACTGGGGCAATAACGAATTGCGTTATCAATCAGATTGCTAATACATTCTGATAATAAGAGCTCTGATCCCTGAATCTTTAAATGAGGCACTTGGATATCAACGCCCAAATCAATGCCTAACTTTTGAGCATTGGCATAGTTATCAATGACCAATTGTTTTGACAGTTCTACCAAATCAACTTCTTTGCTGAGGTCAATTTCATAGCCATGCTCGGCTTTGGTCATTGATAACAATTGTTCAGTTAAGCGCACAGAAGCATCAGCAGTCTTTGAGAGGCCATCAATAATTTTTGACAATTCCTCATTCATTGCTTCTTTTTTGGCTAGCCCAATTTGGGTTTTAACAATCGCCCACGGCGTTCTTAACTGATGGGCAGCATTGCCAATAAATATTTTTCGCAGATTAACTAAGTTAGTAAGCCTTGATAGATAAATATTTAAACTTTCTATTAAAGGCATCAATTCTTTTGGAACGCGCTGACTATCAATGATGGATAAATCCGATTCTTCTCTCTTGGCCAAAGACTGACTTAATCCATTGATTGGCTTTAAGCTTTTACTAATAGCCAACCAAATTAAAGCGGTTAAAGCAATTAATAACAATGTTTGGCCGGTTAACAATTCTCGCAAAATATGAGAAATCAATATCTTACGAGCCTCAAGAGTTTCAGCTACTTTAATGGTTACCAAACCTCTTATATCTGGCCTTGCTTTGGGGTCACTACTTTCCACTAAGGAGTGTTTTAAGACTGCTAATCGAATAGGAGTGCCATCAATTTCTTGGTCGTAAAAGCTGACTAAAGAAAAGTAATTAACTGTATTTGCTGCGGCTTCACCAGAAGCAGGCAATCTTGCATTACCGACTAAATGTTCGCCATTGAAATCCATGATTTCATAAAAAAATCTAGATCCAATATTATTTTCAAAAAGATAAGTAGCTGATTGAGGAACTTCAACTTTTAATTGGCCATCTGCAAGTTTGAGTTCTTCAGCAACAGTTCTAGCAGCAATATAAAGAGAGCGATCGTAAGCAGCGTTAGCTGCATCAACAGCATTTTTATAAGAAAAAAAAGCGTTAATAAATATTAAAAGTACTAGTGGTAAGACCAGCCAAATAAATAGCGCCTGTTTTAATGACTTGATAGGACCTGCCATTATTGAATCCTCAGCATATAGCCGATGCCTCTGACTGTTGAAATTTCACAGCCACACTCTTGATTAATCTTTTTTCTAATTCGATACACAAGCACTTCAACCGCATCGACTGCTGCAGCCTCATTTTGAAAGACTTGATCATGCAAGAATTCTTTAGCGACCACCCTATCTTTTCTCTCAAACAAGATACTTAAAAGGGCGCTTTCTCTGGGCGTTAAAGGAATTAACTCTTGATTATGAAAGAAGCTTTGATTGCTTTTGTCATAGCTAATCGCACCATAAGACTGTATATCGCTGACCATTTGTGGTGCTCTTCGCAAAAGAGCGTGCACACGGGCATCTAACTCTTCTAAGTCAAAAGGTTTCGGCAAATAATCATCCGCGCCGGCATTAAGACCTTTTACGCGATCGCCCACATCAGCTCTGGCCGTCAAAATTAACACTGGTACAAAGTCTTTTCTGGCTCTGATTTCCTGTAAAACTGATAAGCCATCTCTCTTGGGTAAATTGAGATCCAAAATAACCAGCTTGTAATCATGGTTAAGTAATAGTTGAGCAGCTTCGCTACCGTCCATTGCCAAAGTAACGTCGAGATCCATCTTTCTGAGGGCAGACCCGAGCCATAGGGCTAATTCTTGGGTATCTTCGACTAGTAAAACTTTCATTAGGGTAAAACCTTAGCTCTTTTGACAGCAAATTGACAGTGGCATTTGTAATGATTTCATTGTCATAGCTATATGACCTTTGTTATTTAGCAATTTAACTAATTTATTTAGTAAATGGGAGTTATCAATGAAATTATCACGTAGAGATTTTCTATCATATAGCACTGCTCTAGGTGCAAGCAGCATGTTGCCTTTCAATGTTTTTGCGCAAGCAAAACCATTGTTTGACTCTATCAATATGTTTGTTCCGGCTGCACCTGGTGGTGGCTGGGACGGTACAGCTCGCGCAATTGAAGCTGCAGCTAAAGAAGCTGGTCTAGTAGGTGCATTCCAATTTGAAAACGTTGGCGGTGCTGGCGGTATGGTTGGCTTGCCTCGCTTTGTGAACCAACGCAAAGGTCAAGGCAATACATTGATGGTAGGTGGTTCAGTGATGGTTGGTGCAGCTATTACCAATAAGAGCCCAGTCACAATGAAAGACGTAACTCCGATTGCAAAATTGACGGAAGAAGCAGGCGTTATTGCAGTACCTGTTGATGGCAAGATTAAAAACTGGAAGGACCTTGAGGCTGCATTTAAAGCCAATCCAAAAGCAGTATCAGTTGCTGGCGGTAGTGCTGGTGGCACAGACCATCAATTGCTTGGTTTAATCATTAAGGCACTTGGTAAAAATCCAAGAGATGCTGCTTATGTAGCTTTTGCTGGCGGTGGTCCTGCTAATGCTGCTATTTTGGGTGGCCAGGTTACTGCTGGCATTTCCGGTTACTCTGAATTTGAAGAGCAAATTAAGGCTGGTCGCATGCGTGCAATTGCTGTTTCTGGCAATAAACGCATTCCAGGTATTGATGTCCCAACTCTTAAAGAATTGGGTGTTAACGTCACTGCAGCCAACTGGCGCGGTGTATTTGCTGCCCCTGGCATCAATGCACAACAAAAAGCTGCATTAGTTGATTTAGTAACAAAGATGCATGCCTCTAAAGGTTGGAAAGAAACTTTAGAAAAGAGAAAGTGGACTGACGTGTTCACAGCAGGCGCTGCATTTGATGCACAAATCAAACAAAGCATTGCTGATACAGAAAGCGTTCTAAAAGAGCTTGGTCTCGCATGAACACAAAAATTGTCTCCGGTTTATTGTTAGCCCTATGTGCCATTGGCATTTGGCAAGTAACAATCATTCCTGAGTCAACCATGTACTCTGAGGTTGGGCCGATTCTGGCCCCCTCAGTAGTCATTGGAGCTTTGACAATATTGGGAATTATTTATTTACTAACATCTCTAAAAGGCAAGTCACCTGATTGCATTGAGTCTGAAGAAGATGTTCCATTAGAGGGTGGCAATCAAAGAATTTTTTATTTCCTGATTTCAGGAATGCTATTTATTCTATTGATCAAACCGATTGGTTTTATTCTTCCTGCCACTATCTGTGGCGTTGGTGTTGCAAGATCATTTGATGCTGCATTCAATGCAAAAACATTTTTGATCTGCGCATCAATTGCATTGGTTTTTTGGGGCCTATTTTCTGCACTACTAGGCGTTGATTTAGGACCGATGTTTAAATTACCTTTCTAAGAAAATTATGGGATCATTTGAATCACTAATGCAAGGCTTCGCCGTTGCATTACAACCAATGACTTTGCTTTACGGCTTTCTTGGTTGTTTAGTTGGAACGCTTATTGGTGTTTTGCCTGGTATTGGGCCAGCCTTAACAATTGCGCTCTTACTACCACTTACTTTTAAAGTTCCTGCAACAGCGATGTTTGTATTGTTTGCTGGTATTTACTACGGTGCTATGTATGGTGGATCAACAACATCCATCTTGCTAAATACGCCGGGCGAATCAGCAACTATTGTTACCTCATTAGAAGGTAACAAGATGGCCAGAAAAGGCCGTGCCGGTCCTGCACTTGCAACAGCAGCCATTGGTAGTTTCGTAGCTGGCACTATCGGTACGATCGCTTTAACTTTCTTTGCGCCATTGGTAGTGGATGTAGCCCTTGCATTTGGTCCAGCTGAATATTTCAGTTTGATGGTTCTTGCACTCATAATGGTTTCAGCAGTTTTAGGCAATTCAGCGCTTAGAGGATTAATTAGTTTGTTTGCTGGATTGTTGTTTGGATTGGTTGGTATCGATTTGCAAACTGGTCAGGCTAGATTTACTTTTGGACAAGCTGAATTATTAGATGGCATCGAAGTTACTATTGCTGCAGTTGGATTATTTGCCATTGGCGAAGCCCTGTATCTTGGGTGGCAGGGCAAAGAGAATAAAAATTCTGAAGTATTAAAAGTGTCTGGCAGTTTATGGTTGAGCAAAGAAGATTGGAAGCGCTCTTGGAAACCTTGGTTGAGAGGTGCATTCTTTGGATTCCCGGTTGGAGCGATGCCAGCAGGTGGGGCAGAATTACCTACCTTACTGTCTTACTACACAGAGAAAAAGCTTTCAAAAAATCCTGAAGAATTTGGTCACGGTGCGATTGAAGGTGTGGCTGGGCCTGAGGCAGCTAATAATGCTTCAGCAGCGGGTGTGTTGATGCCGCTTCTAACATTAGGCATTCCAACCTCAGCTACCGCAGCGATCATTTTGTCAGCATTTGAGTCCTACGGAATTCAAGTTGGGCCGCAGTTATTTACTCAGCAGAGTGGCCTAGTATGGACATTGATTGCCAGCTTATATATTGGCAATATTATTTTGTTAATTCTTAATCTCCCATTGGTTGGGTTGTGGGTAAAGTTACTCAAAATTCCACCGCCATGGTTATACGCTGGCATCATCATTATTTCTGCGGCAGGTGTTTATGGTTCTAGCAACTCTGCATTTGATGTGGGCTTATTGTTTTTCTTTGGGTTGCTTGGTTTTGTAATGCGTCGCTTTGATTTTCCAGCTGCGCCCATGATCATTGGATTAATTCTAGGCCCCATGGCAGAGCAATCAATGCGCCAAGCGATGACAATCAGTCAAGGTCAATGGAGCACATTCTTTACTCGACCAATTTCAGGTTCAATCATGTTGATTGCAGTGGCTTTGTTAGTGATTCCACCCATGATCAAATTGGCAAAAATTAAACGTGTAGGGTCTTGAGTTTATTAATAAATAAAGTTTTGGGGGAATTATGTTCAAAAAAATAATTATCACTTTATCGCTGATAGTCAGTTCAGTTGCTTACGCAACGTATCCTGAAAAATCAATTCGCTTTGTTGTGCCATTTGCAACTGGCGGGACATCTGAGATTATTGCCAGATCAATTGCTAATAGTCTAAGCACACAATTGGGTCAGTCAGTTTATGTGGAAAACAAACCTGGGGCTGCTGGCAACATAGCCATGGAAGAAGTCAAAAGATCTGCTCCAGACGGCTATACAATCATCTTGGGTCACGTAGGAACATTGGCTGCAAATCCAATTTTATTTGGTTCTAAATTACCTTACGATGCTAACAAAGATTTTGTTCCAATTACTTTGATTGCCAAAGTACCCAATGTGATTGCTGTTGGGAAAACAAGTGGTATTAAAAATCTTGCCGATTTAGTTATTCAAGCCAAGAAAAATCCAAATAAAATTAGTTATGGTTCAGCTGGCAATGGAAGCGCTGGTCACCTCGCAATGGAATATTTTGCATCTGAAGCAGGTATTGATTTAATGCATGTCCCCTATAAAGGCTCTGGCCCAATGCTTACAGACTTAATTGGAGGGCAAACTATGGCTACTTTCAATGGATTACCCTCTCTTGTTGGTCAAATTAAAGGTGGGGCACTTATTCCATTAGCAGTTGGGTCAGCAACAAGATCACCCTCTCTTCCGAATGTACCTACAATTGCAGAGAGTGGTTACAAGGGTTTTGAAACATCCCAATGGTATGGCGTCTTAGCCCCAGCAGGAACACCCAAAGAAATCATTAACAAATTACAAAAAGAAATCTCTATTGCCCTTAAATCAAAAGAGGGGACAAAGCGAATGGTTGATGACGGTGCATCTCTAGTAGGAAACACTCCTGATGAATTTTCTAAATTTATCAAGTCAGAACAAGATCGCTGGGGAAAAGTCATCATTAAAGCTAAAATCACAATTGATTGATTAATTGTTAATTAATGTAAAAGCCCTGCAACCAGGGCTTTTTTTATTCAATATTCCATTTAATTTGTGCTCGCCATATCTCGTCTATAAATAAAAATAATATTATTAAGTTACTTAAAATTTAGGATTTCATTGTGAATAAAAAACGGCCTCAATCTCTTAAAGAAATATTTTGGAGATTCTCTTGGCTCGCACTACAAGGATTTGGTGGTGTTTTTCCAGTAGCCCAAAGAGAACTTGTTGAAAAACATCATTGGCTAACGAAAGAGGAGTTTGTAGAAGATTGGGCAGTTGCTCAAGTAATGCCAGGACCTAATGTGATTAACTTGGGACTTATTATTGGTAGTCGTTTTTTTGGTATTAGAGGTGGGCTAATAGCTCTGTTGGGGTTAATACTTTTCCCTTTAATCTTAGTTCTTATTCTTATTTTTTTCTATTCAAGTATTAGTCATAAGCCAGAAATCATCGGCGCCCTAAGGGGCATGGCTGCTGTCACTGCCGGCATGATTGCGGGCGCATCCTTAAAACTTGCTAGCACTTTTAAGACCCACCCTCTTAAAAGTCCATTATGTTGGATTATCGTGATGACATGCCTTGTAGCCGTTACTTACTTAAAGCTGCAACTTTTTTATGTTCTTCTAATATTTGGATCAGGCGCGATTTATTTAACCTATAGAAAAATTCCATCATGACAACTATGAATTTTAGTGATTGGTTAATTTTATTTTTAAACATGGCATCATTTTCTCTAATGGCAGTAGGTGGCATTATTACTTTAGCACCAGAAATGCAAAGATTCCTGGTGCTTGAGAAGAGCTGGCTTAATGACCTGCAATTTAATGCCTCAATTGCCATCGCACAGTCAGCACCAGGCCCGAATTTATTATTTGTAGCTCTGTTTGGGTGGCATGTCGGCATCAATTCAACACCAGAGTTATATCTTCAACCTTTATTGGGAATCTTGGGTGCATTAATTGCACTGTTAGGTCTAATCATTCCAAGCACAACTCTGACATTTATTACCGCTAGGTGGGCTCAAAAAAATAAAGAATTGAGAATTGTAAGGGCATTTAAACAAGGATTGGCACCCATTGTTATTAGCATGCTTTTAGCAACATGTTTGTTACTTGCAAGCCCGGAAAGAAATATTCAACTTGATTGGCCACTTTTATTGCTTGCAGGTTTCATTGCAATATTAACAATGAAAACAAAGATACATATTCTTTGGATGTTAGGCATGGGTGCAATCCTAGGGGCGATCGGTTTATTTTAAAAGTAACAACCTGTCAAAACACTCAAAAATCGCAATCACTTTTATGCCCTTTCACAGATAATCTCAGAAAGCTAATCTCATTCATCAATAAAAAAACCCACTCCGAAGAGTGGGTTTAATTTACTTCAAAGTACTCGCGTACTAACTAATTTCAAACTGGCTAAGCCAGCGAGAAATTAGAACTTGTGCACCAAACCAACTGTTGTAACTTTAGATTCGTTAGCAATAGCAGTTGCATTAAAGTCTGAGTAACCTGCATAAACGGCAGTGCGCTTGCTGAAGTTATAAACACCCATCAAACCATAGCCATTACCATCAAAACCATCATCCGTATTACCTACACCAGCTGTAGCATTGTTATTCCAATAGTGAGCCTTTAGGTCAATATTGCCCAATGATTTATTAACTGAAACTAAAGTTTGTTTAGTTTTCTCAGCTGTTGAAGCAGCTTGGTTAGTTGTGTAAGCAGCACCAACATCCACACCCATTACTTTTGTACGAGCGCTGATACGAGTTGTTTTAGCAGTTTGAGCACCAGCAGAAGTATGTTCACCTTGAGCATAAGCCAAATCAATGCCACCATTTACTGGCAACTTGTAGTTAATTGCAAAACTGTTATGGTCTGTTGTTGAGTTAGACGCATCTAATGTAGCGTCAGCTGGATTGTTTGAGTGTGTATAAGTTGCACTTAAACCATTCCAAGTTGGAGTTGCATATTTAACAGCGTTAGCAATACGATCACCAACACGTGTTTTATTTGCTAAGTTATCTGACAAGTTAGAAACCTGTGCCAAACCTTCTGTATCTTTAACTGAGTCATTTTGACGACCCACTGTTAATGTACCAAAGTTACTTTTCAAACCAGCATGAGCATGACGGTTAAAAATGTTTGTTGTTTCTGAAGTGCCAGTAGTTGTAGAAGCTGAACCTAATGTACCGTTACCAGATAAGTCACCCTCTAAAACAAAGAAAGCTGACAAACCATTGCCCAAATCTTCTGTACCTTTAATACCAAGAGCTGTCGTACTTAAGTGGTCACGTGAAGCATTTTGAGCTGCTGAGTTAACATTTACACCAGCTGTTTTTGTTGATGTTACTGAGTTACCGTAAGCACCATACAAAGTCACTGATGACTGAGCTTGTGCTGTACCAGCTACCATTGCTAGTGCTGCTGAAGCGATTAATAATTTTTTCATTCGTAAATCTCCAAATAATGCAGCCCTAACATAAAAGTGCTTTAACTCATTGTTTTAAATATGGAAATTGCCAAAATGTGTCGCACACCACCCACTGTGCGACAACGTGCACTACTTTTTTATTTTTTAAGTGCTAGCGTTAGTGGACAGTTTGTGGATGGTTAATGGAAGAATTAGACAAATAAAAAATCTGCTTTTACATAAACTGGTCGCATAACTTGGTGTGCGACATTACAGTAACTTCATGCATACCCTACAAGCCAGCAATGACGTGCTTTACAGCCCTACACGCTGTCGCACGTTACCAATTACAACAAGCATTACGAACATACCAAGCTACCCTACTACGCTTAGTATTTTTCACACCAATGCTTCACGATTTTGGCAAGTGCGCTATTTCTTTAATGGCAAAACAATTATTCGCAGTACACGCACTACTAGTAAGCGTGATGCTGTACGTTTAGCAAAAGAGTTTTACAACAATGAATTGCTAAAGCGAGGTTTTAACATTGAAAAAGAAGATGTGTTTAAGCCAATCAAGCACAGCATTCAACAAGTAGCCAAGCTCACGCTTCAAACAGAAAAATCACGTGTAGACAGAAAGGAGATGGCTGAGCAAAGTTTCACCATGTTGACCAGCCGTTTACGTAAACATGTTCTTCCATACTTTGACAACGTAGCTGTGCAAGACATTCATTACAAAAACATTGAAGAGTTTTTGAACTTTTTATCAACCAAAAACTACAAGCCCATGACTGTATCGCAATACTTAATGGCACTACGCAAGGTACTCAACACAGCACAGGCAAATAGATGGATTGAACAAATCCCTCAGTTTCCTAAACTTAAAATTACCAGCACAGCTCGTGGAAACTTTACAGTAGCTGAATATCTACGACTACTACGCTGTGCCAAACAACTGCGCAAGATAAAAGACAAACCCAAAAAGAAAACCCATCGCAATACACATGGTGGCATATACACAGCTACTGACAGCGTGCCTCACGAGTTTGCTTGGTTGATAGGATTTATGGTCAATAGCTTTGTGCGTCCAGTAGACATCAAAATTATTCAGCATCAACATGTAGAAATCGTACGTGGTCAACACAGCTATTTGCGTTTAAGCCTTCCAGAAACAAAATTACACAAGGCACAAATCATCACTCTACCAGCAGCAGTACATATCTACGAACAGCTACATGCTTACTTTGACAAGCAAGGTATGGCAAAGGCAGATGACTACTTATTTTTGCCACAAGTAAAGGATAGGCTAGCTGCTATTACATTAATGGAAAAGCACTTTAGGCACATACTAACTACGCTTAATTTACGTTATGGCACACAAGGGCAACGAAGAACGCTGTACTCACTGAGACACTCAGCAATTACATTTAGGCTACTGTATGGACAAGGCATTGACTTACTAACCTTGGCACGTAATGCAAGAACTAGCTTGGAAATGGTGGATAAGTTCTACGCAAGTGAGCTACGTGCAGAAATGAATGTTGCGATGCTGCACAGTAGACGCTAACATCTAGCTATGCCAAAACTCAACGACACACTCTTACCAGACAGACTTAGAGAAGCTATCAAGCAATTGGAATCTGGTAAGGAAGTTGAGGCAAAGAAGAATAAAACTCTACTCAACGCTACACAGCAAAAAGCATTAGATGATGCTTGGGCAAATCAGCAAGAGTTGCGCAAACAACACAAGCCACCTAAAACAGAAGAAGAAAAGAAAAAGATAGGCTGGAAAGACAAGCGAGAAGTACGCACTGAAATCTACAAACAAGCACTTTCTGAATTGGAAGAGAATATTTTTGAAATTCAACTAAAGCAACTAGCTAAAGAGCAAATAAAAGCGACTAAGGCATACATAGATGGATATATGAATGCTAAAGGTATACAAGATAAAGATAGTGCTGGAAGAATTGCTGTAAGACGAGCTGGATTTACACCAAACGTTAGTCGCAAAAATAATAGAGATGAAGAAGTGCGTGAATTGGAAGAAGCACTACTAAAACAATTTGAAGCTGAAATGACTGACGAAGAACGCGAACAGCGTGAATTGCTAAAAGAGCATGAACAGAGTATTAATAAGCGAAAAAAGGTATAGGTTTATGCAAAAGCAGACTTTTTGACTGTTAAAAAACCTACTTTTTAATAAACCCCATACCATCTAAACCAAGCCATATAAGGCTTTGAAGGTGGTCTTGCTAAAGTTACTAAATCATACCAAGCGTCCCTTAACTAGACGCTCATCAATTAAACCATCTCTACAGCATTTCGCATTAGTTCGCTATTACAGTCTATGTAGCACTGAACGCTGCTCAGCGCCTTATGTCCACTCAAACCCATAATCACACGTACACCAATGCCTTTGTTGGCTAATGTAGTGATAAATGTTCTCCTTGCTGAGTGACTGGAGCAATTCTCCAAACCCACTCGCTTATACAAATAATGGAAATGTTGTGTCAGTGTATTTGCTGTAAATCCATCGCTAGTGCATTTTTGACTATAAAAGAATTTATTATTTGGCTTGAAGTGAGTGATGAGTTTGGCATATTGCTCTAACTCTTTGCGCAACCTCTCGTTGACAAAAACCACTCTTGCTTCTTTTGTTTTGGTATTTTCTGCTAGTAGCTGAATTTCATTTTTAATATGACCATCAGCATCTATAACGTCTTTCACACGCAAGCTAGCTACTTCGCTGACACGCATACCAGTGTTAAACATCATCAACACCAATGCTCTATTACGTGATGCATGTTTGCGTGTAGCTACATAATCAAGCACGCGACGAATTTCTTGTTGATTGAGTACTTTTGCTTGTTTTGACATAGTTTCTTTACCTAACCAAAGTTTTGCTATGCGTTTAATGTAATTTCTTTTGTTTTTCTCTGCGACCTCTTTATTTGCACTTGCTGTCATTTATTTTTCCTTCCATTAATCAATTAGTTAAGTCATTTCTTTAGTAAAACCAAAGCTTTTGTATATTTCCTTACATTCTTTTATTTATGGATTTTTGTGGGATTTAGACAACAAATAGCAAAGACTTGCGTACAGCGTCTACACGCTTTTATTCATTTGTCTTAGTGCGTTGATATTCGCAGTAATGATTTAACTGCTTATAGCTATGATTTGATGTATTTGTTTTATTAAAGCAAGCTACTTCGTAGCTTACTGTGTCTTCACTAAAGCTATCGCTTTAGTTCGCCACTTCTTTTCTTTTATTTGTTTGATTTATTTTTACTTGAGATATCTTTTACTAGGAAGGTATAAGCCACGCTTCTTTTAGCAAGCGTGGCTTTTTAAGTATTCTCGTCAGTACTTTTACTGAGGTTTTACATAACTGATATACACACAACTTGATTGAACAAGGAAGGTAGGTTTTGCTATCACCTTTTAAGTGCTCGTCTAACGCAACACATCCACAGCCTATATCAGTAGCTTTGTGGTGTATTTGTGGGTTTAATCGTGGCATCCCACTCACTTATTCGCGTATCACTACGCTACAACCATTACAGTATCGCAAACACTCTACACAATGGTGTGGCATTTAAGGCATCTAGCATATAGCTAGGTAGTGCGATACAGCAGACAATAAGCAGTCCATTTGTTTACCGTCACACATCAGAACGGATTTAACAGCACATATAGTTAGCGTGCCAGCCTTTATCTTATTTGTATAGTTATTTATACATAATCAAATAAAACGTTATTTTTTGTGTCCATTTATTACATTTACGTGGCAAATACTGGTTGTCCATCAGCACAGCCTGAAACTACAGTAGATATAAGGGTTTATGGAAACGCAGTTTTTTTGTGAAAAAGTCTGCTTTTAGATAAACCATTTGTTTACGTAACTTATGGAGCAAATATGAGCGTTTTAGCATCACTCAAACTAACCCAATCCAAACGTCCAAATCAACTATCACCAGTTGTTGTACGACGCACTAAGCTAATGAAACAGATTTGGCAACAAATCCAGTTAGCCAAAGCTATACAAGTTGGTGAAACTTATCAACCAGTACGTTATAGAACAATTAGGGACGCAGAAACTGGTTTGTCACGTAGCATTGAACAAGCTAAACAAGTTAAACAATGGTGGTGGACTATAGATAGCAATAAGATTTGTTTAGCAATACGTTATGGCGCCAAACAAATAGATATTGCAAAAGGTAAGAATGCTGTGGAAGTAGCTAACTTAGAACAAGTAGTTGTGGCATTAGAAAAGATTAAACAAGCTGTTGATTTAGGCGAGCTAGACGAACAGATAGAGTTAGCAAGTGGCACATTAAAGGCTAGATTTAAGAAATAGTTATAGGGTGGCTGTGGTGTCGTGTTTAACACGACACTTAGCGTCTAGTTACTAGACGCTCAATAAATATGTATATGGACAAATATCTCGTCGCAATACGTATTAGAGGACAAGTAGTTAAAACAGTTATCTACGCAGACAGCACTATTCACGCAAAACTGTTAGGCGAGTGGCATTACGGACTAGGCAGCGTAACAAATACCCCACAAAGATTAGCAGAAACACAAACAACGCCACAGCAACAGCGTGTCAATCAACTTAAACAACAACTAGATACAGCTAAACGTACAGCGAAAGTCGCCAAGCTCAATCAACAGCAACAAAAGTTAAATCAGCAACGAGCTAACTTAAACAAATAACAGCAATTAAAAAACCCACTGTATTTCTACAGTGGGTCTTAAGTACTAACTAATTTCAAACTGGCTAAGCCAGCGAAGAATTAGAACTTGTGTACTAAACCAACTGTTGTAACTTTGATATCAGAAGTAGCTGCGTTTGATGCAACGTCAGCTGAGAAGTCAGCATAACCAACATAAGCAGCAGTACGCTTGCTCAAATTGTATACACCCATTACGCCGTAACCATCACCAGCAACAGTATTGTCAGATGCGTCACCAATCACAGCACCAGTTTGCTTGTTCTTAACATAGTGAGCTTTAGCTTCAAAGTTTCCAAATGGCTTGCTTACAGAAACCATTGTCTGTTTCAATTTATCGCCAGCTTGATTTTCATTGACAGCATAACCAGCACCAACAGTTACGCCCATAATTACTGTGCGTGCACTCATCAATGTTGTTTCTTTTTCTGTGTTTGTTGAATGAATCTTCTCTTTACCGTTAGCATACGCAAGATCTACACCACCATTCACTGGCAATTTGTAGTTAATTGCAAAGCTGTTATGAGTTGTTGTACCGTCAGCAGCTGTTTGATCAGCATTTGTTGGGTTATTTGAGTATGTATATGTTGCGCTTAGACCATTCCAAGTTGGTGTTGCGTACTTGTATGAGTTAGCAATACGATCGCCAACGATAGTATTGTTAGTTGTATTGTCTGAAAGGTTGTAAGTCTGTCTTAGACCTTCTGTGTCTTTAACTGAGTCATTTTGACGACCAAATGAGACAGTACCGTACGCTGTTGATAATCCAACGTGAGCTTGACGGTTAAAAATGTTTGTTGTTGTACCTGCTGCAGACGCAGCATAAGTTGCATTTGCACCTAAAACACCAGACATTGACAAGTCACCTTCTAATGTAAAGAAAGCTTTGTTGCCACCGCCAAGATCTTCTGTACCCTTGATACCAAGAGCAGTTGTACTTAGGTAATCTCTTGAATTGTCTTGGAACTGAGTTGCTGCTTTTACGCCACCAGTTTCAGTTTTATTTGATGATGCACCAACTGCACCGTAGATAGTCACTGATGACTGAGCTTGAACTGAACCAGCTACCATTGCTAGTGCTGCTGAAGCGATTAATAATTTTTTCATTCGTAAATCTCCAAATAATGTGAAATAAACGTACCTAGTTCTTCTAGGGACTTAGTCATATTGCACGTTCTAGATGTCTGTTCATGTGAGCTTGCAGGTCTAACCCCGTTTGTTTCTGTCGATTTTTGCTTCTTTTCAAAGTAGTGTTGCATCTGTGCAACAAACCTAATTCTTTTACCTATATTTCAAGACAAATTAGGTGTTAAATACATATTAACCCTAATAAATATAGTGATTTTGTCAAATGGCAACTAGAGATTTTCTGAAACTTATGAAGTTAGCACGATCTGGTGATGCTTTAGCGCAACAGAAAATAGGTGAAAATTACCTTATTGGGAGTGATGGCATACCCCAAAACCAGCAAAATGCTTTGCTATGGCTTCAAAAAGCCTCTGTAAGTATCGGATTTATTGAGGATATTTCTACATTAGTCGCCGATCATTTAGATTTGACTTTCAATCTATCCTCCGAGCAAGCTCCTTTTGCCTGGAGGTGTCTATTACACGCCGCCCACTCAGGCCACAGCAGAGCTAGGTGGTTAGTTGCTCAAGTTGTGGCGCACTTTAGCTTGCGCAAAGGCGCCATCTCAGAAACTCCTATTACTGCGATGGCATTTACACAAATGACTGAGAAGCATTGGGCAGATGCTGGCGGCATAGACAGCTTTAAAGTACATGCTCATCGATATTTAGAAGAATTGGCAGATCTATCTTCATTTAAAGAACAAACTTCAGCACAACGATTACTATCTGAGTGCCTACAAGATGGTCGCTTAGGCCAGACCGATATCTCTCGAGCAAAAAAGATCATGATTCATTTGGCGATTAAGCCCAATGAAGTTGGACTTAACAGTTTGCGTTCATTTGCAAGTAATCTTGATGAAGATTTAATTCCCGCCCTTAAGGTACACCTACCTCAATTGCTTTTGGCCAAAAAACCATCTGCTGATTATGTTTTGCTGTATTGGTCAGCATGGAAGCATTTAAACAATAGTGATGCTTTAGAAATTGCAGCTGAACTTTCTTATGCGCCTGCGCAATTAGCGCTTGGATTACGCCTAGCAAAAATTGATCTAAAAGATCCGAGTGATATCAATCAGCAAACAGCTGATATTGAAGCCGGCGGTAACGCTCGATTAAAGCGCGCAGTGTATTGGTTAAAGCAAGCTGCCAATAAAGGTGAGCGAGACGCCTGGTATGCGCTAGGTCTTATTAATCGAATGCCTCAATACTCTGCCTATAGTGCTGAAGATAGTGATGCTTGTTTCGATAAAGCAGCAGATCTGGGTCACCCAGAAGCACAATACCGAAAGGGTGCAGCTCTCTGGCGGAAACGCAGCCAATCAGATGAAGATATTGAAGGCTTTCAGGCTTCGTATTGGATTTGGCATGCTGCACAACAAGGGGTGAAAGTCGCCCAAGATCTTTTATCGAAAGTGATGATCAGTTGTCCTGATGCGAACCAGAATCGATGGAGAACTCTAGCCCTTGAAACCACCAAGGCCCTGAATGAAAGTTCGCATCGCTTTACAGGAGATATGCTCTTAACTTGTCACCGAGTGATCGTTGCCAATCAACTCAATCTTTCAAAAGCAGAGCTATTACTTACCGATATTGCTAGCGCTCAACATGAACATGGTGCAGTTATTGATATTAAAGAACATCTTCCACGCTCAGTACCCAAATTAATTTTGATTGAAACCTTAGAGCAACGCAAATCACTGATGATGGCCAGTAAAGCCTTTGCAAATGCATTCAGCAATTACATCGTTGATGAAGGTAATTTAAGGCAACGCCGTTATCGCTTAGAGAAATTAATGCAAATGCTTCATGTTTCTTCTGAAGATTCTACAGAGGAAGAGCCTGAGGATGGCGAGTGAGAATTATTAAGAAGCTTCGGCTTCAGCTTCTAAATCTGCAGGGTCTAATTTAGGCTCATAGAATCTAGAAACCAAAATACCTAATTCGTAGAGTATGCAAAGAGGAATTGCTAATAAAAGCTGAGACAAAATATCTGGCGGCGTCACAACAGCCGCAATCACAAAAGCGCCAACAATGATGTAGGGACGAATCTCTTTTAGTTTTTTGATGCGTACCATACCTAATTTCACGAGGACCACCACTACAACCGGCACTTCAAAGGTCAAGCCGAAGGCCAAGAAGGTTGTCATAGCAAAGCTTAAGTATTTATCAATATCAGTCGCCATATCAGCACCAAGTGGTGCGTTGTAATGCGCCATAAATTGAAATACCGTTGGGAATACCAAGAAATAAGCGAAGGCCATACCCGAAATAAATAATAAATAGCTACTTGTAACGATAGGCAAAATCAAACGGCGCTCATGGTTATACAACCCAGGCGCAATAAATGACCAAATCTGATACATGATGAATGGTAAAGCACCTAAAAATGCCACCAACATCGTAACCTTCATGGGCACAAAGAATGAACCAGTGACATCAGTCACAATCATCTTGCCACCGCTAGGTAATGCATCAAGTAGTGGCTTTGAAAATAGATGGAAAATATCTGGCGCCCAATAAACCAAGCACAAGAATACAAACAA
>JBEGTH010000028.1:0-17486 GCA_041179505.1 Pseudomonadota bacterium | reverse complement strand
AAACTATATCAGGTAAAACCCTAAATAGCAAGGTCAATCCCAAATTGGTGCAATCTCAACCCTTATTTTGCAGAACTCTCGGAAAGCTTTCTAAGCCCGTATAGATCATAAGTACCCAATTCCACAACATATTCCTTCGATTTAGGATCTAAGGTTGGTAAGATTTAAATTCTGAAATAATTAAAGAAATATCTTGTTCTTGATAACAATATAGGACTTGTTGTTTATTTGTTTAAAGCCCCATCTTTATATTGCATTGCAACAAGCTAGGCATATAATCAAGATCATGTTTTTAAAGGGAGTACCCGGTGACCATTAGCGACCCAATTTATTCGCAATCATCGCTGTTAAAGCCAGTAGAACTTCATGGTCATGACCACCATAAGAAAGGCAGTATGGCTGCCTTGGTGCTTGCTGCAATTGGCGTTGTTTTCGGTGATATTGGTACCAGCCCACTTTACGCTTTAAAAGAATGTTTTAGTCCTGAGCACGGCATTCCATTTAGTGAGGCTGCTGTTTTTGGCATCATTTCTATGATGTTTTGGGCGATTCTCTTAGTTGTGACCTTTAAATATGTATTGTTTGTTATGCGTGCAGATAATAAGGGTGAGGGTGGCGTTCTTTCTCTGATGGCTCTGGCCTTACGCTCACTCAAAAATGGCAGCACATCGTATTTAACAGTCATGATGCTCGGCATGTTTGGGGCATGTATGCTTTACGGTGAGTCCGTTATCACGCCAGCTATTTCAGTTTTATCGGCTGTTGAAGGTCTTGAAATCGCCACGCCAGAGCTAAAGCGATTTGTTATTCCTATTACTTTGACAATTTTGATTGCCTTATTTGTTATTCAAAAATTTGGTACAGCTGCAGTTGGCAAATTTTTCGGCCCTATTACTTTGGTTTGGTTTATTTCACTAGCAGCTTTGGGTGTTTATAACGTTTTAGATAACCCTGAAATTTTTGCTGCAGTTAACCCAATCTACGCTATTAACTTCATCTCTGAACATACTTTGATGGCCTATATTGTGATGGGCTCAGTTGTATTGGTTGTAACAGGTGTTGAAGCACTCTATTTAGACATGGGCCATTTTGGTAAAAAACCAGTGAGATTTGCCTGGTTATTTTTTGTTTTACCAAGCTTACTAATTAACTACTTTGGTCAAGGTGCTTTGCTTTTAGCTAACCCAGAGGCTATTAAAAACCCATTTTATTTAATGGTTCCGGAATGGGCATTGTGGCCGATGGTTGCTTTGGCGACTGCTGCAACTGTGATTGCATCTCAGGCAGTTATCTCTGGCGCCTACTCATTAGCTAACCAAGCGATTCTATTGGGTTTCCTGCCTAGAATGGGTATTCGTCACACGTCTGACGATGAAAGAGGTCAGATTTATATTCCAGTGGTGAATTGGTCTTTGTTGGTGATGGTCATTTTCACTGTGATCGAATTTAGAGAATCAGGTAACTTAGCTGCTGCTTATGGAATATCAGTGACAACAACAATGTTGATCACCACCATCTTGTTGAGTATCGTCATGAGAAGAGAGTGGCATCTCAATCCAATCGTGATTGTTTGTTTAATTCTTTCATTCTTAGTTTTAGATTTATCATTTTGGACAGCTAACTTAATTAAGATTAAGGATGGCGGGTGGTATCCCTTAATGCTTGGTTTGGTTTGTTTCCTTTGTCTTATGACTTGGTATAAAGGACGCAAGTTATTAAGAGAGCGTATTGTTAAGGATTCAATTCCATTAGAGCCATTTGTTCAAGGCCTCTTGGGTCACCCACCACATCGTGTTGAAGGTACCGGTATTTTCTTAACAGCGCACGTAGACTATGTGCCTGTTGCCATGTTGCACAACCTAAAACACAACCGAGTTCTTCATGAAAGAGTGTTCTTTTTGAAGTTAAGTACATGGGATGTGCCTTATGTGAATGACAACGAGCGCCTCACCATGAAAGATATGGGTGGCCAAATTTACTTGGTTCGTGCTGTCCACGGATTTAAAGAGACGCCCGATATCAATAAGGTACTTGCCTTAATAGAAGCTCAGTATCAAATCAAATTTGATTTGATGGAAACATCTTTCTTCTTGGCTAGAGACACGGTTGTACCGTCTAAATTACCGGGTATGGCTTTATGGAGAGAGCGTTTATTTGCATGGATGTTCCAGAATGCCGCCAAACCTTCTGACTTCTTTCAGATCCCTACCAATAGGGTTGTAGAGTTGGGTGCCAAAATTGAAATTTAATAAATAACAGGGGATTTACCCCCTGTTTGATGAATAGCTTATCCTAGAGCCTATGATTTCAAAAAGTCTTCTATTGACGATCTTCTTTTCAATTGTTTCCTCAGTTTGGGCTGGTCCGAGTGAGCAGTCTGAATTAGATGATATTGCTGCTCGACAAGAACAGTTAAATCTCAAGCGAGATTGGGCTAAATATCGCTTAGAAAAAAGCCAGCATGATTGTTACGACAATTTTTTCACAAGCCGTTGTTTAGAGAAGGCCCGTCTTTTACACCGCCAAGAAATTAAAGAAATTCGTGCTCAAGAAGTTCCCATGCATGAGCGAGAGAGAGTACTTAAAGCTATTTTGAAAGATGAGCGTGAGGCTAAAAAAGCCTCTGATAGGCAAGATGCTGCAAAAGCAGAAAAACGTGCTGATAACGTCAAAGCTTTTGAGCAAAAGCAACAAGATGAAGCTAAGCGACAAGCTGACCTCGAGAAAAGACGTGCAGACTCTGAAAATCGCGCTAAAGAAAATAAGAAAGCTACACCTTTCTAATGGCTAAAGTGAAGTCTGTTTATGTTTGCCAGTCTTGTGGCGGTATGTCTGCGAAATGGCAAGGCCAATGCCCTAATTGTGAAGCTTGGAACTCTATGGAGGAATCTGTAGAAGAGAAAGCATCTAACAGTCGATTTCAAAGTCTTGCTAAAGCTGCACCAAAACAACGTTTAGCTATCATCGAAGCTGAAGATTTACCCCGATTAAGCACCGGTATTGATGAGTTTGATCGTGTCCTTGGTGGTGGTCTAGTGACAGGCGGTGTTGCACTGATTGGCGGTGATCCAGGCATTGGTAAATCAACCTTACTTTTACAAGCCTTGGCTGTTATGAGCGCAAGAGGTGATTCTGTTCTCTATGTGAGTGGTGAAGAATCAGGATCACAGATTGCCTTACGTGCAAAGAGACTTGGTATTCAAGCCCCAGATCTTGAAGTTTTAGCAGAGATACAACTTGAAAAACTATTAGCAACGATTGAATTAACAAGACCAACCGTTGTCGTTGTTGACTCTATTCAGACTATCTACTCAGAAGCACTTAGTTCAGCTCCTGGTTCCGTTGCGCAAGTCAAAGAATGTGCTGCGCAATTAACGCGCCTTGCAAAAGCGACAGGCGTTTGCATGATTATGGTGGGGCATGTTACTAAAGAAGGTAACTTGGCTGGCCCACGTGTACTTGAGCATATTGTTGATACCGTCTTGTATTTTGAAGGTGATACGCACTCATCATTCAGATTAGTACGGGCATTTAAAAATCGTTTTGGCGCGGTCAATGAATTAGGTGTTTTTGCCATGACTGATAAAGGCCTTAAGGGTGTTGCTAATCCTTCGGCTTTATTTTTATCCCAGCATGATCAAACCGTCCCTGGATCATGTGTATTGGTAACTCAAGAGGGTAGTCGACCATTATTAGTTGAAATCCAAGCTCTTGTTGATACAGCCCACGTTCCTAATCCTCGTCGTCTGGCATTGGGTCTTGAGCAACATCGTTTGGCTATGTTGCTAGCTGTATTGCACAGACATGCTGGTATTGCATGCTTTGATCAAGATGTCTTTTTGAATGCTGTGGGTGGCGTAAAAATTAGTGAACCAGCCGCTGACTTAGCGATATTGCTAGCCATTCAATCTTCTATGAAAAATAAAGCTCTTCCTAAAACTCTGATTGTGTTTGGCGAAGTAGGTTTGGCTGGAGAAATTAGGCCGTGCCCAAGAGGGCAAGAGCGCTTAAAAGAAGCAGCTAAGCTCGGGTTTACCCAGGCAATCGTGCCTAAGGCTAATGCTCCTAAGAGTAAAATTCCAGGGATGGAGATCATTGCAGTCGATCGCATCGACCAAGCGATTCAGGCTGCTAGAAACTTAGATTAAGTATTTCAATTAAAGATCTTCAGCTTGGATCAGGAGGACCTGATCATCACCTGCTGAAACATCAAGCCAAGTCACTGGAATTTCTGGAAATGCAGTTGAAAAGTTTTTAGCTTCATTGCCAATTTCTAATACAAGCGCACCATCAGGCTTCAAAAAATCCTTGGCACCATGAATGATTTTGCGAACTAGATCCATGCCATCTTGACCGCCAGCAAGAGAAATCTCTGGTTCAGCATGGTATTCAGGCGGAAGGTTCGCCATTGACTGAGCATTCACATAGGGTGGATTGCAAATAATTAAATCAAATTTATCTTCATCATTTCTGGTGGGGATTGCTTCAAACAAATCACCTTGAAAAACCTCTACTTGGTCACTAAGGTTATGACGATCTAAATTTTTTGCAGCTAAGGATAGGGCTTGCATGCTGATATCAGCAGCACTGACTTCGACATCGGGGCATGAAAGTGCCATCAAAATAGCTAATGAACCATTACCTGTGCACAAATCTAAAACTTTGGCATTGGGAGGAAGCCATGTTTCTAGGTGACCATCAACAATTAATTCTGCGATAAATGAACGAGGCACGATGCTTCTTTCATCAGAATAAAAAGGAATTCCCATTAACCATGCTTCACCTAATATATAGGCTAGTGGTTGCCGCGTCCTGATACGGGTGTCAGCCCATCCTAAAACTTGTGTTTGTAACTCTGAAGAAATAGGGGTTTCTAATGACTCAATCGCATCTTCAGGTGGAAAACCTAATGCGTTTGCAATCATCCATAAGGCTTCACTTTGAGCATCAATAGCACCATGACCGTAACTCAAACCAGCAGCATCTAATTTGTCGGTCAGTTGTTGCCAAAAAACTTCTAAAGTTATTTCAGTATTCATAAATGTGTTGAATTGGTTAAATGCTTAAGCAATTAACTTTTCTAAAACACCTTTGTAAATATTTTTAAGAGGCTCTATATCTGCAAGCTCAACACGTTCGTCGATTTGATGGATAGTGGCATTGCGTGGACCAAATTCAACTACTTGAGGACAGATCTTGGCAATGAAGCGAGCGTCGCTTGTGCCACCTGTTGTAGAAAGCTCAGCTGTCACATTTGTTTCGGCATGAATAGAGGCTTGCATCGCTTCTGATAAATCACCGGGCTGCGTTAAAAATGGTTCGCCACTGAGATTCCATTCGATTGAGAAGTTCAATTGATGTTTTTTTAGGATTGTCTCAAGTTTCTCTTTCAGTTTGTCAGCAGTATTTTCAGTTGAGAAACGGAAATTAAAATCAACAACTACTTCACCAGGAATTACGTTGGTAGCACCTGTTCCTGCATGGATATTCGAAACTTGCCATGCAGTAGGTGGGAAATACGCATTCCCTTGATCCCAAACAATAGCAGCAAGTTCAGCAAGAGCAGGAGCTATGAGGTGTATTGGGTTTTTAGCTAAATGAGGGTAGGCAATATGACCTTGAAGGCCAATGACCTTTAACTTTCCTGAAAAAGATCCACGACGACCATTTTTGATGGTGTCGCCCAGTTGATCTACGGAAGTAGGTTCGCCCACGATGCAGTAATCTAGTTTTTCACCACGCTTCTTAAGCTCATTACAAACTATCACTGTGCCGTCATGAGCGGGGCCTTCTTCATCGCTTGTTAGTAAAAAAGCAATCGAGCCTTTATGGTCTGGATGTTTGCTCACAAATTCTTCAGTAGCCACCACAAACGCAGCTAGTGAAGTTTTCATATCTGCAGAGCCGCGACCATATAAAAAACCGTCTTGCTGTGTTGGTTGAAAGGGATTGGAAGTCCATTGATCAAGTGGACCTGTTGGGACTACATCAGTATGACCAGCAAAACTTAGTAGCGAGCCCGCTTTACCTTGACTGCCGCGTTTAACTGCCCACAGATTGGTTACTCTAAAGTGATCTGGACCACTCATCATTGTCTCGCATTCAAAACCAATTGCTTTGAGTCGCTGAGCAATCAGGTCTTGGCAGCCGCCATCAGCAGGCGTTACGGAATTCTGACAAATCAGTTGTTCTGTTAAGGCTAAGGTTGAATTTGTAGTCACAGATAATCTTTAAAGAGTTTGCTTAGTCACGTAATAGATCGTTAATCGCAGTTTTAGCTCTGGTTTGAGCGTCAACTTTCTTAACAATCACCGCTGCATAAAGGCTGTATTTACCACAAGCAGAAGGTAATGAGCCAGGAACAACAACTGAACCTGCAGGTACTCGACCATAGTGCACTTCACCAGTTTCACGATCATAAATTTTTGTACTTTGACCGATGTAAACGCCCATAGATAAAACAGCGTTTTCTTCGATGATCACGCCTTCAACCACCTCAGAGCGTGCACCAATAAAGCAATTATCTTCAATGATCACTGGACCAGCTTGTACCGGTTCAAGAACGCCACCAATACCCACACCACCAGATAAGTGGACGTTTTTACCGATTTGAGCACATGAGCCAACAGTTGCCCATGTATCAACCATAGATCCTTCATCGACATAAGCGCCAATATTCACGTAAGAAGGCATTAAAACGACATTCTTACCAATAAATGAGCCACGGCGAGCTGTAGCAGGGGGAACCACGCGGAAACCACCCTTAGCAAAGTCTGCAGCAGTGTAATTAGCGAATTTTGTAGGGACTTTATCGTAAAACTGTGGGAAGCCACCTTTACCGTCAGCACTCATCACTTGATTATCTTCAAGACGGAATGAAATTAATACGGCCTTCTTAACCCATTGATTTACATGCCATTTACCAACTGATTCACGTTCAGCAACTCTAATTGAGCCATCGTTAAGACCAGCCAAAACTGAAGCCACAGCCTCTCGAACCTCCGCTGGCGCGGCTGAAGGAGATAAATTGGCACGGTCTTCCCAAGCCTGATCAATAATGTTCTGTAGTGTTGCCATAAATCTTTTTTCCTTTAAAAATAACAACTATTAAGCTTAGATTATATCGGTGAGGACAGAGAAGTGCTCCATAAGACTCTGCCCTTGGTATCATCACTAGATTCCATTAAAAGAAGTTAGCCGTGCGACTCAAATCAATCAAACTTTCGGGCTTTAAATCCTTTGTAGACCCCACTCATTTCGAGCTTCCGGGCCAATTAATCGGTGTTGTAGGCCCTAATGGCTGTGGCAAGTCGAACATTATTGACGCTGTTCGCTGGGTTTTAGGTGAATCTAGAGCCAGTGAGTTGCGTGGCGAGTCCATGCAAGACGTTATTTTTAACGGCTCTGGCCAGCGTAAGCCTGCAGGCCGTTCAAGCGTTGAACTTATTTTTGATAACACTGATGGTCGTGCTGCTGGTCAGTGGAGTACTTTTGCTGAACTATCTGTTAAGCGTGTTTTAACACGTGATGGTGCTTCTAGTTATTACATTAATAACCAGTCTGTGCGTCGTAAAGACATTCACGACATGTTCATGGGAACAGGTTTAGGACCACGTGCATATGCCATCATTGGCCAAGGCATGATCTCTAGAATTATTGAAGCAAAGCCAGAAGAGCTACGTATCTTCTTGGAAGAAGCTGCTGGTGTTTCAAAGTATAAAGAGCGTCGGAAAGAAACTGAATCTAGACTTGAAGACACTCGCGAAAATTTGACACGTGTTGAGGATATTCTTCGTGAGCTCACGCAGAATCTTACAAAACTAGAAGGACAAGCTGAAGTTGCTGAAAAATATAAACAGCTAAATGCTCAAATGACAGAGCAGCAACAGTTATTGTGGCTGGTTCGTCAAACTGAAGCAGGGAAAGAGCAAGAGCGTCACGCGAATGCCATACGTGAAGCACAAGTCCAATTGGAAGAGCAAACAGCTAAATTAAGGCATGCTGAAGCGGAATTGGAAGAGTTACGCACATCCCATTACGCTTCTCAAGACTTGGTTTCAAATGCTCAAGGTGAGCTCTATGAAGTTAACGCAGAAGTTGGTAAGTTAGAAAATGAGATTCGTTATGTTCAGGACTCTCGCACACGTCTTCAGCAACAAATATCTGACCTACAAGCTCAGTTATCACGTTGGTCATCACAAGAATTATCAGCAGCGGACTCTTTAAGGCAAACGAATATTGACCTTGAAGCTGCAAGAGAAAACGAAGAGCGTTATCTCGAAGTATTGCACGCAGTTCAAGAAAAAATTCCTGCTCATGAAGTCACATATTTAGAAGCTCAAAAAGCTCTTGATGTGGCAAGACAAGCAGTCTCTTCAACAGATCAACGTCTTGCTAGTTTGGCTGAAAGAGTTTTAGCAGCAGGTCGCCAGTTAGATCAATTGCATCAAAGACAAGAACGTTTGAAAGCTGATTTGGCATCTTTGGTACAGCCAGATGCTGAAGCATTGAGTCTTGCAACAGATCGTCAAACAATGGCGCAGCGCAAAGCTGATGAAGCCCAACAAATTTCAGAGGAGGCCCAGGCTAAGGTTCCTGAGACAGACTCTGCCCGTCATACAGCACAACAGACGTTACAAGAATCATCTGCAGCATTAAGCCAGACTCAAGCAAGATTAAATGCGCTTCAAGCCTTGCAAGAAAAAGTTCAATCTCAAGCTAAAGTTGGCCCATGGTTAGAGCAAAAAGGTTTGAATAAGAAACAACGCCTATGGCAAGATATTAACGTTGAGAAGGGCTGGGAAACAGGTCTTGAAGCAGTCTTGCGTGAACGCGTTACAGCTTTACAGGCAACTGACCTTGGTGAGGCTATTCGTTTAGCACAAGATGCGCCGCCATCTCGTTTAGCCTTTTACTCTAGCCATGCTGTGAGTCACACTGACTCTAATGCTAACGGTTTAACTAGTTTGATGAGTCGCGTACAGATCAAAGATAACGCTATCCTAACTGTGGTTCAAGAATGGTTAGGACATGTTTATATAGCTGACAATCTTGATGATGCTATGCGCCGCAGAGAACAATTGCCTCAAGGTGGTGTTCTAGTTGTTAAAGAAGGACATATTGTTAGTCGCGTGAGTTTGCAGCTTTATGCTGAGGACTCAGAGCAGGCTGGTTTACTTGCACGCGGTCAAGAAATTGAAAACTTAGATCTTCAATTAAAGGCCCAGCAGTTAATTCTGGATGAAGCGCAAAGTAATGCTTCACATACTCAATATGCTTACCAACAAGCTCAACAGGTTGCTCAAGAAGCTAGGCAAACAGCAGAGCAAGCTGTTCGTGAGGCTCATAACCTAGAGGTTGAGCGTTTGCAGTTAGCACAGGCTGATGAAAAATACAGAACACGTGCTGAACAAATTAATAATGAGTTGCAGGAATTAGCTCAGCAAGCGAATGAACTTCAGTCTACAAGAGATGAAGGCCAAGGTCAGTTGGACCAAGCACAAGAGGAAAAGGGCGCACACGGCGATAGCTTAGCGTCAGCCCAAGATACATATCAAGCTGCACAACACGTTTTAGAGCAAGCCAGAGAGGCTTTGAGATTATCTGAGCGCGAAGCCAGTGAGGCCTCTTATACAACTAGAACATTAGCTCAGCGCATCGCTGATCTAACGCGTGATCAGCAATCAGCTCAGCAGCAAGTTTCAGATATTCAGGTCAGCTTAGGTAACTCTCAAGAAGAGCTACACACATTGTCTGATGAAGTGGCTCAAGAGTCATTACAAGGCCTATTGATTCAAAGAAGTGCCAAAGAAGCTGCCTTGGCAAATGCTAGAACTGAAATGGATGCTATTTCTCACCGCTTGCGTGAGGGAGATGAATCTCGTTTAACGATTGAACGTAGTTTGCAGCCATTACGAGATAAAGCGATGGAGCTTCAATTAAAAGAGCAAGCTGCTCGCCTCAACGTTGAGCAGTTTGCAACGATGTTGATGGATGCTGAAGCCAATATTGAAGAGTTGAAAGTTCGTTTAACTCCTGACTTAAAAGTTAGCGGCTTACAAGCGGAAGTGAATAAACTCAATCAAGAGATTCAAGGTCTTGGACCTGTGAACATGGCTGCACTTGAAGAATTAGCTAGCGCTCAAGAACGTAAGACATTCTTAGATGCTCAATCGGCTGACTTGAATGAAGCAATCAATACCTTAACTGATGCGATTCATCAGATTGATGGTGAAACAAGAGAGTTGTTACAAGGTACGTTCGATCAAGTTAACGAACATTTCGCCTTGTTGTTCCCAGACCTGTTTGGCGGCGGTAATGCTAAATTGGTTATGACTGGTGAAGAGATTCTTGATTCAGGCGTTCAAGTGATGGCTCAGCCACCTGGAAAGAAAAATTCAACCATTCATTTGTTATCAGGCGGTGAAAAAGCCCTTACGGCGATTGCCTTGGTCTTCTCATTGTTCCAACTAAATCCAGCTCCGTTCTGCTTGCTCGACGAGGTTGATGCTCCGTTGGATGATGCGAATACAGGGCGTTATGCCGATATGGTTGCTCGTATGTCAAAGAACACACAGTTTGTATTTATTTCACATAATAAGATCACCATGGAAATTGCTCATCAATTAATTGGTGTGACTATGCAAGAGCAGGGTGTCTCGAGAATTGTTGCTGTTGACTTGGAAGCTGCTGCTAACTTGGTGGAGGCCGCTTAATGATCGGCTTTGCTGAATTTGCTGCATCGATAGGGTTGTCAGAACTTCAGTTATCGCTTGGATTTATTGGCTTTACTTTATTAATCATTTTGATGATTTATAACGCCTTACGCATTCGCAAGGCAGAAGTTGATGAAGTTGCTTCCATTAATGCAGATGATGTTGATGCAGGTTTTGAATTTTCTACTGGATCTGAATTAAGATCTGAGCCGACTCTTGGATTGCCATCAGCAACGAAAGACTATGGTTATTTGGCTCGAGAAAAAATAGACTCACTCATTGATTGCGTGATTGCGATGCGTTTTTCAGAGCCAATTACCGGTGAAGAAATTTTGAATGGTTTGAACTCTTGGCCAAAGAATACTCAACATCTCTGGATGTGTGAAGGTTTAGTATCTCAATCAGCTGGTACAGATGCCCTTTGGGAAAACCTTCAAGCCTCAAGTAGCTATCTTGAATTACAGGTAGCTGTTCAATTGGCTAATAGAACAGGTCCGATTGGGGTGGTTGATTTATCTGATTTTGCATCTCGTGCACAAGCTTTAGCGAATAATTTGGATGCTGAAATTGATTTACCGCCCATTAATGATATTTTGGAAGAAGCAAAAGCAATTGACTCTTTCTCTGCACAGAGTGATATTCAGTTAGGCATTACGGTTCAACCGAAGGCTGGCCTTTGGAGTTTGAATGAAATTAAAAATTCCGTAACTAAAGCTGGATTTCAACTATCTCGTGATGGCCGAGAATATCATCGAATCATCTCTGGTCTGACCACTTATAAATTAATTGCAGATCAGTCTAATTTTTTGCGCGATGATTTAAATAAGCAAAGTATTTCAGCAATAACATTACTGTTGGATTTGCCAAAAGTTCCTCAAGAGATGAGCCCATTTAAAACCATGTTGAATGATGCTCATTTGCTAGCTGAATCCTTGAATGGACATTTAGTTGATGATGCAGGTCGACTTTTGGTTGATGATGCTGTTTCAGCAATTCAGGCACAGCTAGACCAAATCTATCAATCCATGTTCCAACATGGTATTGCTGCTGGCAGTTCAACTGCCAGCCGTCTTTTCTCTTAAAGGCTTGGCATGACAGATTCGGCCCGATACGCATGGCTGAAAGATGAGCTAGCTAGTCTGGATCATGCTTACTATGTCTTAGATGATCCCAAGCTTCCAGATATTGAATACGACAAGCTTTACCGTGAATTAATTTCAATAGAGCAATCTCACCCGGATTGGATTACATCAGATTCTCCATCTCAGCGAGTCAGTGGTAACGCCAGTGACTTATTCACTGAGGTTAAACATACCATTCCCATGCTGTCCCTCAATAATGCATTAGAAGATAGCGAGGCCGAGGCCTTTGATAGACGTTGTCGAGAGGGCTTAGAGTTAAGGGAGGTTGAATACGCTGCTGAGCTTAAATTTGATGGCCTTGCCATTTCTTTGCGCTATGAAAAGGGTCTACTGACCCAAGCCGCAACGCGCGGTGATGGTTATAGTGGTGAAGATGTTACGGCTAATATCAGGACAATTAAGGCAATCCCTTTACGATTAAAGGGTGCTAATCATCCTGATACGATTGAAGTTCGTGGCGAGGTATTTATGTCTCACCGTGATTTTGATTCATTAAATCAACAGGCGATTGCAAAAGGCGATAAAACATTTGCAAACCCTCGTAATGCTGCAGCAGGTAGTTTGCGCCAACTTGATCCAAAAGTTACTGCACAACGAACCTTGTCTTTCTATGCCTATGGGGTTGGGCAGTGCGAGCCAGCAGGTTTAATACCCTCCACCCATTCAAAATTACTTAATCAATATCTTGATTGGGGTCTACCAGTTTGTGAGCACCGAGAGGTGCTCAAGGGTTTTGAGGGTTTGAGTCATTTTTATACAAAGATTGGCAACTTAAGAGATCAGCTACCTTACGATATTGATGGGGTTGTCTATAAAGTTAACTCTCGCGAGCAACAAGAGGACTTAGGGTTTGTGTCAAGAGCACCTCGATTTGCAGTGGCGCATAAATTTCCTGCTCAAGAGGCTCTAACAATAGTTATTGGTATTGATGTTCAAGTTGGTCGAACTGGCGCCATTACGCCTGTCGCCAGATTGTCACCTGTTGTTGTTGGTGGTGTTACCGTCACTAATGCCACTTTGCATAACGAAGATGAAATTCGAAGAAAAGATATTCATATTGGCGATACAGTCGTTGTTCGACGTGCTGGTGATGTGATTCCTGAAGTTGTTTCTGCTATTAAAGAGAAGCGTCCTGCATCGGCGCTCGCTTTTGTAATGCCAACAAGATGCCCTGTTTGTGAATCGCATATAGAAAAGCTTGAAGATGAAGCAATTGCTAGATGTTCTGGCGGCCTGTTTTGTCCTGCTCAGCGTAAGCAAGCTTTATTGCACTTCGCACAGCGAAGAGCCATGGATATTGATGGCTTGGGGGAGAAGATTGTCGATCAACTGGTTGAGCTTCAAATTGTTAGAACACCAGCTGACCTCTATAAGCTTGGCTTAATGGCGCTTGCTAATCTTGAAAGGATGGGCGAAAAATCAGCCGAAAATCTATTACAGGCTATTGATCAATCACGCAAAAATACTTTAGCAAGATTCATATTTGCATTGGGCATCAGGCACGTTGGCGAAAGTACAGCAAAAGATTTGGCTAAACACTTTGGAGGTATTCATCAATTAATGGATGCTCAAGAAGAAGACTTGTTACAAGTCAATGATGTTGGGCCTGTCGTTGCCAAATCTTTAATGGGATTTTTACAGGAAGCCCATAATCGTGAGGTCATAGAGCAACTTCTTGCCGCAGGATTAGAGTTAGAAGTAGAGCAGTCAACAATTAACCCTGCTTTAGTTGGTAAAACTTTTGTACTAACTGGAACTTTGCCAACAATGTCCCGGGATCAGGCAAAACTGCTTTTGGAAAGCGCCGGCGCTAAGGTTGCAGGTTCGGTTTCCTCGAAGACATCATATGTTGTTGCTGGGGATGATGCTGGATCAAAGTTGGAAAAAGCTCAGCAATTAGGTGTTGCTGTGATTGATCAAGCTACCATGCTGCAACTCTTAAATAGCTAAAGCCTCAAGCAACTCAGTTTCTAATTGGATTTGAAGTTTAGGGTCACGTGCCAAATGGTTGGCTGTTAATAAGAATACGTCTTCAATACGCTCGCCCAATGTATTGATTCTCGCTGTATGCAGAGATACCTGTTGTTCTGCAAGAATTTTAGCAATCGTATATAGCAATCCTGCTCTATCGCTAGCAGAAATCGACAATACAAAATATTGACCTCTATCATCAGCGCGCAGGCTCACACGCGGCTGAATAGGGAAGCTGCGAGATTGCCTAGATAAACGACCTTTATTTGGAGTGGGTAACGGTGTATTGGTCTTTAAACACTCCGTAAGACCGTGTTCTACCAATTGAATGATGTCGCGGTAATGACCACCTTCACGCAACAGGTTGGTACCTGATATCTGGAAAGTATCTAGCGCGTAACCATGTTGGGTTGTGTGAATACGAGCATCTAAAATTGAAAAACCTTGTTGGTCAAAATAAGAGCAAATTTTTGCAAACAAATCAGTCTGGTCTTTGATGTAAACCGCTACCTGTAATCCTTCGCCCACTGGAGAGAGTCTTGCTCGAACAATAGGTTCTTCATAATTGACTCGTCCGTAGAGATGTTTAGTCAACCAAGCGATATCTCTAGGCTCATGTCTTAAGAAGAATGAAATATCTAATTGCTTCCATAGATTCTCATGAGCATCTGTTTGCAAACCATATAAACGAAGAATCTTCTTGGCTTCTTCTTGATGTTGCTCTAACTCTGAGGAGACATCATGTTTACTCCCACCAATCACACGCAAAGTTAACTTATAAAGATCTTCTAATAGTTTGCCTTTCCATGCATTCCAAACCTTAGGGCTTGTTCCGCGGACATCAGCAACGGTTAGCAAATAAAGTGCTTTGAGGCGGTTTTCAGTTTTAACTTTTTTTGCAAAAGCTTTAATGACATCAGGGTCGCCAATATCTTGCTTTTGTGCGACTTGACTCATGGTTAGATGCTCGGCAACTAACCAAACAAGTAAATCTGTTTCATTCTTATCTAAGCCGTGACTTTTCGCGAAAGCTCTTGCATCACGTTTTCCTAGATCAGAATGATCGCCACCACGGCCCTTGGCAATGTCATGAAACAGAGCAGCTAAGACTAAAAGCCATGGCTTATCAAAGTTGGCAGCAATTTCACTACAAAATGGAAATTCATGAGTATGCTCAACAATTGAAAATCGTCGAACGTTACGTAAGACCATCAAAATATGTTGATCAACCGTATACACATGAAATAAATCATGCTGCATTTGACCAACAATTTTTCTGAAGGCTGGTAAATACCTACCAAGCACGCTCGTTTGATTCATTAACCTAAATGCATGCGTTAGACCCTGAGGCTGTTTAACGATCTCCATAAACAACTCTTTATTAACGGCTTGCTTGCGCCATTGCGCGTTCATAAGGTGTCTAGCGTTATATAAGCTGCGTAACACCTGTGCTGAGAGGCCCTCGACACCAGGGGTTTTTGTATAGAGCAAGAAGGCTTTAAGAATTTGATCTGGATGCTTCTCAAACAAAGCTGGATCGATAATATCTAGCAGTCCTTGTTTCTCAACAAAATGCTCTGAAATAGGGCGTGTCCCTTCGGACTCCTTCGGGAAAAGGATAGCCTCAATATTCTGTAACAAAATTTGATTCAATTGAGTCACTGCTTTAGCGGCCCAATAGTAGCGACGCATAATTTGTTCGCTTGATCTTTTTCCAGCTTCTGCTTCCAAACCAAATGATTCAGCTAGTTGAGTTTGCAAGTCAAAAACCAAAACATCTTGTCGACGTTTAGCAATTAAATGTAGCTGCGTTCTAAGTGTTTGCAAAAACTTGAGGTTGCGATTGATCTCTAAGGACTCGCGTTTGGTGAGCAAGCCTTTTTTATGCAAGTCTGAAAAACTATTCCCTAATTTAGCAGCCTTGGTCATCCACAAAATGACTTGTAAATCTCTTAATCCGCCCGGACTTTCTTTACAGTTCGGCTCAAGGGAGTAGGGCGTGTCATTATGCTTGTAATGTCTTTGACGAAGTTCTAATAGTTTCGCTTGATAAAAAGCTTTGGCATCCATCGCTTCATCAAACTGAGCAAGGAAGCGTTTGTAGACTCTCTTATCTCCACTGATCCAACGTGACTCTAGTAAAGATGTTCTAACTGTGACATCAGCAGCCGCCTCTTCAAGACACTGACTAATATTTCTGACCGAGGATCCTATTTCGATACCAAGATCCCAGCACCGTGTGATAAAGGCCTCAATTTGTGGGTTAATCACTTGGAGATCTTGTTCAGAGAGTTTCTCTGATACAAGAACCAGGATATCTACATCTGAGTAGGGGAACAATTCACCGCGTCCAAAACCGCCTACACCGACAAGTGCTGCATGACCATTGAGGGCACTCTCGTTCCAGGCAAGGATCAGTTGCTGATCTGTTAGATCACAGCTTGCTTTCGTCAATTTTGTGACATTTAAATCTTTTTTAAATTGATCGAACAAACTCTCCCTTCTCAGTTTGAGCTTTGCAAGTGTATCCATGGACAGCGTGTGATTTCTTAGGGTCTAAATTGAAGGCCGGCAACACAGTCTGGAGGCTTAGGGCTACCATCAGAAAAAGTTAGAACCTCAACGCCAGTAGCAGTGACTAAGCAAGTGTGTTCCCATTGCGCTGAAAGACTACGGTCTTTGGTTTTGACTGTCCATTGATCGGGCATTGTTCTGATGTCTCGTTTACCTGCATTGATCATGGGCTCAATAGTAAAAGTCATGCCTTCATGAAGGGCTTGACCCATGCCAGGTTTACCGTAGTGAACAATTTGAGGGTCATCATGGAAAACCTGACCAATGCCATGACCGCAATACTCTCTAACAATTGAATATCCGGCGGCTTCAGCGTGTGTTTGAATAGCATGACCAATATCACCTAAGGTGCAACCGGGTTTGACTTGAGCAATCCCAAGCCACATGGCTTCATAAGTAATTTGAGATAAACGTTTAGCCATAATGGAAGGTTCACCAACCATGAACATACGGCTGGTATCACCAAAGTATCCATCAGGAGTAATGACAGTGATGTCTAAATTAACAGTGTCACCATCTTTTAAAATTCTATCTCCAGGAATTCCGTGGCAAATGACATCATTAACTGATGTACAGATTGATTTAGGAAAAGGCGGGTAGCCAGGTGGTTGGTAATTAAGGGGTGCGGGAACTGTTTTTTGAACATTAACCATATATTCATGGCAAATTCGGTCTAATTCACCAGTCGTGACGCCTGTTTTAACAAACGGGGTAACGTGATCGAGCACTTGACTGGCTAAACGACCAGCTTCTCGCATGCCAGTGATGAATTCTTGGGGGCTTGGTTTTTTGGTTTCGGTCAACATAGAGCTATTATCCAGCATAAAACCATTGTTTTCATGGCTCTATAACTATTTTTGGGGTATAATTTGCCTACTGCTTCAGGTGGTCTGGAGCAGAATCACGAACCAAGCCGTCCAGGGTGGCACTTTTTAGTGCAGTCAGGACTTGGTTCTAGACTTAACCCTCAGGAGATTTACATGTCAGTGACTATGCGTCAAATGCTAGAAGCCGGTTGCCATTTTGGGCACCAAACTCGCTTCTGGTCACCAAAGATGGCCCCTTATATTTTCGGTCATCGCAA
>JBEGTH010000027.1:0-17865 GCA_041179505.1 Pseudomonadota bacterium | reverse complement strand
AAATTCCCCACTGCTGCCTCCCGTAGGAGTCTGGGCCGTGTCTCAGTCCCAGTGTGGCTGATCGTCCTCTCAGACCAGCTACTGATCGTCGCCTTGGTGAGCCTTTACCTCACCAACTAGCTAATCAGGTATCGGCCGCTCTAATTGCGCGAGGCCTTACGGTCCCCCGCTTTCCCCCTAAGGGATTATGCGGTATTAGCACAGCTTGGTGCAAGCACCCGTGCTGCCGTTCGACTTGCATGTGTAAGGCATGCCGCCAGCGTTCAATCTGAGCCAGGATCAAACTCTTCAGTTTAATTCCTGTGAGGCATTGCTGCCTCGTCGCTCACTCATTCAGAATCGACTCCAATCTTTCGACCGGAACCAAATTTACTGTTTTGTGAGTACTGCTTTTATATCTGTCCCGAAGGACTGGATGTCTTTTCTCAGTACCCACATTTATCGGTTGATTACTTTTTAAAGAAGGCTGACTTTGTTTCGTTATTTCGAATCGCGTTCAGCAGAGAAACGAGACTTTGCCTGAGTTCAAACAACATGTCAACACCTTTGTGAGAAATATTTACTAATTTCTTCAAAAAAATTCTTTTCTTTTCTTATTATTTTAAATAAATTCAATTAAAACAATAACTTATACTTTTATTAGGGTTTACCCTAAATTTTTCTTTTTTTTTATTGTTTTGAGGGCTAGAATAGATTGTGCAGCGCAAAAACATAGGATTGCAAATGTTTGAAATTACGAAATCTCTTGATCCACGCAGGGTTCTCATCCGAGAGCTCCACGCAGGGCATAGAGAAAAAATTCGTTTACACCTAATAGGATTATCTGATGAGGATAGATCCTTACGTTTTGGTATGCACACCAATGATGAGGTAATCAACCGGTATGTTTCAGGTATTAACTTTGTAAACGACTCAATTTTTGGCGTCTTTGACAGCCAATTAAATCTTATTGGGTTTGCACATTTAGCTTATCCCATCACGCGCTCAGCCGCTACAAGTACCGCAGAGTTTGGTGTTTCTGTCAGCAAGGAAGGCAGAGGGAAGGGTATTGGCTCCGCTCTTTTTAAGAGAGCCGCCATTCATGCTCGCAACACCAATATTAAAGTTTTATATGTTCACTATCTTTCAAGAAATAAGGTAATGATGCATATAGCTAAAAAGGCTGGCATGGCGATTGAATTTGCATACGGTGAAGCCGATGCTTATTTAACTCTTGAACCCTACAACAACACAAGCTTGGTTGCAGAAGCTGTTCAAGCACAAGTGGCAGACATTGATTACGCAGTCAAAAGAAATTTAAAGCAGTCAAAATCTGCATTCATGAGCCTCTGGCCTTTTGCAATATCCATCAAATAAAAAAGAGCTCAAATGAGCTCTTTTTTATTTCTGATTAGATAGTTAGTTTTTTATTTTTGCCCATCAAGTCGGCGCTTATCTGCTTCAGAAATTAAATCGAAAAGTTTTGTGACTTGCTTAACACCAGGAACATCTCTGGCAATGCTCACAGCACGATTAGCTTCTGCCTCAGTAACGATGCCCATTAGATAAACACGACTCGCTTCAGTAACAACGCGCATTGAGTTTGACGGCACGCCCTCATTTGCAATAAAAGTTGTTTTAATTCTGGTGGTCAAATAACTGTCATTCGCGCGCGCAGTCAATGCGCTCAATGGCGCCGCAATTAACTCATTAAATACGTCAGCAACGTTTTTCATTGCTTTTACTTTTCGAGCAACTTCAGACTTGAGATCCTCAGTTCTTACTTCACCAGTTAATAAAACTCTACGATTAAATACGGTCACGTTCACATGAATATTGTCACCATAATTTTTAATTAAAAAACTCTCAGCCTCTAATTGAATGCCGCGATCAATAGCTTGCGTTCCAGGATTTCTTCTATCAGCAATTACCATTGCACCACCAGCAACTCCGCCAGCAATCAATGGGAAACAGCCCGTTAGTGCCGTCGCACCTATAGAAGCAAAAATCAATGTAAATGTTCGACGCGTCAATTGTTTATTCATTTCTTTCTTTCTTGTAGCCTAATCTAAGATTAAGTGATCAACGCCATCACACAAACAATGCAAGAGCAATAAATGTGTTTCTTGTATGCGAGCAGTTCTATCAGCGGGAACACAGAGGTGCACATCGCTCGACTTTAAAAGCTGTCCAATTTTTCCACCGTCCTTGCCTGTAAAAGCAATCACCGACATTCCTTTTTCGTGAGCTGCATTAATGGCCGCAATAACATTGCCGGAATTCCCTGAAGTAGAAATACCTAACAACACGTCACCCGCCTGACCCAGCGCGCGGACCTGCTTACTGAAAATAACTTCATAACTGTAATCGTTACCGATGGCAGTCAAGATAGAGGAATCTGTTGTTAATGCAATAGCTGGAAGCTCTTGTCTCTCACGCTCAAAACGTCCAACTAATTCAGCGGCGAAATGTTGTGCATCAGCAGCAGAGCCGCCGTTGCCACAAGCCAAAACTTTTTTTCCAGAATTGAGAGCTTGGTGCATCAGAGTAATTGCATCAACCACCTTTGAGGGCATGACCTCAAGAGCTTTTTGTTTTGTTGCAATGCTGTCATTAAAGTGGCCAGCCACTCTTTGTGCTAATTTTGTTTTCATATCTGTGTTCATATGTAGATTATGCTCCGAAGAGGATGTCATTAAGGCTATATTACGCTTTAATGAATCATTGATTAATTGGGTTATTTTGACCCAAATAAAGGCAGTTATGGATTTTTTTAAATTTGCGTACAACCAAACGCTTCCTGCTGGCGCCCTTTTTTTAGTGCCAACACCTATAGGAAACCTTGCGGACATAACAATTAGAGCGCTTCATATTCTTCAACAAGTTGATGGGATTGCCTGCGAAGATAAAAGACATAGTGGCACTCTTTTAACTGCCTACGGCATATCTAAGCCTCTCTATGCGATTCATGATCACAATGAAATTTCCGCAAGCGCCTACATCATTGATAGGCTGAAACAAGGGGAGCGTTGGGCATATATCTCAGATGCCGGCACCCCAGGAATTTCAGATCCCGGAGCACTTTTAGCAAATGAAGTTATGAAAGTAAATTTGCCAGTTATTCCATTGCCTGGAGCATGTGCAATTACAACGGCAATTTCAGGTGCAGGAGACTTTCTCAGAAACTCTGATGGGCAATTTCAATTTTTGGGATTTTTGCCAAGCAAAGCAACACAACGTGAAGCGATTATTAAAGAAGCTCTAAAAGTATCTGTGTGTTCATTTTTCTATGAGGCACCCCATAGGATTGAGGCTACATTAAAAGCAATTGCCACTCTCATTGGTGGCAAACAACGCATTCTGATAGCTAAAGAGCTAAGCAAGATATTTGAAGAAATTACAATTATTCAAGGTGCAGATTTAAACAAATGGATTGCCCAAGTGAAATCTTGGCAAGGAGAATTTGTCATCGGCCTAGAAGCGGCGCCCAAACAAGAAAAGGCTTGCGACTTGGATGAGGTAACACTCCAATGGGTTGAAGCGGTTGGCGATGAAATAGGGCACAAAGATCTATCCGAGATCATTGCTCGCATCACTGGGATGCCAAAAAAAGATGCTTATAAGGAATTATTAAGCTTGAAGAAATAAAAAACCCCGCTAATCGCAGGGTTTTTTATTGTTTGAATATTTTATTTTGCTGCTGCTTTGGCTTCAGCTTTTATTTCTGGTGCTTTTGGTTCAGCAAATTTACCCCCAGCTGATGCCGCTAAATAAACCACTGCGCGACCCAACTCATAGTCAGAAATATCACTTGGGCTCGTACCGCCTCTAGCTGGCATAGCGCCTTTACCTTTAACCAAAGATGACAACAAACCATCGTAACCACGACCCAATCGGGCACTCCAACCGCCTGCATCACCATACTTAGGAGCACCTGCAGCACCGGATGCATGACATGAAGCACACGCTTGCTTATAAATTTCTTCGCCTGTTTTAAATACCTTAGGACCAGAAGCGTCCTTAAAGTCCAACAGTGCTACTGGCTTAATTAAATGATTTGCTGCCTCAGCAGCGGCTTCAGCGTCAGCGCCAGTCTTTTTACCGCTACCAACGTAAACCATCAAGAAAGCAATAATGATTAGCGGCACAAAAAAGCTCGCAAAAACCATAACTACCAATTGTTTAGGTGATTTGATTAAATTTCCGTGTTCTTCACTCATTTCGGATTTCCCTTTTTATATAGCTGCTGAGCATTATAGCGAGGATAATCACGCTCAGTCTTACAATGTTGTCAGCTGCGACCGTAGTTCAATGGATAGAATTAGAGTTTCCGAAGCTCTCGATACAGGTTCGATTCCTGTCGGTCGCACCATGATCTAGCTCAACAATTGCTCACGGAGCAAACTCTTTTGCTCAAAAACCTTTAAAATGGTGCATCTTGTAATTCTGTCCTATTAAAAAGGCCACTATGTCGCAACTTGAAATCGATATGAATCAACCAATCCCAGCAGGCGAACCAATTCCTCATCGTAAGGTGATTCGTTCTTGGCTAACGCCCTTAACTGAACGCGTTGTTTTAAAGGCAATCGTTCTACAGATTCTAGATACGGTCATCCTAACGGCCGGCATCATTGGAACGGTTTATTTTGATTCTGTATTGGTTAAATTGCTGCTGGCTATTTTTTCAGGCTTCATGATTGGCCGTATCTTCATTTTGGGTCATGATGCTTGCCATCAAAGCTTTACACCGCATCGAGGTTTAAACAAGCTTTTAGGTCGGTTGGCGTTTTTGCCGTCTTTAACACCCTATAGCCTTTGGGAAGTTGGTCATAACGTTGTTCACCATGGACAAACCAACCTAAAAGGTTTTGATTTCGTTTGGGCGCCTCTATCACTCGAAGAGTACCAATCTTTATCAAAAGGTAAAAAGCTTCTTGAGCACATTTATCGAAGTGGACTTGGGCCAGCGGTTTATTACTTTGTTGAAATCTGGTGGAACAAGATGTACTTCCCAAGCAAAAAAGCTATGCCAGCTTCTCGTCCTGCTTTTTTATGGGATAACGTACTTGTTTCTGCTTTTGCTGTTATTTGGGTTGCAGCTCTTACTTGGGCAGCTGTCGCAACTAATCAATCTATCCTGCTCACCTTGGTGATGGGCTTTGTGATTCCATTTATT
The DNA here is from genome assembly GCA_041179505.1 of Pseudomonadota bacterium. Taxonomy (GTDB): domain Bacteria; phylum Pseudomonadota; class Gammaproteobacteria; order Burkholderiales; family Burkholderiaceae; genus Polynucleobacter. The sequence continues at coordinate 12,710 of JBEGTH010000027.1, read as the reverse complement.
TTTTGGAATGCCATGATTGGTTTTGTGGTTTATGTGCACCATACCCACCCAAGCGTTTCTTGGTATTCAGATAAATCAGAATGGTTAAGAGCGCAGCCTTTTGTTTCAACAACTGTGCACTTAGTTTTCCCGTTGAAATGGGGCGCTGCTATGCACCACATCATGGAACATACGGCGCACCACGTAGATATGAGTGTTCCGCTTTACAAACTTAAACAAGCGCAGTCAAAGCTTGAGGAAATGCTTCCAGGTCGAATTATTGTTCAAAAATTTTCATGGGCTTGGTACTTCCACACAGCAAAACTTTGCAAACTTTATGACACGCAGAAAAAATGTTGGCTAGATTTCAAGGGCAATAAGACTGCAGATTCCATCAAGGTTGTTTTAAGTTAAATATATTAAAAAAACGCCCGAAAGGGCGTTTTTCAAAAAGAAGTTAAAATAGCAGGCTAATACTTATAAAGAAGTTCTTATGACAACGCCGCCAACCACATTGGAAAGCAACACAAGAGTAATGAAGTTTTGCTCTTCGTGTAGCAGAGAGAAACCACTTGAAGGTGGTACTTGGATTCCAACAAGCAACCGCAAACAACGCTGGATTTGTGCGAGCTGTTTATACAACAGAACTCATCGTACAGGGTCTGCTAAGGCTTAATCAGCGCCTTCACCAACGTAGGGGTTTGTTTGTCTTTCACGACCAAATGTAGAGTTTGGCCCATGACCTGGTACAAACGTCACATCATCCCCCAAGGGAAATAACTTTTCTCGAATTGCTCGAATTAAATCTGCATGATTACCACGTGGAAAATCAGTTCTTCCAATAGATCCAGCAAACAAGACATCCCCAACAATAGCTAGACGATCATTTGGGCTATAAAACACCACGTGCCCAGGCGTGTGGCCGGGGCAATGCTTGACGGTCAACTCAGTGTTTCCAACAGTTACAAGCTCGTTATCAGATAACCATTGATGAGGTACAAAAGCCTCTGATGGGGGAAAACCAAAACGCTGACTTTGAAGAGGCAACTGATCGAGCCAAAATTGCTCATCTTGATGAGGGCCAATAATTTCAACGCCCAACTCTTTAGATAAAGCTGCTGCGCCTGCACAATGATCAACATGACCATGTGTTAATAATATTTTTTCTGGGATTGCACCAGACTCATTTAGAGCCTGGGTAATTTTGTGTAAATCACCGCCTGGATCAACAATAGCTGCCCGATTAGTGTCTTGGCAAATTAGGATTGAACAGTTTTGCTCAAAAGGCGTTACTGGGACTACGATCACTTTTAATATCATAGCCCAGATTATCCAAAGAAATTAGAAAATTACCAGCTTGATTCGCGATCTGGGGTAGAAGTAATTTTATGAATCGTTAAATCAGCACCATCAAATTCTTCTTCGCGGCTTAAACGTAACCCCATCACCGCCTTTAGTAGGCCGTAAACAATAATACCGCCAATTGAAGCAATAAGAACGCCAGCTGCAGTACCTATTAACTGAGCTGTAAAGCTCACCCCACCCAATCCACCTAGAGACTGCTGACCAAATATGCCGGCACAAACCCCTCCTAGAGCACCACAAAGTCCATGTAGCGGCCAAACACCTAGAACATCGTCAATTTTCCAACGATTTTGTACAAGGGTAAACATAACAACAAATAATGCTCCTGCAAAACCACCGACAACTAGGGCGCCCATAGGGTGCATTAAATCTGACCCAGCACAAACGGCAACCAAACCTGCCAAAGGGCCGTTATAGCTGAAACCTGGGTCATTTTTACCCAAAGCCCATGCAACGATTGTGCCGCCAACCATGGCCATCAAAGAGTTGATTGCCACCAAACCACTTAGCTTATCAACTGTTTGAGCACTCATCACGTTAAAACCAAACCAACCTACCGCTAACACCCAAGCACCTAATGCAAGAAATGGAATGTTTGATGGAGGATGTGCAGAAATGCGACCATCTTTTGTATAGCGGCCATGACGGGCGCCCAACAAAATAATTGCTGGCAAAGCTACCCACCCGCCTACAGCGTGAACCACCACTGAACCAGCAAAGTCATGAAACTCAAAGCCTGTTAGACCTTTGATCCAGGCCTGAAACCCTAATTGTTGGTTCCAAACCATCCCCTCAAAGAAAGGATAAATAAAACCAACCAAAATAAATGTAGCAATTAACTGAGGATTAAATTTGGCGCGTTCAGCAATACCGCCCGAAATAATCGCAGGAATTGCAGCTGCGAAAGTTAACAAGAAGAAAAACTTAACTAATTCATAACCATTCTTCTGAGCGAGAACCTCTGCGCTTGAGAAAAAATCAACGCCATAGGCAATGCTATAGCCGATGAAAAAATAAGCGATCGTTGAAACTGCGAAATCGAGCAAGATTTTTACAAGAGCATTGACTTGGTTCTTTTTTCTAACTGTTCCAAGCTCCAAAAATGCAAAGCCAGCGTGCATAGCAAGCACCATAATGGCTCCAGCCATTATGAAAAGGGCGTCTACGCCTGTTTTAAAGTTATCCATGAAGCAACTCCTCTAAGGGTTTAGCAAACTAACTTCATTATCTATGGATGCGCACCCAAATATTCCATAAATTTGCACCAAAGTTGTGCAAAATTAGATTTTGGTGTTGTGGCCACCCTTAGGTACAATAGCTTTATCGATGGGAGAGTTTGGTTTAACCAACGCCGAAGGCGCAATGCCCATGAACGCTCAGGCAAATGGACCGTCGATATTTACACTCTGGAGAGCTGCATTTAGTTGCACACCGAAGGGGCTAAGAGATCACAAAGGGTTTGCGATCTTCAATCTCTCAGGTAACAGGACAGGGGGGCATCAATTCCTTTAAGGAGTTTGGATGTCGGTCGCCCCTAATCAATTAAAACGCACCATTCTTTTTGAAACACACCAATTGGCAGGCGCCAAACTGGTTGATTTCGGTGGATGGGAAATGCCAGTCAACTATGGCTCACAAATTGAAGAGCACGTTGCAACAAGATCAAATTGTGGGATTTTTGACGTTTGTCATATGGCAGCAGTTGATGTCATTGGCTCTGATGCAAAAGCATTCCTAGAAAAAGTATTGGCCAACGATGTCAATAAATTAAAAAACAATGGCCAAGCACTGTATAGCTGCCTACTGAATCAAGATGGTGGCGTTATTGATGACCTAATTGTTTATAGACTCGATCCGAACTACCGAATCGTTATCAACGCTGCTACTGCACATACTGATTTAGAGTGGCTTCATCAAGAGGCAAAGGTATTTACAAATTTAAACTTAGTGCCTAGACGTGCTGATTTAATCAACAGTCAAAATCCTCAAGGAATGATAGCTGTTCAAGGCCCGCACGCACTTGAGTTAATCGCAAAATCAATTCCTGCACTTGCCGCCGCTGCTCAAGAACTTAAGGTTTTTCATGGGCGTTGTGTTGCTACGTCTTTTGGTGAAATCATGATTGCCCGCACCGGTTATACGGGTGAGGATGGCGCAGAATTATTAGTGGCACTTGACCAAACCAGCAAGATTTGGGACGTACTAGTTAGAGCAGGGGCTCAACCTGCTGGTCTTGGAGCCCGAGATACTCTTAGATTAGAAGCTGGCATGAATCTATATGGTCAAGACATGAACGATACAACCAACCCATTAGATGCTGGGCTTGGTTGGACAATTGATCGTTCAACTGACCGACCATTCAATGGCAGATCAGCCCTTGATAAAAAATCGCAACAATTTGTATTCCTAGGTTTAATTTTGCAAGATAAAGGTGTTCTAAGAGCTCATCAAATTGTTAAGTCTGCAGATGGTGAAGGTGAAATTACCAGCGGAACATTTAGCCCATCTCTACAAAAATCGATCGCACTTGCAAAACTTCCAATGGGCACAAAAATTGGTGATTTAGTCAAAGTTGTAATTCGTGATAAAGAATTAAATGCAGTTGTTGTAAAACCCCCTTTCGTACGCCATGGCAAAGCCTTGGTTTAATTTTTGGAGAACTTTATGAACATACCTCAAGACCTACACTACACAGAATCACATGAGTGGATTCGCAAAGAAGCTGACGGCACAATCACTGTTGGCATTACAGATCATGCACAAGAAGCACTAGGAGACATCGTTTTCTTAGAGCTTCCAGAAGTTGGCAAAGCAGTTAATGCAGGCGATGCATGCGCAGTGGTTGAATCAGTAAAAGCAGCAAGTGATATTTATGCTCCATTGAGCGGCGAAGTTATCGCCAACAATGATGCGGCCGTTAGCGCACCTGAATCAGTGAACTCTGATGCTTATAACTCTTGGTTATTCAAAATTAAACCTACTGATATTTCAAAGCTTGATGCGTTGCTATCTGCTGATGCATATGCCAAAATAATTGGTGCATAAAAATGAAAAGCTCTCTGACCTCTCTTGAAAACCATGATGCTTTTTTAAGCCGTCACATAGGTCCATCAACCAATGATGAAGCAGCCATGCTTCAGTTTCTTGGTTTTAAACAACGCAATGATCTGATCAATGCTGTTGTGCCAAGCAAAATCAGAAGTAAAGATGCTCTTCCTCTTGGCGATTACTCATTAGCAAAAGGTGAAACAGAAGCATTAGAACTGTTGGCTAGCATTGCTAACCAGAATAAGGTTTTTAAATCTTTCATTGGTCAGGGATACTTTAATAACATCACCCCTGGTGTTATTCAGAGAAATATTTTAGAAAACCCAGCTTGGTATACAGCATACACACCATATCAACCTGAAATCTCTCAAGGCCGTTTAGAGGCCATCGTTAACTTCCAGCAAATGTTAATTGACTTAACTGGCATGGATATCGGTAACGCATCTATGCTTGACGAGGGCACGGCTGCAGCAGAAGCAATGACTTTGGCTTTGCGTACCTGCAAATCCAAATCAAATACTTTCTTTATTGCCAACAATGTTCTTCCGCAAACGATTGCTGTTATTAAAACGCGCGCAAAACCTCTTAACATTGATATTCAAATTGGCTCGCTTGAAGAAGCCATCCTAGTAGATGCTTTTGCTGTACTCGTTCAGTACCCCGGCGTAGACGGCCAAGTTGAAGAGCATTCCACCTATCACCAAATAGCTGAAAACATTCACGCAAAAGGCGGTCTATTAATTGCAGCAGCCGACTTGTTAGCTCTCACACTTTTAACGCCACCAGGCGAGTGGGGCGCTGATGTGGCGGTAGGAACAGCGCAACGCTTTGGAGTTCCTTTGGGCTTCGGTGGCCCATCTGCTGGTTACCTAGCAACAAAAGATGCATTTAAAAGAAGTATGCCGGGTCGTTTAGTTGGCGTAACAATTGACGCTCAAGGTCAACCAGCCTATCGCCTTGCATTACAAACTAGAGAACAACATATTCGTCGTGAAAAAGCCACTTCAAATATTTGTACAGCCCAAGTTTTACTTGCCGTTATGGCAAGCATGTATGCGATTTATCATGGTCCGGCAGGATTGAAGCAAATCGCGCTTCGCACTCATCGCCAAGCTAGCATCTTAGTATTAGCATTGAAGAAGCTTGGCTTTGAAGTAAGCAACCGTAACTGGTTTGACACCATCACAGTAAAAGTTCCTGATGCAAGCAAAATTCATTCTGCGGCACAACTCAAAGGCTGTAACTTTAGAGAAATTGATCCCCATCATGTTGGCATTTCTTTAGATGAAACTACTGGGCGCAATGAACTTAATTTGATTTGGTCAATCATGGGCGGCCAAGAAAAGCTTGATATTGAAGCTTTAGATAAAGAAGTATTGAGCGCAATACCTAACTCTTTAATTAGACAAAGTGCGTACTTAACGCACCCAACATTTAATCGTTATCACTCAGAGCATGAAATGCTCCGCTATCTAAGAAGTTTGGCTGACAAAGATTTAGCTTTGGATAGAACAATGATTCCACTGGGCTCTTGCACGATGAAACTTAATGCAACGAGCGAAATGGTTCCAGTTACATGGCCAAGTCTTTCTCAAATTCATCCATTAGCACCAGAAGCCCAATGGGCTGGCTATGCAAAACTAATTGAAGATACAGAGCGCATGATGTGCGCAGCTACTGGCTATGCCGCTGTCTCCCTTCAACCTAATGCAGGATCACAGGGAGAATACGCTGGACTTTTAGTCATTCGCGCCTATCATGATTCAAGAGGTGAAGGTCACAGAGATATTTGCTTAATTCCATCATCAGCGCATGGCACTAATCCGGCATCAGCACAGATGGCAGGATTACAAGTTGTTGTTGTGAACTGTGATGCAGATGGAAACGTTGACTTAGTCGATCTTAAAGCCAAAGCTGAACAACACTCTTCAAAACTAGCAGCGATTATGATTACTTATCCAAGTACTCATGGCGTATTTGAAGAAGGCGTTCAGGAGCTATGTGAAATTGTTCATCAACACGGCGGTCAAGTCTACATTGACGGTGCGAATATGAATGCCCTTGTAGGCACGGCTGCACCGGGTCATTTTGGTGGAGACGTTAGCCACCTAAACCTTCATAAAACATTCTGTATCCCTCACGGTGGTGGTGGCCCAGGCGTTGGACCAGTTGCAGTTCGCTCTCATTTGGCGCCTTTCTTACCTTGTTCATTTACGGCAGGAACTGCAAACAAATGGAATGACTTAGAGTGGATGCGCATCAGCGCAGCTCCATTTGGCTCAGCTTCTATTTTGCCAATCTCATGGATGTATGTTGCGATGATGGGCTCAGAGGGTCTTGCAAAGGCAACTGAGACTGCTATTCTTTCTGCCAACTATGTCGCCAAAAAATTAGAGGCTTACTATCCTGTTCTATACAAGGGTAGCAACGGATTGGTGGCACATGAGTGCATTTTAGATTTAAGACCATTGAAAGATGAAACTGGCATTAGCAATGAAGATGTTGCTAAACGCTTGATGGACTTTGGCTTCCATGCCCCAACCATGAGCTTCCCAGTCCCTGGCACTCTCATGATCGAACCGACCGAGAGTGAATCTAAATTTGAATTAGATCGCTTTATTGAGGCAATGGTAACGATTGCTGAAGAAATTAAAAAAGTCGGCAACGGTTCTTATGACAAAGATGACAACCCACTTAAGAATGCCCCTCACACGGCTGAGCTTGTTCTAGCAAATGAGTGGAATCATGCTTATACCCGTGAAGAAGCAGCCTACCCTGTTGCCAGACTTAGAAAAAATAAGTACTGGCCTCCAGTCGGGCGAGCCGATAACGTTTACGGTGATAGAAACTTATTCTGCACATGTGTACCAATTGCAGAATATGCTTAATGAGTTAAGCAATTAAATTTGTACGGGGTCGCGCTCTATATACCAGCCGACCCCTTTTCTTTTAGTGTTTTGCTCAGTAAGTGCTTGTTGAAAAATCTCTAAGGCGTACTGAAGGGATTGTCGATTAACGCACTCCATTAAAATTTGTGCACGCTCTTTGCCTGCTAGACGGACCATTGTTTTGGGAACAACATCGCTCATCATGACGTTTTGTGGCCAGGACTCTGATAGCTGCGCTGCACTCGACGCATCTTTCAACATGTCAATCGCTGCTATCAATGTTTTGTGCTCAGCATGGATTAATGCTTGATATGAAAATGGGGGCAGGCCCACCATTTTTCTCTCCTCACAGACTTCCGCTAAAAACCCATTCACATCATCTTGCTGCAAATATTTGTAAGGTGCAGCAGTTGGATACCTTGTTTGAATCACCACCCTAGAAGCACCTGATTTTTCACTTCGGCCAGCCCTGCCGGTTACCTGCATCAACTGCGCAAATAATCTTTCAGCTGCGCGATAATCTTGTGAAAATAAACTGGCGTCAGCATCAATCACACCCACCAAGGCAACTGACTGGTAATCATGGCCCTTAGTAACCATCTGGGTGCCCACAATAATATCGGCATCACCATCATGGATAGAGCCAAACAACTCTTCGGCACTACCTTTTTTTCGGGTAGTGTCGGCATCAATTCTTAAAATTTTTGCTTGGGGAAATTGTTGGCTCAAGAACTCTTCAACCTTTTGGGTTCCCTTGCCAATAGGAATTAAATCTGTGTTTCCACAACTTGGACAAACCTTCGGTATTGGGCGTATCAGTCCACAATGATGACAACATAAACTAGCTCTTTCGCCAGTAGGTCTATGAAGCACCATATGCGCAGAACACTTTATGCAGTCTGATACCCATGAGCATGCCTCACAATTAAGAACTGGTGAGTAGCCTCGACGATTAATGTAGATAAGAGTTTGTAAACCTAGCTCTAAATTTTTTGCAATTCCGCTTAATAGATGAGGGCTAAAGCCATGCTCATTTTTATTGCCTGATTGACGATCAATATTTAAATCAACAATATCGATAATGGGCTTTGTTGCATTTTTAGCTGCTCGATTGTTTAAGCTGAGCTTTTTATATTTTTTCTCCTCTGCATTAAACCAAGTTTCTAAGCTTGGTGTTGCTGAGACGAGCAAAATTGGCACTTCCATTTTTTTTGCGCGCCATACCGCCAAATCCCTGGCTGAGTAACGAACCCCTTCTTGTTGTTTATATGAAAGGTCATGCTCTTCATCCACAACAATTGCTCGCAGATTTGGAATTGACGTCATTACCGCCATTCTTGTACCGAGAATAATTTTGGCTTCGCCGGCATTAGCCTTTATCCAATTATCTGCCCGCGTGCGATCTGTTAAACCGCTATGCATAACAACTAAAGAACTTTTTGGAAAAGCGATGCGTACACTTTCTTCAAGCTGTGGCGTCAAGTTAATTTCAGGCACCATGATCAATACTTGAGAATTTTCTTCCTCAAGTACTTTCGACAGCCATCGCAAATACGTTAATGTTTTACCGCTACCAGTGACGCCTTGTAGCAAATAAGTTTCAAATTTCTTTTCTTGGGAAGCTTTTACAAGCTGTGCAATGGCAGTAGCTTGTTCGTCGTTTAGCTGAATTGCTTTTTGCTCTTCGCTATTTTGGTGATTCTTTTTTTCGGCACTTTTTGTTTTTCTTCTGGCTTTACTTAATAGAAGCCATTTTTCTTTCTGCCGCCAATATTTGGGGATGGCTGGTACCAAAACCTCCCCAATGGACTTTTGATAATACGCAGAGGCAAACTCCGCCATTCCAATCACATCTTCAGAAATTGAAGTGCAGGGTGCCATTCCTGTTACATGCTTTAACTTTTGAATGTCAAAATCCGAGCTTTCAATTTCATTGATAACTACGCCAACCAACTCTTTTCTTCCAAACCCTACGGAAACAATTTGCCCTCGCTTTGGTTCGGCTTCTAAACTTGTGTGATCCCAAATGTAATCAAATAGTTTATTGACCGGGGTATCAATAGCAACCTGAACAATCCTTTGTTTTTTATTTTTTTCAGCAAAGCTCATGTTTTACTTTAAGTCTGTCTCGAAGATTGTTGCTGTTGAATGTTTTTTTATTTGGTTATGGGCTCTGTGGAAAACCTTGTGGATAAGTACTCATTTATCCTTCGTTCCATTGATTCTTATCAGTATCGAATATTTTTACTATATTTTTAATATAAATATTATTTTCAACAAAATCAATGATTTAATGATTTAAATTGCCGCTTCAGTTTAGTTGTCTAAGGGTTTGCTATTAGATTAATCTTATTCACAGCATCTGTGCATAAGTTACTACTCACATGCTCAAATTTACTTATTTCTGAGTCGGGTAGAGTGACTTAAAACTGTCTCTACCAAAGCAGTTACATGCTCTGGGTTGGTGAATTGAGAAATACCATGGCCTAAGTTAAAAACATGGCCATCTAAAGAATGAAGGTCTTTTTCTAGTGCGGGCGCTACTGCTAAGTCATCTAAAATTCTTTTGGCTTCTGTCCCAATTTGCTCGGGGCTAGAGAATAGAGCCAAGGGATCAAAGTTTCCTTGCAAGGCTAATGGGGTTTTTTTCGCTAGTAAGCGCTTACGTGATTTGGCAACAGAAGCGGTCCAGTCCAAACCAATAACATCAGCGCCTGATTCTGCGATATCTTCTAACCAAATACCACCACCCTTAGTAAATACTAAAACTGGGATTTGTTGACCATCTTTTTGGCGCGGCAACAATTCGATTACTGCTTTCATGCTTGCCAGTGAAGTTTTTTGATACCAACCATCGGGCAACAAACCACCCCATGTATCAAAAATCATTAACGCTTGAGCACCTGCATCTACTTGGGCTTTAAGATATTCAGCTACAGATTGAATGTTCGCATCGAGGACCTTTTTCATTAAATCAGGTCTTTGATACAACATATCTTTTGTATGTTTAAAGTCTGATGAGCCTGAACCTTCAATCATGTAGCAGGCTAATGTCCATGGACTTCCAGAGAAACCTATCAGAGGTACTCTTTGATGACCGTCCTGAATGAGAGCTCGTCTAATTTCTGACACCGCATCAAATACATATTTGAGCTGGTCTAAATCTGCTGGGCGTAAATTATTGACGGCCTGTTCATCTCGTAATGGTCGACTAAATCTTGGACCTTCACCTGCCTCGAAGCTTAAACCTAAACCCATTGCATCAGGAATAGTCAGAATGTCTGAAAACAAAATAGCAGCATCCAAAGGATAACGATCCAATGGTTGCAATGTGACTTCTGTTGCTAGCTGGGGATTTTTTGCAAGCGCTAAAAAACTTCCTGCCTTAGCGCGCGTTGCATTGTATTCAGGCAAATATCGACCTGCCTGGCGCATCAACCAAATAGGAGTTCTATCGGTTGATTGCTTTAAGCATGCGCGCAGGAATCGATCGTTAATTAAAGCCAATTATCTTTTTTGACGTAACTTAGCAATAGCGGCCAATTGTGCTGCCGCCATTGCAAACTCTGACTGTGCATGTGCAAAGTCAATGTCACTTGTGCGGTTTTGCATTGCTTCTTCAGCTGCTTTTTTCGCTTCTGTAGCTTTAGCTTCATCAAGGTCATGACCACGAATAGCGGTATCAGCAAGAACTGTTACCTTATTTGGCTGAACCTCAAGGATGCCGCCGGCAACAAAAACAAACTCTTCGTCACCATCAGTTTTTTCAATACGTACTGCGCCTGGGCGAATTCTTGTGATTAGCGGAGTGTGTCCTGGAAGGATACCCAACTCACCACTTTCGCCAGGCAAAGCAATAAACTTTGCTTCACCGGCGAAAATTGACTGCTCAGCGCTCACTACATCAACGTGGATGCTAGACATGTGCGTTCCTTGGTTTACTGCAACTTCTTAGCTTTTTCGATAGCTTCTTCGATGCCGCCAACCATATAGAAAGCCTGTTCTGGCAAATGGTCAAGCTCACCGTCAACAATCATCTTGAAGCCGCGGATTGTTTCTTTCAATGGAACATATTTACCTGGAGAACCTGTAAATACTTCCGCAACGTGGAATGGTTGTGACAAGAAACGTTGAATCTTACGAGCACGTGCAACAGCTTGCTTGTCTTCTGGTGATAGTTCATCCATACCCAAAATAGCAATAATGTCGCGCAACTCTTTATAACGTTGCAATGTTGTTTGTACACCGCGAGCAACTGCATAGTGCTCTTCACCAACAACTTGCGGATCCAACTGACGGCTTGTTGAGTCAAGTGGGTCAACCGCTGGGTAGATACCTAGAGCAGCAATATCACGAGACAAAACAACTGTTGAGTCTAAGTGCAAGAATGTTGTAGCTGGTGATGGATCTGTTAAGTCATCGGCAGGAACGTAAACGGCCTGAATAGATGTAATAGAACCAGTCTTAGTTGAAGTAATACGCTCTTGTAAACGGCCCATTTCTTCTGCCAATGTAGGTTGATAACCCACAGCTGATGGCATACGACCTAACAACGCAGATACTTCTGTACCAGCCAATGTATAACGATAAATATTATCAACGAAGAACAAGATGTCGCGGCCTTCGTCACGGAAACGCTCAGCCATTGTCAAACCTGTCAAAGCTACACGTAGACGGTTGCCTGGTGGCTCGTTCATCTGACCGAAAACCATCGCAACTTTATCAAGAACGTTAGAGTCTTTCATCTCGTGGTAGAAGTCGTTACCCTCACGAGTACGCTCACCAACACCAGCAAACACTGACAAACCTGAGTGTTGCTTAGCGATGTTGTTGATCAACTCCATCATGTTAACTGTCTTACCAACACCAGCACCACCGAACAAACCAACTTTACCGCCCTTAGCGAACGGGCATACCAAGTCAATAACTTTGATACCTGTTTCTAGCAAGTCAACAGATGGTGATAGCTCATCAAACTTAGGTGCAGATTGGTGAATCGCACGACGCTCGTCTGTTCCAATTGGGCCAGCTTGGTCAATAGGGCGACCCAACACATCCATAATACGACCCAAAGTCGCTGGACCTACAGGCACTGAAATACCTTTGCCTGTATTAGATACGCTCATGCCGCGACGCAAGCCATCGCTTGAACCCATCGCAATGGTACGAACTACGCCGTCACCTAACTGTTGTTGCACCTCAAAGGTCAAACCTTTTTCAGCAAAAGACGCTTCACTGCTCTCTTCCAAGATCAATGCGTCATAAATTTTTGGCATTTTGTCACGTGGGAACTGAATGTCCACCACCGCGCCAATGCACTGAACGATATTACCGTTGCTCATCGTATTTCTCCGATCACTAATTTTTTACAATACATTCGTTATCAAACTGCCGCAGCGCCGCCGACGATCTCGGACAACTCTTTGGTAA
>JBEGTH010000026.1:0-17676 GCA_041179505.1 Pseudomonadota bacterium | reverse complement strand
GATTCAGACATGAGTTTTCACTATAAAGCCGTCAAAAGACTTGACGGGTTAGATTGCACATACCAGTACTCGCGTGGCAAGGACTGGCTCCTAAATTTCCTCAGTGAGATTTCACTACTGTTATGAGTAATAACTAATTAGCTTGATGCCACTTTAGAACCTGGTTCACCGCCTCTTCAATAGTCATCGACGTCGTGTCGAGATGGTGAGCCCCTTCAACAGCCTTCAGTGGCGAATTGCTGCGATTAGCATCGCGGGCATCTCGATCACGTAAATCCTGCAAAAGGACTTGAATATTAGCAGAAAAGCCTTTAGCTATCAATTGTTTATAGCGTCTATCAGCTCTGGCCTCTGCAGTTGCAGTTAAAAAGACTTTTGTAGCGGCATCAGTAAAAATCACGCTAGCCATGTCTCTTCCATCGGCAACTAAGCCTGGCTCTTGTCGAAAGGCCTGCTGCCTAGCTACCAAAGCATGTCGCACTCCTTGGTGAACTGCGACCTCAGAAGCACGTTTACCCATTTCCTCTTGGCGAATCTGATCACTGACATCTTCACCATCCAAAATGACTCTATCCCCTTGAAAAATAACATTTAAATTTTTCGCAATCGGAATTAGGTCCACTTCGATAGCGGTTGAAATCCCTTGTTTAAAGCTGGCAAGGCCAACTAATCGATATAAAGCACCACTATCTAAATAGTGATATCCCAAGCGCTCTGCTACTTGTTGAGCCACAGTCCCCTTACCCGAAGCAGTTGGGCCATCAATGGCAATAACAGGGATCATAGAGCTCTTATCTAGGGTCATTTTTGCGATATTTTTGGATTTTTTCACTTTAACAGTGATTCAATTAGTGTAAATATTTCTTAATGTGAAACGTTAGAACTGCTGAGAATAGCTAAAAGTCAGCACTTTCGGCCTAAAACTCCATTCAAAATTCAGCTCTTGGCAACCAATGCAAATTCCTTAAAGTAATCTGGGAAAGTTTTAGCAACGCAGGCAGGATCATTAATTTTCACTTTTAAGGGCCCTAGTGCTGCCAGTGAAAAACACATAGCCATACGATGATCATCGTATGTATCTACACCTTCAACTGGAGTCTTCCATTCTTTGGGTGGCGTTACTTGAATATAGTCGTCACCTGCTTCAACCGTGGCGCCCATTTTTTGAAGCTCTTTAGCCATGGCAGCAATACGATCTGTTTCTTTAACCTTCCAACTAGCTATGCCGGTTAACTTTGTAGAGCCTTCTGCAAATAACGCTGCAACGGCCAAAGTCATTGCAGCATCAGGAATGGCTAAACAGTTCAATTCAATACCTTGCAATCGACCACTCGGCGTATCAACTCCGCGTACTTCAATCCAATCATCACCAGCCATGACATTAGCGCCCATTTGATTGAGCGCATCAGCAAAAGCGACATCACCTTGAATACTATTGCGCCCAACGCCAGTAACCCTAACAGGACCATGACCAATAGCACCAGCAGCCAAAAAATAAGATGCTGAGGATGCATCACCCTCTACATGCAAAGTACCAGGGGTGCTGTAAGGCTGACCACTATTTACTGGAATGTAAAAACGTTGCCATTGATCATTTCGAACCTGAACACCAAATCGATCCATCAGCTTTAGAGTGATATCGATATAAGGTTTTGAGATAAGCTCGCCAATTACTTCGATACAAATTTCATTATTAGCTACTAATGGCAGAGCCATCAATAAAGCAGTTAAGAATTGACTGGATACATCACCGCGCACCTTGATGACTTCTTTGGTCCGTATCTGCCCTTTAGAAAGTTTCAGCGGTGGGTAACCTTCATTTTGCTCATAAGCTACCTGAGCACCGACCATGCGCAAACCATCAACCAAATCACCAATCGGTCTCTCGTGCATACGAGGCACACCATGCAGACGGTAGTCACCACCCAGAATAGCTAATGCAGCAGTCAAAGGACGTATTGCTGTGCCAGCATTACCCATAAATAAATCAGCCTGATCTTTAGGTAATTTGCCAGAACAACCATGAATCACACAGTCGCCATCAGCCTCATCAATACCAACACCGAGAGTTTTAAGAGCTGCACGCATCACTCTGGTGTCATCAGCATCCAACAGACCTTTTAGGCGAGTCGCGCCACTAGCCAGGGCGGATAAAAGTAAAACACGATTAGAAATACTTTTAGAACCTGGTAGCGCAACAGTACCTTCTGCCTTAACAAATGGACCTAATTCAATAAACTCATGTACCGCAGAACTCATTAGCGACCTTCCCACTTTTGACGCTCTGCACTTGCACGTGTGAATGCTTTTAACAATGCATCACCATCTTCTTTCGCAATCATGTCTCTTAATAATTTAGTCAAATTAAGATAGTTATCCATCTCTTTTAGAACGGCTGTTTTGTTAGCTAGACAAATATCACGCCACATTTCAGGACTGGAAGCAGCAATGCGAGTGAAATCTCTAAAACCAGCGCCAGCGTGACCAAGTTTCACATTGGCATCTTCAGAGTTTGCAACTTGTAGCATCAATGCAAATGACAACACATGTGGCAAATGTGAGATAGAGGCAAAAACAGCATCATGCTGCAAGGCAGACATTCGATGTGTTGATGCCCCAGTTGCCAACCAAAATTGATTAATAGCCTCAACAGCTGGAGGAACATTTTCTTGTAGCGGGCAAATAATCACTTGTTTACCCTGATATAAATCATGCTTAGCAGCGCTTGCGCCATGTTGAGCACCACCCGCAATCGGATGAGCAGGAATGAATTGAGCAACTTTGTCACCTAAGGCAGTTTTGGCAGCCATGATGACATCTGATTTTGTGCTGCCTGCATCTGTAATCAAGGCGTTCGCTTTGATGTGTGGCTCAATTGCATGTAACACCGTAAAAGTTTGCGCCACTGGCACACAAACAACAATGACGTCAGCTTCCCTAGCGCATTGCTCAAGAGTTACTGCATGATCAATCGCACCCATCTTGATGGCCTCATCAAGATTATTCTGTGATCGGCCAACGCCCAACACCTTATCAAAAGCTTTGGCTTTTTTTTGAGCTAAACCAACTGATGCGCCAATTAGGCCAACGCCAATAATGCCGAGTGTTAGCGATGCATTTTTTTCAATAGCGTTCATTAATTAAGAATCTTTTTAAGAGCTTCAATAAATGTTTGGTTTTCTTGAGGCAAGCCAATAGAAACGCGCAGCCACTCTGGCAAACCATAATTACCAACGGGGCGAACAATCACCCCCGCTTTGAGTAATTCCAAATTAATCTTAGCACCGGCAGACGGATCATTACCTACTTTAACTAATACAAAATTTCCTGATGACGGGAGATAACGCAAACCCATCCGATCAAATGCTTGAGTGAGCTGAAGATAACCAGCACGATTTAACTCAAAACATTTCTTTAAAAATTCAACGTCAGCTAAAGCTGCAATAGCTGCTGCTTGAGCCAAGCTATTCACATTGAATGGTTGACGAATACGATTCAATAGATCTGTAATATTGTTTTGCGCAATACCGTAACCAATACGCAAACCAGCTAAGCCATACGCTTTTGAAAAACTTCTCGAAACAATCACATTCGGATACTGGCGCACCCAAGCGATTGCATCATATTGCTGCTCAGGAGTTAAAAACTCGTTGTAGGCTTCATCAATAACAACCACAACATGGCTTGGCACTTTCTGAATGAAGGCCTCAATCTCACTAGCCTTCAAAAAAGTACCCGTTGGATTATTGGGATTAGCCACAAAGACTAAGCGCGTTTTTGCCGTGATTGCTTTGAGCATGGCTGGCAAATCATGGCCATAGTCACTCGTTGCGGCGACCTCAATTGCTTTACCGCCAACAGCCTGAGTCGCAAGTGGATAGACAGCAAACGCGTGCTTTGAGAAGACGACCTCATCACCCTCTTGAGCTACTGCTCGCGCAGTTAACTCCAAAATATCATTACTACCGTTGCCAAGGGTGATCCACTCAAATGGAACATTTAATTTTTTAGCTAAGGCATTTTTTAATTCAAAGCCATTCGAATCAGGATAGCGGCCTAAATCCTCGGCCGCTTTAGCCATAGCTTTTTTTGCAGACTCTGGCATTCCTAAAGGATTTTCATTGGAAGCTAATTTAACAATTTTGCTTTCGTCCAAACCAAATTCTCGAGCAACCTCACTAATAGGTTTTCCACCCACGTATGGCGCTATCGCGCGAACATGACTTAAACCAATTAACTTTTCTTGCCCAACATCGTTGGCCATGATCAATCTTCCTAAATTTAATGACTGCGGGGATAAGAACCCAAATTCTTAAAGAATGCTGCTTCTGCTTGCAACTCACTCAATGCAGCAGCAACTTTTGGATCAGTGGCATGACCATCCATATCAATATAGAAGAAATACTCCCACGTACCTCTTCTTGCAGGACGCGACTCTAAACGATTCATTGAAACACCATGTTTTGCAAGAGGTGCTAATAACTGATGAACAGCGCCTGGCTTATTGTTTACAGAAAGGATGACTGAAGTTTGATCTTTACCAGATGGCTGGCAAGAGCCATGACTAATGACAACAAAACGTGTGCGGTTATGTGGATCATCTTGAATTTGACTTTGAACAGCTTGCAATGCGTATTGTTGTTGAGCTGAGTCGCCAGCAATTGCGGCAACAGTTGAATCTTGAGCGGCCAACTTAGCAGCCTCACCGTTACTGCTAACAGCTTGACGATCCAATTTAGGCGCATTACTCGATAACCAACGCTGGCATTGAGCTAGCGCTTGAGGGTGAGCTAGCACACGAGTTACCCCATCCAATTCACCAGTCTTTGTCAAGAGATGATGCTTAATAGATAAAGCAATTTCGCCCGTGATTTTTAAATCTGTATCTAGAAGTAAATCTAGCGTTCTTGAAATTGCGCCCTCCGATGAATTCTCAACTGGGACAACACCAAAATCTGCAGAGCCAGCATCGACAGCACGGAAAACTTCATCAATACTTGAGCATGGCACACGGGTGATAGATTGACCAAACTGTGCAAAAGCAGCTTGTTCTGAAAAAGTACCAGCTGGCCCTAAATATGCGGCTCGAACTGGAGCTTCAAGCGCACGACATGCTGACATAATTTCTCGCCAGATATAAGTGATGCCATCAGCAGCCAAAGGACTTTTATTTTTTGCAATTAATCCATCGATAACTTGACGTTCGCGCTCCGGACGAAATACTGGGGCATTCACATTATGTTTAATTTTCCCAACCGCCTGAGCTGCTTCTGCTCGCGCAGCTAACAAGTCTAAGAGTTGTTGATCAATTGAGTCTATACGAGCGCGCAAAGGCGCTAAATCCTTATCATCAGCAGCCACGTTCAAACTCCTTCATATACTCAACCAAAGCTTGCACGCCAGCCATCGGCATTGCGTTATAGATGCTTGCTCGCATACCACCCACGCTCTTATGGCCTTTAATATTCATAAGGCCAAGCTTAGACGCCCCCTCTACAAATGAATCATTCATAGCTTCATCCTGAAGATAGAAAGTTACATTCATACGCGAACGACAATTAGCAGCGACCTTACTAGCAAATAAACTGCTGCTATCAATAAAGTTGTATAACAAATCAGACTTAGCGATATTCCTCTTTTCGATTGCCGCGATACCACCTTGACGCTTTAACCATTTAAATACTAACCCTGCCAAATAGATGCCGTAGGTTGGAGGTGTATTGAGCATCGAATCATTTTCAGCTTGCTTAGCCCAATCCCAAACCATCGGTGTAATAGGCATTGCATGGCCTAAAAGGTCTTTACGAACAATCACAATACTCAAACCAGCCGGTCCAATATTCTTTTGTGCGCCACCAAATAAAACGCCAAAATCATTAACATCCCAGACGCGGGAAAGGATGTTGCTAGAAACGTCAGCAACAAGAGGTTTTGCCACTTTGGGTACATTTTGGAACTCAACACCACCAACTGTTTCGTTCGAACAAATATGCACATAGGCAGCATCATCAGAGAGCTGCCAATCTTTTTGATCAGGAATGCTTGTAAATCCAGTTGACGCGCTAGATGCTGCAATATGAGCCTGTCCATATTTAGCAGCTTCTTTTGCAGACTTTTCCGTCCAAATACCTGTAACCACAAAGTCAGCCTTAGGACCATTCTTTGCAAGAGGCATTAAGTTCATTGGGATTGCTGCATTTTCACCGATAGCGCCACCTTGCAAAAATAAAACGGCATAACTCTCAGGAATATTCATCAAGCTACGAAGATCAGCAATCGCTTCTTCATAGCAAGCCATGAATGGCTTGCCACGATGACTAACTTCCATCACACCCATGCCCAACCCATTCCAGTTGAGCATTTCGTCTGCCGCCTGCTTTAAAACTTCCTCAGGGAGTGTTGCCGGACCTGGGGCAAAGTTAAAAACTCGGCGGTCAAACATTCTCCGGCTCCCCGCCCTCATTTCCTTCAGGCGCATCAGTTGCAGCTTGTGGCGAATCAAGGTCAGAATCTTCTTCTTCGTCATCGCTTTCAGCAACACGCTGCAAACCAGATAGCTGAGTACCTTCATCAACGTTAATGAGTGTCACACCTTGAGTTGCCCTACCCATCTCACGAATTTCAGAGACTCTTGTGCGCACCAAGATACCACCAGTTGTAATCAACATAATCTGATCTTGCTCAGAAACTAAAACAGCAGCAACAACTTTACCGTTACGCTCAGTCGTTTGAATTGCAATCATGCCTTTAGTACCACGACCATGGCGTGTGTATTCGGAGATTGGCGTACGCTTACCAAAACCATTCTCTGTTGCAGTCAAAACACTACTTGGAATAATGCTTGGCTCACCTGACTCAGTAACAACTGGATCTTGGCCCTCAATTTCAGCAGGGGCTACCAACATAGCAATGACTTCGTGTGCCGCATCTAGATTCATACCGCGAACACCACGCGCTGTTCTTCCCATTGGGCGAACATCATTCTCATCAAAGCGAACTGCTTTACCAGCATCAGAGAACAACATTACATCGTGACGACCATCTGTAATCGCCGCGCCAACCAAGTGATCCCCCTCATCTAAGTCAACAGCAATAATGCCGGCCTTACGTGGATTAGAGAAATCTGACAAACGTGACTTCTTCACTACACCCTTACGAGTTGCCATGAATACATACTTATCATCTTCATATGCCTTGATCGGAAGAATGACGGTAATTTTTTCACCTTCCACTAATGGGAAGATGTTGACGATTGGTTTGCCACGTGATGCACGGCCACCTTGCGGCAACTCCCACACCTTCAACCAGTACATACGACCGCGATCTGAGAAACATAAAATCGTGTCATGTGTATTCGCTACGAATAAAGTATCAATCCAGTCTTCATCTTTGGTTGCCGTAGCTTGCTTGCCTCGACCACCACGCTTTTGTGCGCGATATTCAGACAATGGTTGGCTCTTCATATAGCCACCGTGAGACAAAGTCACAACCAAATCTTGCGGTGTAATCAAATCTTCAGTGAACAATTCTGTTGCATTCATTTCAATACGTGAACGACGACCAGTGTCATTGCCTGCTTGGCCAAACTCAGCTTGAACTGCATTTAATTCTTCAGTGATGATGGTTGTAATACGCGCAGGCTTTGCCAAGATATCTAATAAATTAGCGATCTCAAGCATCACTTCTTTGTACTCATCAACAATCTTGTTTTGCTCCAAACCAGTCAAGCGTTGCAAACGCATTTGCAAAATCTCTTGAGCTTGATCTTCAGACAAGCGATATAAGCCCTCTTCTTGCATACCTACAGCAGGATCAAGATCTTCAGGTCGGAATGAATTACGTCCACCTGGCGCATCCTTTTCAGCGCGAGACAACATCTCACGAACCACTTCGGAATCCCAAGACTTCAATAGAAGCTCTCGTTTAGCTTCTGGAGGAGTTGGTGCAGCTTTAATGATGCGAATAAATTCATCAATGTTTGCTAAAGCAACCGCCAAACCTTCTAAGACGTGGCCACGATCACGCGCTTTGCGCAATTCAAATACTGTGCGACGAGTTACCACCTCTCTGCGGTGAGAAAGGAAGCACTCCAACATCTGCTTAAGGTTAAGAAGGCGTGGTTGGTTATCCACCAAAGCCACCATATTCATACCAAAAGTATCTTGAAGTTGCGTGTACTTGTACAAGTTATTCAAAACCACTTCAGGAACTTCACCGCGCTTTAATTCAATAACAACGCGCATGCCTGACTTGTCAGATTCATCGCGAATATCCGAGATACCTTCAACTTTTTTCTCAGTAATAAGTTCAGCGATGCGCTCAAGCAAAGTTTTCTTATTAACTTGGTACGGTAGTTCATCAACAATGATAGATTGGCGTGAACCACGATCCATATCTTCAAAATGGGTTTTGGCACGCATCACGACACGGCCGCGACCAGTTCTGTAGCCATCCTTCACTCCCTGGATGCCGTAAATAATTCCAGCTGTTGGGAAGTCAGGCGCCGGAATGATCTCCATCAAATCATCGATGGTGCATTCTGGGTTTGATAACAAATGTAAGCAGGCTGACACAACCTCATCGAGGTTATGAGGAGGAATATTAGTAGCCATACCCACAGCAATACCTGATGATCCATTGATCAATAGGTTAGGAATCTTGGCAGGAAGAATCAATGGCTCTTTTTCACTACCGTCGTAGTTAGGGCCGAAATCTACAGTCTCTTTATCCAGGTCGTCTAATAGCTGATGGGCTATCTTTGCCAAACGGATTTCCGTATAACGCATCGCAGCTGCGTTGTCTCCATCAACAGAACCGAAGTTACCCTGGCCATCAACAAGC
The DNA here is from genome assembly GCA_041179505.1 of Pseudomonadota bacterium. Taxonomy (GTDB): domain Bacteria; phylum Pseudomonadota; class Gammaproteobacteria; order Burkholderiales; family Burkholderiaceae; genus Polynucleobacter. The sequence continues at coordinate 8,835 of JBEGTH010000026.1, read as the reverse complement.
ATATAACGCAAAGAAAAGTTCTGCGCCATACGAACAATCGTGTCATAAACAGCAGAGTCACCGTGCGGGTGATATTTACCGATCACGTCACCGACAATACGGGCAGACTTCTTGTAAGCCCTGTTCCAGTCGTTGTTTAACTCATGCATCGCAAATAAAACACGGCGATGTACCGGCTTTAAGCCATCCCTTACATCTGGTAGGGCTCGACCCACGATCACGCTCATAGCGTAGTCAAGGTAAGAACGACGCATTTCGTCTTCTAGGGATATTGGGAGTGTCTCTTTAGCTGCGTTATTTTGTGTAAGTTCCATGCAACAATTTTATCACCCTCAACTGTTATTTATACTATTTATAGTGATAAACTATCGCGGACCATATTAGATTGGCCTCCACACAGATAATAAGAGGGAAAAATGAAAAAACTACTACAACTATTGGCTATTGCAGGTATTGCAATCAGCTCTAGCGTTTTTGCACAAAACGTTGATAACTGGGTAAACAGCACAGGTATCGTTTGGAAGAACGGTACAAACGAACTATGCTGGCGTGATGCTAACTGGACTCCAGCAACAGCCGCTAAGGGTTGCGATGGCGCCATTGTGGCAGCTCAACCACCTGCAGCCGCCATGAGTGCAAAAGTTTCATACACTGCTGATGCTTTGTTTGACTTTGATAAATCAGTTTTGAAACCAGCTGCTAAAACAAGCTTGGACAACTTAGTTGGCCAAATCAAGAGCTTGGCTTTAGAAGTTGTTATCGCTACAGGTCACACTGACTCAGTGGGTACTGATGCTTATAACCAAAAACTTTCTGTTCGTCGTGCGACAGCAGTGAAGAATTACTTGGTAAGCAAAGGCATTGATGCCAACCGCATTCAAATTGAAGGCAAAGGCGAATCACAGCCAGTTGCTGACAACAAGACTAGCGCTGGTCGTGCTAAGAACCGTCGCGTTCAAATCGAAGTTATCGGTACACGTAAGAAGTAATTCTTACTACTCCGTTTAAAAGCCCGGCTAGCCGGGCTTTTTTATTGCCTGCCCCATAACTTTCTAATTGTTTTTCTATGATTTCCAGCCTAATTGACAAGGATTTACCAAGAACCCCCTAGCTTGATTAGAATAGAGCCATGAATGCAGATCAGACCGAAATCGAAAAATTTAGCGCACTAGCACACCGCTGGTGGGATCCTACTAGCGAATTTAAGCCATTACACGCTATCAACCCATTGCGCCTGGACTGGATCCAAAAGCATGCTGAGATCTCAGGCAAAAAGGTTTTAGACGTCGGCTGTGGTGGTGGCATTCTCACAGAATCAATGGCAAAAGCCGGCGCTCAAGCAAAAGGTATCGATCTATCGGAAAAAGCGCTCAAAGTGGCTGACTTGCATAGCCTTGAAACTGGTATCGCAGTTCAATATGAATACATTAGCGCTGAAAATTTGGCTGCAAAAGAAGCTGGTCAATATGATGTTGTGACCTGCATGGAAATGCTTGAGCATGTCCCTGATCCATTGAGCATCATTAAGGCATGTACTCAGTTAGTAAAACCAGGTGGTAAAGTTTTCTTCAGCACGCTGAACCGCAATCCAAAGTCCTACCTACTAGCCATTATTGGGGCAGAATATATCTTGCAGATGCTGCCAAAAGGTACTCACGATTACAAAAAATTCATCAAACCATCAGAGCTTGGTGAATTTTTAAGAGAAGCTGGTCTAGAGATGAACGAAATCATTGGTCTTAGCTACAACCCTATTACTCAAGTCTATTCATTAGGTCGAGATACAGACGTCAACTATTTAGTGGCTTGCACTAAAAAATGATGGCGACAAAAATTAAATCTCCCTTGTTTAAGGGTGTTTTTTTTGATTTAGATGGAACACTTGCTGATACTGCTCCAGACTTAGTAGCCGCAGCCAATCAACTAAGACGCGCACGAGGCTTAATAGAGCTACCCTACGAAGAACTCAGGCCTAGAGCTTCAGCTGGGGCGAGGGGTTTAATCAAAGGGGCTTTTGGTTACGACCCTGACCATCCTGAATTCGACACCTTGCGCGATGAATTCTTAAACAACTATCAGAATAATATTTGTGTGAAGAGTCAGTTATTTGATGGTATCGATGAATTACTGACTCAACTTGAAAATCAACAGATTGCTTGGGGCATCGTTACCAACAAGATTGAGCGATTTACGAATCCACTTTTGAAATTAATGGGTATTGATGAACGAAGCCAAGCCAATATCAGCGGAGATACAACGCCATTTTCAAAACCACACCCCGCTCCGATTTTGAAAGCAGCAGAAATTTGTGGTTTAAGCCCCTTAGACTGCGTATACGTGGGCGATGACTTAAGAGATATAGAAGCAGGCAAAGCTGCCGGCATGAAAACAGTAGCTGCAGCCTATGGATACTGCGGCTGCGATGAGCACATCACTGAATGGGGTGCTGACTTTATCATTAGTCACCCCAGTGAATTACAAACAATCCTATTTGCTTGAATCTATACAAACTCAACACTAGGATCGCCAGTTATTAAGCTGCCGATTGTTTGCGCTTGAGAAAAACCAAGCGCTTGAAATTTACGCAAGACTTCTAATTCATCCTCAGGACGGCAACTCACTAATAAGCCGCCACTTGTTTGAGGATCAGAAACTATTTTCCTCATCCAGTCTTGAGGGCTCTCAGGGGCAGTTATTTGATGGCCATATGCCTCTAGATTCCTTTTAGATGCTCCTGTAGCGATTCCCTCTTGAACAAATTGAAGCGCCTCTTTGATTAATGGAATTTGATCAAACTGCACTTGAGCTTTCAACTTAGATCCACGGCAAATCTCTAAAAGATGTCCAGCTAAACCAAAGCCAGTTACATCTGTTAACGCATGCACTCCCGGCATTTGTGAGAGTTCAATTCCAGGAATATTCAATTGAGTTGTGTGCTGAATCATCGTGGCATATCCGGCTTCGCTTAGAAGCTCTTTTTTCAGAGCAGCGGAGAGTATTCCAACACCTAAGGGCTTGCCTAAAATGATCTTGTCACCAGGCTTGGCGCCATTATTCTTCTTAACATTTTTGGGGTGAACTAAGCCAATAGCTACAAGGCCGTAAATAGGTTCCAAAACATCGATGGAGTGCCCACCTGCAATTGGAATACCTGCCTGAGCACAAACAGCCTCACCACCTGCAAGAATTTTGCCGATCACTTCGAGTGGCAATTTATCCAAAGGCATTCCTACAATTGCTAAAGCCATAATTGGACGACCACCCATGGCATAAATATCCGAAATAGCATTGGTAGCAGCTATGCGACCAAAATCAAACGGATCGTCAACTATTGGAGTAAAAAAATCAGTGGTAGCAATCAATGCTTGTTCATCATTTAATCTATAAACAGCAGCATCATCACTGGTCTCAATGCCCACCATCAGTGCTTCAGGCATGATTTTGATTGGCGAATTAGCCAAAAGCTGAGAAAGGATTCCGGGGGCTATTTTGCAGCCACAACCGCCACCGTGGGAGAATTGAGTTAATTTAATAGTCATATCGATAAAAGTTAGATGAAATCATCCCAAGCAGCGACCGTAACACAACTCCAAGAATTTGACGAGATGATAGACGTTCGCACGCCTGCTGAGTACGCAGAGGATCATATACCTGGGGCAGTCAATTACCCAGTACTAACCAATGAAGAGCGTATTGTTATTGGAACAATGTACAAACAAGTATCTTCGTTTGAAGCCAAAAAATTAGGGGCTGCTTATATTGCAAAGCGCATTGCTTACTATATTGAAAATAATTTTATTGATAAGCCCAAAGATTGGAAGCCTCTTATCTATTGTTGGAGAGGTGGGAAACGAAGCGGATCAATGACCCACATCTTCAGACAAATTGGCTGGAATGCTCATATCCTAGATGGTGGGTACAAATCCTATCGAAAAGATGTTGTGAGTCAATTGAGCACTCTTCCAACAGCATTCCAATACCGCGTTATCACAGGAATGACTGGGAGCGGGAAAAGTAAGGTCTTGGAAAAGCTATCCGAACTAGGGGCTCAAGTTTTAGATTTAGAAAAATTAGCCCAACATAAAGGCTCGGTATTGGGCAATCTTCCTGAATCACCTCAACCAAGCCAAAAAAGTTTTGAAACGCAATTACTCATTCAATTGCAATCATTCAATCCTAATGAAATAGTATTTGTAGAGGCTGAGAGCAGAAAAATAGGGACACTTCATGTGCCAGACAATCTTTTAGATAGCATGAGAAAGAGTCCGTGTTTAAGAATTGAGGCAAGTACTGATGCACGAGTAGAATTTTTAATTGCTGATTACCCATACTTCATCAATCAGCCTGATAATCTCACTCGAACCATTGATTTTCTTAAAGAGCTCCATGGCAAAGAACAGCTAGAAGAATGGAAAGCATTGATTCAGCAAAAACAATGGTCACAACTGGTAACAGAGCTTTTAAATAAACATTACGACGCACTATACAAACGCTCACAAAATTCAAACTATGTGAACCACGAGCAAGCACCTTCGTATCAAACCGCAGACTTATCTGCAAAAGGAATTGAAATTTTAGCAACTCAAATTTTGATGGATATCCATCATGTATAAATCTTATCTTCACGAAACGGAATACCCCCTCATCACTTGGGACGAAGGCGAAGTCACACACTCATGTCGTTGGAGATCTGAAAAAGGATCGCCTGTACCAAAGAAACTCATCATTGCTGATGACACCCTCACCGCTGATGAAGCTTATATGCTGGCATGTGAAGGCACGGGAATTATTTGGCGTGGTGATTTTCAGAATGCCAAACAGTTATTGCAAGCGCTTGCAAGAAGGGCAGATAAACCTTCGAAAAAGAGTATTCGCAATAAATCAAAAGCCAAAAAACCTGGCGAAGGACTTATCCCTTTAGCAAAACCAATGTCTGAAATTTTTCATCTGCATCGACAGTCTCAGTCACAACGAAGCAGAACCCTTGGCATGCTTTTGATTCAGTTTGAATCTAATCACAGCATTTCACTGCGTCGAGCTCCCGATGTTACTGAAGCATGTTTGGCAGTTTATGGAGAAGTCAATGAACCCTATGTCACATCGCTAAGAGAACTACTTGGATTTATTGGATCCCTAGAATGGCGTAAAAAAGGTTTGGCGATTGATGTCATTAAAGAGCTAGGCGATGGCCGTATTCATCCACACTATGGCGTCTTTGCTCCAGTTCGCTCTGAGTACTTGGGTCTTTTAGAAAAAGCGCCCTTTCCTGCAGCTATGACTGGGAACTCTCTGGCATTTGATATTGGTACAGGTACGGGTATATTGGCAGCTGTTCTTGCAAAGCGTGGCGTACAAAAAATTATTGCTACTGACCAAGATGATCGAGCCATTGAATGTGCTGAAGAAAACTTTGAAGGTCTTGGCATCAAAAAACAAGTCAAATTATTAAAGACTGATTTGTTTCCCGATGGGAAGGCGCCATTAATTGTTTGTAATCCACCATGGGTTCCTGCTCGCCCAAGCTCACCGATTGAATTTGCTGTTTACGATCCAGAAAGCCAAATGCTGAAAGGGTTTATTGCAAATCTTGCAGATCACCTAAGTCCTGGTGGAGAGGGTTGGTTAATCTTATCTGATTTGGCTGAGCATTTAGGTCTTCGTACTCGAGCCGAACTTTTAGCTTTAATTGAGTCTAATGGACTAAAAGTATTAGGTCGATATGACGTTAGACCAACTCATGCAAAAGCCTTGGATACACAAGACCCACTTTATCGAGCCAGGGCTGCAGAAGTCACATCTCTTTGGAGATTGGGAGTCTAAGCAAGTTTCTCACTTGCTTAATACTTGAATGGCATTACGTGAATAAGGTTTTGATCTAAGAAGATGGGGAAAGATTCCCCCTCTTTAATCCGACCCCTCTTTTTACCTGTCATAGTGATACTCACAATATAACCGGGTAAATCTGAACAAGATAACTGGGCCATCGTTATCTCACCAAGATCTTGAGCCTGAATAACTGTGGATTGAAACTGAGCAGCGGTTGAGTTCTCAGAGTGCCACAACTCAACACCATCAACAGGAATAACCCAATTTACCTTTTGACCAGCTCTAATTTTGCCTTTATCTCTTACAGTAAGAATCGGACCATCTGATCTCGCATCAGAAGACGACACTCCAATCCATCGTAATAATCCATATCCTGAGGTGCTTGATGGTCCCAACCACTCTCCTTGAAAACGATTCTGAATCCCAAGCAAATCAGCCACACGGGCATTACGTGGCGAACCGTGAATGATCCCAGGAGAACCTGCTTGAAGAACAACACCCTCGTCCATAACCACCAGCTGATCGGCCATTAAGCTGGCTTCCCGTAAATCATGAGTCACGAGAATAATAGGAATGCCCAATGATTTACGCATATCAATCATTAATTGATACAAGTCCTGACGAGTCATTTGGTCAACAGCAGAAAATGGCTCATCTAATAAAAGTAATTTAGGCTCTCTAGCTAAGGCTCGCGCAATAGCTACACGTTGCTGCTGTCCACCTGACAATTGATGTGGGCGGCGCACTTGCTGATCAGGAGATAGTTGAACATGATTTAACCACTGCTGAGCTTTAATAAATCTTTCATGCTTAGGTAAATGCATGAGTGATAGTGCCACATTATGTATTGCATCTAGGTGGGGCATCAGAGCGTAATGTTGAAACACCATACCAACATGGCGATCCCGTGCAGAGACAAATATATGCTCTTTTGAGTCAAACCAAACTTCGTTCGCAATCTGAATTCTTCCAGATTCTGGCTTCATTAACCCAGCCAGCACACGCAGAACTGAAGTCTTGCCCGCACCCGATGTTCCAACAATCGCCAAGAGATCACCTGAGTCACAATTCGCAGCGCACTCTAGCTTCATCGGCAGAGACTGATGAATATTGAAGATCAATGAGGTATTACTCATCTCTTTGGTTTCCTCATGATCTTAGCAGCCGCAAAAAATGATACAGCCACAGCACTTAAGGAAAGTAGCAACAATAATAGAGACATGCGATCCGCAGATTCAAAGTCAAAAGCTTGAACTCGATCATAAATAGAAATAGCGATCGTCTTAGTTTCGCCAGGGATATTACCGCCCATCATCAAGACCACACCAAATTCACCCAAAGTATGGACAAAAGTTAATACTGCTGCCGATAAAACACCCGGCCATACCAATGGCAACTCTATATACAAAAAAGTTTGCCAAGCAGACAAGCCGCTCACGGCTCCTGCATCAATGAGTTGTTTAGGTACGTTATCAAACGCTCGTTGGGTAGGCTGGACAATAAAAGGAATATTAAAAATCATAGAGGCTACTAATAAGCCCATAAAACTAAAACTTAGTTGGATGCCCAATACTTCCTTTAACCAAGAGCCCAAGCCAGAGTCGCCACCTAAGGAGACCAATAAGTAATAACCCAAAACGGTTGGAGGTAATACCAAAGGTAAAACAATGAGGGCTTCAACAAAAGACTTGCCACAAAAATCTGAATAGGCGAACATCCTTCCCACCCAAATACCAAGCGGTAACAAAATCAGCAATGTGAGACCTGCTAACTTAAGAGATAAACCAAAGGCTTGCCAATCCATCTATGACCTTTGTTGTTGAGGCGCAGAAAAACCAAAGCGCCTCATAATAGATTGAGCTTTCGGCTCACTAATGTATCGATAAAAATCTTCTATCACTTTAGGCGCATCTTTCATTAGAGCCATACGTTGTATTAAAGGCTGATGCCATGATTCAGGGATCAACTCAAAATGACCCAAACGTTCAATCGATGGCGATAAGGCAAGTGACTGAGCGATGATGCCTCCCTGGGTTGAGCCAGAGAGCGCAAATTGAGTCGCTTGTGAAATATTTTCACCAAAGACCAACTTACTCTTGATGCTCTCCCACAGACCAGCCTTCACAAGCGCCTCTTTTGCTCGCTTTCCATACGGTGCATGATTAGGGTTAGCTATAGCAAACCTTTGAAGACGACCATCTTTGATTGATTGTCCAAGATCTTTTAATTGTCCATCAGCCTTTAGGGTTGATTGATTAGGCACAATCATTCCAATTCGACCCTTCGCATAAATCTGACCACGATCTTTGGTTTTGCCTGCATCACTGAGCTTAAAAATGAAACTTTCATCCGCAGACATCAGCATATGAAACGGCGCACCCTGATTAATTTGAGTAAAAAAATGCCCTGAAGAGCCAAAAACTAAACGTATCTGCTGCCCAGTGTCTTTTTCAAAATTTAGCGCTACTTCTTCTAGTGAAAACTTAAGATCTGAGGCTGCAGCAATAGTTGGCTGGGATTGGGCAAAAATAGTGCCCCCTCCACATACAAGCGGAAGCTGGGATAACCACTTGAGACATTGACGACGAGAAGTCAAAATCAGATCCATTTGATTGATGAGTACTATAGGGAATTATAGTCTTCGCGCAAACTTTCTTGACATCAAATCCAGATGAAAAAAAGCCAACCAGTTAAGGTTGGCTTTTTAGTTGTTGGTGGAGCCGGCGGGGATCGAACCCGCGTCCGCAAATCCTCCACATAGAGTTCTACATACTTAGTTGTGTCATTTAATTTAACTAATTAATCACGGACCAACACGTTACTAACTAGCGATTCACTAAATTTTCGAGCTACACATCGTGACACTATGTAACCTTATCTCTTGTAAATGACCCTGATGTAGCTTTTACACTACCTGACCCAAGAGAGAATCAGTTCAGGGGCTGCAGCAATTAAGCTGCTAGTGCGTAACGTTCGTCGTTAGCAGTTATTACATTCCCATTGTTTTAC
>JBEGTH010000025.1:0-17726 GCA_041179505.1 Pseudomonadota bacterium | reverse complement strand
CAATGTAGCGTGTAAATCGATCTTCATGCCACAATCTTAACTGTGATTAACTTTACTTTTGATTTTTAGGTGAAATATGCCCTCATTTGACGTTGTTTGTGAACCAGACATGATTGAAGTAAAAAATGCTTTGGAACAGTCCAACAAAGAAATTTCAACTCGCTTTGACTTCAAAGGTTCTGATGCTCGCATCGAACATAAAGGTGAAGAATTAACTCTTTTTGGCGATGATGACTTCAAACTCAGACAAGTTCGTGATGTACTTGTTAGCAAGCTAGCCAAAAGAAATGTGGATGTTCGCTTTTTGAAAGACGGCAAACTAGAAAAAATTTCTGGTGACAAATTAAAGCAAGTAGTTGAAATCCAAAAAGGTATCAACACTGAATTAGCTAAAAAAATTGTTCGCATCATCAAAGACAGCAAGATTAAAGTTCAAGCTAGCATTCAAGGTGATGCTGTGCGCGTAACAGGCGGTAAGCGCGATGACCTCCAAGAAGTGATGGCCATGCTTCGCAAGGATGTTGAAGAAGCGCCATTAGGCTTTAATAACTTTAGAGATTAATCAAACCTCTTAAGTTAGAAATTAACCAATAAAAAAGCCTCTCATATGAGAGGCTTTTTCCATAACAGCTTTAGGAATTAAGCAAAGTTCTTTGCTACAAATTCCCAATTCACCAAATTCCAGAATGCCTCAACATACTTAGGGCGGGCATTACGGTAATCAACATAGTAAGCGTGTTCCCAAACATCACAAGTCAACAAAGGCTTAGCATCTGTTGTTAAAGGTGTTGCAGCATTGCTTGTAGAAACTAAATCCAATGAGCCGTCAGCTTTCTTAACTAACCAAGCCCAACCTGAACCAAATGTGCCTACTGCGCACTTCGTGAATTCTTCTTTGAATTTATCAAATGAACCCCATTTAGCATTAATAGCATCAGCCAATGCACCTGTTGGAGCACCACCACCGTTTGGAGTTAAGCCCATCCAATAGAAAGTGTGATTCCATACTTGAGCTGAGTTGTTAAAAATACCAGCTGAAGATTTTTTAACGATCTCTTCTAGGCTCATGTTTTCAAACTCAGTGCCTTTGATCAAGTTATTCAAGTTTGTTGCATAAGTTTGATGGTGTTTACCATAGTGAAACTCTAAAGTTTCTTTAGAAATATGTGGTGCTAGTGCGTCTAGCGCATATGGCAATTGTGGCAACGTGTGTTCCATGAACATCTCCTAGTTAAGCTTGTTTATTAATTACAAAATGACCAAAAGAGTCATTCTATTCGTTTGAAGCATTTTTTGCTAAGGAACTGACTTTTGCCAACTCAACTTGAGAGGCTCCCTGAGCCAGATGCAAATCTAAGACTTGGCCAGCTTTTAGAGAACCAGGGTCCCTAACAGCTTGCCCATCTTGATCCAAGATCACAGCATAACCTCGATCTAAAGTTCGCTGTGGATTGAGTAACTCTAAATGGGATGCCCAGCTCTGATGGCGCTGGTGATAAACGTTCAATCTAACTTGCCAAGATTGATTTAAACGGGCCCTCAATTGCTCTGCTTTTTCCCTCATTCTGTCTGGATTGGGCAAAGCATGGGATAGGCGCATAGATAGTTGATCCAAGCGCTGAGATTCTCGATCGATCCTCTGGGTCACCCTAGTTGTCATCTTTTGCGACAAGGCATCTAGCTCTTGCAACATGGCTTGCCTATCGGGTGTCGCGAGTTCAGCAGCACCAGTTGGAGTTGGTGCTCGCAAATCAGCCACAAAATCAGCAATTGTGAAATCTGTTTCATGGCCAACCCCTGAAACAAGGGGTACTGGCGATGCGGCAATCACTCTTGCTAAAGCCTCATCATTAAATGCCCACAAATCCTCAATACTGCCCCCACCCCTCACCAAGAGAATGACGTCTACCTCACCCCTGCCTGCAGCATCATAAGCAGCACTAAGAGCCTTTATTAGGGCTGGGGGTGCATCAACCCCTTGGACCAAGCTTGGATAGATGGTGATCGGTATATGAGGCGCCCTTCGACCCAAAGTACTCAAAACATCTTTGAGCGCTGCCGCTTGGGGTGACGTCACCACAGCAATGGCTTTAGGATGTTTTGGCAGCGCACGCTTTTTGGTCTCATCAAATAAACCTTCAGACCCTAATTTTTCTTTCAGCTTTAAAAACGCCTCGTACAAACCACCCTGACCAGCCCTTCGCAACACGCCCACATTCAGTTGAATGTCGCCACGCGGGACATACATGCCCGCATTCGCAGATACCTCTACGAGATCACCCTCTTTAGGCAAAAAACCCACTTGTGCGTTTCGCCCACGGAACATCACGCATCTAATTTGGCCTTCAGCATCTTTTAGAGAGAAGTACCAGTGACCACTCTCATAGGCTTTGAAGTTAGAAACCTCACCTCTAACCCAGACATTGCCGATATATTTGTCCAAGACATCAGCAATTGTGCGGTTGAGATCCCCAACTCCAATAATTTCTCTTGTTATTTCTGTCATTTTTATAGGCTGAATTTGTATTTATAAGGGTCTTCGGTTAATAACTATCCACAGGCTCAATCCAGATCAAGAAAGAACTTAAACAATATGCCTTAAAGCCAATAAATAATCCATAACTTAATGATTTTATTAAAATAAATTACTCAACGACTAGGGCAGAAAAATAGAGCTTCACGAAGAATCAAGGATTTAGAACATATGTTAAAGAAAGTTTTTCACATAGTTATCCACAAGCTTGATGTCCGTTTTACTGTATGGCTTTATAGCTTCGTTTAAAGTATAGGATATGTATGACATCTTAATCGCTGCTGGATGGCCTGTATGGCCACTTTTAATCACTTCTATCCTAGGTTTAGCCATTCTGATAGAACGCACCTGGTTCTTACAAGCCCAAAGAATTGCCCCTGCTCATTTAGTTGATGGCGCGATCCAATTAGCCAGCTCCGGCGCATTAGCACCTTCAAATGCGAATCAAACTACTCAAGCATTAACCAACGCCGCCCCTTTAGGACAAATCCTCGCAGCGGCATTAATTGAAAAAGCCAATGGTTCAAGCCAAGAAAAAATGATCGAAGCCATGCAAGAAGCCGCTGAAGAGGTGAGCTTACTGCTAGATCGTTATATGGGCGCATTAGCCACCATTGCAACGATCGCACCGTTGCTAGGATTGTTTGGCACAGTCGTTGGCATGATAGAGATTTTTGGTAGCCAGCAAGGGGCTAGTACAAACCCTCAACAACTGGCACATGGCATTTCAATTGCCCTATACAACACCGCTTTTGGCTTACTAATTGCCATCCCAGCCTATACAGGTTGGAGAGTTTTAAAAGCCATTGCAGAGAAGCGTCAACGCGAATGCGAAGTGGCAGCCAAAAAATTATTACGTCATTTAACTAAATGATTTTTAAGAGCGCCTCCAGACAAAATATCTTTGCCGGCCAAAGAATATCTGGTGCACAAACAAGCGCACCAGAAATTAATCTGATTCCATTCATTGATGTGCTTTTGGTGATCTTGATTTTTCTGATGATCTCAACAACCTTCACTCGCTATCAAGAACTGTCAATTACCCTTCCCAATGCCGAGGGTGCCATATCTAAAGGACAAGTGAAAGATATAGCCGTGGCGATCACATCAGATGGTCGCATCGCTATCAATGGCAAAAGAGTCAGAGCTGATGAGCTGAGCAAAGCCTTGAGTGCTGCCGGCGGCAGCACTAACAACAACGACAAAGGCCCTACTGTAACGATTGCAGCTGATGGCAAAGCGCCTCATCAAATAGTAATGCAGGTGATGGAAGCAGCTCGCAATGCCAATCTACCCAACGTTGTCTTTGCAACTCAATCCACCTCTAAGAACTAAGGATAGTCATGCAAAAGGCGCCTATGTTTTGGGAGAAGAGAGAGCTGAAGGCTTGCTTGCTATGGCCACTTTCTAAAGTTTTTTCTATTGTCACTTGTATTAGAAGATATCTTTACGATTTAAAGATTTTAAAAAGTGAAGCCCTTGAGGTTCCCGTGATTATTGTTGGCAATTTAAGAGTAGGCGGCACCGGCAAAACACCTACTGTATTAGCCATTGCAAAAGCATTACATGCCAAAGGATTTCATCCGGGAATTATTTCTCGTGGCTACAAAGGAAAACATCAAGGAGTTCAAGAGGTGAGTTCTGCATCATCACCTAAAGAATTAGGTGATGAGCCTTGTTATATGGCGCAACAATTGAGTCACCTCGATATTCCAGTATTTGTGCATAGCCAACGGGTTGAAACTGCAAAAGCTTTACTTCAAGCATATCCATCTGTTGATGTCATCATTAGTGATGACGGCCTGCAACACTACGCTCTTAAAAGATGGCCAGCTCGCGAAGGCGGTCACGATATTGAATTAGTAGTGCGCGATGCCAGAGAAGAAGGCAATCAATTCTTATTGCCAGCTGGCCCTCTCAGAGAATCCGCTCAGCGCCCCAGAGATTACAGCCTAAGCATTGGCGCACATAGCGCGCCTTACCTGGCGAATGCTCCCTGCTTTAATGTGAACATTCAAGTGAAAAAAGCTTATCAACTAAGCCAGCCCACTCAAACTTTATCTTTATCAGAACTAAAAGAAAAAACAGGGCTCAAGATCTTAGCCGCTGCGGGCTTAGGCAATCCTCAAAAGTTTTTTGATTTACTAAGTGGAGAAGGCCTTAACTTCGAGTCATTGCCACTTCCTGATCATGATGATTTTTCAGTCAATCCATTTGAATCAACAACAGCAGACATCATCCTCATCACTGAGAAGGATGCCGTAAAATGCTCACAACTATCTGAATATAAGGATGACATGCGTATTTGGGTACTGCCGATTGAGATTGAATTACCTAAAGATCTAGTCGATCTGATGGTCGAAGTAATTAAGAGACCTCAACCTTAAAGTACTCATAGAGTCAAAAAAAATATGGATAAACGCTTACTCGATATATTGGTCTGCCCGATTTGCAAATCTTCTTTGCAACACGATGCAGAAAAAAATGAGCTTATTTGCAAAGCTGACAAATTAGCATTTCCGATCAAGGATGGCATTCCAGTCATGCTTGTTGCAGAAGCAAGAACTCTAGACGCCTAATGAGCGCCTCTTTTATTGCCGTTATACCGGCTCGCTTAGCATCTACACGCTTACCCAATAAGCCTTTAGCTGACATAGCAGGCAAACCAATGGTGGTGCGAGTAGCAGAGCGCGCACTAGCATCAGGCGCTAGCAAAGTGGTAGTGGCAGTTGATGATCAAAGTATTTTTGACGCCTGCCAAGCGCACGGTTTAAATGTGATGCTTACTAGCAATCAACATCCGACTGGGACAGACCGATTAAGCGAGGTTGCCAGTCGTTTAAATTTAAATGAAAACGATATTGTTGTTAACGTTCAAGGTGATGAGCCATTAATCCCTGCAGAATTAATTACTCAAGTTGCTCAAACCTTAGCCGATCACCCAGAAGCAGATATTGCAACAGCAGCACTTGCCATCGATGATCTATCTGAGGTGAACAACCCTAACGTTGTCAAAGTGGCCATGTCTCAAAGTGGACAAGCACTTTATTTTTCAAGAGCTCCAATTCCATTTAGTCGTGACCCTCAAAAATACCAAGCCCAATGTTTCAGACACATTGGTATGTATGCCTATAAGGCGAGCTTTCTGAAAGAATTCTCAAAACTAGCTCCAGCCCCGATTGAAGAGGCAGAATCATTAGAGCAGTTACGTGCCATGTGGTACGGCTACAAAATACAAGTATTACTAACTGATGCAGCACCTCCTCCTGGGGTCGATACAGCCGAAGATCTTGATAGAGTTAGACAGATTTTTAAGGAAAAAGGTCAGATCTAGCTTTTAGATGGCCCACTCAGGGAAATCCTGAGCCTGAAAAATTGGCTTTCGAGTCAAATAATGGGAAAATCTCAAGCTTGTGGGTCTCAGTCAGCTTGCTGTCAAAGAAACAGCCTACTCTTGTCACTTTTCAACCATTTGCAATACCTAAATATTTAATAAAGGGAGTTAACCATGCGATTGATCCTATTAGGCGCGCCAGGTGCCGGTAAAGGAACGCAGGCTAAATTTATTTGTGAGAAGTACAACATTCCACAAATCTCTACAGGCGACATGCTACGTGCTGCTGTTAAAGCAGGTACCCCATTAGGTATTGAAGCAAAAAAAGTAATGGATTCCGGTGGTTTAGTTTCTGATGAAATCATCATTGGCTTAGTAAAAGACCGCTTAACTCAAGCTGATTGTGCAAAAGGCTATTTATTTGATGGCTTTCCTCGCACAATTCCTCAAGCGCAAGCTATGAAAGATGCTGGCGTATCGATTGATTATGTTTTAGAGATTGATGTGCCTTTTAGCGCCATCATTGACCGTATGAGTGGTCGTCGTGTTCACGTCGCTTCTGGTCGGACTTATCACGTTACTTTCAACCCACCCAAAGTGGCAGGTAAAGATGATGAAACTGGCGAAGATTTGATTCAACGTGAAGATGACAAAGAAGAAACCGTAAAAAAACGTCTCGATGTTTATGACGCTCAAACACGTCCTCTCGTTGAGTACTACTCTTCTTGGTCAAAAGATGGTGACCCAAGTGCAAAAATTGCAGCACCAGCCTACCGTAAAGTTGAAGGAACAGGCTCAGTTGAAGCAATTACTACGAGCGTATTTGCTGCACTTAAATAACATTAATTAAGTTATTGATTTAGATTTGTAAATTCTCAGATTTTTTAGATTTACATTTACTCAATAAAAAATCGGCTTAGTGAGCTAACTCATTAAGCCGATTTTTTTATACCAATTCCTTTGGTGGATCTTTTAGGCATATTGCGTAGGATCGACCACTCCAGCTGTGGTGAAACCCTCTTTGCGCAAACGACAGGATTCGCACTGCCCACAAGCTAAACCTTCAATATTTGCTTGATAACAAGACACAGTTTGTGAGAAATCAACGCCCAAGCTCATGCCCGTTTTAATGATCTCCGCTTTACTCATTCGAATAATCGGCGCATGAACTCTAAAACGAGTGAGATCCTCATGTGACTCAACACCCACTTTTGTCGCTAAATTAGCCATAGCTTCAAAAGATTCAACATAATCAGGTCGGCAATCAGGATAGCCAGAGTAATCAACTGCATTGGCGCCAAAGAAAATATCTAAACCCCCCAAAGCTTCAGCCCAACCCAAAGCCACAGATAACATGATCGTGTTTCGAGCAGGCACATAGGTAATAGGAATTTCATTTTTCTGACCAGGACTAGTAGGCACTGCATAAGCATCATCAGTCAGAGCTGAGCCACCCACAAACCGGCGCAGATCTAAATCGATGATCTCGTGACGAATAGCCCCTAAAGATCGCGCAACACGAACCGCCGCATCCAATTCAGAGGAGTGACGCTGACCATATCTAAATGACAAAGCATACGGCGCATAGCCCAAAGTTTTAGCAAGCGCTAAAACAGTGGCTGAATCTAAGCCACCCGACAAAAGGACCACCGCAGGTGCATCCTTTGTTCTAGCGCGCATAGTGGATAAGTCAATAGACATAAATAATTAAAAATACCAATAAATTACTTCAAACGCTTCAAAGCTTGCTTAGCTAAATTAGCAGCTTCACTTTCTGAATGCTTAGCAATCAATGTTTCTAAAGTTTTTTTGCCTGCCGGTTTTTGTCCTGATTCAATTTGGCTATTGGCCAAAGTGAGAAGTGCATCAGGTGTGCGAGCATGCAAGGGATAGCGTTTGACCATAGATTGCAAAGTGCCAATAGACGATTTGTAATCCTTTTGAGCATACTCAGAATTACCTAACCAAAACTGGGCTAAAGGCCAGTAGGGGCTGTTAGGATACTTTTTGGTAAAGGAAGTAAAGCCAGCATCAGACTTTTTTAAATTACCATCCTGGAAAGCTTTTAATGCAGCTTCATAAGCTTCTTTTTCACCAGGTTGAACTGTCCCCTGAACTCCCTCAATTTCCATGGTTTGAGGCTCAAAATTTTTCACACGACTATTTAAGTCTTGGTAGAAACTCTTTTGCTGACTCAATAATTCTTCAACTTGCTTTTCAAGCAAATCAGCACGCCCCCTTAACTTGGCAGCCTCTTGATTTAAGTCATCGAGTTGATTTTGTAACTGCAATTGAGATTTTTGACCCTCACTTAACTGTGAACGCAAATCCAAAATGGCTCGACGAGCGTCAGCATCCTCAAGGAATGCGTGAGCGGATTGAGTAAAACTAGCGAATGCAACAAAAACAAAAGCGGCCAAAGCCGCTGTTGTTTTGTGCAAATTATTGAAGTGCTTCATTTGCATATGTTCTAACTAATATTAGTAAGCGATATCAGCGCGGCGGTTTTCTTGCCATGCTGCCTCATTACTACCTTGCGCTTTTGGTTTTTCCTTACCAAAACTCACGGCTTCAATTTGTGCATCAGAAACGCCTAGCAATGACAATGATTTACGAACAGCCTCTGAGCGACGTTGACCCAAGGCCAAGTTATATTCAGTTGTGCCGCGCTCATCTGTATTACCTTCAATCTTGATCTTACGATCTTTATTAGACTTGAGATAATTAGCATGAGCTTGCAATGTTGCTTGGTACTCAGCTTTCACAGTGTAGCTATCAAAATCAAAGTAAACGCTGCGCTTGAATAAAGGGCTCTTTGGATCGTTCCAAGGTTGTGAGCTGAAATCAGCACTACCACCTTTAGCATCAACGTCATCTAACTTAACGCCAGATGCACATGCTGTTAATAGAGCAACAGACAACAATAGTGTTGCGCGACGAGCTAAGGAAAATTGGTTCATATGTTCTTCTACCTAATTTTAAATTTAAAAACAGTTTTTAAATAAAAGCTTTTTGATAAAACATCTGCTTTTGTTTAATTTATGCCATATCGTAACAAATTCAAATTAAAAACTCATTAATCCATAAAAGGACCCCAGGCTGGCTCTCGAATATCTGCGCCCGGAAGACTTAAAACTTGCTTATTCTTACCATCAATAGAAACGGCCATCAAAACCGGCTTACCAGCTGCTCTAGCAGCAAATAAGACATAACGACCATTAGCTGCAAATGTTGGGGTTTCGTCATGATGACCATCGCTTAAAGCCATTACTTCGCCACTCGTCAAATCTTGCAAATGCAAACGATAAGCACCACCTACTCGAGCGATGTAAACCATATTCTTACCATCTGGCGATAAACGTGGGCTTGTAACAAACCCATGCTTAAAGGTCATACGCTGTGCACCACCACTAGCTTCGCCATCGACAGACATTCGATAGATCTGAGGGCTGCCACTGCGATCACTTGTGAAATAAATGAACTTACCGTCTGGAGACCATTGTGGCTCTGTGTCAATTGACTGCCCACGAGTTATACGTGTTAAACCAGTCCCATTGGCGTTAATTTTGTATATTTGAGTATTGCCATCTTTTGATAGAGCCATTGCTAATTGACGACCATCCACAGACCATGACGGCGCACTGTTATTGCCTTTTTGATTCGACAATATGGTTCTGCGACCGGTTGCTAATTCATGCACATAAATAACAGGCTTGCGAGATTCAAAGGATACATAAGCTACTTTTTTACCGTCAGGTGACCAAGTAGGCGAAATGATGGGTTCATTGCTAGCTAATGCTGGTTTAGCGTTTTCACCGTCAGAGTCTGAAATCACCAAACGATGGCTTTTCCCTGAGCGAATAACATAAGAAAGTCGTGTTGAAAATACGCCACGCTCACCCAAGATCTTCTGAATGATGTCATCAGCAATTTTATGGCCTGCCAAACGAATCTCATCAGCGCTAACAGTGAGAACTAAACCACCCAAACTTTCATTTTTACGAATGTCATATAAGCGGTAACGAATTTCGAAACGACCATCAGATACACGCGTTACTGATCCAACAGCAAGGGCATCTGCACCTCTAGTAGCCCATGATTTGTAATCAACTTTTGCATCCCAAGCCATTTCAGCAGCGCCTGATTCAACATTGCGCATGGCACCACTTCTTGCCAAATCAGAACGCACAACATCAGTCACTTTGGCTGGCAATTGGTTTTCACCAGCAAAGCGCATAACCGCAATTGGAAATAAAGATTGGCCAACACCAGAAATATCAATGTTCATTTGCGCAGAAACAGAAACAGAGATAACGGTTAAAAAAGTTCCAAAACCGATCAAACTTACTGATAGCTTAGTTAACCACTTCGTCAATAATTTCTTCATGTTTTTATCAATCTTTAGGCTTAAACGTTAAACGTATTTGTTTTGGCACTTTGCCATCATCATCCTTGGGTAATGTTTGGGCATCATCAATAGCCCTCAACACAGCCCGATCCCAACCGGCATCACCACTACTCTTTAATACTTTCTTACTAATAATTGTGCCATCTGGCGCTAACTCAACACCCACCTCTGTAGCAGGATTACCAGCAACCAAAGAAGGGTTAAAAATAATCAATGGCAGAATTTTTCGACGAACTTTATCTGCGTAGCCAGGTTTAGCGTTTCCACCACCCCCAACACCGTCACCTACAACTCCACCTCGACCACCTGCAGCCCCCTCTTTACCAGCAGCTGAACGAAGACGCGCTAATTGATCTGCTCTTGCCTTGTCCTGGGCCATCGCTTCTTTACGCTCAGACTCAGACTTTGCTTTTTCTTGAGCCTTCTTCTTATCTTCTTTGAGCTTCGCTTCTTTTAACTTGGCTTGCTTTTCTTCTTCAGCTTTTTGTTTTTTTAGCTCTTTGGGATCTACTTTCTTGGTAGCCTTAGCTTCTTCTTTTTTAAGATCCTGTTTTTTCTCAGTCTCTTTTTTCTTTTTCATCGCAATGTCTGCTTTTTCATCAGCATCCATTTTTTGCTCTACTGCTTGAGAAACACTTTTGACAACAGGTACGTTATCCCAAATTTCAGCTTCCAAACCTGCCGGCGTTTGACTCTTCCAATTCAAACCTACTGTTAAAAAAATAATTAACAGTAGGTGCATCCCCATCGCCCACGAAAAAGCCTTACCCGTTCCAGGCTCTGCCTGAAATCGCTCACGAGATGAGAAAGATAATGCGGCTGCGCTCAATTACTTTTCACCGCCAAACCAACTCGTTTAATCCCATTCTCTTTTAATCGAGACATAACATCCATGACAATTTCATACTTAATCGATTTATCTGCAGCAATCACCATTGGTTGATCAGGAGATAGCTCCGCTCGCTCACGAGCAAATGCACCTAATTCTTGGCGCGTCAAAGTTTTGTCAGCTTTGCCATCACTTTTAATAATGATGACTTCTTCGGCAGAGATATTAATCAGCACAGGCGGTAGCGGTTGAACTTGAGCACCACCCACGGTAGGCAAGCTCACAATGCCAGGATTAACCATTGGCGTTGTCACCATAAAGATCACCAACAACACCAACATCACGTCGATATAAGGGACCACGTTAATGTCAGCCATTGCGCGACGGCGACCACTGGATTTTCTAGAGATACTGGCCATGGCGATCCCTAATTAACGAGCTTGTTGTTGACGCTGAAGAATATTGGAAAACTCTTCGATAAATGTTTCAAAACGAATAGATAAGCGATCAATATCAGCAGCGTTTCGGTTGTAGGCAACTACTGCAGGAATCGCAGCAAACAAACCAATCGCAGTTGCAACTAAAGCTTCTGCAATACCTGGTGCCACACTTGCTAATGTAGCTTGCTGAACGTTTGCTAGGCCACGGAAAGAATTCATGATTCCCCACACAGTTCCAAACAAACCAATATACGGTGACACAGAGCCTACTGATGCTAAGAATGGCAGATTGGCTTCTAAGGTATCCATCTCGCGCTGATATGCAGCCTTCATAGCGCGACGAGCGCCATCAATTTCATTACCTTTTAAAAATTCTTGCATACCGCTTTCAAAAATACGCTCCAAGCAAGCAGCCTGCTCTTTATTGCGCATCGCCCCCTGCAACAAAGTATTTAAATCACCACCTGACCAGAAATCACGTTCAAAACGTTCAGTGTCTTGACGTACAGCTTTTAAAGCCATTCCCTTTCTGAAAATAATTGTCCATGACGCAACAGACAGACTTAGTAATAACAACATCACTAGTTGCACCAGAATGCTGGCGTTTAAGACTAATGACAGAATTGATAAATCTTGAGTAGCGTGCATAGAAACAATTTTCCGTAGTGATGTTTTAAATAGTTTTAGATATTGCTAATAAATACTGATTGGTATGGTTATTTTAAAAGTTTTAAAAGACAAATAGTCTCTAATTACAGAGCTTGACGATGGACAGCTAAAGGACCAGACGCCTGACAAGCTGGCATCATTTCAATAACATTAATATTCACATGCGCCGGTAAGGTGGACGCCCAATAGACTGATTCAGCGATATCTGTTGCAGTCAATGCTTGAACACCGTCATACACCTTGGCTGCTTTCTCATCATCACCTTTAAAGCGCACATTCGAAAACTCAGTACCGGAGCACAAACCAGGGGCAATATCAGTCACACGAATTGGAGTACCCAATAAATCAGACTTTAGATTCAAGCTAAATTGACGTACAAATGCTTTTGTACCGCCATAAACGTTACCACCCGGATAAGGATAGCGACCTGCAATCGAACCCAAATTGAAGACATGACCACGACCACGCTCCACCATGCCAGGCAAGAAAGCGCGAGTCATGTACATCAAACCCTTGATATTGGTATCAACCATCTTTTCCCAATCATCCAAGGCTACTTTATGAGCTGGCTCTAAGCCAAGCGCCAAACCAGCGTTGTTAACCAAAACACTCACTCCAGCAAAAGCAGCCGGTAACTGAGCAGGTAGGGCAAAAACAGCATCTTTATTAGTGACATCTAAAATTACTGTGTGTAAACGGGCTTGCTGATCAGCAGGCAAAGACTTCTTGAGGGCGTCTAGACGGTCTGCGCGACGACCTGCAGCAACCACTTGATGACCTTCAGCCAAATAGCGTTTAGCGATCGCCTGTCCAAAACCAGCAGTTGCCCCGGTTACTAAAACTGTTAATTGAGTCATTTTTGGTCTCCTTCGTTGTTTTTTTGTATCATCTAGGTCTACAGAGTTTAGCGTATGCTAGCCCCGAATTAGTTGATCCTCATAGAAAGCCCTAATCATGTTCCAACGTAGTCAAACATTGGCCAAAACTGATCCCGCATTGTGGGATGCCATTCAAGCAGAAAATAAGCGTCAAGAAGAGCATATTGAGCTGATTGCCTCTGAAAATTACACCTCTCCAGCGGTTTTGGAAGCCCAAGGCTCCCAATTAACCAATAAATACGCCGAAGGCTACCCTGGCAAGCGTTATTACGGTGGTTGCGAGTTTGTAGACGTTGCTGAGCAATTGGCTATCGACCGCTTAAAGCAAATTTACGGTGCAGATGCGGCTAACGTTCAACCTCACTGTGGCGCCTCAGCCAATGAGGCTGTTTTCTTGGCGTTTTTGAAGCCAGGTGACACGATTTTAGGTATGAGCTTGGCTGAAGGTGGTCACTTAACCCACGGCATGGCTCTTAATATGAGTGGTAAGTGGTTCAATGCCGTTGCGTATGGCCTTAATGACAAAGAAGAGATTGACTATGAGGCTATGGAGCGTTTAGCTCGTGAGCACAAACCAAAGTTGATTATTGCTGGCGCTTCCGCTTATTCATTGCACATTGATTTTGCTCGTTTTGCCAAAGTTGCTAAAGAAGTTGGTGCAATTTTTATGGTGGACATGGCTCACTACTCAGGCCTAATTGCTGCGGGTTTATATCCAAACCCAGTGCCACATGCTGATATCGTAACTTCGACAACTCATAAGAGTTTGCGCGGTCCTCGTGGCGGCATTATTTTGATGAAAGCTGAGCACGAAAAAGCCATTAACTCTGCTATTTTCCCTGGCCTACAAGGCGGTCCTTTGATGCACGTGATTGCTGCTAAAGCAGTTGCATTTAAAGAAGCATTAGAGCCAAGCTTTAAAGATTATCAACAACAGGTATTGATTAACGCTGATGCCATGGCAAAAACATTAATTCAACGTGGCCTACGCATTGTTTCTTCACGCACACAATCTCACGTGATGTTGGTAGATCTTCGCGCCAAGAAAATTACTGGCAAAGAAGCTGAGCGCGTTTTGGGTGAGGCACACATTACATGTAATAAAAATGCTATCCCTAACGATCCAGAGAAACCATTTGTAACAAGCGGTATTCGCTTAGGCTCTCCAGCGATGACAACACGTGGCTTTAAGGAAGCTGAAGCGATTCAAGTAGCCAACTGGATTGCCGATGTTTTAGATAACCCTAACGATGCAGCCAATATTGCTAAAGTTCGCGAACAAGTATCCGCTTTAACAAAGCGCTTCCCTGTTTACAGCAACTAATCTCTTTTCAACTTAGGAAACTAGATGCATTGTCCCTTCTGCAAACACTCAGATACGCAGGTTTTAGATACCCGTGTATCTGAGGAAGGTGACGTCATCAAACGTCGTCGTCGCTGTGAAAAATGTGACAAACGATTTACAACCTATGAACGTGCTGAATTAGCATTGCCAGCCATTGTTAAAAAGAATGGCAGTCGCGTTGAGTACAACCGCAGCAAGATTGTTGACTCGATGGGTATTGCACTACGCAAACGTCCCGTCTCTGCAGAAGCAGTTGAAGAATCAATCCGTAACATTGAGGAACGACTTCAAGCTACTGGAGAAAAAGAAATTGCCAGTGACCGGGTGGGTGAACTTGTCATGCGCGAACTTAAACGCCTTGATAAGGTGGCGTATATTCGCTTCGCTTCTGTCTACAAGAGCTTCGCAGACATCGAATCATTCGAAAGCGCACTTAAAGAGTTGAAGTAATCAAGACCACTTAATATTTAATTTTCTATTGGCAGTTGCGCAATCTCTCAAGTAGAGATTTATTAGACTCTGATAAGGGATGCCTACCTGTTCAGATATCCCCTTAAAGTAAGCAATTGAATCCTCATCCAATCGGATTGTTATTTGCTTCTTGAGCTGAGTTGCATATGGATTTTTCCTTGCCCCTGAGAAATCGTATTCTTTTCGCATAGTTCACCTTATTGGATAAAATTTAATCTCTGATGATGTTGCTTTTCTAGCAGAGATAATTCGGACAACGCCTCCTGAAAGTCTATAACAATGACAAACCAAAATAAAACGTAATCGGTTACTTAACCCCATCAATAAAAAACGATCTTCATCTTCAGAGTGATCATGATCATCAATCAAACAAGCTAAATCGTCATAAAAAATTGTTTGAGCCTCCTCAAATGACACCCCATGCTTTTTCAAATTAAGGCTGGCTTTTCTTTTATTCCATTCGAAACTTATATACAACTACTTTGACAAAAGGGCTTTTGCTTATTAAGAAATTTCCTACAAGAAAATAAGTTGTGACTGATTGCCCAGCAATGAGCTGAGCCTCATGATGTGTGGATGAAAAATAATCATCTACCTGTTGTTAGCAATGCTCTGCCATTTAATCCAAATCATGATCAAAGTGAAGCGGGATCCTCATTGATTGAAGTGATGATCACACTCACGCTGTTAAGCGGCTCTTATTTAATCACCTTCTCCAGCCAGCAGTTCATTACTAGCAATACCCTCAAACAAGAGGGTGAACTAAAACGCTTGATAGAGGCTAGCAATCAACATGAAATGGCGATGGCAATTCTGCAAGGAGAATCTGAGTGAATTTATTAGAAATCAGCATCTCGACATTGATTGCTAGCAGCCTGATGATTAGCATGAGTCAGTCCTGCCTTCAGATTTACCAAGCGTTGAACCAACAGCAAACAAATAGCCTTCTTCAAACTCAAGCCTTACAGGCATTTCAGATGATGGGACAAGCGATCCAACAGGCTCAATTGAATAAATCAATGCGTGGATTTAAGGTGATGGCAAAGGATAGTGCCAGCATGAGTAATAGCAAGGTTGGAGAATTCCAAATTCGCAAAGGAGCATCCAGCATGGATGGGTCGGATGCTTTTTATACCCAACAAATATCTGAAGAAAATCCTTATCAATCATTTTTTGTTCAACAACAAGGTCACTACCAGCAACGCGAAGGTGTTCTGTATTTACAAACAAAAAATAAAAAAGGACAGTTACAGAATGAGGCGTTAATTGGTCACGTCCAATCGATGCAAATTCAGGTCGGGACGATTCATCAAAATAAGCTCGAGTGGCACCAACCTTATGAGGCGAGCGAAAGAGCCTCCAAGAAACAAGCTCACTGGAAACAGATACGAGCCATCAAAATTGAACTCAAATTAAAAAGAGGAGCTCACGGACTTGAGCTAGAAAGAATTTATGCATTACGGCAGACCTGAGCATGGTTATATTCTTCCTAGCGCCCTCACCTTATTAACGCTACTAGCTCTGGCAACTTCCTCCGCCATGAACATAGCTAGCACTCATATACGGCTCTTACAAAGTGAAATTCAATACCAACAGGCATTTCAATTAGCGGAGATGGAGTTAGTACAGACCGAACAAACCTTGGCTAAAGGTATGGCGCCAGCTCCCAATGAGGCAATTGAAGTTAGCTTATTCAGGCCGAAAAATTTTAGGTCCACTTCCGGCGTCACAACCCAGCATTACAAAATCAAATCCAGCGCAATTCACCATCAAACTAAAGTAAGCATAGAGTCCAGCATCCGCATCGATGAAAAAATTATTTCCACCAAAAATAAAAAAGCAACTCATCGATCGATGCAACGGATTAATTGGGCAGTTATATAAAACCCATACTTTTTATTTAAAAAGTATGGGGGGATTTACTTTGATTGAAGCCTCTATTTGCATTGCATTGATATCGATCTTGGCGGGTTTCTCAATAAGACTATTTCATCATCAAATTTCAGAGATACAACTTCGAAGAGTTGTTCATGCATTCATCCAAGATGCACAACTCAGCAGACAATATTCAAGACAACATAGCGGCGAAGTGGTGATGCGCCCACTGCAAAGCAATAACTGGGTATATGGCTGGCATATTCAAATACCAGATAAAAGAATACCCACCAACAGAATCACTTTGAAAACCTACTCCCTGGAATCAGAAAAACTCCAGGGAGCAGTTCTCATCCCGGAGGAACTTCTTAAAGCCAGCCAACAATTTACTGATATCAGCGCACAAAGAGCTAGGCATCTGACTTTCAAAAACGGTCAAATGGCCTTATTAAAAAATGGGGGATTTGTAGCTAATAGAATAATTTGGCAACATGCCAGATATCCAGAGCTAATACGTCATATCATCTTGGGACCTGGCGGACGCTGGCGCATTTGTGATCCTAAGGAGGATAATCAGGACTGTTCGTCAAATTGATTAAACTTTGATACATGTATAGCCCCAAAGACCATGAATTTATGAATGCAGCCTTGGCCCAAGCCAAGAAGTCGCTATTCATCAGCAACCCGAATCCCCGGGTGGGCTGTGTCATTGTCAAAGATGATCAAATAATCGGTTTTGGTCATACTCAAACAGTTGGTGGCGACCACGCAGAAATTGTTGCTCTGAAAGATGCCCAAAGTAAGGGCTTTGATATTGCTGGCGCAACCGCCTACGTCACACTGGAGCCTTGTTGCCATCATGGCAAGACGCCCCCATGTACCAATCAACTGATTCAAGCAAAAATAACTACTGTGATTGCAGCGATGCAAGATCCCAATCCACT
>JBEGTH010000024.1:0-18424 GCA_041179505.1 Pseudomonadota bacterium | reverse complement strand
TCACACTCTCACTACTTAAAAATATTCCTGCAGATAAGCGCGTTGTAACGGAAAGTGGCATTCTCACTAAAGAGGACGTTAAAAAAATGCGTGATGCTGATGTTCAAGCATTTTTAGTCGGCGAAGCTTTCATGCGCCAAGATGACCCTGGTTTGGGTCTTAAAGAATTATTCTTTTAAAGGATTTTATGTATAAAAAATTAATGCTATCGCCATTAGTGATAGCAATTTTATCTCTCCCCAATTCAGCACAGTCTCAAACTCAAACCCAAGAGAATTCTGATTTTTATTTTTTATTAGCAGAGACATCTGCAGGTAAAGCCATTAAAGAAACCACTGGCGCGACTGTCTTTGGCTTATTGCAAGCAGGTTATTCATATAACGACGTCACTACATCAGGTGATAAGAAAAAATCCCGCTCAAATACGATTGCTGGCCCATCTGATGAAGGTCCTCAATTTAACGGGATGATTCTCTCAATTGAAAAATTACCAGAAGCCAACTTTATTCCTAGAATCACACCCTTACCTGGCCCTATGTCAGACAAGTATTCATGGGGATTTAGAGCAGACTTGCACTATGGTCGTGATGGCCTGATGTCTGCTGCTAATGGTATTGAAAACACTTGGCATCGCAACCAGGGAGCCTCCGGTATACCGCCTAATGCGAACCATATGAATTACTTCGCTCAAGCATACGCACCAATTGGTCTTGGCACTGCTATTACTACAGGTCGTTTTGGTGTTAATTTGGGTTATGAAATTCCGCCATCATGGCGCCAAGCCCCTAACTTCTTTTATTCAAGAACTTACGCCTTGGTTTCACAAATTGACCAACTCATTGGCACTCAAATTTCAACCAATTTAGTTCGCAATCAATACGGCATGTTGCTTGGTGAATTTGGATTAGGCAAAGGCTATCAACTAGGTCGTGATAACAACGATAGCAATAACGTTTTTGGTGTTTTGCGCTGGAGAAGCAACGACATGTCTAAGTTCATCACCTATAGCTTTATTGCTGGAGATGAGCAGACTGATTCGAGTCGCGCAAGCGAAGCAATGACTTGGTACCCTAACCACCCTATCGTAGCATCCACAGGGCAAAGAAGAGAGCAGCATTCACTTGTGGCTGGATTTTCACCTAATGCCCAATGGAAGATTGCTGGTGAAATTCTTTATGGCAAACAAGAGGGCTCTGGTGATGCAGAATGGGTCACCGGAGGTGACTTTAGAGGCGCCACCTATAAAGGCTTCAACGGTCACCTGACTTATAAAGCCTCAGAAACGATTCGTTATGGCCTACGCTATGAGATCTTTAAAGATCCT
This sequence comes from Pseudomonadota bacterium, assembly GCA_041179505.1. Taxonomy (GTDB): domain Bacteria; phylum Pseudomonadota; class Gammaproteobacteria; order Burkholderiales; family Burkholderiaceae; genus Polynucleobacter. The sequence goes on along the minus strand of JBEGTH010000024.1, from coordinate 17,100 downwards.
CAAGGTTTTGCTTTAACACCGCTAGGCACGCCTGGCGCTACTGTTCAAGCGATAACACTAGGTGCCAATATTGATCTAAGCAAAAATATAGTTTTAAGACCAGAATTAAGACATGATTGGGCAAAGACAACTAATGGCGGAGTTAAGTTCTTTGGCAATGTGCCTCATTTTGGACAATCAACTGCAACTGATAATCGACAAACAACAATCTCTGCAGATTTATTGTTTTACTTCTAATTTAGTTTCTGTTTGAATTAGACCGGTTTTAGCAACAGCTAGAACCGGTTTTTTTATTTCGTCTCGATCTCCAATGGATAACCACGCCCAGAGTAATCGAAACCACCGATCTTATGCTCTACAACTCCTTGATGTGTAGGGCTAGCGTAATAAGCTCTGATCTCTTGAATCTTGCCATCAGGCGTGAATTGATACCACTCATCACCTCGTAATACTTGACCCATTTTTTTCTTGAAGTGGGTCCACTCAATCACGGCTTTTCCAGTTTCTGGATCACCCACAAAATTATCCACCGTCCAAAAAGAGCCCAACTCAGCAACACATTTAGCCCAACAATCGCCAATAGCAACAGAACCTCTTAAAACACCAAAGGGGCTACCTTCAGGAAAGTAATGAGTACCGTCTTGAGTGAAATAAGCTTGAACAGCTTCTGAGCTTCCGGTGTTGCAAGCATCAAAATATTCTCGAATGGTTTTTTCCATTAAATCTTTAGTGAGCATTTTGTTTTCTTTGTTAAATTTAAATAACTTTAAAAGGCTTTAAATCAGCCATAATCACTTAAGAAAAATATGCTTTCACATATCCTAGGCCACCAAATTCAGCCAAGAATGTTTGTTGGGATTTAGCCGGATGAGCTTTGGTTAAGCCACCAGTCATGATGATTGATCCAGCTGGGATACTTAACTCTTGTTGAGCCAAAAAATTAGCCAACCATGCAATGGATGCCAAAGGATCACCCATCGAGTTGGCACCAATACCCGTATCTAATGTATGACCTTCTGACCACAATAAAACACCACTTAGACGAAGATCATCTACTTGAGATAATTTTTTTGGGGCACCTAAAACTACCCGGGCTCCAGAACTATTATCTGAAATGTTATCAACCAACGAAAACTTGTATTCTTTGTAGCGTGTATCAACTATTTCCAAAGCCGGCATCACTGCCTCAACATGACTCTGAATGGTATGACGAGTATGCCCAGCCCCAGAGATTTCTTGATTAATGAGAATCGCTATTTCCGGCTCAACGAGAGGATGAATTAATTCTTCAAATGGAATATATCCATCTAATGCGCCATCTTGCTGATTGAGTAAATGGTCTTTAGTTAAAACACCATAATTAGGCTCGGCAATATTCATCTGCGCTCTCATAGCAGCACTGGTATAGCCTAACTTAAACCCAACAACCTCACTAGAACGACGGCGCAAAGTAGCTGCTTGAATGGCATAAGCATCTTCATTGCTTAAATGGGGGTGAGCAGAAGTCAAAGTCTCAATAGGGGTTTGAGTTTGCTCAGCTAGCCAAAGGCTAGCCGAAAGTGATTCAATTAAATCTGCAGACGACATAGTGCTCACCTTAAATAATTAGTTAAGACGCAGCTTTCGCTCTAGCTTCAATCTCAGCCTTACGCAAGATTGCAGCAGCAATACCACCAATACCCCAATTATCAGGCTTGCAATTAGCAATGTGAACTCGAATACGATTCTTGTCAGTTCCTAAGTGTTGAACTAAAACATTCGTCACACCTTCAATCACTTGATGATGTTGCTCTGCAGAACGGCCTTCCATCAAAACCATCTCGACATAAGGCATCTCAACCTGGCCTCGTGGCTTAACTTTTAAAACTTCACTAGCTGGCTCGCCCTCAATACCCCAAAGATCTGGATCAATTTCTGTAACCCAAACTTCCAAACGATCTTTAGGGGCCGACAAAACATCAATCATCACTTTAGAAACATCACGAATGACATTTTTAAGAGTTTCTTTAGAGTGTCCCTGCAAAATATTGATATGTGCTACTGGCATGATGATTCCTTATTAAGGTAATTTATTGAAGTATTAAGGTAAACCACGGCGACGACCAGAATCTAACATCAAAGATGATCCAGCCATTGCATCAGCTTCAGGTGCTAATAACAAACAAATTCCCCATGCTACTTGCTGAGGAGTCGTAAATGCATGAATAGCAGACTCTTCCTTTAATTCATCAAATACTTCTTCAACAGAAATACCACGTTGTGCCGCACGAGCATTGGCTACGTTACGCAAACGCTCAGTATCTGCTGGGCCAGGTGCCACCAAGTGCGCTGTAATACCACGCCCACCCAGAGCCCAACTGAATTGACGCATTAAATTTGTTAAACCTGCATTAGCTACGCCTGCTGTTGCAGCATAAGCTGTTGGCTCAAAACCATAGTGACCACCTACCGCCACCAAACGTGAGCCACGCACCAAGTGCGCATCAACCGCACGTTGCAAACGCATCATACCGCCCGCTTTGATATTAATTGCCTGTGAAAGCGCCAGTGGATTAGCTTCTAAAACACCACCTGCAACTGGAACACCTGCAGCGTGAACCACCATACGAACAGTGCGATTCATTTTGCTAACAACAGCTTTAATCTTTTCAATTGCAGAATCATCACCAATATCAGCAATGCAATAACTCATATGTTCTGAGCTATTCACTAACTTTTTTAAATCATCTTCTGATCGACCCACTGCAATTAAATGCAAGCCTGACTCAACTAAGCGTCGAGCAACTGTTTCACCTAAAGCACCAGTTGCACCAACCATAACTACTAATTCACGCTCTTGATTGGATGTTGTCATTTAAAACCTTTAAAAAAAATGGTCACTTAGAAAAGTACTAAGTGACCCATTCCAACTATTGAATAAAAAACTTAACTAACAATGGTTAAGAAAGATTCATGCAACTTACCAGTTGTATGGTCTAAACCATAACCAAACTCATCAAATGTCCACTTGATTGGCTCCCAATCTGGGTAAGGCTCATAGCTACCGCAGAATGTTTCAAAGCGGTTACCAGATGGATCCCACGCATAGATGGTCGTGCCACGGGTCACGCCATGACGTGTTGGGCTAATGTCTACAGGCACCTTATTCATACCAATGATGTCAGCAGCACGGAGAACTCTTTCCCAAGACTCTAAACGGTAAGAAATGTGATGCAACTTACCTGGCTCTGGATGCTCTACAAATGCGATATCGTGGGCCTTATGCGAACAGCTCAAGAAGTAAGCAGCTGTGTGCTCACCATCTGGGGCCACCACATACTCAACCACTCTAAAGCCTAATACTTTTGTAAATAATTCTTTATTGGCTTCAATATTAGGACCATATAACAAGCAATGATCCATACGAATCGGTGCAATGCCATGATCAGCTGTCTTAGGATTCCAAGGGCCAGGGTTGACTAAACCTAAGCCATTACCGACATGGTTTTTCTCTGCATACAACTCGAAGAAGTGACCCGTTGGCGCCTGAAAGCGTACACGCTCACCTGTCTCCAATAATTCACCAGCAGGAATACGCTCAGTTTTAACACCGTAAGCATTTAAGTCTTTTTCGAGCTGATTTAGTGTTGCCACATTCAAAACTCTAAAGCCAAAGAAATCAATACCAGCACGTTCAGCTTGACGAATAATCACGCTATGGTGATCACGCTCGTCCCAACCCTTGAAGTAATGACGACCTGAAGCATCTTTACCTGTTTCCACTAAACCCAAAACATTTCTATAAAAATGTAATGCCTCTTCCAAATCCAATACGCGAATTTGTGCGTGTCCTGGTCTTAATACACCTGTCATTGCCATCTTGCTTCTCCTTGATATTTTTTGAAAGAAAGATATCTTTCAAAAGAAATTAGCCGTCTACTTAACTGTTTGATTGTGATACTTTAGCAGCAGCAAATCAATCAGAACTTCCCCTTAAAGGGAGATATATTGCCTCAAAAACCAGCTACCACAATGTCATCAGGGTGACTAACTCTACGGGCTGGCTTTATCCTTATAAAGATTAGAGGGAGATCTCATCAGGGCAGTCATCTGAAGACCGTCATTCATTAAAAAAGGCTAGGACTGAAAATTCAGACCTAGCCTTTTAATTTGCCCACTGGCTTAAAGCGCCAGCATATATCTTAATTAAAACGGATATTGCTGTACTTCTGGCTCAATGGTTAACCATTTAAGTTCAGTAAACTCATCAATCACTGCACGGCCATCAAAGCGTCCATAACCGCTCGCCTTTGTACCGCCATAAGGGGCTTGCGCTTCATTTTGAACAGTGGCTCCGTTAACGTGAACGCAGCCGTATTCAAGCTCCATCGCAACAGCCAAGGCGCGGTTAACATCACGACCAAATACACCTGAAGACAAACCATATTCGCTGTCATTTGCAACACTAATAGCTTCTTCGGCAGACTTCACGCGAACTACGACAGTGATCGGTCCAAATGTTTCCTCATCGTAAATCATCATAGAAGGAGTGACATGATCCAAGATTGTTGCAGGCATGATCGCACCATCAGCGACACCACCACATACAATCTTCGCTCCCTTATCAAGGGCATCTTTAATCATGACATTGATACGATCACCAGATCTTGGGCTAATCATTGGTCCAATAATGCATTGAGCATTAGCCATTGGATCATCGTTATGTAACTCCTTAGCGCGCGCAGCAAATTTAGATACAAATTCATCTGCAATCTTTTCATCAACTATGAGGCGCTCTGTGGACATACAAATTTGTCCCTGATAAAGGAATGATCCAAAAATAGATGCTTTAACAGTCTCATCAATATTGGCATCATCAAGAACAACCAAAGGTGATTTACCACCCAACTCAAGCAAACAACGTTTTAAATATTTAGCCGCAGTCTCAGCAACAATTCGACCAACCTTTGTAGAACCAGTGAAATTGATGCGACGAATCGCCTTATGTGCAATCAAGGACTCAACAACTGCTGGCGCAGCTTCAGGTGCATTACTTAAATAATTTAAAACTCCAGGAGGGAATCCTGCTTCAACAAGAGTTTCAGCAATCAGCGCATGAGTTTTTGGACTAGCCTCTGAACCTCTGAATACAACCGTATTTCCACAAACAATTGGATAAGCAATCGCTCTTGCAGCAAGTACAACCGTACCATTCCAAGGAACAATACTTAAGATTCCGCCAACTGGTTGGCGCAAAGTCATTGATAGTGCGCCCGGTTTATCGGTCGGGATAGTTTCACCTTGAATCTGTGTTGCTAAGGATGCAGCTTCACGGAAAACGTTGGCTGCCAAGAACACATTAAATCCAGCCCATAGTGCTGAAGCACCAACCTCAGCTGCCATCACCTCAATAAATTGAGGTGTTTTAGCTTCCAAAAGATCAGCTGTTTTTAACAGTAAACGGCGACGCTCACTGGGTGCTGATTTTTTCCATGACTTAAATGCAAGTCCTGCTGAAGCAGCTGCTAGATTTGCATCAGCAACACCTGCTCCTGCTGATTGAGTAATCAGCTGATCACTGACCGGGTGTCTTCTCTCAAAAACATCACCGTTGGCAGCATCAAGCCATTTGTTATCAATAAGTATTTGTGATTTCATTGTCATTTAATTATTCCGTCTCTATCAATAAAATTAAGATTTCTTAGTCAGAATGTCAGCCATTCTTTCACCAATTAGGGCACATGTAGCCATTGTTGCAACTGATGCAATTCTTGGCATGATTGAACTGTCTGCAATTCTTAAACCTTGCACACCATTCACTCGAAGATTTGCGTCAACCACAGCATCATTGCCTTTACCCATCAAACAAGTACCGGATTGATGGAAGTATGTTGTCGCGCCATTACGAACAAAATCTTCCATGGCTTTACCTGTTAACGCCTTACCAGGAGCAACTTCACGCTTCACAAAATCTTTCATGGCTGCTGAGTTTCCGATCTCACGACTCACTTGAATGCCATAAGCCAATGCCTTAACGTCATCAGGATGACTTAAGAATTTCGCATCAACAATTGGTCGATCTTTAGGGTTTGCAGAACGTAACTTCACCTCTCCTCGGCTCTTCGGTGCCACAAGGCCAGCACATAAAGCCCATGCTGTATTAGGAGGAGAGTATTGAGTCTTAACGACCTCACTTGCGTACGGTAATTCAATTTGTACCAAGTTCACATCTGGTGACTCTAATGAAGGCTTACTCTTTAAGAAACCTGCAACGTTTGCGGCACTATTACGATGGGGAATATATTCTTTAGGCTCCCAAATACAGCCGCCATGCAAGATGTGGTCTTGGAAATTTTTACCAACTTGCTTTGAATCAACAACCGTCTTGATACCATGAGAACGCAACTGCAAGTCATCACCAATACCGCTTAACATCAGCAACTTAGGCGTATTGATACCACCAGCACTCACGATCACCTCAGTATCAGCGCCGATAAATGATTGAACGCCATCTCTCGTAATACGAACACCCGTCACTCGAGTGCCTTTGAGTTCTAATCGATCAACGTGCGTTTTAACTAAAACTGTCACATTAGGTTTTGACATCACAGGATACAAATATGATCTAGCCATACTTTGACGACGACCATCACGAATAATTTGGTTCATCAATGCAAAGCCAGTACCGCCCTCTTCACGTCGACCATTTTGGTCTTCAAAAATTGGGTACCCCAATGATTTTGCTGCTGCCAATAAAGCTGGGGCAACAGGGTGAGGATTATTGGCTGGCTGACACCAAACAGGGCCATTTTTACCGCGGTATCTCTCACTTGGAGCACCTTGCCAGCTTTCCATGCGACGGTAAATCTCAAGACCAGACTCATAACCCCAAGCAGCATCACCACTGGCTTTTGCCCAAAATTCTAAATCTTGCTTAAATGGGCGCGCCCAAATAGTGGCATTGATACTGCTACCACCACCAACCACTTTACCCATGTGCTCAGGAATCGCACGATTATTTGTACTCGGTGATGGAATAGAAATATCACCCCAATCTCGCTCACTACCTAGATTAGTAAACCAAACATTAGGATTCATCACTGCAGGATCTGTATCCCAATCACCCGCTTCAATCATCAAAATAGATGCATCACTGCGAAGAGCCAAGCGACCCACTAAAGCACAGGCGGCACTACCCGTACCAACCACCACATAATCATATGAAGATTTTAGTTTTGCAGCGCGCTCATTTTGATTGGCGCGGATAGCATCTAGCTCATCAGCTAAAGCCGGTAATCCAAACATGGAAATACCTGCAGCAGCTGCGGCACGTAAAAAACTTCTTCGATCAAAACGTCCAGCAATAAAGCGGCGCTCTAAACTCTCTAGCACTGAATCTTGAAAGTCTAAATTTGGCTTGTTATTCAATTTCATATTTTTTATCTCTTCGCATTTAAATTAGTAAAAATATTTAAGAAATGACACTTAAAAGACATTAACTACTTTAGAAAAATACTGCTGAACTAAATACATCGGGAATTCCCTTATTCAAACTGTTCCGTTTTAGAACATATTTAAATTTGAACTTCAAAATCAAAAACTTAAGTCTTTCAATCTTTTTTCCAATTAAGCAGCGTCTGGCTGCACCATCGGTGCCGCTTGCTTAAAAGCATCAAGCTTCATGCACGCAGCCTCAACTTCAGAGATCAAAGGCCACTGAGTCAAATCAACCTTAAAACGTTTAGCGCTATCAATCTGAGGAATCAAATACACATCCGCCAAACTAGGCTTATCACCAAAACTAAAAGATTGACGATTCTTATCAGCTCTTAAAAAAGCTTCATAAGCATTAAAACCATCACTGATCCAAGTGCCACACCAAGCATTGATCGCCTCTTCATTGGCCCCTAAAGTCTTGCGCAAATATTCCAAAATACGACGATTATTGATTGGGTGGATATCGCAGCCGATTAAGGATGCTAAAGCGCGAACATAAGCACGATCTTCAGTATCCGTAGGTAATAGCGCAGGAGTTGGATAGCGCTCCTCAAGCCATTCAATGATGGCTGTTGATTGCGTCAAAACTTGATCACCAATATCTAAAGCGGGCACAAGACCTTGTGGGTTAATTGAACGAAAAGCATCTTTCAAATGCTCTTCCGTTCTTAAATCAACAGCCACATATTCAGGTTTGATACCTTTTAGATTTAGAGCAATACGCAATCGATGCGAGGTTCCGCTTCTAAAAAAGTTATAAAGTTTCATGAATGAGTGATCCAATTATTCAGGCTGACCAACTTGCAAGGCCACATGAGTTACGCCATCTACATGTCCAGTAATCTTGTCGCCAGCTACAACAGCACCAACACCCTCAGGTGTGCCTGTATAAATTAAATCGCCTGGCTGAAGGTGATAGAACAAAGATAAATCAGCAATAATTTCTCGAACATTCCAAATTAGCTTATTAACATCTGATGATTGCTTTGTTTCGCCATTCACTTCAAGAGTAATAGCGCCCTGATCAATAATTTTGCCTTCCATAGGGATAATTTCTGTACATACAGAAGAATGCTCAACGTCTTTACCTAAATCCCAAGGACGGCCTTTTTCGCGAGCCACCAACTGTAAATCTCGACGAGTCATATCTAAACCTGTTGCGTAGCCGTAAATGATTTCGTGTGCATTCTCTTGGCTTACTCGAAAACCTGGCTTACCAATGGCCACAACCATTTCCATTTCAAAGTGGAAGTTATTAGTTTCTGGTGGATAGGCAACAGTAGAACCACTCAACAAAAGAGTTTGTGGAGATTTAGTAAAGTAAAAAGGACGCTCTACTGATTTATCAACAGGACGACCCATTTCAACAGCATGGGCATAGTAGTTACGGCCAACAAAAAATAAACGGTTAATAGGAAAACGTTCTGTTTTGCCATTAATTGGTAATGATTGAACTGCTGGAGGATTAAAAATATATGTCATAACTTTCCTTAAATTTAAATTAATAATGGTGTACTTTTTTAACCCCGATTCTCATAAACACCTAACTTACGGTGAAGAGGAGATTCATCAGCAATAAAAATAAATGACGGTTCATTAGCCCGGAGATTTTTCAAAGTCACAGCTTCAAAACCGGGTGCGCAACAAGTATCGGCCTCAACCAACTTAAAAGTATGATCCAAAACCTCAACTTCAGCGCTGCCTTCAATCATATGAAAAACCTGCGCTGGAGATCTGGCTGGCAAACGTAGGGTTTGTCCAGGCTTTAACATCATGGCATAAAAACCAAGAATGTTCTCGGCATCAGCACCAGTCTCAGGGTTGATATAAGTAACCTGAACCATCTCTAATGATGGATCATCTTGAGCCAAACTCTCAAGAGCTGCTTTGGCGTCTTTCCAAGCGTAGCGCAACATTGGGTAAGATTTTTTACTACGATTAAATACAGATGTAGGGGCAACTCCTGCGCGAGCATATTGATGAGCACTTTGACCCGGCTTAATAATCTGACGATCCCCATCAATGTGATAACTTACCTCCATATAGTAAGCAAGTGGTAGATCTAAAACATCCAACCAAATAACTGGATCAGTACCATCATGACCATGCTCGTGCCATAAACCTGTTGGCGTCAAAATTAAATCGCCACGACTCATTGGACACTTTTCACCATCAACAGTTGTGTATGCGCCCTCACCCTCAACAATCATTCGGACTGCATTAGGGCTATGACGATGACTTGGTGCCCATTCGCCCGGCATCAATAACTGCATGCCTAAATAAATTGAAGAGCTGGCTTGCATTTTTTCCAAGCCATGACCAGGATTAGCCAGCACTAAAACACGACGCTCGGCTTTCTCAATTGGCGTTAATTCCCCAGCTCTCATTAACAATGGGCGCAAAGTGCTATACCCCCAATATGTTGGCTTGGTTCTTCTTGCCGGCACATTAGGTGGCAATAGAGCACGCAAACTTGGCCACAATGGCACTAAGTTATGCTCGTTAAGAGCATCACGGTAATCTTCTGGCAAATCTTCCATTCGCCCTAACTCTTGAGACATGCTTACCTCGACTTAATCGACAACAAATTAAAAGAATTCAAAAATACTATTTCTAAAAAATCTCTAACTCAAACAACTAAATGCTGATGAATCATCTCTACGCTCTTATAGCCTTGTGAAAACCCATCAATTCGCTAAAAGTTCAGGACATTTAATAATTGAATTGAATAAGACTTTGTTAAGCAACGTTCAAAAAAATTCGATTGTTTTCAATCTTCACTGGATATACACGAATATTTTCAGTTAACGGGGCACACAAAGCTTTACCTGTACAAACATCAAATTTACCTTGATGTAATGGGCACTCAATTTCTGAACCATCAAGAAAGCCATCACTCATACGAGCAGCACCATGTGTACATAAATTGTCGGTAGCATAAATATTGCCCTCAACTTCATATAAAGCAAGTTCTTTACCATCCACCTTCACAGCAGTGACATCCCCTTTAGGAATATCATCAACATCTGAAACATCAATCCATTTTTCTGACATTTTGACCCTTAATTAAATTGGATAAATAATAGAGTTAGCAATCATTTCGCTGTCGTAAACACACAAGCGCGACTCAAACTTCAAGCCTTCAGGAGTTCGCACAATCACATCCCGGTAGTAACCTACGCTCAAAATAGTTGAGTCACCATCGAATTTAGTTCTAATCACTGTGTAATTAGCTTCAGAGGTAATTCGCTCTTCATTGCCAGCGCCTTCAATCGAGATTAAGCGAGGCGTGCCAACAATGTGTCTTTGATAGTAAGGATCGTGGTACATGGTTTCTTTAACGCCATAAACACGATCTTTAATCATGGCTTTACTTTCCAAAGCTATCAAGCAAAGTGGCAATCCATCATCATAGTTTTCACGCGGTTGTAGTCTATAAGTTCCTTTTTCAACAAAGAATTCAGGCCACTTATCCCAATCGCTTGAATCGCAAACCATTGCGTAGTCACTATAGAGATTTAAAAGTTCAAAGTAAGTTTTAAAATCAATCATGCTATTCCCCCATCACCTTTCTCCAGTAGTTGTACATCCCCCGAATTAAGGTTTCTGTAACCATGTGGTCTGTGTTTTCAATCGCATGACCACCCATTTCTAAAACTGTTCTGTGCGCTGGCTTTTGCTCGAAACCTTCTTGTGACCATTCGATCACTTCACCATCATCTGCAGACACAAATCCAGCAGGTCCAAATAAGTTTGCTTGGATTAAACGTCTTTCAGTCATAGCCTCAGAATCTTCCTCAAAGCCAAAGTGTGTCCAAACAAAATCAAATGAACCCTTACCTGTTGGCTGAATATGGCGAGTTGAAACGCTATTGACTTGCTGCTGAATAATGACACTTGGGAAAACTGTTGTCATGACGGCTGTAGGGCCATTCCACCAAGCCTCAGGCTCAATGTCTAGCAAGCGTGGGTCATTCAGGGTCATGTGATCTTTAAAGCTATCAACTCCGGATACCACCTCATCGTTCTTACCACCCTGACCTCTGGTAGAGATCATCACCGCATGGCGGAACTGCTCATCCATTTTTAACTCTGACTTGTTATCAGCGCGCCATAGTCCAAAAGTAGAGAACCATGTGTGCAATAAGCCTGGGTGATAAGGATCTTTAATATTCTCTTGCATCAACTTCCAGTTACCTGGAATATGCTGACGACGGTAGCCAAGAATCTTTAATTTTCGACCATTAAATACACGATCAAAATAACCCAAGATGACTGGTCCAAGGAAGTCTTCTAAAGGCTCAACATCGTGATCAAACGATGCAAAAACAACACCACCGCGAGTAGCCACTTTTAATTTTGTTAAGCCATGGTCTTCTAATTTAAAGTCCGCCGGCATACCGCCATTGACTTTGCCATCCTGCTTAACACCTCGACGGAAAGGTACGCCCTGAAGGTCTCCCTTTAAGCTGTAGTTCCACTGATGGTAAGGACAGAAAAAATCTTTTGCGCCAGTACCTTTTCTCTCGCGACAGAATCTCATGCCACGGTGAGCGCAAACGTTTTCAACCACATTAATGCTGCCATCTGGATCTCTCACCATAATGACAGAACGTTCACCAATCACACTGCGTCGATAATCACCTGGATTAGGAATTTCTGCTTCTAAACCAACAAAACACCAATGGCCTGAATAAAAGAATTTATCCAACTCTTTTTTGTATAAGTCTTCTCGGGTATACGCCCAAAAAGGCACCTGACTCGAACCTTCACTTTCCCACTTTGAATCATCTGCAAAGACTGTTGTTTCTTTCACTTTCATCTCCTTTGTTGGTTTTCAACAATATTGAATAATCTTAATTAAATACCTGATGGATAAAATGCATCGGCATGAATCTTTGAGGTGTCTACGCCCAAATCTTTTGCCACGATATTAAGAGCCTCCACCATCACTGGAGCTCCACAAAAATAAGCACACCAATCCTTCAAATCTGAAAAATCAGAACGAATAGCATCTGTCACGAGACCACTTCGCTGCCCCTCTTGAATGTCGCCAGTTGCAACAACAATATTCACCGTCATCGCGCCATGCTCTAAAGCTAACTGATTCAATCGATCTGCGTCATAGAGGTCTTCTTGGCTTCTAACTCCAAAATACAAATGAATCGGATTCGTCATACCAGCTTCAATCACACCGCGCACAATTGAGATAACAGGGGCGATACCCGTTCCACCACCGACGCACAAAATGGGTCCAGTATGCTTTTTGCGCAAATACGCAGTTCCCAATGGGCCACTGATCCGTACAGAATCCCCAACTGCTAATTGGTTAAATACATATTCAGTAACTCGCCCACCAGGCACTTTTCTAATTTGAAATTCCATTTCTTCATCTGAAGGCAGGCCAGTCCAAGAGTAAGGTCGAATATGATCGGGGGTAAATTGAAGAGTTGCGTACTGCCCTGGTGAAAACTCTAATGGTTTTGCTGGTCGAATACGTAAGCGACGAATATCGTGAGTCACATCATCAATACTGATAACCTCACCTTTAATAATTTTTGCTGGATGAACAACCACTTCATCCATTTCAGGTATTTCAATCTCGCAATTCTCAATCAGGACTGTTTGGCACGCTAGTAAGTAAGGATCTTGATCTACTTCAGGGCGCGCAACCTCTGGGCCACTTCGGCCAACTTCACCTTTGACAACTTTGCAACGACAAGTGCCACAACGCCCTGACATACAGCTATAAGAAATCGGGATGGCGTTATCTTTTAGAACGTCTAATAAGTTTTGACCACTCTCAACACTGATTCGAGTTGCACTAGGGTGAACTATTAATTCCATGAATTGAAATCCGCTTGTTTAATCGATGAGCTATTGTGAAGCGGACACCTTTATAAGTAAATGCACTAAATAGTATAATTACTATCACTAATATGAATAAAGGTGGGGTATGAAGCTAAGCGATATCGATTTAAACCTTTTGATCATCTTTAACCAGCTTCTTTTGGATAGAAATGTCTCTGCCAGCGCTGAAAAATTGAATTTAACTCAGCCAGCCGTTAGTAATGCCCTTAAACGTCTGCGACATATTCTCAATGATGAACTTTTCATCAGAACGAGCAAAGGCATGAGCCCAACTCCGTATGCCATGACCTTGGCTGAGCCCATTGGTTACGCTCTTGATTCACTGCATAACGCACTCAACCAAGAACCTACCTTTGATCCGATCACCAGTCAACGCACCTTTACCCTAGCGATTACAGATATTGGAGAGATTTACTTTGTACCGACATTGATTGCTGAATTGTCTCGACTAGCACCTCATATCAAAATTAGTACCGTCAGAAACAATACCAATAACCTAAGCGAAGAAATGGAATCAGGCACGGTTGATATAGCCATTGGGCTTATTCCAAGTCTAAAAACAGGATTTTTTCAGCGCAGATTATTTAACCAGAAATATGTTTGCATCTTTAGAAACAACCATCCAAGTGCTAAAAATCCTATCTCGCTAGAAAGCTACCAAACCCTAGGGCATGTCAGTGTTACATCAGCCAATACAGGTCATAGTCAAATTGATCAACTCATTGAGGGTAAAGGTATTTTGCGTGATGTTCGTTTGCATGTTCCGCATTTTGTTGCGGTGGGTCACATCTTGCAAACAACTGATTTGATTGCCACGGTCCCGGAGCGCTTTGCACAAAAGTCAGAAGGCCCCTTTGGATTAACTGCCAGCCCAACCCCAATTGAACTGCCAGAAATCTCAATTAACTTGTTTTGGCACGCTAAATACAACCGCGATCCGGCGAACATGTGGCTGAGACAATTAATCGTTAAGTTATTTTTAGATGAGTGACAAATATACAAATTTCATCTAATTGACCAGGGTCAGGCAGTGATCTATGATGAGTTCACCATATCAATAAGATGTCAGCCATATCAAATGAGGAAAAGATCATGATCACCGCAATTGTTGAATATAAGCTTCCAACCACTCTACCTAGAGATCAAGTTCAAGGTATCTTTAAAATGGCTGAAGGTAAGTTCAGAGGTATGGATGGTCTTGAAAAGAAATATTTCACTTATGACGAAAAAACTGGCCAAGGCCTCAGTGTTTATTTCTGGTCATCCCTAGAGAAGGCTCAACAGTGCTTTACCCCTGAATTTGCTGCTGAATTTGAAAGTATTTTTAAAGCCAAGCCATCCATTAAATACATGGATACATTGATGTTGATTGATAACATCGCCGATCAAGTTTCTTTTTATTGATTCACCAAAAACAAAAGGACTGAAAAATCAGTCCTTTTGTGAGCGCTTCAGATACTTAGATACCTGATGGTACTGAAGGCAATCCAGATAATGCCATTGCCAATTCTTTCTCATCATATTGCTCATCGGTTAACTCACCAGCAAAGTATTTCTGGTAAGCAACCATGTCAAAGTGACCATGACCGCATAGATTGAAAACAATGGTTTCACTGCGACCTTCGCGCTTGCAACGAAGCGCTTCTTCAATTGCTCCCTTGACTGCGTGATTCGCTTCAGGTGCAGGCACAATGCCTTCAGCACGAGCAAATAAAACACCCGCAGCAAAGCACTCACCTTGTGTGTAAGAAGTTGCTTCAATCAAACCCAATTCTTTCACATGTGAAACCAATGGTGCCATACCGTGGTAACGCAAACCACCCGCATGGAATCCTGGTGGAGTGAAGGTTGAACCCAAAGTATGCATTTTTGTAAGTGGCGTCAAATGTGCTGTATCACCAAAGTCATACGCATACTTACCACGTGTTAATGATGGACATGCTGCTGGTTCAACAGCCACAATTCTTGGCATCTTGCCACCACGCAAACCTTGACCGATAAATGGGAAAGCAATACCTGCAAAGTTAGAGCCACCACCTGTACAACCCACCACCACATCAGCCTGAACATCAGCCATCTCCAACTGCTGAATAGTCTCAATACCTGTAACCGTCTGATGCAAAAGAACGTGATTCAACACTGATCCAAGAGCATACTTGGTGTCATCTCTTTGAGCAGCCAGTTCAACTGCCTCAGAAATAGCAATGCCCAAGCTACCTGGATGATCAGGTCTTTCTGCTAGCACTTGACGTCCGTAGACTGTTTCTTGCGATGGTGATGCAACACAACGTCCGCCATAAGTTTCCATCACAGCACGACGATAAGGTTTCTGATCGTACGAAACACGTACTTGAAATACCAAAACTTCTAAACCAAAAATATTACCCGCAAAAGAAATTGAAGTGCCCCATTGGCCTGCTCCAGTTTCAGTTGTTAATTTCTTAACCCCTTCTTGCGCATTATAAAAAGCTTGCGGCACAGCAGTATTCGGTTTGTGACTACCAGCAGGACTCACACCCTCATACTTGTAGAAAATTTTTGCTGGTGTACCTAAGGCTTTTTCTAGACGATGTGCGCGATACATCGGTGCTGGTCGCCACAATTTATAAACATCTTGAACCGGTTGAGGAATATCAATGTCTCTTTCTGTGCTCACCTCTTGGAGAATTAACTCCATAGGAAATAAAGGTGCCAAATCATCTGGACCTACCGGCTGCATAGTTCCGGGATGCAATACAGGAGGCAATGCCTTCGGCAAATCAGCCTGGATGTTGTACCAGGACTTAGGCATTTGGGACTCATCTAGTAAATATTTAGTTCTTTCAGACATCTCAGGCAATTCCTATATTAATTTTCAGCAAAACTCTATTAAAACAAGATTATAGAGACTATGAAATAGGCATTTCCCTGAGTCCCAAAGAAATGAGCCAACCTGACCAGGTTGGCTCAATATCGCAAAAACCTCAATTAAGATTGCTGTTCTTGTGCAATCAGCTTTAATAAAGCCTTTCTCACTTTCACAGGTGCAATATCGTTACTCATTAACACTGGATTTAAGCTTAAAAAGTCAGTTGTACCCATTTCCTGATGCACCACCTCTAGAATAGGAATATCTTCAGTTTCAAAAGCCTCATGCATGGCTTTGATTTTCATCTCGTTATATTCAGCATCTTCCTCAATATGGTTGCGGCGGGTGGCAAAGAAGTAATGTGTTGAATCCTCTGTTTCTGGGGTGGTTGTGTGTAAATCATATTGCCCCACACAGTTTTCAAGATTTAACTGAACCTCTGGAGTTTGGGTAGCCCCCACTGATAACTGAATATGAGATGGTGGCGTCCAAGTAATATCAAAAAAGTGTCTTGCTTCTGCCTGGGGTTCTGGCAAAAACTGATTCAAAATTAACATTGCTGGGGTTTGTTTCCACTCCCAGCCAGCGCGAACCATTCGGTCATTTTCTTGAATTTTTGGAATCAAGGGAGACAACTGTCCACGCGTCGAAATAATCTCACCATGCACATGATCTATATGACTTAAATCCATCACATTGTCAGTAAGCAATTGATAGTTGGCATTGACGTGCATATATGTTTGAGCAACGCTGTTGGGGTGACCAGTCATTAACTCACCGTAGTCAGGTAACTTACCTGGATCTGCTGCCTCATCCCCCATCCAGATCCAAATAAATCCATACTTCTCCATCAATGGGAAAGTTGCCACTTTGGCCGCTTTGGGTATCAAACCATTGCCATGAGG
>JBEGTH010000023.1:0-17993 GCA_041179505.1 Pseudomonadota bacterium | reverse complement strand
GCCAATAATGAGGATACTTTTTATGTCGGTACGCTTAGGCATTCGTCAATCTCACATCAATTTAATAAAGCGATCAAACAAGTACGCAATGTCATGCGGTCCTGGTGATGCCTCTGGGTGACCTTGGAAACAAAAAGCTGGCTTATCAGTCCAAGCCAAACCTTGCAATGAACCATCAAACAAAGACACATGTGTTGGTCTGACGTTTGCTGGAAGGGTTGCTGCATCAACAGCAAACCCATGGTTTTGTGAAGTAATCACTACACGACCATTATCCAAATCTTTCACTGGATGGTTGGCGCCGTGGTGACCGAATTTCATTTTGAGAGTTTTTGCGCCAGCTGCTAAACCCATAATTTGATGACCCAAGCAAATACCAAAAGTAGGAATGCTTTGCTCAATAAATGTTTTAGCTGCAGCAATAGCGTAATCGCATGGCTCAGGATCTCCAGGGCCATTCGATAAAAACACACCATCTGGTTTCATCGCAAGCACATCTGCTGCAGGTGTCTTGGCAGGAACCACTGTGATTCTGCAACCACGCTCAGACAACATGCGAAGAATATTACGCTTCACACCAAAGTCATAAGCCACAACATGCTTCAATGGTTTTTCTAATTGCTTAAAGCCTGGTTTGCCATTATCAGCATTTAAACCCCACTCGCCTTCAGTCCACTCGTAAGCAGTCTTTGTAGTCACCACTTGCGCTAAATCTAAACCAGCCATGCCAGGGAAACCTTTAGCAGCAGCCAAGGCTTTTTCAGTCACAGACTGTAAAGAGTCACCTAGCTTGCCAGCGACAATCGCGCCAGGTTGTGCGCCCTTGTCGCGCAAGATGCGGGTTAATTTGCGAGTATCAATACCTGCGATACCCACAACACCTTCGCCAACCAAATAATCACTCAGCGTTTTTTCAGAGCGGAAATTCGAAGCGATAAGCGATAAATCTTTAATGATGAGACCAGCAGCGTAAATTTTTCCAGACTCTCGGTCTTGATCATTCACACCAACGTTACCAATATGTGGGTAAGTCAATGTCACCAATTGATTGGTGTAGCTTGGGTCTGTGAGGATTTCTTGGTAACCAGTCAGAGCTGTATTGAAAACAACTTCGCCGGCTGATTGGCCAACGGCACCAATGCTATAACCCGGAAAAATAGTTCCATCGGCAAGTGCCAAAACTGCTGGGGATAAAGAAGGAATTAACTGTGGCAGCAAAGGTATTCTCCAAAGCCCTACTGCCATCCGACACATCCCTGATCCGGAAAAGACACCTCCGGTCTGAGTATTTTCGGGAGGTATATGTGTCTTTAAGCGCTAGGGCGAGTATCTAATAATTTAACTACGAAATTATACCTCACCGCCCCCTCTTGATCCGGAAATACCCTAGTGGGGTCCTCATTGGTTGCAAATAAAAACCATATTAATCATGGGCTTAAAAACAAATTAGGGCTCCGAAGAGCCCTAATTCTGGCAAAGCAAGTGGTTATTAAGCTGTGAACAAAGCCTTAATAGCCGTCAATACACTTTGATCATCCAAAGTGCTGAGGTCACCAGGGTCACGACCCTCAGCAACCGCTTGCAGTGAACGGCGAACAATCTTGCCTGAACGAGTCTTAGGCAAAGCGTTCACGATGTAAACACGCGCAGGTCTTGCAACGGCGCCCAATTGTGAATCCACTGTTTTTAAGATCTCAGCTTCTAGAGTTGCTACGTTATTAGCATCTTTAGCAATTGCAAAGCCGATAGCTACTTGGCCTTTCAATTTATCTTCGATACCAACCACCGCTACTTCAGAAACGTTTGGATGGCTTGAAATACTTTCTTCAATCTCGCGAGTACCAAGACGGTGGCCCGCAACGTTGATCACGTCATCGGTACGACCCAAGATGAAGTAGTAACCATCGTTATCTTTAATACCCCAGTCAAATGTTGAGTAGACCAATTTGCCAGGAACTGTATTCCAATAGGTTTTAACGAAACGCTCATCATCACCCCAAACTGTTTGCATGCAACCTGGAGGCAGTGGGCCTTCAATCGCAACAACACCTTTTTGATCAGGGCCCAACTCAGCACCTGTTGAGTCATCTAACAACTTCATGTTGTAACCGTAAACAGGCACACCTGGTGAACCAAACTTATGCGGCATGACTTCAATGCCACGTTGCAATGCAAGCATTGGCCAACCAGTTTCTGTTTGCCAATAGTTATCAACAATAGGCTTATTGATCGCACCATGCAACCAAGTTGCAGTTGGCTCATCTAATGGCTCACCCGCCAAGAAAACAGCGCGCAAAGTAGATAAGTCATATTTTGTTAAGAATGCTGGGTCTTGTTTTTTCAACACACGTGCTGCTGTGGGCGCAGAGAACATCACTGATACTTTATATTTCTCAACCAACTTCCACCAAATACCTGCGTCAGGGCGCAATGGTGTGCCTTCATACATGATGGTGGCCATACCATTGATCAATGGACCATAAATAATGTAGCTGTGACCAACCACCCAACCAATGTCAGACGTAGTGAACATGGCCTCACCAGGTTTACCGCCATAAATGTGGCGCATTGATGAAGCAAGAGCAACGGCGTAACCACCCGTGTCACGTTGAACACCTTTAGGTTTGCCAGTTGTACCTGATGTGTAAAGAATGTATGAAGGATCTGTAGCGTCTAACCATTCGCATGGCACTTGCACATCCATCACCTTAGCTCGCTCAGTAGCGTAATCCAAATCACGACCTTCTACCTTCGCGTATTCCACCAGCTTGCGATCAATCAATAAAACTTTAGCTGGCTTGTGCTCAGACAAAGTAATCGCTTCATCTAGCAATGGCTTATAAGGTACTGGCTTACCGCCGCGCGCACCTGCATCAGCCAAGATCACCATCTTAGGCTTTGCATCATCAATACGTGAAGCTAAGCTGTGTGAAGCAAAGCCGCCGAATACCACTGAGTGGATCGCACCCAAACGGGTACAAGCCAACATGGCGAAAGCTGCTTCCGCAATCATCGGCATATAAATTAATACACGATCACCCTTGACCACACCATGAGCCTTCAAAATGGCAGCCATTCTGTTGACTTCAGTGTGTAGCTCTTTAAATGTATATGACTTCTCTTGATCTGTTTCTGTTGAAACAGCCACCAAAGCTTGTTGGTCTGGACGGTCTTTTAAATGACGATCAACAGCGTTATGACAAAGATTTGTTTTGCCCCCAACGAACCATTTCGCAAATGGAGGATTGCTATAGTCCAATACCTGATCAAAAGGCTTTTGCCATTCAATTAATTGTGCTTGCTCTGCCCAAAAACCTTGTGGATCTTTTACAGAACGCTCATGAAAAGCTTTGTAAGCGGACATACATTTCCCCCAAATAAACATGAAATAGTTTTAAGAATCTCAATAGGATCAAATCCTAGGCTGACTTGGCTCTGACACTTAGGGATTTACCCTATAAATCGAGACCTTAAAACCAAGATTAGCTTCTTTTAATTCGATTTTTTTTGATTTTGGGCCAACTTGGTATCTGACTTGCTGTCAGGCTTGGCCTTTTTATTTGCTTTATTAGTTGATGTTTTTTTATTAGATGCTGTTTTTTTGTTGGCTCCGGAGTTCTTCTTGGCTTGAGCTTTCTTTTGCGCCACTTCTTTTTCTAACATCAATGCAGCATTGTTAGCCAAGTGCATGGGCACATCAGTATTTTTTGCAGTTTTAGGAATGATCACAGTTGAACCTGGCTTAATCCTCATACCCTTTGGGATGCCATTGATTTCTCTTATTTGAGCAGCGTCCACATTGAGTCTGGTCGCCAATTTATCAACAGTCTCCCGGGAACCTAATTGCACTGCTGTCCATGAAGACAGTCGACCTTTGTGAGTATTAATACTTTCTTGGAAGGATTCTGCTCGCCCGAAAGGCAAAAGAATCTGGGGCTCACTGGCACCCAAAATAACGGGCTTATTAAATGAAGGGTTCATCGCCTTAAATTCCGGCAATGTCATTCGAGCAAACTCTGCCGCCAAGTCAACGTCAATATCTTTAGAGGTGGTGACAATCACAAAGTATGGGTGATTGTCTAAAGTAGGTAACTTAAGGCCATAAGCCTTAGGATCTAAAACAATTTTCTTAACTGCTAGCAATTTAGGTACATAGTTTCGGGTCTCATCTGGCATGGTGAGACTCATGTAGTCAGTTGGTAAACCTTTAGCCTGATTACGTTTGATTGCTTTTGAGACATTACCCTCGCCCCAGTTATAGGCCGCCAAAACTAATTCCCAATCCCCAAACATCTTATACAAGCGTTGCAAATAATCTAGAGCTGCATCAGTTGACTGAATTACATCACGACGCTCATCTCTAAAAACGTTTTGCGTTAATTTGTAATCCTTGCCAGTTGCAGGCATGAATTGCCACATCCCGGAAGCTTTAGCTCTTGAGAACGCCTCTGGATTAAATGCACTTTCAATGAATGGTAAAAGGGCTAACTCCATCGGCATTTTGCGACGTTCAACTTCCTCAACGATGTAGAACAAATAACGAGAAGAACGAGACATCATGCGATCAACATAGTCTGGGCGATCCGAATACCAGCGAACATGCTTGATAACTAAGGGGCTATCTAACTCCTCGAACACTAAACCATCACGAATACGATCCCATAGATTGTTATAGGGTGCATGAAGCGACCCCACAGAGTCTTTATCAATGTTGATGCGTGGCGCCCTACCTGCTTTACCAGATTTGGAAACCTTACTTGGCTCATTGGTCCAATCGCTATTAGTTGTGGCGCAGGCCGTCACAATCAGCGCCATCATAAGGATGGCCCCTGTGCGAAGTAAGCGTCTCAGATGAGATAGTTGGTTCAAATCTCCTACCATTACTTAAAAATATCTTTCCATGCACGCATAGCTGCAAATACATCAACAGGGTCTTTTCGCTTTAAAGGCGTATGACGGTGAATAGCATTAATGACTGGTAAAAAATCACACCTCAAAAATGGGTTAACCAATTTCTCATGTGCAATGGTTGTGGGGATGGTTGGCTTTCCGACTTGTCGCAAAGCTTCTGCTCTTGATTTCCAATCTAATAGATCTTGATTAGTAGGCTCAACAGCTAAAGCGAATTTTATATTAGATAGGGTGTACTCATGCGCACAATGCACCCATGTTTCTTCTGGTAGTTTTTTAAGTTTCTCCAGTGAAGCCAACATTTGAGCTGGAGTGCCCTCGAATAAACGGCCACAACCAGAAGCAAAAAGCGTATCGCCACAAAATAAATGCTTCTCATCGCCTGCGTCCATGAAGTAGGCAATGTGACCTGCCGTATGTCCGGGGACATCCAAGACCCACAATAAGCAAGCAGGTTTTTGCAGATGCAAGCTATCGCCTTGCATCAAGGCCTCGCTGACCCCTGGGATATCCTCACCCGCAGGGCCATAAACTGTTGGCAGATTCTGTCCAGATACTTTTGCCCATGCTAGCAAGTCAGCTATCCCGCCAACATGGTCAGCATGGTGATGGGTGATTAAAATAGCCTCTAAAGATAGTTGGTGCTCTTTTAAATAAGCAATTACTGGCTGGGCATCACCTGGATCGACAACTACGGCACAATGACTATCTGACAATAACCAAATATAGTTATCGTTGTAGGCGGCAATGGGTCGCACTTGTAATGAATTTTTATCTGGCATCTTAAAAACAAAGCATGATTCAAGCAAAGCCCAAACTAACGAAGCAAGCTCCCTGGACTTCCTGGGATGGATGGCTTAGTTCAGCCCCAGGACAATATGTCCTGAATTGGGAACAGGCTCAATTTGACCACATTGTTGGCGATATTTTTGGCTACCATGCACTACAGATAGGTCTACCTCAATTACAAGGCCTCAAAGAAAACCGTATGCCACTACAAATGATCTTAAGAGCCCCGCACGATAGGCCAATCGATCATCAACCAGAAACCTGGCACACCATCAGCGGCATCCCTGAAGAATTACCATTTGCTAGCCAAAGCGTGGACTTGGTATTACTTCCTCATGTTCTCGAGTTTGCAGAAGATCCTCATGCAGTCTTGCGAGAGGTCAATAGAATCTTGATGCCAGAAGGTCGTGTGGTGATCTCTGGCTTTAACCCTGCCAGCTTGTGGGGGTTGAGACAGTATTGCAGTCACTTGATCGGTCAACCTTACCTGCCTCGTGAAGGAAAATTCATTGATTTGTTGCGCATCAAAGACTGGCTGAAATTATTAGATTTTTCAGTCGATCGCGGTCGTTTTGGCTGTTATCGTTTACCGCTTAGAAGTGCCTCAGGCATGACAAAAATGGCATTTTTAGAAAAAGCAGGTGATCGTTGGTGGCCCGTTTTAGGTTCTGTATTTATGGTTTCTGCGATTAAACGCGTTTCAACTCTGACACTGGTGGGTCGTGTAGAGGTAAGTACACCTAAAAAATCGCCACAACTCAGCACAGCAACGAATTTAAGTACTCACCCCACCAATACCCAACTGGAAAAAACTGAATGAGCGAAGCAGCTAACTCAAACCAAGGAAGAGTGATCATCTATACAGATGGCGCCTGCAAAGGTAATCCAGGTCCAGGTGGTTGGGGGGTTGTCTTAAGATCAGGCGACAAGGAAAAACACTTGCATGGTGGCGAGACCCTCACCACTAATAACCGCATGGAAATGACTGCCGTCATTGAAGCGCTCAAAGCCCTCAAGATGGCCTGTCATGTCACTCTTTATACCGACTCCAAATACGTGATGCAAGGTGTCACAGAGTGGATGGGCGGATGGAAGGCGCGCGGCTGGAAAACAGCCAATAAAGATCCTGTTAAAAATGTTGATTTATGGCAAGAAATCGATAGCCTCCTCGGTAAACACGATATCAATTGGCACTGGGTCAAGGGGCATGCCGGACATCCCGGCAATGAATTAGCTGATGCTCTTGCCAATAAGGGTGTAGAAGAGCACTTAAAGAAAATATCTGGGTAATTTAGATAAAAAATGAATCGAAAATGTCCTTAAAACCACCTTTTAGGTGGTTTTTTCTTGGGCCAGAGATATCCGCCCTAGGTGTCCAAGTGTGCGAGAATATTCCCATAAAACACAAGGAGATAGTGGGGTAGCTTTTTGCCCCCATCAGCTATGAAATTGATCGAACAAATTAAAGCTAAATTACTGAGTTGGGGTTGTGCTGTAGTGACGCGCGGAATGGCTTTGGTTAAAAAAATTGACCTCATCAAAACCTACCAATTTTGCATGCTTCACAAAAAGAAAATCATCGCTGGCCTTGTGATCCTTTACGGTCTTAATTATGCGTACAACTATTTCTTTCCAGATACAGACAAAAAATCGCCGCCACAATTAGTCACAACAACTTTAGTTGAGAAAAAAGATATCCCAGTCATCTTAGAAGCAACAGGCAACATCATTGCTAAAAATATTGTTGATATTCGCCCTCAAACAACAAACGTTGTTAGCAAGATCCATATTAAAGAAGGTCAAGCAGTGAAAGCAGGCGACTTGCTCTTTACCTTAGATGACAGAGCGAGCAAAGCTAACTTTGATAAAGCGAAAGCTTTATCTGACGACGCCACCCGCCAATACAAACGATCTTTAGAACTGATTGAGCGAAAGTTCATCTCACAAGCCGCTGCCGATACAACAAAAGCTAATATGGATTCAGCAATGGCTAATGCCAGAGCTGCTGAAGTAGCTTTGAGCTTTGATCATATCCGCTCACCCATCAATGGTCGTGCTGGCGTAATTAACGTTTTTGTTGGCAGCTTGGTACAAGCAGGCACCAACGTGTCAACAACGAGTAGCGCCACATCAACAACGACAACAGGTGCGATGGTCACCATCACTCAACTAGACCCTATCAATGTGCAGTTCACTATTAGCGAAAAAGAAATTCCGCTAATCCTCGGTAAACGAGAAGAAGGTGACGACCTCACGGTAAGTGTTGAAGTTAACGGCACTGATAAGCCTATTGAAGGCAAGGTGTATGTTGTTGACAACCAAGTTGATCCAGCGATTGGTGCGGTGCGTGTTAAAGCTGAATTAAACAACAAAGATGGCGCAATGATTCCTGGGCAATTTGTCAGAATTAAATTAAAAGCTAAAACCCTAAAAGATGCCTTAATTATTCCAACACAAGCTGTTGTCACTAATCCAAAAGGTGACTTCCTCTATGTTGTTGAAAAAGATAACAAAGTAATTCTTAAGCCAATCAAAATTGTTTATCAATATCAAGGCCAAAGTGCTGTAACTGGTGTGGCTGCTGAAGATAAGATTGTGGTGGAAGGCAAACAAAACTTACGTCCAAACGGACAAATTAGAGAAACAAAAAGTGCTGAGAAAGCTAAGCCACAATGAACATCTCAGAGTTATGCATACGCCGTCCAGTCATGACAGTTTTACTGTCATTAGCAACCGTTGTCGCCGGAACAATGGCTTACTTCAAGATACCTGTTGCTGCTCTACCTAGCTTTAACACACCTGTAATTCAAGTTAGCGCCAATTTACCCGGCGCGAGCCCAGAGAACATGGCATCTTCTGTGGCCCTACCCTTAGAAAAAGAATTCTCAACAATTGATGGCATTACTGTCATCAGCTCAACAAATACTCTAGGCACTTCCAACATCACACTCGAATTCAATAACGATCGTGATATTGATAAAGCTGCCGTTGATGTCCAAGCCGCGCTTTTGCGCGCACAAAAGCGCTTGCCAATTGAGATGACGAATCCACCGTCATACCGCAAAGTTAACCCAGCGGATGCTCCAGTTCTAATTATGACAATGACATCGCCATCGATGGATCTGTCCCAAATTAATGATTACGCAGAAAACCTGATCTCCCCAACTCTTTCAACTATTGATGGTGTTGCCCAAGTTTTAGTCTATGGTCAAAAACGCTACGCAGTCAGAGTTTTAGTCAACCCAGCTCTTCTAAGTGCTAAAAATCTCACCATTGATGATTTGGCTAAAGCGATCAATAGCGCTAATTCGAATACACCTGTCGGAGTACTAGATGGTCCTCGACAACTATTAACCATTTACGCCAACCCTCAGATTGTTAAGGCGAGTGAATATGCCAACCTGATTGTGGCTCAACGCAATGGCTTACCTATTCGACTAAAAGATGTTGCAGACGTTCAAGAGAGTTATGAATCCGTCAAAACTCTTGCGGCATTTAACGGCGAAAGATCGATTGCTCTAGCCATCTTGAGGCAGCCAACTGCTAATTCAGTTCAAGTAGTTGATTCTGTCAGAAAAATGGTGCCGCAGTTTGAACAACAAATGCCCGCATCTATCAAATTGAATTTATTAATTGATCGCTCTAAATCAATTCGCGAGTCGATTCATGATGTGAATTTCACTTTATTACTCACCATTGCTTTAGTAGTAATGGTTATTTTCTTATTTTTAAAGCATGTATCAGCCACGATTATTCCAGCGTTAAGTTTACCCATCTCTTTGATTGGTGCTTTCTCCTTAATGTATTGGCTCGGATACAGTCTTGATAACATTTCCTTGCTGGGCATCACCATCGCAGTGGGTTTAGTGGTTGATGATGCCATCGTGGTCCTAGAAAACATCATGCGACATATTGAAGCAGGTATGGACCCTTTAAAAGCAGCCCTAAAAGGTAGCCGTGAAGTCAGCTTCACAATCATTTCAATTTCAATTTCTTTGGTAGCTGTATTTATTCCAATTTTCTTTATGCCAGGCCCCATTGGCTTGCTATTTAGAGAGTTTGCTGTAGTTGTATCTTTATCAATTTTAGTTTCTGCAGTCATGTCACTCACCTTGGTGCCTATGCTTTGCAGTCGCTTTCTACCAAAAGCACACACAGCCCCTAAAGAGTACCCAATCACCATCAAGTTTGATTATTACTTTGCTAAGGTTTTAGGCGCTTACGAATCATCTTTAGATTGGGCACTGAATAATCAGAGAAAAGTGTTACAGGGTGCAATTGCTACTTTTGCAATTACTATCGCTCTATTTATATGGAGTCCTAAGGGCTTCTTCCCAGAAGAAGATACTGGCCAATTATTTGTTACAACAGAAGCTGCTGATGATGTGTCCTTTGACACCATGGTGGAACTACAAACAAAAGCAGCGGAGATTGTTCGCAAGAATCCAAATATTGAAGGCTTGGTATCAATTATTGGTGGTGGCGCGAACTCAGGCACCAACTCAGGTCGAATGTTTGTCAACTTAAAACCAGCTGATGAGCGCGGCAAGATGAAGCAAGTGTTGGAAAGTTTGCGCTCTGACCTCAAAGACATTCCAGGTTTGGCCATTTATTTAAGACCGATTCAGAACCTTCAACTAGGTGGCAAAGTAACTAAAAGTCGCTACCAATATATTTTACAAAGCGTAGGCTTTGAAGGCATTAATGAATGGTCCAATAAGGTCACTGAAAAAATGCGTGCAGATCCCGAGATCTTCAGAGACATCACAACTGACTCTCAACTTAAAGGTCTTCAAGCGCAAATTGATATTGATCGAGACAAAGCCGCTAGCGCCGGAGTGTCAGTTGCAGATATCCGGAATGCTCTTTATTCAGCTTATGGCGAACGTCAAGTCTCAACAATCTATACCAGTGTCAATACTTACCAAGTCATCCTCCAGGCGGCTAATGAATTCAAACAATATGAAACTGATTTAAATGGTATCTATGTCAGGGGCAGAACTAGCGATAAATTAGTTCCTTTATCTAGCATTGCCAGCTTCAGAAGAACCATTGGACCAACAGCTGTCAATCACCAAGGTCAAGTGCCAGCGGTGACGATTTCTTTTAACTTGGCTCCAGATATAGCCCTTGGTGATGCCACCAAGAAGCTTGAGCAGTACGTCAAAGAACTTCAGCTACCCTCATCGATTATCACAAGTTATGGCGGTGATGCAGCGGTGTTTAAGAGCGGTCAATCTAGTCAAATCATTTTGTTGCTAGCTGCCGTATTGGTTATTTATGTCCTGCTTGGTGTTTTGTACGAGAGTTACATCCACCCAATAACCATTCTTGCTGGACTCCCATCCGCTGCTATTGGCGCTCTGATTTTCTTGCGCATTTTTAATTTAGAGCTCACCATTGTCGCAACTATTGGTATTTTGCTATTGATTGGTATCGTCAAGAAAAATGCCATTTTGATGATTGACTTCGCTCTAGACGTACAAAGAAATCAAAACTTAAGCCCGCGCGAAGCAATTCGCTCAGCTTGTTTACTGCGTTTTAGACCCATCATGATGACAACCCTGGCAGCCTTGATGGGCGCACTACCAATTGCCCTTGGCTTAGGTGCAGGAGCAGAATTAAGACAGCCTTTAGGTATTGCAGTGGTGGGCGGCCTATTGGTCTCTCAAGTTGTGACCTTGTTAATTACACCAGTGATTTATCTTTACCTAGATAAATACAGTGGTACAGGTCCTATGCAAATTCCTGCAGAAATGTTGAAAGATTAAATGCACACTATCAGTGAACAATAAAAAACAAACAAGCTTTTAAAAGGTTATTTAAATTTATTCATGCGTCAAATTATTCTAGATACTGAAACCACGGGTTTAAATCCTTTAACAGGTGATCGCATTATTGAGATCGGCTGTTTAGAGATGATTGACCGTCGTTTAACAGGCGCCAAACTCCACCACTACATCAACCCTCAAAGAGATATTGATCCGGGCGCAGTAGCTGTTCACGGCCTTACTGTTGAATTTTTATCAGATAAGCCAGTATTTGCAAATGTGGCAGATGAGATCATTGCATTTTTAAAGGATGCAGAACTCATTATTCATAATGCGCCCTTTGACCTTGGATTTTTAGATATGGAATTGGGTCTTCTGAAGCGCGGGAAGATGACTGATCATATTGTGTCTGTGATTGATACACTCAAAAATGCTCGCGAGATGTTCCCAGGCAAAAGAAATTCTTTAGATGCGCTTTGTGAGAGATTTAGCATAAGCAACGATCACCGCACATTGCACGGTGCTTTATTAGACTCTGAGTTATTGGCAGAAGTTTATTTGGCGATGACCAGAGGTCAAGAAGACTTCTTAATGGATGATGCCCATGGTGATAGCGCCAGCGCACAAGCAAAGCGCAAACCCTTGCCCACCTCATTAACGATTCAGTTAGCTAGCATTGATGAAAAAGAAGCCCATGAGGCTTACTTAGAAGGTTTAGCGAAGGCTGCCAAAAAACCTGCGGTTTGGAACAATTAAAACAGCAGCACAAGCCAGACAAAAACAAAATTAATCATCGCTAAAAGAACTGCCCCACTACCAACATCCTTGACCACCTTTGATAGAGGATGTTGATCCGTAGAAATACGATCAATTGTCTTTTCGATAGCCGTATTTAGCAATTCAATCATGATGATGAGCAGTCCGCTCGATATCATCAAGATTTGATCAACCTTAGACTGCCCTAGGTAAATAGCTCCTATGATTACCAGAGGCATTAAGCAACACTCGATCCGAATAGCCTCTTCTGATCGCCATGCGAACATAAAACCTTCCAAAGAATACTTCAAGGTATTAAAAATACGGCGCTGAATAAGGTCGGTAATTTTTTTTACTGGCATGTCATGAAGCCTATCGTCACTATTTAAGGATTTATTGCTTAACTGGAATGATCTTAAAGATCAGGGCCAATACTAAACTGATTGCCCAAGAGAACCAAGCTGTCCATAAAACATGAGAAAAGAAATGGGCACCTTGCATCATTCTAGAAATACCTAAGATCAACCCTAAAACAATAGCTAAGTAAAGAATGGCTCTAGCAAACTTAGGATAAATAAACCATAAAGCGACTGCCCAGGAAAACCACATAAAGCCACCAGCAGCATGGCCAGCAGGAAAGCATTGGCCACTACCGAATTGACTCAAATGAGTTTCAAAAAGACCAGCATACGGCACACTGCCACCATAGACATCCAAACTCCATGGGCAGTGCTTATTAGTTAGGTGCTTTAAAAAAGCAACCAAAGCTGGGATGATGATCACACCAAGAGAACCCACCCAAACATGGCGAGCCGTCAATAAAGAAGACCTTGATTTAAGCTGAACTATTGCCACCACAACCGACCCAAGCCCAAGAACATACATGGCTGTCTTCATGCCATGGTGCATGACTTGGGTCATGAAGGGATGATTTCTTAAGCTAAATTCTTTCAACTCGTAGCTGTAAAAGAAATCATTTATCCAGAAATCAATTTTAGAAAATTCAAAAACACAGATTAAGACAATTGCGGCAAATAGGATGGCCTTCAATTGCTGCCAAAAATAATTTGGCTGATTAACCATGACACCTCTCTGTCAAATCAAAACTTCTGTCGTAAATACTTGTCTTGATATCAAACATGCCTAAAACTGTATGAAATAAATTGTCATGATGAGCAGGCTTCTTAGTTTGTTCGACCAAACAGTCCTCATGCTTAGGATGATCTAATTTGTAGTTATCTGACAACCACATAAAAAATGGCACTTGCGTTTGAGTTTTAGGTGCAATGGAATACGGTAGACCATGCAGATAAATACCATTCTCACCTAAAGATTCGCCGTGATCTGACATATAAATCAATGAAGTGGATTTTTCTTTATGCTTCTTTAATTGATCGATCGTCTTTGATAAAAATGCGTCTGTGTACCTAATACTATTGTCATAAGCATTGACAATCTCCTGCTGTGAGCACTTTGACAAGTCTGATGTATTACAAGCCGGTTGATACTTCTCAAACTCTTTAGGGTATCTTGCATGATAAGCAGGGCCATGATTACCCAATTGATGCAACACAATAACTTGGTTACCTGAATTGTGATCAATCTGCCACTCAAGACTATCTAACAGAGCATTGTCGTAACAGCCACCATCGAAACAATTTTTTGTTGCTGCATGCAATTTTGCATCTACAAAACCAAGACCCGCACAAACTCCTTTACATCCAGATTGATTATCAATCCATGTCACGCCAAATCCAACCTTATTGACGACATGGAGTAATGATTCGCTAGATCTGATTGTTTTCTCATCATAATGATGCTTACCTTCTTCCGAGAACATGCAAGGAACAGAGGTATCTGTATTAGTACCGCAACTTGTTGCGTAGGGAAAATTATGTACCTTTTGTTGCGCAAGCAATGGCGTAGTATCACGCACATACCCTGACAAACCCCAGTTTGCTGCGCGAACAGTTTCACCGACAACAATCACTAAGATTTCTGGCTTTTTAGTTTTTGAAACTTGGTTTCTAACAGCATCATTACCGATGGGTTTTATTTTTTTATTGACCTCTGCTGTGCTCTGAAAAGCAATTTTTGCCGATGAAAATAAGAAGCTAGTGGGCAGAATAACATGTCTTATTTCTTTATGATTTCTCATAGTTGACGAGAAGTTCTTAAACTGCGACAGCAAAGAACCTAAAGCCAACACCAAAACTATGAGAGTCAGTGCCAATTTTTTAGCAATCGTCTTTATAGCGCTGCTACTTCTGATCTTTAGAAAGGCGATTGCAATAATAGGCAAAGTGGCATATTTCAGAAAATGAAATAGCATTGAACTGGTCAACAGTTCTTTTGCTTCAGCCGGATTAGTCGTGAATATATTACGTAGCATGGTGGTATCAAAATGAACCCCATAAGTTTCAGCATAGTAATCTGCCAAAACAGTCGCCACCACTAACAAAATAGCCAGCCACTTGCTGAACCTACCCCACAACATCAAATTAATAATTAAAAACTGTAATGCTGTCACCGCTACATACACAGCCCAAAAAAAAGCCCAACGAGATGTCGCCGTTCCAGTTTGAGTCTTTAATAGATCATTCCAAAGAATGTCATTTAAAAAAAATGAGAAATAAATGCTCAAACCAAATGCAAGTAACTCTGGGCTCATCCTCCAAGGGAGGACACCTAAAAAAGCGCGCGTTGGTGAAGGACTAGTTTTAATTTGCATACGCCGACAATACTGTCGGTTTATTAACTAGACATTAAGGTTTTATTAAGAAAAATATTTACTTACTTATAAAAAATTGAACCATATGAAATCTATATAAATTCCATATGACATTCTTACTCATAAGGTTTTGGCTTATTCTTGTTTTGGCGGAAAAGCCTTATACCAATAGCCATACGCCCAGCATGCGACACAGAAAGAGAATGCCCACTCAAGCGTTGAAAAAATGACCAGTGCAGTAGCGGGCACCTTCCACAAGCTAATGTCGTTATAGAACAGGATGCTAGCAATGGTTGCAGCAACAAATAAAATTTTGTTGGCGAACATTTTTGCACCAGCATTTTCTTTCTTTCCAGCGATGTTCATCGCCGTCATTACTTTTGCAAATAAGCGATGCGAAGGACATTTGTAATGTCCAAAAAATCCTCTGATAAAGCCCATGACCGCTAAAAGAGGCATGAGGTATGGGTAGCCCATTAAAGCAATGAGGCAGAAAGAAAAAGTAAGGAAGGCTTCAAAGCGAGCGACATTAGCATTAACCGGCGGAATATCAAAACGTAGCATTTAGAACTCTTTAAGATTTATTGGTTTTCGATTCTAGCGATAAAGCACTTCTGAGTCATCTAAGAAGAATCTCTAACTATTTTTGCTTCTTCTTTTTTGTTCTTCTTTCTTCTTTGTTCTTTTTGTCTTTTTTCTTTGCTCTTTTTCTCTACTCTCTTATTTCAACAATTCCTGAATTTGACTAGCCTCATTGACATACTCAATAGCGACAACTTTCCCCTGTTGCACTTTGATCACGGTCACCTTGCCAGATTCACGCGGAAGATATTCAGCATCTTTAGCATCTCTGACCAATGCAATTGAATACGCTAACTTTTGCATTCTTGGTAAAGCTACCATCTTGGTAATGAAACCTGGCATACCGCTAATGTCAGCAATATAGATAGCCTTCTTATCTTTTAGGATGCTTGCCGGCAAAGTCTCAAGGGTTTTACTCATTAACTCGCTAGTACCCTTTTCTGCTGCAAACAAGATCAACTGAACATCTGCCGGCACCAAAAAGGCCTGTTCATGCTGATCTTTCAGATTAATGGCCGGCAAGGCATCACTAATAGACAAAGGTGCCGCAAAAGCACTAAAACTAGCTACCATTAAGAAAATACCTAGTAATTTTTTCATCAGACACTCCAAAACTTAAAATAATATTCATATAAATCAATGATTTATATGAAAACAAAAGAAATACCGCAAATATTAGGGATTCTTAATTTAGCCTTAATTTTTGGTCTTTATTGTTACAACCATATTAGACATAAAAGGCTAGCAAATGGCTCTTACATTGATGACCCAGCACTATTCAAAGCATACAGTAATTAATCTTGATATTAATTCTATAGATTCTGGCTACCATTTTGAATGGGTGACTAAAGATCACCCAGACAGAGAAAATCTACAGAGCTTTATTGCTGACACTTTTTACAAGACATATGGTGCTGATGTTCATCACTTTAGCGATATCTTGGTGGGCTGCCGTGATGAAAATGATCAATGGTTAGCAGCTTTAGGTTTTTCAACAATCTCTCATAAAAAAGTATTTTTAGAGCAATACCTTGATATGCCTTTAGAGATGGATATTGCTGCACACGTTGGTCAAAATACTTTGCGCAGTGAAATCGTTGAGGTGGGTAATTTAGCAGCGACGCATGCTGGTGCTGGCAGAGCATTAATTATCACCATGACACACTACTTAAATAAGCAAGGTTACAAATGGGTAGCGTTTACAGCCACCAATAACTTGCTCAATTCATTTAAACGCTTACGTATTAAGTTAGTTCAATTAGCAGAAGCCAACCCTAAGCGCTTGCCTGATGAAGGCAAGAACTGGGGCACTTATTACGACACCAAACCTCAGGTGATGTTTGGGGATATTGCATCAGGCTATGCACAGCTGGATCAATAAATTTCCGGATCACCAAGTCATCATCTCAGATGTAACTGAAAGCTGGGATAAGGCTCAACTACTTCAAAAAATTGAGCAGTTCTCAACTGCTCTTTTAAATAGAAAAAATCCTCAAGCGCCAGTTGGCATATTGACGGATAACTCGCCGGAATGGATTGCGGTTGATTTAGCAACCCAAGCACTCAATCTCACACTCATTCCACTTCCTGGATTTTTTACTCCAGAACAGTGGGTGCACACCATACGTACCAGCGGTATTCAGGCTATTTTTTGTGCCAACGAGGATGTGGCCAGAAACCTAGGCTTTGTTTTTAAAAATAATGTTGTTGGCTCTATGGGTTTGTATGAAAGCGCTAGCTCCATTAGTGGAATTTCAGCACAAGTGCAGTTGAGCGATGTTCAAAAAATAACATTTACCTCAGGAACAACTTCAGCGCCTAAAGGCGTTTGCTTAAGCACCCAACAACAATGGCAAGTAGCAGAATCTCTAGAAGTGACATTGCGTCCACTGGGTATTAAAAAGCATCTTAATTTATTACCCTTGGCAGTTCTTTTGGAAAATATTGCCGGCGTTTATACCGCCCTACTTTGTGGAGCAGAAAATATTTGTTTGCCCCTAGCAAGTATTGGCCTTAAAGGTGCCAGTCAATTTGATGCCCAGGCTTGCTTAAATGCAATCGAAGAGCATCAAGCGGAAAGCGTGATCTTATTGCCACAAATGCTTCAAGCGATAACTCTTGGCTGCACCAAGAATGATCCTCGCTTAAAGAGCCTCAAGTTTGTGGCAGTTGGTGGCGCCAAGACACCGGAAGCTTTGATTGTTCAAGCAAGAGAAAAAGGTATTCCGGCATATGAGGGTTATGGCCTCTCAGAATGCAGTTCTGTTGTCGCGCTCAACACCCCGGCAGCTAACAAGCTCAATAGCGTTGGCAAAGCATTACCTAACAGAAAAATCAGAATTGCCGCCGATGGCGAGATTGAAATTTCGGGCCAAGGCTTTACTCACTATTTAGGAGAAGTAATTGCTCAAGAGGAATGGTTGAAGACTGGAGATATCGGACACTTAGATGAC
>JBEGTH010000022.1:0-25404 GCA_041179505.1 Pseudomonadota bacterium | reverse complement strand
TTTAATCAGCTATTATTGAACTTCTTTTTAGAGGCTAGTGCTAAATAAGCATCCGCATCAACCACGGGAGATTCAATTGCGCACCACAAAAATAATCCAATCATTCTTGGTCCTCGTGATGGGGGCCTTCTTCTCTTTAACTGTTTTGGCAGACTCTAAGCCTACAGCTCGTGAAGAAATGAACCAAGAGTATAAAAAAGGAATTGGTGGTAAACGATTTGAGATTGAGCGCAGCCCCATGGGTTCTTTCGATTACTACATGGAACGATTAGACTCTGCAAAGAAAAAGTTGAGTATCACTAAAGAGCAGCAAGGACTGTGGTCAGATTATGAAAAAAGTTTGATCACTCTTTTTGGTGATCTTAAAAGAGCTAAGGCGCGAGTAGGTGGTGCAACAGCAGTTCAACAAATTGGTCAAGTTTTGGGCGTTACTCAAAATCGTTATGCTGGTATGGAGCAAGTGTATGAGTCAGCTAAGAAGTTATACGATGGCTTGAGTGATAGTCAGAAGAGAACAGCGGATGAAATTTTAATTAACACTGTTCCAAGCTTTGATTAATTAGCATCAATTAATTCAGTTATTCCAAAAATAAACCCCTCAGCTGAGGGGTTTATTTTTATGTCTTGATAGATCTAGTTAAAAATTTGAAAAATGAATTATTTTTTTGGCATCATGCGATCATCAAAATTG
Source organism: Pseudomonadota bacterium (assembly GCA_041179505.1). GTDB lineage: Bacteria > Pseudomonadota > Gammaproteobacteria > Burkholderiales > Burkholderiaceae > Polynucleobacter. The sequence goes on along the minus strand of JBEGTH010000022.1, from coordinate 24,713 downwards.
GCCAAACTCGGAAAGCTCAAGGGCTCTAATTGATCTAAGTTAGTTAGATACTCTCGGTATTGTTTTAGGAGAGATTGGCGTTCTTCATCCGTAATATAGGGCACATGCCAACCAATGAATGGGGGTAATACTGATAAGCCCACATAAGCCATTGAGCCGCGAAGAAGAGGGCGCAACATGGTTTGCATTTCACCATGAATTTTATCTTCGCCAAACATATGCTCTCTTCCGCCTAATGTGAAAGCTAGCAAACCTTTCTTACCTTTTAAACCACCTTGGTCATAAAAGCGTTTGCCACCATAACAAAAACCGGAAACAAAAACACGATCAATCCAACCTTTAAGGATGGCTGGGACAGAAAACCAATACATTGGAAAATTAAATATCAGAACATCGCACCATTTCAATTTATCAATTTCAGTTTGAATATCTGGTGAGATTTTTCCACTTTTATAGGACTCTCGTTGTTCAAGGGCGTAAACCAAATAATCGGGTTGACTTCTAACTTCAAAATCATCACCGCTAGCCACAGGGTTCCAATTCATTTGGTGTAAATCAGATACTTGTACTTCATGACCTAAGCTCTGAAATGTTTCAACCGCAGTATCTTTCATGGCACTGCAGAAAGATTTTGGTTCTGGGTGCGCGTGAACAATGAGTATTTTCATGATGACTTTTAGAGTGGGTGGTTGGTTGAGGTCTACAAATTACTCATAAGTGTCATTGCCCATTTTTCTGAGCATATCTAAGTCTGACACTTCTACTTCACCATAGCTAATCTTGATGTACCCAAGGCCTTCAAGTTTTTTAAGCGCCATATTGGTTCTTTGTCTAGATAAGCCAGTTAAAAATCCCACCTCTTCTTGCGAAAGCTTAAGCGCTGTACTTTGACCAGGATAAAGATGTTGATTGAATAAGCCAGCGATGATTTTTGCCACTCTAGAATTGGTATCTAAAAATCTTTCAGATTCAATCATGGAAATAAAGTGAAACAATCGCTCATTAATTTGATTAATGATGTAATGATTGAAATTAATATTTCTATTTAAAAGCCAATGAAAGGTTTCTTTGGGCAAGCAAGTTAAAACAGAATCACGCATCGCGATCGCATCATAAGAACGAACAACTTCTTTTCTTACTAAGGGACTTTCGCCAAACCAACTCCCGGACGGAATGGCCATATAGGTAATGGATTTTCCACCGGGTGAGACATTGTTAGCTTTGATGAGTCCAGAAATCACACCGTACCAAAATTCTGGCATTTCACCTTTTCGACAAACATATTCATTTTTGGCAATTTGTTTGATCGTCAAGTCTTGATGAACACGCGTGAGCTCATCGGGTGTTAAACACTCGAGCCACGGGAAATTGTTCATAAAACTATTGGTTAGCATGATCTGGCTTTGATTTAAGCAAATTCAATTAAAAGATCTTTGGCGTCAACTTGATTACCTGATGCTATATGAATTTTCTTGATAACGCCATCTTCATTAGCTGTAATCATGGTTTCCATTTTCATCGCCTCAATTGACACAAGAGGGTTACCTTTTTGAACGGTTTGACCTTCTTTAACGGCAATCGTTGCAATCATGCCAGGTAGCGGTGCAGCAATGTGCTTGATGTTGTCAATTTCAGCTTTAATGCGGCCCACTTTTGTTGCTGTAGCCCCTGCTTTTTTGACTTTTACCGTACGTGGTTGACCATTTAGCTCAAAGAACACTCTGACTACGCCTTCTTCATCAACGGGTGTGAGGCCTTGAAGACGAATCACCAAAGTTTTACCTGGATCAATTTCAATCGCAATTTCTTCACCAGTATTGAGACCGTAGAAGAAAACCGGGGTTGGCAATAAAGATACATCGCCATTATGTTTATGATGTTCCGCAAAAGTTGTAAATACTTTTGGATACATCAAGTACGAAGCCAATTCTGTATCGCTAATATGGCGATTAATCTTTTCCTCAGCTTGAAGTTTTGTTTTATCAAGATCAGTCGCTGCCAAATGTGCGCCTGCGCGACCATCAATAGCCACCTTATCTTTTAAAATTTTCTTGCTGAGTGCTTTGGGGAATCCATCAGCTGGATAACCCATTTCACCGCGGAATAAAGAAATAACAGATTCGGGGAAATTAATTTCTTTGGCTGGATCAGATACTTGCTCTGGCGTTAAGTCATTGGTGACCATATAAAGAGCCATATCACCAACTACTTTAGAACTTGGTGTTACTTTAACAATATCACCAAATAATTGATTAACGTCAGCATAAGCTTGAGATACTTCAGACCAACGTTGATCAATGCCTAAAGAGCGAGCTTGTTCGCGTAAGTTGGTGTATTGGCCTCCTGGCATTTCATGCAGGTAAACATCTGATGTGCCAGAGCGAATATCTGCTTCAAATGGAGAGTAATACTTGCGAACACCTTCCCAGTATGTAGAAACTGGTCTGATTTGATTTAGGGTGATGCCTGAGTCACGATCCGACCCCTCTGTTGCTGCAATGATGCCGCCTAAGCTTGGTTGTGAGGTCAAGCCACTCATAGAGTCCATGGCACCGTCTACGGCATCAACACCAGCTTGTACAGCCGCCAATACTGAAGCAATTGATGCACCACTAGTGTCATGTGTATGGAAGTGAACTGGTAAACCAACTTCTTCTTTAATGGCTTTGACTAGCGCAGTAATGGCTAAGGGTCTACAAACACCAGCCATATCTTTAATGCCAATAATGTGAGCACCAGCTTTTTCAAGCTGTTTTGCCATATCGACGTAGTACTTTAGATTGTATTTAGCTCGATTCTGATTGAAGACGTCACCGGTATAGCAAATCGTAGCTTCACACAGCGCATTATTTTCTAGTACGGCATCCATAGAAACGCGCATATTTTCAACCCAGTTAAGTGAGTCAAAGACGCGGAATACATCAATACCATTTTGAGCAGCTTGTGCAATAAAGTAACGCACAACGTTGTCAGGGTAGTTGGTGTAGCCAACAGCATTAGACGAGCGCAACAACATTTGTAAAAGAATATTCGGAGCGGCTGCTCTGATCTTTTTCAGGCGATCCCATGGATCTTCATTCAGGAATCTCATTGAGACATCAAATGTGGCTCCACCCCAACACTCTAATGAGAACAGTTGAGGAAGATGGTGAGCATAGTAAGGAGCCACCTTAATCATGTCGTCGGTACGCATGCGAGTAGCAAAGAGCGATTGATGGGCATCACGCATGGTGGTGTCAGTCAATAAGATGCGCTTTTCATTTCTCATCCACTCACTGAATTTCTTAGGCCCCATTGCCGTTAAGCGATCTTTAGTGCCGACATCTAATTCATGATTGAATGATATTTTTGGAGTAATTGGTTTGGCCAATGGGAATGTTGGCAATGTTCTGCCTGCCACTTCAGGGTTGCCATTCACAATCACGCTACTAATGAAATTCAGTAAACGGGTTGCTCGATCACGACGTTTAGGGAACTTATATAGCTCAGGAGTGTTGTCGATAAAACGAGTGGAGCATTCACCTGAAATAAATAGAGGGTGATTGATCACATTCTCTAAAAATTGCAAATTGGTGCTCAGTCCTCGGACTCTGAATTCTCTTAAAGCTCGATCCATGCGAGCAATTGCTTCTTTAGCAGTTGGTGCAGAAGCAGTTACTTTGACTAATAAGGAGTCATAGTAGGGCGTGATCACAGCGCCTGCATAGGCCGTACCAGCATCAAGGCGAATACCAAAACCGGCAGCACTTCTATAAGTGGAAATCTTGCCATAGTCAGGAGAAAAACCATTTTCTGGATCTTCTGTAGTTACGCGACATTGCAGGGCATGTCCGTTTAATTGGATATTCTCTTGAGAAGGAATGCCTGATTCTGGTGTGCCAATTTTGGCACCTTCACTGATATGAATCTGTGCTTTGACAATATCAATACCAGTCACTTGCTCTGTTACGGTGTGTTCAACTTGAATACGTGGATTGACCTCGATGAAATAAAACTCACCAGAATCACCATCCATCAAAAATTCGACGGTGCCTGCATGGGTGTAATGAACTGCTTGCATCAAACGGATGGCGGAATCGCAAAGCATTTTTCTTTGCACATCATCAAGATAAGGTGCCGGTGCGCGCTCAACAACTTTTTGGTTGCGACGCTGTACTGAACAATCACGCTCAAATAGGTGAACCACGTTACCGTGCTTATCACCCATGATCTGCACTTCAACGTGCCTTGCATTCCTGACTAATTTTTCTAGGTAGACCTCATCATTACCGAAGGCTGCCAAAGCTTCTCTTCTGGCGATCGGCAACTCAGCTTCAAGTGCTTTTTCATCTTCAATCACACGCATACCGCGACCGCCGCCACCCCAACTGGCTTTGAGCATGAGAGGGTAACCGACAGCAAGAGCTAATTTTTTTGCTTCGTTCAAATCTTGCGGCAATGGTTTTGTAGCTGGCATGACAGAAACACCTGCTGCGACTGCTGCATTGCGAGCATCTACTTTGTTACCCAGAGTGCGCATCACACTTGGATCTGGGCCAATGAAAATAATGCCATTTTTGCGGCAAGCTTCAGCAAAGTCTGGGTTCTCTGATAAAAAACCATAGCCTGGATGAATCGCATCAACATTGGCTTTTTTAGCAATACGTAAGATATCTTCGATGTCTAAGTAAGCAGAAATCGGCTTTTTACCTTCGCCAACTAAGTAGCTTTCATCTGCCTTAAAACGATGAAGTGCAAAGCGATCTTCATTGGCATAAATACCAACAGTTCTAATACCGAGCTCGCTGGATGCGCGCATCACGCGAATGGCAATTTCCGATCGATTAGCAATGAGTATGCTGCGGATTTTTTTCACGGGGAACCTTCTTTTTAATTAATTAAATCTTTGAAATGCGACGTGATTTGACAAAAATTGATCAGAAACAGCCTTGACTGTCTTTTTTATCATTTTTTTGCTTAAATCTCGATATTTAGGTACAATCTTAATATAAATTTCACTAGCTTTGCACAGTTTGATGAAATTAATTTTAAAGACGCAAGAGTTATGCCAAAAGTTGGCAAAGGTTAAAAATGAGAATAGTTTCAAATCATTCTTCTGACGAGTTAAAGCAAGAACCAAAGACTTTGGTCGAGGGTGCTTACTTAGCCCTAAGAAATGACATCATTAAAGGTGTGTACACACCTTCAAGCAAATTAAAAGTTGAGCACTTAAAGGATATCTACCAAGTCAGTGGTGGAACCTTAAGAGAGGCACTGGCCCTGCTTGTCGCCGATAGCTTGGTCTACGCAGAGGGTCAAAAGGGATTTTTTGTTTCTGCCATGTCCTTAAAAGATTTTAAGGAGATTACTGAGTTACGCGTCATGCTCGAGATGCAAGCCCTTAAGCAATCTATCGAAAATGGTAACGATAAATGGGAGGCGGATGTGATGGCAGCCTACCATCGCCTAGCTCTAGCAGAGAAAAAATTGGCTTTAGGTGATATTGAGGAGCGAAATGCTCAATTTTCTCTTTGGGAAGAGCGTAATGCTGCATTTCATGCGGCATTAGTTTCCGCTTGTGAGTCTAAATGGATTTTGCAATTCATTGGTATCTTGTATCAGCAGTCAGAACGATATCGCTCTTTAGGTGTGCAGTATGGAACCAATTTGAAGCGCGATTTACATGCAGAGCATGAGGCGCTTAAGGATGCTGCATTGGCAAGAAATATTCCTTTGTGCTCAGATATTTTGGCTCAACACATAGGGATTACTTATGAATTATTTGAGAATCTTCCTGAAAGCGTTTTTAGTGGCAAAGAAGCTCTAGAGCTGGCTTGAATATTGGTTAAACAAACTTAGAAATTAATGATTAAGAGGGAAATATGAAACAGATTAAACACTTTATTAATGGCGAATTTATAGTTGGCGGTTCTAATAAATTTTTTGATAAGCGTTCACCGGTAGATAACAAGGTTATTGCGCAAATTGCTGAAGCTAATCAGAGTGATGTTGATGCCGCAGTAAGAGCAGCTCACGAGGCATTGAATGGTGAATGGGGCAAGATGACTGTCGATCAGCGCGTTGAGATGCTCTACGCCGTTGCGAATGAAATCACGCGTCGTTTTGAAGACTTTGTTGCTGCTGAGATGGCAGATACTGGTCAGCCTAATCATGTGATGCGTCATGTCTTTATTCCACGTGGTGCGGCTAACTTTAAAGTCTTTGCTGATGTTGTGAAAAACGTGGCTGCAGAGTCATTCACGATGTCTACACCCGATGGACGTGGCGCTGTGAACTATGCCGTGCGCAACCCTAAGGGTGTGGTTGGAGTGATTTCACCTTGGAATGCACCATTCATGTTGATGACATGGAAGGTGGGTCCTGCATTGGCGTGTGGTAATACGGTTGTAGTGAAGCCTTCTGAAGAAACACCAATGACTACGGCATTGTTGGGTGAAGTGATGAATGCAGTCGGCATGCCTAAGGGTGTGTTTAACGTTGTGAACGGTTTCGGTCCTGATTCTGCAGGTGAGTTTTTAACGCACCATCCTTTGGTTGACGCTATTACCTTTACAGGTGAGACACGCACCGGTACAGCAATCATGAAAGCAGCCGCAGAAGGTATGCGCGATATTTCTTTTGAGTTAGGCGGAAAGAATGCGGGTGTGGTTTTTGCAGATGCTAACTTTGATGATGCCGTTAACGGTATTTTCCGTTCTGCATTCTTAAATTCAGGACAGGTTTGTTTGGGTACTGAGCGCGTTTATGTTGAGCGTCCAATTTTTGATAAATTTGTTGCTGCACTCAAAGCCAAGGCTGAGGCTGTTAAATATGGTCGTCCAGAAGATCATGGTTCAGATTACGGCCCATTGATTTCTGCTGAACACAAACAAAAAGTGATGTCTTATTACAAAAAAGCTGTTGATGAAGGTGCTAATGTTGTAACAGGTGGTGGCGTACCTCATATGCCGGATGATTTAAAAGATGGCCATTGGATTGAGCCAACGATTTGGACAGGTTTACCAGAAACAGCATCAGTGGTGCGTGAAGAAATCTTTGGACCATGCTGCCATATCCAACCATTCGATACAGATGAAGAAGTAATTAAATTAGCTAATGACACCCAATATGGTTTATCAACAACCATTTGGACAACAAACTTAGCACGAGCACACACAGTTGCAGCCAAAATTGATGTAGGTATTACTTGGGTCAATAGCTGGTTCTTGAGAGATTTAAGAACAGCTTTCGGCGGATCCAAGCAATCAGGTATTGGTCGTGAAGGTGGCGTTCATTCACTTGAGTTCTACACAGAAACACGCAATATTTGTATCAAGCTGTAATCAATGATTGAACTATTGACGGTTTAAGCAATTGACTAACTGAACGATTAAATTAGAAAGAATCAAAATGGCTTTAGAACTCACGATCAAACAAGAGGATATTCGCTTGTTATGCGATCGCGTTGAAGGTGCCCAAGAGGGTGCTTATGCGATCCATAAACTAACTGATGATTATCCAAGCATGACCATTAATGATGGTTATGCGGTCCAAGCTGAATTGAGAAAACGTTATTTGGCGAAAGGTCATCAGTTGGCAGGCTGGAAAGCTGGTTTAACTTCTCGAGCCAAGATGGAGCAAATGGGTGTGCATGTTCCATCCATTGGTTTCTTAACCGATAAGATGGCTCGTACAGAGAGTGTTGGCATTAAAACTTCTGAGATGGTTCATCCACGTGTTGAATGTGAGGTGGCATTTGTGACGAAGAAAGATCTTCAAGGTCCTGATTGCACCTTACAAGATGTATTGGATGCCACTGATTATGTTTTACCAGCTGTTGAAATTATTGATTCTAGATTTTCTGGATTTAAATTTGATTTAGCTAGTGTGGTCGCCGATAACGGTTCTTCTGCAAGATATGTAACAGGTCAAGTTAAATTAAATCCTTCAGATCTTGATTTAACTAAAGTTGGCGTGGTGATGAAGAAGAATGGTGAAGTGGTTGCCTCTGGTGAATCTTCAGCAGTTTTAGGTCACCCTGCCGAAGCAATTGCGATGTTGGTCAATATTTTGGCGGAGCAAGATGAAATGTTGCCTGCTGGCAGTTTTGTGATGAGCGGCGGCATTACTGAGGCCATTCCGGTTCAAGCAGGTGATGCAATTACTGCAGAATTTCAAATATTAGGGCATGTGTCGATGACATTTGTCGCTTAAGTGACATAAAACACGAGTAATTCAGTCTAAAGTTCCACTCTATAGTTGGTCTACAAAGGATAAAGAAAATGGCAAAGATTAAATGCGCTTTAATAGGATCTGGAAATATTGGTACAGATCTTATTTATAAGCTTAAACGCAGTGAGTTTTTAGAACCAGTTTGGATGGTGGGTATTGATCCAGAATCTGAAGGTTTAGCCAGAGCTCGCGATATGGGCCTGAAGACAACGGCTGAAGGTGTTGATGGTTTGTTGCCACACGTTTTAAGTGATGGCATCCAGATCGCATTTGATGCCACTTCTGCTTATGTGCATGCTGAAAACTCACGCAAATTAAATGAGTTGGGTGTATTGATGATTGACTTAACCCCTGCAGCGATTGGTCCTTTGTGTTGCCCAACAGTGAACTTAGAGCAACATGCTGCAAGCGGTGAAATGAATGTGAACATGATTTCATGTGCAGGTCAGGCAACGATTCCTATCGTGCATGCAGTGTCACGTGTTCAAGCTGTTCCGTATGCTGAGATTGTGGCTAGTTTGGCATCCAAGTCAATTGGTCCTGGAACGCGCGCTAACTTAGATGAATTCACATACACAACATCGGATGCGGTATGTAAGGTAGGTGGTTCAGTAAAAGGTAAAGCCTTGGCGATTATTAATCCAGCTGACCCTCCAATGATTATGCGCAATACGATTTATTGTTTAACAGAAGATGAGCCTAAGAAAGATGAAATCAAAGCATCTATCTTGCGCATGATTGAAGAAGTTCAAAAATATGTGCCAGGTTATAAATTAGTGAATGGCCCAGTTTTTGACGGTAAAAAAGTATCTGTATTTATGGAAGTGGCTGGTTTAGGTGATTACTTACCGAAGTACGCTGGTAACTTAGACATCATGACAGCAGCTGCCACAAGAACAGCTGAACTATTTGCTCAGAACATTATGTCTGGCAAAGTCACTTTGAAAGCAACAAAACCAACTAAAGCAGTGGAGGCTTAATCATGTTTGATAACAATCACCTCAAAGGCAAAAAAGTTATTCTTCATGATATGTGTTTGCGTGATGGCATGCATGCTAAGCGTGAGCAGATATCTGTTGATCAAATGGTTAAAGTAGCAACAGCTATGGATGATGCTGGTGTGCCCTACATTCAGGTAACCCATGGCGCTGGTTTGGGTGGCAATTCATTGCAGCATGGTTTTGCTTTGCACAGCAATGAAGAGTACATCACTTCAGTGGCATCAAAAATGAAGAAAGCAAAAGTATCGGTTTTGTTGATTCCTGGTTTGGGAACAATGAGAGAGTTACAGTCTGCTTATGATTGTGGCGCACGCAGTGTGCACATTGCCACTCACTGTACTGAAGCGGATACATCACCACAGCACATTGCTTATGCACGTAAGTTGGGGATGGATACAACTGGCTTTTTGATGATGGCGCACTTGAACAGTGTTGAAGGTTTGGCGCAGCAAGGTAAGTTGATGGAGTCATATGGCGCTCAAACTGTCTACATCACTGACTCTGCTGGTTATATGTTGCCTAATGAAGTTAAAGCGCGTGTTCATGCTTTGCGCCAAGTGTTAAAGCCAGAAACTGAAATTGGTTTCCACGGTCACCACAATATGGGTATGGGTATCGCTAATTCAATCGCAGCGATTGAAGAAGGTGCAACTCGTATCGACGGCTCGATTGCAGGCTTGGGAGCTGGTGCTGGTAACACCCCATTAGAAGTGTTCGCCGCAGTGTGTGAACGTATGGGTATTGAAACCGGTTGTGATTTGTTCAAGCTAATGGATATTGCTGAAGAACTGATCACGCCAATGATGGATCACATGGTTCGTGTTGATCGCTCATCATTAACACTTGGATTTGCGGGTGTTTACTCAACTTTCTTATTACATGCTGAACGAGCCAGTAAGCGTTTTGGTGTCCCAGCCAGAGATATTTTGGTGGAATTGGGTCGTAAGAAGATGATTGGCGGTCAAGAAGATATGATTCTTGATACAGCTATGACCATGGCCAAAGAACGCGGTATTCAATTTGAAGAATCTGTATAAGTAACTGAATACTCAGAAAAATATTAAGGTGGGGTTAGAAATAACCCCACCTTTTTTGCATTAAAACCCCCTGGGGCGCATTTTGGGCGAAAAAACAGTTTTATTTAAATTTGTCAATTGGTAAAAATACAATGTTATTTACATTGTATTTTTTTATATTTAGTCCTACTATTAACCGGTAAAAATAAATATGTACTGTTCAGCTGAAATTTTCCAGGTTTATGAGCAGTGCAGCGTCATGCAGAACATCGATTGAAACATCTTATCCATTACGGAGGACTTATGTTTAAAGGTTTGAGTGGCAAGCATGCAATTGTGACCGGTGGCTCAACATTGATCGGCGCTGGTTTGGTAGAAGCTTTTGTAAAAGCAGGTGCAACTGTGACCATTGCAGATATTGATGCTGAGCGAGGTCAGGCAATCGCTGATGCTTGTGGCAAGGGAGCATGGTTTAAAAAAACAGATATTTCCGATGATCTGCAGTTAGAAGCTTGTGTGGCTGAATCTGCTAAAAAATTTGGGCGGATTGATTTTGTGGTGAATGCAGCTTGCATATATGTTGATGATGGTATTAATGCATCTCGTAGTGATTGGTTAACTTCCATGAATGTGAATTTAATCAGTGCCGCTATGCTTGTTAAGGCTGCTTTGCCTTGGATGAAAAAATCAGGCGGTGGTGCAGTTGTGAACTTTACAAGTATTTCATCATCAGTTGCCCAAACCGGGCGCTGGCTATATCCGACGAGTAAAGCAGCATTAGCGCAATTAACTAGAAATATGGCAATGGATTTAGCGCCAGATCATATTCGCGTTAATAGCGTATCGCCAGGCTGGACATGGTCAGCCATCATGAATCAATTGTCAGGTGGCGATCGTTCCAAAACTGACAGAGTTGCAGCGCCATTCCACATGTTGCGTCGTGTTGGTGATCCAGATGAAGTGGCTCAAGTCGTTTTATTTTTGTGCTCTGATCACGCCAGTTTTGTCACTGGTGCTGATTATGCAGTTGACGGTGGTTACTCTGCTATGGGCCCTGAATCATATGAGCCAGCAATTCCTAAGTTAATGGCTTGATCATTCTGCAATTTAAAAAATTAAGACATCTATGAAAATGAATATTGCGATTATTGGTGCAGGTTTTGGCGGATTAAGCGCAGCAAAAATCTTGAAAACCTTTGGGCATCAAGTCACTGTTTTTGATAAAGAAGCTGATGTGGGTGGCGTGTGGAGTGCCTCACGTCGTTATCCAGGTTTAACAACTCAAAACGTTAAGTCAACTTATTGTTTGTCAGACTTTCCTTATCCAGATCATTATCCAGAGTGGCCAACAGGTGCTCAGGTTCAAGAATACTTAGAGGCTTATGCCAAGCATTTCAATTTAGTACCCAGCTTAAAACTCAATACAGAAGTGACTTCAGCAGATCTTGATGAAGATAAAAATATTTGGACGATTGCTACACGTGACGTTAAAACAAATGAAGTAAGTTCGCATCATTTTGATTACTTAGTGATTTGTAATGGTATTTTTTCAAGACCTATGATTCCTGATTATCCAGGCGCTGCTGAATATGTAGCTGCTGGAGGTCGTTTGTGTCATACCAGTGAATTTACTAATTTGAATGAGGCTAAAGATAAAGATGTTTTGGTGATCGGTTACGGAAAATCATCATGTGATGTCGCTCAAGCATTGGTGGGAACAGCCAAGAGCATGGCTGTTATCGCACGCCATCTCATGTGGAAAGTGCCTAAGCATTTAATGAATGTGCTGAATTACAAACATTTATTTTTAACACGTGGCGGCGAGGGCTTATTTAAATATATTCGCGTGAAAGGCTTTGAGAAGTTTTTACACAGCTTTGGCAAGCCAATTCGTAATGGCATGATGAATACAGTTCAATGGATTGTGACTAAGCAATGTAAATTGCGTGAACTAGGCATGCATCCTGGTGTGTCACTAGAAACCATTGCTACTAGCAGTATTAGTTTGGTAACCGAGGGTTTTTATGAAAATATTGTTAATGGCAATATTCAATTTAAGAAAACCAGCATTGAGCGCTTAGAGATTATTGATGGAAAAAAAATAGCGCATCTCAGCACTGGTGAAAAAATGAACGCTGACATTATTATTTGTGGAACTGGTTGGATACAAAGCGTGCCTTTCTTAAATGAATCTTTGCAACGCAGAATCACCAACGAAGAAGGTGATTTCCGTTTGTATCGCAATATCGTGCCTGTTGAAGTTCCAAGGCTGGCCTTTGTTGGATATAACTCTTCTTTCTTTAGTCAGCTTAACTGTGAGGTTGCTGGTATGTGGTTAGCTGATTTATTGGGCGGTCAATTGCAGTTGCCAAGCCGTGATGTTCAAAATCAACAAATTACGGAAAAGTTAGCTTGGATGAAAGAGCGCACAGGTGGTAAACATGCCAAAGGTACAAATATTGTGCCTTTTTCAATCCATCAAATGGATGAGTTATTGCTTGACATGCGTTTACCCTTGTCGACGATGACTCGTTTTAAGCAGTGGTTTCAGCCAGTTGATCCTGCTGACTTCATCTACGTTACAGATAATTTACTTAAGCGATATAAAATGAAGCAGTAATTTTTATAGGTATTTAATTAGATTGTCGATATGAAAAAACAAAAAACAGTGCCAGGTGAACCGGCAGAATTAGATCACTGGCACCTAGCGCACACAGAGTCAGAGCGTTTCTTGGCTGAGTTTGAGCACACTTTGATTTGTTTGGCGCAGGCATTTGACCGTCACAATCTAAGAGGTTTAGTGGCCACCATTGGGGATAGCTCGTTTAATGGTCAGGACAATACTATTTTGCACATTATTGGGACTTTAGACCGTCCTAAGAGTCTTTCAGATATCAGTCGATTTATGAATCGTGATGATTTGGCCAATATTCAATACAGTGTTCGAAAGCTCTTAAAGGCGGGTCTCATTGAGAAAGCCAATGACAAATCTGCTCGTGGCACCAACTATCGTGTGTCGGCTGAGGGCAGAAGTGTAGTGGATGCTTTTGTGAAGTTGCGTCAGGAATTGATTGTCGAGCCGATGCAAGAGATGGAGCAATTTAAAGAAAACGTGAAGGTTGCTACCAAGGTAATGGGGATGTTTGTGGGTATGTATGACCAATCAGCAAGGGTGATGACAACCAGAAGTTAGACCTGATTTGTCCCAAAAAATCAAAATGGCTCGTTACAACTGTAGCGAGCCATTTTTTATGGGCGCTTTAAAAGTACTAAAAATCAGACCATTTGAAGAATTTTTTTGTCAATAGGTAAAAATACAATGTAAATTACATTGTTTTTTCTAGAACTAACACCTAATATGTGTGTAACGGGTTATTTTGCCCAGAAATGCCTTTTTTACGGTGGGAGTCACAAATGAGTGTTCTAAGTAAAAGCGCTGTGCCTGTAGTGGATGTTAATACCTATACACGCGGAATATTAGGCCCTAGCAATGAGATGCTAGGCCCAGTCAAAAATGGTGGTGTGATTAAGGCGGGTACGCCTCCAGGTTGCTGGGGTCCGATGATTACACCTAAGTTTCAAGGTGGTCATGAAGTATCGCAACCTGTCGCCGTTGAGGGTGCAGAGATTGGAGATGCGGTAGCGATCAAGATTAAACATATGCGAGTGACTTCATTGGCAACATCGTCAGGTGTCATGGAGTTTGTTGACGGGCGCTATGTTGGTGATCCCTTTGTCGCAAAGCTCTGTAATAGCTGTGGCACAGTAAGTCCTGCAAGCCACATTGAGGGGATTGGTGATGATGCTGTGCATTGCGATAACTGCGGCGCAGAGGTGAATGCATTTAAGTTTTCAAATGGTTATGTGATTGTTTTGGATGAGGCGAATCAAGTTTCTTTAACGGTTGATCAAGATGTTGCTAATCGTTTAGCAGAATCTCCAAAATTACATGCACTGATTCCAGATAATTCTGAGCAACATTCAATTTTGTCTTTGGCGCGTTCTGATATCTCGGGTTTAGCTGCTCATATGCAACCATTTTTAGGAAATATCGGCACAACTCCATCAAGAGATTTACCTGACTCACATAACGCAGGTGATTTTGGTTCATTCTTGGTAGATGCTCCGCATAAATATGCGATGTCGCAAGAGGACTTAAATAAGCACAAAACAGATGGTCATATGGATACCAATTCTGTGCGTGAAGGTGCCATATTGATTTGTCCAGTGAAGGTCCCTGGTGCAGGTGTTTATATGGGGGACATGCATGCTCAGCAAGGCAACGGCGAAATAGCCGGTCATGCTACTGATGTATCAGGTGAAGTAGAGCTTCAGGTTAGCGTGATTAAAAAATTAGAGTTGGATGGGCCTATTTTGTTGCAGCGTTTAGATGATCTGCCACCAATGGCTAGACCCATGAATGCAGAACAGTTAAAGGCGGTGCAAGCCTTGGCCAAAAAATACGGTCAGAAGTATGTTGAAGTCAATGCGCCAATTACTTTTATTGGTAGCGGTAGAACTTTGAATGAGGCTACTCATGTAGGCTTAGATCGTGCTGCAAAGATAACAGGCATTCCTCGTGATGAAATCTTAAATCGTGCAACGATTGCCGGGTCGATTGAGATCAGTCGATTGCCGGGCGTTGTTCGTGTGACCTTCATGTGCCCAATGTCAATTATTGATAAGTTGGGAATTGGTCAATTGGTTCGAGAGCAATATGGCTTGCCAAATTAATAACATTTTTTAAAGATAGATTTTGAAGTAGTTTTTTCATTGAAAGGAAAATGATGAACGCACCAACAGAATTGAAGTGGGCAAAAAAATACCCAGAATTAGGAACAGGTCCAGTACCAGTTGAATCTTGTATCTCACCTGAATTTTATGAAATTGAACGTGAAAAAGTTTTCATGAAAACATGGTTAAAGGTTGGCCGTGTTGAAGAAATAGCTAATGTTGGCGATTACAAAGTTAAGAAGTTGGGCTTTGCAAAAACTTCTGTTATTTTGATTCGCGGTAAAGATCAAAAGATTCGTGGCTTCCATAATGCTTGCTCGCACCGCGGCAATAAGGTGGTGGTTGAGTCAGGAGAAGAGACATTTGGTAAGAGTAAGGCAGCGGTTGTTACTTGTCGTTTTCATGGATGGGTTTATAACGCCGAGGGTGCTTTGGTCGATGTGCCTGAAGAAGAAAAGTTTTCACCATGTTTTACACGCGAAGAAAATGATTTAACAAAAGTACATACAGATGTGTGGGAAGGTTTCATTTTTGTTAATTTAGATCCGGCACCAGAAGTCACGCCGCTTAAAGAGTACTTGGGTGACATGGGTAAACATTTAAGTGATTTCCCATATGACAAATTAACAAAATGTTTTAGCTACTACACCTATTTGGATTGCAATTGGAAGGTCGCTCATGATGCATTTGCTGAGGCCTATCACGTATCAACTATCCACGCAGGATCCTTCCCTAATGCTTTTTCATCAGGATTATCTGATGTTCAATTAATGGGGCCTCATCGCACCACAGCTATTTGTTTGTCGTTGAAAAATGAACCAACTCCAGTTGCCAAAATTGCTAACTCTTTAGCCGCTGCATCATTGGTTGCTAAGCGTGGCGCAAGTATGTTGCCTCCAAGCATTAACCCATCTCGTCGTGAAGACTTCTCATTTGAGTTAACAGTGTTGTTCCCGAACTTGTTGGTGCATGTGGCCGAGAATATTTGGTTTACGCATCAATTCTGGCCAATGGGCGCTGGTAAAACTTTGTGGGAAGGAAAATATTACTTAGCTGAGCCAAAAACCAACTCACAACGTTGGGCACTGGAGTTCGCGCAGTGCTTACAGCGTAATGCATGGTTGGAAGACACTGCAACAATGGAAGATACGCAAATCGCAATGGAGTCAGGCGCTAAGAAGTTTATGCACTTACAGGACGAAGAAATTTTGATTCGTCATGGCTACCATACATTAGAAAACTTTATTCACTCTAAGTAAGCGAGTATTAATTATGAATTCAACAACAACTGCAACATCTTTGCCAAAATCATTTGAAACATTGGAAACCTTAGTTCCCCAGTGGGCTTTGGCAACACAAAATGAACGTCAAAAAAAGCGTATCAATTCTTCAACGGGTGAGTTACAAGCATTCTATGATGCGATGTTGCCGCGTTTGGAGGAGATATTGGCGCATGTTGATAAATTTCCTCTGAATGAATTGCCAGCTGATTCATTCCGCTTATTTACATTGGCATTGTCTTTGGCGGAAATCGCTCCACACATTGAACTCTATAAAGGTGACCCTAAAGTACCTCATAGTTTTGATGAAAGTAGATTCGTTGCCGAACATGGTGATGTAAGAGGTTGATAACTTGTTAAGTATGGTTTGAACGGTATCCTAAAACGATACCGTTCTTATTTGAAACTAATAATCAAGAAGCGAGCCCAAAATGACAGAGACAAATAGCATAGCCGCATCAATTGAAGATCACGCACTGGAGATGGTTCCAGCATCAGACAGGCAGGGTTGGTTACAGCTTTCCTGGAATACAGTTGGAATCGTGACAACGTTAATACAGTTGTTTATAGGTGCATTAACTGCATTTGTCGCAGGTATGCCCATTGCCTTATTGGGTGGCTTCATCGTGATGGTGATCGGCGCATTGTTGGGTTGGGGTGTTGGGCATATTGCCTATAAAACTGGTTTATCCAGCACAGTGATGTCTCGAATTCATGGTTTTGGAAAAAATGGTTCGATGATTACGGCCATTATTTTTGGCTTCATGATTATTGGGTTTATTGCTTTAGAGAATGTACTTTTATATAAAGGCCTCCTCTTTTATTTTGGGGTTGCTGATTCACTCCAAATGCAAGTATTGATTTACGGCTTACTCACTTTAAGCTGGATTCTTTTGACCGCCTTTGGTTTTGGCTTGGTGACAAAAGTTTCTTCATGGCTGGTGGTTTTGTTTTTAGCTGTATTGGTCTACATCATGTGGGGTGTTGTTGGGGCATCGACTTATTCCGTTGCTGATGTTGCAAGTTTTACTTCTCAGTTGCCCGTTGAAGTCTTAACAGCGATGCACGCTGCAACATGGGGCGACAAGCTCGCTTTTTGCGTCAATATCTTAATTGGCTCAGCAGGTGCCTGCCTTGGCGCTGATTGATGGTGATTTGGGTCGTTATGCCCGCCGTTCCAAAGATGTAGCGATTGCTGCTTTTTTAGGCAATGCATTCATGGATATTGGCATGCTGTTTATTGGCGGTGCTGTTATGTATGCAGGTATGAGTGAATTAGTGACCTATTACATCAGTACGGGTATGACGCAGGAAGCCGCTCAAAAAATGGCGCTTGAGAGTCCAGATAGTGTGGCTGCTGCCTTTATTGTGTTTGGGGGTGTCTTAGGTGCCATTTTGATGTTGTTGGCTCAGGCCAAAGCTCAAGTATTAAATACTTATAGCGCATCACTTTCATTAACCAATTTAATGGACGCTGCTTTAAATTGGAGACCAGGTCGTTTGATGTTTGTAATCCTGGCTAACGTGATTGCGATCTTGATGTTGTTGGGCTCAATTTTGGATTGGTTTAATTCATTTATTACCATTCTTGGTATTTTGACCACTTGTATTTCAGGAATCATTATTGCTGATTACTTTATCGTGCATCCAAGGTTGAATGAATCACAACTCCGTATTAATAAAAGCGAATCATTTAATTGGTCGGGCATTTTGGTTTGTGCCGCTGGTTTTATTTTGGCGCATTACGTTTTAAATTCAATTGTCAAAATTGAGTTTTTCTCAGCTTTAATTTTTTCAGTCATTGCCTATCCACCATTGCGTTTGATGAGCTTGAGTAAGTACAAGTAACTATTTTTTAAGCTCCAGGAGATATGAATGTCTGATGCAAATCTGTTAAAGCGCCTTGATAAGCTTGAGAGCATGGAAGCGATCAGAACTATGGTTGCACGTTACGCTGAAGGTGCAGATCTTAAGAATGACCCAGTTATTTTAGGTTCACTTTTTGCAGATGACGCCATTTGGGAAGCCAATGGATTTGGTCAATATTCTGGGGCTAAAAATATTGCTGAAGGTTTGTCTGAAATAGCTAAAAATGCTATTCATTGGTCTTTGCATTACATGATTTCTCCGAAGATCGCTATTGATGAATCTGGTGATGAAGCCACATGTGATTGGTATCTTTGGGAATTAGCTAGGGTGAGTGAAAATCAAGAACCAGCAAAAGCCCATTGGGTAGGTGGTACCTATACTTCGCGCGTTAAAAGAATCAACGGTATTTGGAAGTTCCAACATGTTTCCTTAACGCTCAAGTTGTTAAGTCCCTTAGATGCGGATTGGAAAACTTTGCCATAAGTTTTATTTAATTTGGAATTAGGAAGAAGTATGAGTGCAAGTAATTCAGTGGAAACACAAGATGCTATTCGTTTGTGTCAGGTGGCTGACGTGGCCGAGGGCAATGGCTTACAAATTAATTTGCCAGAAAGACCACCTTTAGCAGTTTTTAAAATAGAAGGTCAAATTTTTGTGACTGATGACACATGCACACATGGCAAGGCCTCTTTATGTGAAGGTGAGATTGAGGATGGTGTCGTTGAGTGTCCTTTTCATCAAGGTGCATTTGAAATTGCAACAGGTAAGGCTATTTCAGCACCTTGCTCCGTTCATTTAAAAACTTATCAACCAATTCTTGTTGGCGATGATGTTTTTGTTCATTTAGATAAGGTTTCCTCATAATGGCACGTATCACGATTGCTGATTCTGAACTTGCTTTTGAGTGCGGGTCTGATGACTCGCTATTAAGAGCTGGCTTGAGGGCAAATTTAAATTTGCCTTATGAGTGCAATGTGGGCTCATGCGGTACTTGCAAGTTTGAATTGGTGAGCGGTGAGATAAAAGTGTTGTCTGATACAGCGCCTGGTTTGTCAGAGCGAGATCGAAAGAAAGGCCGTCAATTAGCTTGTCAGTGTTTGCCTTTGACTGATTGCGTGATGAAAGTTAGATTAGAAGAGGACGCTCCTGCAAAGTTTCCACCAACAAGATTAAAAGTAAAACTAATAAAAGTAACGGATGTGACTCATGACATTCGTGAGTTTCAATTTCAAGCATTATCCCCAGCCACTTTTATCCCTGGACAATATGCCATGTTGCAGCTCCCCGGCGTTTCTGGAGAGCGAGCTTATTCAATGTCCAATTTGCCCAATGATGATGGTGTTTGGTCTTTTATGATTCGTCGAGTACCCCAAGGTCTTGGTACACAAGTGTTATTTGATGCACTGACATTAGGGGATGAAATAGGTTTAGATGGACCATTTGGAAAAGCCTATTATCGATCTGAAAGTGAGCGGGATCTTGTTTGCGTCGCTGGGGGATCTGGTCTGGCGCCAATGCTATCAATTGCTCGTGCGTGGTCTCAAAAATCAAAGGGGGGTGAAGAACATTTGACTTTCTTCTATGGCGGTCGTGAGCCACGTGATATTTGTGGTGAGGAAATGTTACAGCAATTGCCTGAATTTAATCAGCAACTTCAGTTTGTGCCCAGCGTCTCTGGAGCAGTTAGTGATGCAACGAATCCATGGTCAGGTCGAACAGGATTTATTCATGAAGTGATGCATGGTTTTGAAGATTTGGATTATGCCAATTCAGATTTTTATATTGCAGGGCCACCAGTCATGACTCAGGCAGTGATGGATTTTTTACGTGAGAGTCACGCGGTTCCTCAAGAGAGAATTTATTTTGATCGTTTCTTTTGAAAAATGATTAGTGGTTAGTGCGAGCATCATTAAAAGGTATTGAGCATCATGATGACAAAAGATATTGAAAATATTTTGATGCAAGGATCGATCAGTGAGTTGCGTGCTCTGTATTGTGAGAAGCGCTTATCTGTTGCTGATGCGGTTAGTTGGTATTTATCTCGAATAAATGACATTAGTCAAAATGGCCCAGCAATTAATGCTGTTCGTGAAGTTTCTTTGCGAGCGATGGATGATGCAAACAAGGCTGATGAAGCTATCGCAAGAGGTGAGGAGCTTCAGGTTTTGCATGGCATACCCGTTCTTCTAAAAGATAATATCTTGACTGGGGATGGGATGAAAGCAGCTGCTGGTGCAGCTGCTTTGAGAAACTTTCAGCCTGCTGGTGATGCAACGCTAGTCAAGCGTTTGCGTTCAGCTGGCGCCATTGTGTTGGGCAAAACAAATCTGACAGAGTTTGCAGATTTCGTTTCTGATGTGATGCCATCTGGTTACAGTGGTAATGGTGGCATTGTTAAAAATCCACATGGCATTGAGTACGGTCGCGGACAAGGTTCTAGTGTCGGATCTGCGGCAGCAGTTGCTGCATCTCTATGTATGTTTGCAATAGGTAGTGAAACGCAAAACTCGATTCAAACACCAGCATCATATTCATCAGTTGTGGGATATAAACCTACGGTTGGTCTCGTTAGTCGTGCGGGTGTTGTGCCTTTGGTGCCTAGTCAGGATTCTCCTGGGCCATTAACACGTTCGGTTGAAGATGCTACCTTGGTCGCAAGTGTTTTGGCTGGCCCTGATATGAAAGACACCGCTTCATTAATTTTTTCAAAAGCCACTCTTGGTGGTTTGAGCTGTGAAGGATTGAGGCAGATTAGAGTGGGCGTGATGCGCAGACAAATAGCGGATCGAGAAGAGTTTCTTGCTGTGATGCCATTTTTTGAGAATGTGTTGAAGAAATTATCAATAGCTGGCACAACGATGATCGATCCGTGTGATTTACCTAGTGCAGAGCAATTACAAGAGCTTCGATCAAGTGTTTTCAGAACAGAATTCAAAGCTGCTTTGAATGTGTTTTTAAAGGAGAATGGATCTCCTTGTGGAATTGATTCGATGGAAAGTTTGATCGCATGGAATGATGCGCATCCAGAATATATCCCGTACGGACAATCATTATTGATTGCGTCGAATGAAACCAAAGGGATCGATGATGCTCAATACCAATCAGATCGCGCTAGAGATATAAGTCTTACTGTCACTGCAGGCATTGATGCTGCGATGGATATGTTTGATGTGGATGTTTTAATTGCACCTATGGGAGCAGCTGCGAAGTTAACTGGTAAATCAGGTGCACCAGTTGTGGCTATTCCGTGTGGTTTGGGACCCAATTTCATCCCATTTGGTGTCACAATTCTTTCAAAACGGGGCTCTGATGCCCGGCTTTTAGCAATTGCGCAACAAATTGAGCTCGTTGTTGGAGGAAGAAAGTTACCTGTAATTTAGTAAAAGTTGTAAAAAGCCTATTTTTCTAGAGAAATGCTTTTGTTAGGAGGCCTCTTGTTACTTGATTTGTAAGACATTCAAGAGGTTTCTTAGGGTATATACGCATTGCCCCAAAAGCTATTCAAGAGAAAAATAATCTCGAGATTACTTTACTTAGTCGGAATTTTTTATGAACTTTAAATATTTAAAGAGCACGGGAGTGCTTTTAGTCGCTGGCATCTTGTTATCTGCTTGTGGCAAATCTGAGTCTACCGCAGTTTCTGTAACACCAGAAACTATTACTAACCGTGTGGATCAATTCCAAGGTGTTGCATCTAATCAAAAGGTTGCAGTGATGGTTGGCAAAAACGTGGTCGCAGTTGTTCCGCATGATGGCGGCCAACCAACACGTGTTGATCTAAAGGGGATTGTCTCTTTGATTGATGTGTCAACTTGTGCGGACGGTAGTTTTGTAGCTCTTGATTTCTACAAAAAGGTTTGGACTTCAAGCGATAACGGACAAAGCTGGTCATCAGCAAAGACTCCTGAAAGTATCCGTCCACTAGGTTTAACTTGTGGCCCAGCTAATAGCTATTGGATGGTTGGTAGTAATTCAAGTATTGCTAATAGTACTAATCGTGGCAGCTCATGGAATGTGAACACAAATGGCGAAGATGCTATGTTCAACACAATCCAATTTATCGATGGTCAAAATGCAGTAGTGACAGGCGAATACGGCACATTTAAGAAAAGTTCTGATGGCGGCAAAAGCTGGTCAACATCTTCAATTGGCCCAGAGTTCTACCCTTATGCAGCGATGTTTACATCACCACGCGAAGGTTTTGTAACGAGCTTGACTGGCATCATCATGCACACCAAAGATGGTGGTGCAAGTTGGACAAGCACTAAGAATGCAACTGGTTTGTCACAGTTTGGTTTAGTGAATGTAGAAGGTCGTATCTATAGCGTTGGTCTAGGTGGCACAGTCTTGAGCTTTAACGGTGGACAGTGGAATCTTGTCAAGCTAGAAAACTTTGGGGCGCCTTACTTAAAAGGTGTAGCTGCAATTGGTAAAGGAAGCTTCCTTGTTGCCGGTGGTAATGGCGCATGGAAAGTGGTAACTGCAAAGAACTAGGAATAAAAAGTGAAAAAGAAACTAACTCGTATCCTTCACGTTGGTGAAGAGTGGCTATTTGATAATCCTAAAATTGTTCTAGGGATTATTTTTGCAATCAGTATTGGCTTTGCAGCTCTTTTGCCTAATTTGCGCATGGGTACAGACTTTGAGGACTTATTGCCGCAAAGCCACCCATTTATCCAGCTTCATAATGAAATTAAAGATGACTTCGGCGGTGCTAGTGCGGTTGTAGTCAGCGTTGAAGTTAAAGAAGGTGATATTTTCACCAATGACACATTACGTCTTATTGATAATTTGACACAAGGTGTTGATACCTTGTCTGGTGTAAACCATAACTTGGTTAGCAGTTTGACGCACCGCTTAACGCGTAAGGTAACCTTGGACGAAGCTGGTAACGTTCGTTCATCTTTGTACTTTGATCCTTCTGCAGATAAATTATCACCTGCTGAGTTAGAGCAGATGAAGCGTGATGTGCTTGCTAATCCTCGCGTTTATGGCTTGATGGTTTCTCCTGACTTAAAGTCAGCGATCATCAAAGGTCAAATGAATGAAGGTGGTGAAATTGATTACCGTAAAACATTCGAAGAGTTAACTGAGCTTCGTGCAAAGTATGCGAATGATTACGCTAAGATCCATGCAACAGGTTTGCCAGTTTTAACAGGTTGGGTATACACATACTTAAATCAAATTTTGCAAATTTTGCTTTACACGGCAGCTTTGATTTTTGGTTTGTTGGTTGTTTATTTCCGTCGCTTTTATGGTGTGGCACTACCTTTATTAGGTATCTGTTTGTCATCAGCTTGGGGTTTGGGCTTCATGACTATTTTGGGCTACACACTAGACCCATTGTCAATGCCAATTCCGTTCTTGATTGCAGCTCGTGCAACTTCTCACGGTGTGCAGTTAGTTGAGCGTTATTACTACGAGCTAGAACTTACAAAAGACGGTAAGAAAGCTGCTCGTAACGCTTTAGATGCTTTATTTAGACCAGGTTCATTGGCTATTACGATTGATGCGATCGGTATTTTTGTGATCGCTTTGGGCGCTGCTCCGATCAATATTAAGTTGGGTTACTACGCTGGTTTCTGGGGTTTCTCAGTTATTTTCACAGTGCACTTCATGGTGCCATTGTTCTTGACTGTGTTGCCTGCACCTAATAAGAAAGAAAACAACCGCTCAGCAACAACAGCGGTTCTCTATAACTTCGCTAAGGTGTTGGTTAATCCGCTGAACATTAAGATTGGTTTGATTGGTACAGCGATTGCAGTTGTGATTGCAACTTACTTCATGGCGCAAGTGAAATTCGGTGAGTCTGAGCCAGGATCTCCAATTTTGAACCGTACTCATGATTACAACCTTTCTGCAAAATCGATCAATGACCATTTCCCTGGTTCTGAAGAGTTATTTGTGGTTGCTCGTACCAAAGATGAAAACGGTATTTCTCGTCCAGAAGTTGTTCACGCGATGGAGCAGTTCGGTGACAAGATGATGGTTCGTGATCCAGAGTTGGGTGGTTACAAGGCGATTCCAGGATTGATTCGTCAAGTGAATATGTTGACTCACAACGGAGATCCACGTTGGGCGCAAATTCCTGATACTCAAATTGAGGTGGCAGGTTTGATGTCTGCTTATGAACTTTCTAGCCCAATTCCAGGTGCGATGAAGGAATTCATGAACCCACAAGGTACAGATGCTGTTTTGTCATTCTTCTATAAAGATCACCAAGCAACAACTTTGAAACGTATCGTGACCAACTCAAAAGAGTTTGTTAAAGAAATCAACGGTACTGTTGAAAACTTCCAATTGTTATTGGGTGGCGGCATTATCGGTGTGAGTGCAGCGATTGACGAAGAGAACTTTGTTGACACAATGATCATTACGCCAGTTGTGATGATCATGGCATTTATCTTTGTGATGTTCTATTACGAGTCGCTTCATGCAGGTTGGTTGATGGTCTTGCCAATGTTGTACGCAACGATCTTGACTTACGGTTACATGGGCTTTATGAACATTGGTATTAGCGTGAACACGATTCCTGTGATCGCGGTAGGTGTCGGTGTGGGTATTGACTATGCGGTGTACATCATGGATCGTATTCGTGAAGA
>JBEGTH010000021.1:0-21162 GCA_041179505.1 Pseudomonadota bacterium | reverse complement strand
ATTCTGACTTCAGTTCAAAGACTGCCCATAGCTCAGCTGGATAGAGCACCGCCCTTCTAAGGCGTAGGTCGCACGTTCGAATCGTGCTGGGCAGGCCAAATTCCACCATATTTATTTACTGCATTTGATTGTGCCGATTACGTTCGGTAAGGTGTTAAGTCTGTTGATTGTGTTCGTGACCTTGTTCTACGGTGATTGATCCTGTTGACTATTGGCGACTCATGGTGATTTGTCGGGTTTCCCGACATTTTAGCTGGCGTTTTGAGTTGGTGTGTAATACCTAAGTAGCCGCTAGTAACTGTTAGTTGATTTAACTTTATTGGTCTCAGCTTGATTTGGCTTAACAAGAGTGCTGAAACCCATGATTTCAGCACTCAAGCTTCGTGACTAATTAAGATAAATCAAAGCGATCAGCATTCATGACTTTGGCCCAAGCCTTGACGAAGTCTTTGACAAACTTTTCTTTCGAATCATCTTGCGCATAAACCTCTGCATAAGAGCGAAGAATCGAATTAGAACCAAAGACTAAATCTACACGGCTTGCTGTCCATTTGACTTGGCCAGTCTTGCGATCACGAATCTCATATAAGTGTTTGCTGACTGGTTTCCATGTGTACTTCATGTCTGTCAAATTAACAAAAAAGTCATTGCTCAAAACACCCATGCGATCTGTGAACACACCGTGTTTGGTATTGCCATGATTGGTTCCAAGAACTCTCATGCCACCAATTAATGCGGTCATTTCAGGTGCAGTCAAACCCATCAACTGAGCGCGGTCCAACATCAACTCTTCCGCAGACACTACATAGTCCTTTTTCACCCAATTGCGAAAGCCATCATGAATGGGCTCAAGAACTGCAAAAGACTCTACGTCAGTCATTTCTTGAGTGGCATCACCACGACCCGGAGCAAAAGGCACCTTGATTTGAACACCCGCAGCATGAGCTGCTTGTTCAACAGCCGCTGTACCGCCAAGCACAATCAAATCGGCCATGCTAACTGGCTTAGCAAAACCTTTTTGAATCTTCTCCAAAGCGGCAAGTACTTTTTGGAGTCTGGCTGGTTCGTTGCCTTCCCAATCTTTCTGAGGTGCAAGACGTATGCGTGCGCCATTAGCTCCACCGCGCATGTCTGATCCTCGGAATGTTCTGGCACTGTCCCAAGCTGTTGCCACCAATTCAGAGACACTAAGACCGCTCTTTAAAATACTTGCCTTCAACTCAGCCACTTCAGCTTCTGTTAATGAATGACTTGCTTTAGGCACTGGGTCTTGCCAAATAAGGTCTTCGCTCGGCACGTCTGCACCCAAGTAACGAGCTTTAGGGCCTAAATCACGGTGAGTCAATTTGAACCAAGCTCTAGCAAACACTTCTGAGAAATACTCAGGGTCTTTGTAGAAGCGCTCAGAAATTTCGCGGTAAATAGGATCCTTCACCATCGCCATATCAGCATCGGTCATGATCGGGTTATATCGAATCGAAGGATCTTCCACGTCTACTGGCTTATCTTCCTCTTTGATATTGATCGGCTCCCACTGCCATGCACCTGCTGGACTCTTCTTCAATTCCCAGTCGTAGTTGAAAAGGAGGTAGAAGTAACCGTTATCCCATTTTGTAGGATGTGTGGTCCATGCTCCTTCAATACCGCTGGTCACAGTATCTCGACCCACGCCACGTCCAGTTTTATTCAACCAACCAAGTCCTTGTGCATCAACATCTTCGGCTTCTGGATCTGGGCCTAAGTTTTTAGCGCTACCATTGCCGTGACATTTACCCACGGTGTGACCACCAGCTGTCAATGCCACTGTTTCTTCATCATTCATGGCCATGCGTGCAAAAGTCAAACGCACATCGCGAGCTGTTTTCAATGGATCAGGTTTACCATCCACGCCTTCTGGATTGACATAGATAAGACCCATTTGAACTGCAGCGAGAGGGTTATCTAAAGCAGTGGCATCATCAGTGCCTTGTCTTTCAGAGTTCTTAGCCAACCATTCTTTTTCTGAACCCCAGTAAATATCTTTCTCTGGATGCCAAATGTCAGCGCGACCACCCGCAAACCCGTAAATCTTTAAGCCCATTGACTCATAGGCCATGTTGCCGGCCAAAATCATCAAATCTGCCCAAGAAATCTTATTACCATATTTTTTCTTGATCGGCCAAAGCAAACGGCGGGCTTTGTCCAAATTGGCATTGTCGGGCCAAGAGTTCAAAGGGGCAAAACGTTGATTGCCTGTGCCTGCGCCACCGCGACCATCGGCGATACGGTATGAGCCAGCGGCATGCCATGCCATACGAATCATCAAGCCGCCATAGTGACCCCAGTCGGCTGGCCACCATTCCTGGCTATCAGTCATCATTGCTTTGAGATCCTTTTTGACAGCCTCAAGATCCAATGATTTAAATTCTTTGGCGTAGTCAAAATCTGCGCCTAATGGATTGGTCTTGGTGTCGTGCTGATGCAAGATATCTAGGTTGAGAGCATTAGGCCACCATTCCATATTGGATGTGCCGGTTGCTGTATTGCCGCCGTGCATCACAGGGCATTGACCACTTGCTGCTTGTTTCTTGTGTTCCATATTGAACTCCTTTGAGTCGTTATAAATTAGAATGAATGAGCTAGGTCTGCTAAAAGTGTCACTAGACCACTGGCAAAAATAGCCAAGCCAAGGTATTGCTGCGTTGAAAGCTGCTTACTGAATAAAGTCGTTGATACTTTCATGGTAACTCCTTTGTGTCATGTTGCGATGGATGTAATTTAGCCCCGATATATGCATCTGTAAAACTAATAAATATGATAATATTTATTGAAAATAACGATAACTGGAGTATCAAATGGCTGCGCTTCCATCAATAAGGCAACTTCGCTATCTAGTAGCAATTGGGAAATATTTAAATTTCACCAGAGCCGCAGAGCACTGCTATATCAATCAATCAACCTTAAGTGCTGGCCTGAAAGAGTTGGAAGAAACCCTAGGCGCTCAATTGATTGAGCGAGATCGAAAAAATGTATCTGTGACCCCAATGGGGCAAGAGGTGATTCAAAGAGCCAAGAAATTATTGGCTGCTACAGAGGACATGGTTGAATATGTTCAGGGAAATTCACAAAAAATGACTGGAACTATTCGCTTGGGTGCCATTCCCACGATCGCACCATTTGTGTTGCCACAGTTGATGCCAAGAATTAGAGAGCTATATCCGCAATTGAAAATTGCTTTACGTGAAGACTTGACCGCCAAACTTTTGCAAAAAGTTGTCGATCACCAGTTAGATTTTGCAATTATTGCTTTGCCATATGAGTTTGAGGGCTTGCTGGTTAAAGAGTTATACGATGATGAGTTTTGGTTAACTGCAAAAGCTGATGACCCCATCTTGGCAGGCAAAGAAGTGACAGTGCCAGCAAAAATGGCTGACAAACTACTTCTATTGGAAGAAGGACATTGCATTCGTGAGCATAGTTTAAAAGCTTGTCGCAGGGCAGAGCTTGCTAATCATGATGGCTTGGAAGCAACTAGTTTATTGACCCTGGTGCAAATGGTGGAGTCTGATTTGGGTATTGCATTGCTACCCGAAATGGCCATTAAAAGTGGCATCTTAAAAAATACCAATCTGACGGCAAGACCTCTGAGTGCGCCAGCGCCTAAAAGAAAAATTGCTCTGGTGGCTAGGCAAACAACCGCGAGAATTGATGAATACATGGCCATTTCAAAAACGATGGTGAATATTCATTATTTAGAGAAGAAGAAAAAATAATTTATCTGAGTTAATTTACCTAAGTTAAGTGGCTCAATTTTTCGATTGTCTGAAAAAATAAGCTCATTCATCTTCCTGTAATTCCTTCTTATCAGGAACTTTCTTGATTTGAATCAATTGAATTCAGCAAAAATAAAAGAGTTCCAGTTAATTGATTCATATTTCATTTTGATGAATCAAATGAAATATTTAAGGCGTAGGTCGCACGTTCGAATCGTGCTGGGCAGGCCAATCATGCTTGGCTCATTCGGTACTAATCCCCAAGGTAATCAATATTCCCAGCTGTGAGTGATCATCGAAATCATGAGATTACGGTACAAATCCTTGGAGACTATCAGCGACTCATGGTTATTTGTCGGGAAAAGTGACAGTTATTAAGTTACTTTCTTACTCTCGCAACTAAAATCAATCTCTCTAATTTTGTCATAGAGGGTGAAACATCTTAAGAATAAGTTAAAAGTAAATGTAATGATTATCAATATGAATGGTTGAGCAATTGAGGCATGAAGATTTACCAATGCTAAAAGATGTTGTGCATTTTTTACTTCAGCCATTTTTGGCATCATAGCGGCTTGAAGCCACAGCATAAGACCTAGTAGAACTAATCCTAATATCAAAGATAAGTTCAATTGTTTTTTTAAATGAACTCTGTAGAGAATTTGTGATTTTTTCATTTCTGCTGAATTTGGAAAAATAGCTAGAGCATTTCAGCCCTAGCTACCAATCGATAAATTATTTCGATTTATTGGTTTGTTTAACTACCGTTTGTGTGTATGTTGTCTTTGGGTTAGCTTTGGCAGTTTTTGCACTAACAAAGCGTCCATCAACAGCACTCTTATTCACAGTAGTAACCGTTTTTTTGGTGGCCATATTGGTCTCCTAAAATTGGGTTGATAAAACAAGACCTGATAACCATTCGCCCGAGTTGGGTTTAAGTTAGAGTAAACTTTAGATACTGGTTAGGAGACTTCGGTCTACGTCAGGAAGCGATGTCAGTTACCGCTGGCGTCGCTTTTTTCTTGCACCTCTAAGTTAAAACACTATATCTAGTGTTTTTATTGACTTATTACTACTAATTGTACCGTTTTATCAGTATTTTTGATAAGTTTCATGTAAGTATATGATTTTCATAAGTTTATTTTGTGGTGGTGTCACAACAGTTCTTTTGCCTGGTTTTGCAATGTCTTAGCTTGCTGCTTTTGCAGTTACAAAAATAGTAATATCTACAAATATAACAATTAGGTGTAGATATGCCATTGCTGAAATTCTGGAAGTCTGAGCGAGATGAGGTTCTGAAAATGAACCTTGAAACTATTGTCAAAATGGCAGGTGATGGTCATTTAAAAGATGGCAGCGAGACATCAATTGAATTTAGACAGTTTCTATCTGAGGTTGAAGGTGAGAAGCTGGCCGAATATGCTACGTATTGCATTGAAAATGCTTTCACTAATAGTGGTCAGATACTCCAAGACGTAATTAATGAGATAGGCAGAAGATTAGGCTTTAAGGCCGAAAATGGCCGTTATCAAGGTGTTAGGAATGACATAGGTTTTGATGGCATATGGAATGCTGATAGCTTTGATTTAGTTGTTGAGGTTAAGACTACTGATGCCTACACAATCAAGCTTGATGTAATAGCCGCATATAGAGATAAATTGGTTGAAGCTGATCGAGTTAGAAAAGACTCTCCGATATTGCTAGTTATCGGTAGAAATGACACCCAATCCCTAGAGGCTCAAGTTAGAGGCTCAAAACATGCTTGGTCTATGAGAATCATTGGTGTTGATGCTCTCATTAAGTTAATGGAAGTCAATCTAACAACTTCTAGTGAAGAGGTGACAGAGAAAATTCATACGATTCTTCAACCAATTGAGTACACCAGGATAGACAAGATTGTTGATGTCATCTTTACTGCTGCAGAAGATAAGCAGAATGAAGTGGATGAATTAGAAGAGGGTGAACTTGTAGAGAAGAATGAACCTCAATCTCAAGACAGAACGCCTAATGAAATTCTTCAAGAAAGAAAAGACAACTTAATTAGAAGGCTTAGTGATCTTAAGAATTGCCAGCTAGTTAAGAGAAAGCATTCCTTATATGCTGATCAGGCTAATACAACCCACGCGGTAATAGCTATATCTAAGCAATACCAAAGAGCAGAAACTTTTTATTGGTATGCGTATCACAATGATCCGCAAAGAAAGTTCTTGGGTGAGGCTAAAGAGGGATTTATGGTCTTTGGCATGACTGATACTGATTATGGATTTGCTATTCCATACTCTTTGCTTGAGCATTACTGGGATGAGCTTTATTCAACTACCAAGAAGAATGGTAAAGAATATAAGCATATATTCATCTACAAGACAGCAAGTGGATATTCATTAAGAGTAGGCAAGGTTGGCACTGAGATAGATCTTAGCAGCTACAAGATTTAATCTTTTAAAAACGCTAACGTTACAGGAAATGCCAAACTAATTGCATAGCTAACTAATTCATGCTATGATGCTCACATGTTTGAACAGTGCTTATATTTCAATACTACTTCACTGGCTCGTCAGTTAGAGCGAGAGTGGACTAGAGCATTCAAGCCATTTGGCCTAACGCCATCTCAGGCTTTTATGTTGAGAGTGGTATTAGATCAAGCCCCTTTGCTGCAAAGTGAACTTGCAGCCGAGCTCAACATCACTCGTCCCACAGCTACCAGAGCTCTGGATGGCCTGGAGCGTCTTGGACTGATCAAAAGATCCAGTTCAGATCGAGATGGTAGGGAACAAGAGATACATCCCACAGCCAAAGCTCTGGCTCTCAAGAATTCGCTTAATTCAGCCAGTGGGGAAGTGACTAAAAAGATGAAGAAATTATTGGGCACTAAAGAATTCGAAAGTGTAGTCGCTCAAATGAGGTCTATCTCTACAGCCCTTAAATGAGCTTTTTATTTTATTAATAGTTGTATAGCTAACTAATTGGAGAAAATATGCCTATCTTGAATGTGAAAGTAAGTGCCAAGAAGTCACCTGAGTTAACCCGAAAGATTGCTGACTTGTTGTTGGATCTAACCAGCAGAATTCTTAAAAAGAAGCGAGGGGTAACTGCTATAGCAATTGAGTATGTAGATCATGATGCTTGGGTGGTGGGAGGGCAGTTATTAAGTGAACAAGGTAAAAATAGCTTTTATTTTGATATCAAGATAACTGATGAAACAAATACCAAAGACGAGAAAGCTCAGTACATAAAAGAGGCTTTTAAAGGGTTTGAGCAGTTATTGGGAAATCTGCACGAAGAAAGCTACATCTATGTGCAAGACGTTAGAGCAGCAACTTATGGGTTTGGTGGTTTAACTCAGGAATATAGATATCAGCATTGAAAATGTCGGGAAAATCGACATGAGAGTTAGTCTCTAATAATCTTGCGCAATCCTATGATTTGGTATTAAATGACGTTGTCTGACAATAGGTTTACCTATTCTCCTTCCGTGTCACTTAGTGATTATTAGACTGATGCATTGCTTTGCTCTTCATCCATCTAGTTGGTTATTGAATCCGAGGGCGCTTGCGCTAAGTATGTCAGGCATTAAAGGAAAGGAGTTAAATATGAATGCTAATTTATATTTAAGCTTAGTCCGATGGCTCCGTATCATTTCGCTAGTTTTGAGGCTAGTTAAATTGATTATTGAACTCATCGGCTCGGCCATTAACTATCAAGCTACCAACTATGTCAAATTTCACGCCAAAATGGATTCATAGAGTCAATGGAAAAAATGGGAAGTGGATATTTGTCCCCTCTGAACATTCTAGGGTATATGGTAAGTTCGTTGTTAAGAGGGTGAGGTTGGAGTGGCTGCCACCAAAATATTTCTATCATTTAAGAGGTGGTGGTCATTTATCAGCTATTGATGCACATTTAAAAAATAAGTATTTTTCAAGACTGGATATTGAAAATTTTTTTGCTTCAATAACTGCGTCAAGAATAACAAGGGTGCTTAAACCATATTTAGGTTATGAACTGAGCCGAGAAATAGCAAAACAATCGACTGTAAGAGTTCCCGGCTCAACTAAAAAAGAACTTATGCTTCCATTCGGGTTCGTTCAGTCTGCGATCCTCGCTTCAATATGCCTAGATAAGTCAAGTTTGGGAATTTTTTTAAATAAAGTGAAAAATGACAAAACAATTTCTCTGAGTGTGTATATGGATGACATACTAATTTCTTCAAATAATAAACAAAAACTTGTCGAAGTAACTGAAGAGATTAAAAAATCTATCTGTAGATCTAGTTGGTTATCGAATATCAAGAAAGAGGTGATAGCTTCTGAATCAATTACAGCATTCAATATTGATGTTGCTCAAAATAAGAGATATGTGAATCAAGAGAAGCTAAAACAGTTGGAGTTTGATTTTTATCAAGCTGAGAGTGTTGCCAAGAAGAATGGTATTTCATCATATGTTAAAAAAGTTAATCATGAGCAGGCGTACATTTTTATTTGATAATGTCGGTTTTCCCGACATTATTAGGTGATTCACTAGTTACCTTATGAAGTGGATTTCTTATTGATGGGGAAATCTTGGGTCCACGCTTGGGGTTGGCTAATTTTTCAAAGATTTATGTATTCAAATGGGAATAAATTGCTACTAAGTTTTATATTTTTTTAAGCGATAATGTTTTCATAGTAAATCTTTAAAAGACTCATGATTATGTTGGATGATATTAAAAAAACACTTTGGGCTACTGCTGACAAATTACGAGCCAATATGGATGCTGCTGAATACAAGCATCTTGTGCTGGGCTTGATTTTCTTGAAGTACATATCGGACACGTTCGCGGCAAAACAGCAAGAGTTGACTGTTCGTTTGTGTGACCCTAAAGACGAGTACTACTTTGGAGATGCAAGTGATGCTGACATAGCGCTAGAACTTGAAGAGCGTGACTACTACACAGCTGCCAACGTGTTTTGGGTTCCTGAATCTGCACGTTGGGAAGCGATCCGTGCTGCTGCCAAAGCTCCTGACATTGGAAGGCGCATCGACGAAGCGTTGACTGTGATTGAGAGTGAGAACCCAAAACTCAAAGGCATTCTTGACAAGCGATACGCAAGAGCACAGTTGCCCGATGGCAAGATGGGGGAGCTTGTTGACTTGATTTCCACTATCGGCTTTGGTGGCAATGCCAGTGCTGCACGTGATGTTCTGGGACAGGTATACGAGTATTTCCTAGGTATGTTTGCCAATGCCGAAGGCAAGCGAGGTGGACAGTTCTACACGCCAGCGTCAATTGTTAAAACATTGGTGGCTGTGCTGTCACCGCACGAGGGCAAGGTGTATGACCCATGCTGTGGCTCGGGCGGTATGTTTGTGCAGAGTGAAAAATTTATTGAGGCACACGGTGGCAAGATTGGTGACGTGGCTATTTACGGGCAAGAAGCTAACCCAACAACGTGGCGACTTGCAGCGATGAACTTAGCTATTCGTGGCATTGACTTTAATCTTGGTCGAGAACCTGCTGACACGTTTACGAAAAACCAACACGCAGACCTTCGTGCTGATTACATCCTCGCGAATCCACCGTTCAACATTAGTGACTGGTGGCATGGTAGCTTAATGGGTGACCCGCGTTGGATTTACGGCGACCCACCACAAGGTAATGCTAACTATGCGTGGTTGCAGCATATGTTGTATCACCTTAAGCCAACAGGTCGTGCCGGCATCGTGTTGGCAAATGGTTCGATGAGTTCCAGTCAAAACAACGAAGGCGCAATTCGCGCTGCGATGGTTGAAGCAGACGTCGTTGAGGTAATGGTTGCATTGCCAAACCAATTGTTCTTCAACACCCAAATCCCAGCTTGCTTATGGTTCTTAGTTAAACAAAAAACCAAACGTAAGGGGGAAGTACTGTTTATTGATGCCCGTAAGTTAGGTTCTATGATTAGTCGTGTGCAGGCTGAATTTACTGATGAAGTGATTGCGCGGATTGAGCAGACTGTTGCAGCTTGGCGTGGTGAAAGCGGTGTGTATGAAGATGTGGCAGGCTACTGCCGTAGCGTCAGCTTGGCAGAGATTGCCACACACGGACACGTTCTCACGCCTGGTCGCTATGTCGGTGCTGAAGAAGTTGAGGACGATGACGAAGTGTTCGCGGACAAGATGCAGAAGCTAACCGAGAAATTGGGGGAGCAGATGGCAAAAGGCGCAGAGCTTGATGCACTTATTAGGCAAAAACTCGGGAGCCTTGGCTATGAGTTCTGAGTGGGCAACAGTTCGCTTAGGGGAAGTTACATCTTTATTGGGTGATGGGCTTCACGGCACTCCTGTTTATGACCAATTTGGCGAATATTTTTTTATAAATGGTAGCAATTTAAAAGATGGTCGAATTGAAATAAATGAAGCTACAAAAAAAGTCTCTAGGGATGAATTTAAGAAGCATAGGAAACAATTAAACGATCGAACTATTCTTGTTTCTATAAATGGTACGCTTGGTAATGTGGCTATCTATAGAGGAGAGCCCATAATTTTAGGTAAGAGTGCCTGTTATTTAAATGTAAATAATGAAATAGATAAAGACTTCGTGCGTTATGTTCTTGATAGTCAAATTTTCCAAAACTATGTTTCCAATTTAGCTACAGGCTCAACAATAAAGAATGTTTCGCTGAAGTTGATGCGAGATTTTTCTTTTAATCTACCTCCTCCAGTTACTCAAAAAAGTATCGCATCCATACTTTCCTCTATTGATGATCGAATCACACTTTTGCGTGAAACTAATGCAACACTTGAAGCAATCGCTCAAGCATTGTTCAAGTCTTGGTTTGTTGACTTTGACCCTGTACGTGCAAAGTCGGAAGGTAAGTTGCCAGAGGGAATGGATGAGGCTACTGCGGCACTTTTCCCTAATGCGTTTGATGAGACTGAGTTAGGGATGGTGCCGAAGGGGTGGCAATTTTCAACCCTTTCATCACTTACTGCTTTTCAAAATGGTTACGCTTTTAAGGGTAGTGATTGGGCTGAGCAGGGGCATCCAGTAATAAAAATTGGAAATGTCAAACCCTTGTTAATTGATTTTGACGGGTGTTCGTATGTGAGTCCTGAAACGGTTTTAGGTTTAGACCGTTTTAAGCTAGGTAGAGGGGATTTGCTTGTCGGTATGACGGGCTACGTCGGAGAAACAGGTCTTGTTACTCACACAGAAGTTGCAAGTTATTTAAATCAACGAGTTGGTCGCATAGCCACTAACAAAGGCTTGGATGACCTTGGATTTGTGTTTGCTGCTGTTAGGCAGACAGAATTTAAAGCATATGCTGAAAGCCAGTCACACGGGAGTGCTCAAGCTAACGTGAGTGGTACTGACTTGATGAAATTCTCTGTAGTCATTCCACCTGCGCAAGTGCTCGATAAATTTAATCAAGTGGTTGGCAATCTGATTGAAAAAATATTAGCCAACTTTGAAGAAGCTAAAACACTAACCAATCTACGTGACACGTTGTTGCCACGCTTAATCTCGGGGCAGCTGCGTATTGCTGATGCTGAAGCAGAACTTGAAAAGGTAACAGCCTAAATGACTGAAGACCAACTAGAACAAGAGGCATTAGGCTGGCTGAGTGACGTTGGTTACACGTTGCTTAGTGGCTATGACATTGCTGTTGATGGTGCAACACCTGAACGGGCAGATTATAAAAACACGCTGCTGCCGTTTCGTTTGCGTGAGGCAATCAACCGTTTAAACCCAAGCATCCCAGCTAACGCACGTGAAGATGCTTTGCGGCAAGTTCAAGACCTTGGCATCCCATCGCTGCTCAGTGCAAACAGGCACTTTCACAAGCTGCTGGTTAATGGCGTGCCCGTGCAGTACCAAAAAGATGGGGAAACTCGCGGCGACTTTGTGCGCTTGGTTGATTGGGAAACGCCAGCTGAAAATGATTGTGTAGCAGTTAATCAGTTCACGATTAAAGGTGCACGACATACACGCCGCCCTGACATTATTTTGTTTGTGAACGGTTTGCCGTTGGTGTTGCTGGAGTTGAAGAACCCAGCAGATGAGAACGCAGACATTTGGAAAGCGTTTGACCAAATCCAAACCTACAAAGAGCAAATACCTGATGTGTTCCAGTACAACGAGGTGTTAGTCATCTCTGATGGCACAGAGGCATTGCTTGGTTCGTTGTCTGCTGACGCTGAACGCTTTATGGCTTGGCGCACGATTGATGGCAAGACTACTGACCCGCTTGGACAGTTCCAAGAGCTTGAAACGTTGGTGCGTGGCGTACTAGCCCCCGAGTACTTGCTTGATTACCTGCGCTACTTTGTCTTGTTTGAAGACGATGGCAAGCTGGTTAAAAAGATTGCTGGCTATCACCAGTTCCACGCTGTACGTGCAGCGATTGAGCAAGTTGTTCAAGCATCGCGTCCTGACGGTTCGCATAAAGGTGGTGTTGTTTGGCACACGCAAGGCAGTGGCAAGAGCATCACAATGACTTGCTTTGCAGCACGGGTAATGCAATCAGCTGCGATGGAAAACCCAACTGTTGTCGTCATCACAGACCGTAATGACTTGGATGGGCAGTTGTTTGGCGTGTTTAGCTTGAGCCAAGACTTGCTGCGTGAACAGCCCGTGCAAATCAGCACACGCCAAGACTTACGTGCAAAACTTACCAATCGTCCATCGGGTGGCATTGTGTTTGCCACCATCCAAAAATTTATGCTGGGCGAGGACGAAGACACGTTTCCTGTCCTGTCCGACCGTAGCAACATCGTGGTTATCGCGGACGAAGCACATCGCACCCAATACGGCTTTGATGCAAAGCTAAAAGGCAAAGCTGGGGAAGAACGTTATCAAGCTGGCTATGCACAACACCTACGTGATGCTTTACCAAATGCAACGTTTGTGGCGTTTACTGGCACTCCCGTTAGTAGCGAAGACCGTGACACTCGCGCTGTTTTTGGTGACTACATCCACATTTACGACATGCAGCAAGCTAAGGAAGATGGCGCTACTGTTGCCATCTACTACGAATCGCGGCTTGCCAAGTTAAAGCTCAACGAGCAGCAGATGCCCACTATCGACGCAGAGGTGGACGAGCTTGCTGAAGACGAAGAAGACAGCGCACAGGCAAAACTTAAAAGCCGATGGGCTGCACTAGAGCGTGTTGTTGGTGCAGAACCTCGTGTTGCACAAGTGGCAGCTGACTTGGTTGCACACTTTGAAGAGCGCAATAAAGCAATGACAGGGAAAGCAATGGTTGTGGCAATGAGCCGTGACATTTGCGTTCACTTGTATAACGAAATTGTGAAGCTGCGTCCTGAATGGCACGATGAAGACCCTGAAAAGGGCGCAATCAAAATCGTGATGACTGGCTCAGCAAGCGACAAGGCTTTGCTGCGTCCACACATTTACGATGGGAAAACCAAAAAGCGGCTTGAGAAACGGTTTAAAGACCCAAGTGACGAGTTGAAGCTAGTTATCGTCCGCGACATGTGGTTAACTGGTTTTGATGCTCCCTGTGTGCATACCTTGTATGTGGATAAGCCAATGAAGGGGCACAACCTGATGCAAGCAATTGCACGGGTTAATCGTGTGTTCAAAGACAAGCAAGGTGGCTTGGTTGTTGACTACATCGGCATCGGCAACGAGCTTAAAGCCGCGATGAAGGAGTACACGAACAGCAACGGACGAGGCAGAACAACTGTTGATGCTCACGAAGCCTACAGCGTACTAGCTGAAAAGCTGGACGTACTGCGCGGGATGCTGCACGGCTTTGACTACAGCAACTTTATGAATGCTGGGCACAAAACCCTGGCCGGTGCCGCTAACCATGTGCTTGGCTTGAAAGATGGTAAGAAACGATTTGCTGATACGGCTGTGGCACTGAGCAAAGCATTCACCTTGTGCTGCACCTTGGATCAGGCAAAAGAAGTTCGTGAAGAAGTAGCGTTTATGCAGGGCATCAAAGTCTTGTTAACTAAACGTGACATCACAGCGCAACGAAAAACTGATGAGCAGCGAGATTTAGCTATACGCCAAATTATTAGCTCTGCTGTTGTGTCTGATAGCGTTGTGGATATTTTCGATGCTGTAGGCTTGGATAAGCCCAACATTGGCCTTTTAGATGACGAATTTCTCATGCAGGTTAAAAATTTACCTGAACGTAATCTGGCTGTTGAACTACTTGAGCGTTTGTTGCAAGGTGAAATTAAGAGTAGATTTAAATCCAATGTGGTGCAAGAGAAAAAGTTTAGTGATTTGCTGACTAATGTTATTCAACGTTATCAAAATAGAGCAATTGAAACTGCTCAGGTGATGGAAGAGTTAATCGAGATGGCTAAGAAGTTCCGCGAAGCAAGTGGACGTGGCGAAAAACTTGGACTGACTGATGATGAGGTCAAGTTTTACGATGCACTGGCGAATAATGAGTCAGCTGTACGTATGCTTGATGACGAAATCCTTAAGAAGATTGCGCACGAGTTGACGGAAAATCTGCGTCAAAATATTAAGGTGGACTGGGCTGAGCGCGAAAGTGTCCGTGCCAATCTCCGGCTGATGGTAAAGCGAATTCTACGAAAGTACAAATACCCGCCAGATCAACAAGATGGGGCTGTGGAGTTGGTGTTACAGCAAGTGCAGGCTCTTGGTGATGAATGGGTGGATGTTTAATCTTTTTACTAAAAATTTCTAATTAATATAGTTTCTATGATTGAGATATTGGCGCAAATACCATCCTCTTTTTGGGGTGTATTGGTGGGTGGATTTTTCCCAATTATTGGGGTGGTGCTCACTAATAAAGCTAGTGAAAGAAGGCTGCTTGCTCAGTTTGAGCACGAGCGTAAGCAAAAATCTATAGAGCGTGAAATCACTCTGAAAAAGGAAGTCTATCTATTAGCCGCTGAAGCTGTCTCTGCTGGAATTTCAGTTATAGGTAGTTTTTCAAATTTTGAAATTCACGATGATGTGATTGTGAAGCCATATTCAGACAAGTCATTTGTGATTGCTAAAGTACATGTCATTGGTAATTTGGAAGTCATTAGAGCATTAAATGCATTTACAAGCGAATTGTCCTCAATTTTCCTTATTTTATTTGCAGAGCGAGCTAAGATTGCAAAAGATAAGATTGAGCGCGATATTGTTTTAAAAAATATCGAGTACTACAGCAAGTTAAGAGAGGGTACGCTTGAAATGATGAAGCAGTGCAATCTTGAACCCGTCAGAGATATACATAAGTGGAATACGCTTCAAAGTAATTACCAGTTTGAGGCTGGCTACATTGATAAAGCTATTCTAGAACATGGAATTTTGAATAAAAAATTTGCTCAAAGGCAGCTTTCATTTATGAAAACCTGTATTGATTACAGTCAGCAAATCAGTGCATTAGTCCCAGCACTGTTGCACGGCGTTAGACAAGAGTTGGAGTTGCCTTTGGATGAGCTCGCTTATCAAGAGGTTATTCAGCAAGGAATTAATAAGCAACAAGCATCGTTGAATAAGTTTGTACTAGAGCTTTCTGATTATTTATAGGGATTTCCAATTCGAACCTCATTTGTCAGACCCCCCCGACATTTTCAGGTCGTCCAATTTCTAAATTGAAGCTAAGCTGTAAGTGACTTAATTGCTCACTTACAACTATGCGTAATCTTCAATTCCTTTTTGATAAAACTAATCCACAAGAGTCTCAGAGCATCTCTCTACTAGAAGGTCAACTCACTCTATTTAAGAGAGCTAATAGTGATCATTGGCAGGTTAGGTTCAAGTTAACCAATGGTTCATGGCATTCGGCGAGTACACATAGTGGTCAGATAGCTGAAGCATCTACCAGAGCCATTTCTATCTACGAGATAGTTAAACTGAAAATAGCCAATGACTTATCGATGGTCAAAAAGAGATTTAAGGCTATAGCTTTGGATGAAATCGAGTCTCTTAAACGACTACAAAATATTAGTGATCAAACGAGGCGTGACTATATCTATATCCTCACTAATTATCTAATACCGTTCTTTGGCAAATATCAAGTTGATGAGATCACTGATGAGATCATCGGTGATTTTGCCAGTTGGCGAATAAGCAAGATGGGGAGAGTTCCTGCTAAAGATACGCAGAGATATCACTCGACAACTTATAACCGAATAATAAAACGCGCAAAAGCTAATGGATTTATTAATCCATATAAAGATGTTCCGCATTTACCTATTGAAGGTGCATCAACTAAGCCAAGAGCTGCATTTACTCGACAGGAAATAGATCAGTTATTGTCTTTTATGGCCTATTGGGATCAGTACAAGAGATATGGCAGAACAGAGCGTAGCCGACAGATGCAGATATTGTGCAGATGCTATGTGGAATTCTTGTTGTATACAGGAATTAGGCAAGGGACAGAGTCAATGCCTGTTAGATGGAAAGACCTTCAATGGCACCTTATTAAAGGTAAAAAGTATTTACGTATTTGGGTTAGTGGTAAGACGGGCCCTAGATACTTAATAGCTAGAGATCAGTTATTACCTAGTCTAGATAGGTTAATAAAGTGGCAAAACTTGCCTTATAAAAATCTTAACCAAGTTATCGATGCCAATTTAGATAAATTAGTTTTTGTTATGCCGGCAGGTGATCAGCCGCATGGGATGGATGGTGTATTCCAAAGATTAATGAAAGATAGCGAACTTTGGTTAGATCACGCAGGGCAAAAGCGAACCTTATATAGCCTAAGACACACTTATGCCACATTTGCCTTGGCTGACGGTGTAGATATACACACGCTAGCTAGGCAAATGGGTACTTCAGTACCAATGCTGGAAAAGCATTATTCAAAGCTGACTCCTATGCTGAGTGCTGAGAAGTTGGCTTAATTTATCGCCATAAAACACTCTGATGCCAGATATTAAATCGATTAATCATTTCACAAATAGCGTTATCGCCGTAGTTATTGAAAATATTAGTGATTGAATCTTGATCTGGTAGTTCAATTTTAGAATCAGTCAGTTGGTATTTCATTAATGTTAATTTACTTTGTGCCAAATTTGGGACGCAGCTTAAAACATTTTTAATGTTTCTAACTAACTCTTCCCATCCATCCACTAAAATTTTCAACTCTTGCATATTCGCTTGAGAGAGGTTCAAAAAATCTACGCTACATGCCCCAATTTCAATTGCTAAAAATGAATTAGGGGGTTCATTTGTAATAATTCTGATTCCATGAGAAATACATTTTTTTCTATCCCAAGAGATGTCAGCGTTAAAACCATTTCTTTTAATTGCATAGAATTTTTCAATTTCATGAAAACTGCTACTAAAGTGACCATGTGATTTGTATGTATTAAATGTACCATTTGGAAAATACTTCAATAGCATTTGCTTACTTGGTAAATCTTTTTCATCATCTACTCCAATAAAGATAAACTTCGCATCATTACGATTGCCAATCAGCCCATTCATGGTTTCACTCCTGTCTTGTTCTTAAGTGACTCTGCCATACATAGATCCGTGAAAATGGTTCGTGCAGAACCATTTCCAGCCGTCACAATTCCTGCAATTGCTGCCGCAGGTAATGGGCTTAGTCCATTGAGTGAATAGATTTGAGTAATTTTTTGAATCCATGCATTAGTTGGTGCTGCATTGAGATCTAAAAGTACAGATCGGTTTTGTACGCCCCGATCAATTTTGTTCAAATGATTGGTTGTCAGAATGAATACAACATTTGGACGATTCATCACGGATTTCAATGAGGCAATTGCTGCTGTAGTTAATAGATCAACTTCATCAAGAATTAAGTAATGTAAGCCACTAGTATTCCAGCTGATTAGTGAGGTTCTCTGATCAATCTGTGTGATCATTTGTGCACCATTCTGACCTTGAGCGCAGGGCATGTAGTCATAGACTGGCTGGCCTGTATCAATAATTTGACCTGGAACACCAAGTTTTAAATAGTTGGTCGTCTTTGCTGTTTCTAGCCATCCTGGCAATAGTTTTGCCATGGTAGTTTTACCTGTGCCATACGTGCCATAGAGCAAAATGCCACTAAGGCCGTTGCCCGGCATCAAGATAGTTCCATCAATGATGGATTCCAATTTGTTACGACTGTTTTGCTGTAGAGCAAAATCATCCGGCATGACCGGGGTAGGGATTGCAAGTGCCATGTGTCCTCCTAATGGTTAATGGCTAACTTGCTTATCTTCAATTACCTACAGTTAAACCGCTAAGGTTTAGGCATTAACTGCCTGTTTTACAGCTTCATCACGCATATTTGCATCATTGGCTGCTTGTTTTTCTACTTTTTGTTTGGCTTGCGCCTCTTTGGTATAGCTAAGTAGATGTACAAGTGCACTAGATACTAGTCCGCCGTTCTGAAGTACATATTTGATTTGAAAGCTACCATCAGGCTCACGTGTTGACATCAACAATGTTGCACCCTCATAAGCAGATTCATCAAATACAGCATTCAAGCTATCGACTTTTTCATTTCCAAACTGACTGTGTTTGGATTCTTAGTGCGACGTACCTCTTCAAACCCACCTTCTTTATTGAAGAAGTCAATGATTCCAGAAGACGGAATCTTACGTTCATCAGCAATACGAAGAGCGGTGGCATATGAAGATACGCGGCGGCGATCATCTCCGAATACGCAACGTACAACTTTAACCATCAAGTGCGTAGAGTCTTTAAACTTAACGCCTGACTCTTTGAGGTATGTATTAAATGCACGTTTCAAGGCCAACTTGTCAGCAGTTACACCCTTCATCTCAAGATAAAGTGCATAACAATGTTGAAAAATTTCATACAGCTTCTGGTTGCTACGAGCGTACTCGTTTTGTTCCCAGTCTTTGCGCATTGAGATTAGATTGCCAAATGCAGTTTGAATTTCCTGCTTGGTTTTATCGCCAACCTTTACCGACAACTTTACGGAGGTGTCGGTTTCCACCTTCTCTACTACAGTAGTTTGATCCATGAGGGATCCTCCTATATTTAAGTTAAATAGGTTTCTTTAGGGCATAAAGAAACCGCCGATGTCGGGATTCCCGACAGCAGTAATTGAGATAAGCAAGTTGTTAAAGAGCGGTGTAACTGGTTGCATGAATTACACAGTGGCTCTGATAGGCTGACAACTTGGATAGAATGGGTACATAGCCATTTCATACAAGGTAAAAAAATGACTACAGCATCGGGTTTTGGCGAGAAATGGAAACAGGTACAACTCATTCCGACTTTTGAGCATGAATTATTTTTCTTCTTTCTTTTGATTAGCCCTAGCTATGCTTTGGCTCATGAGCTTAGGTCTAAGAGAAATTTAAAAAAATTTAATTTGCCTAAAGACTTTGATATTGTCCGAGCTACATATAAAAAAATTGGAAATATCTATGAATCCACTTTTGAGGATTGGTGGCAGGAAGGTGGGTATAAGCTTTTTGATCTTGAAGGACCTAGTCAAAAATTAAGTTTTAATGTTGATCTTAATAAGTCTGAACAAGTAATTCTCAAAGAGGTAGCAAGGTTAGTAAAACAGGCTATGCAGTCTCGTTCTAAACAAAGAGAAGGCAAGGTTGCATTTTTAAAAAATAAATTACACGCTAGTTCAATTAATGATCGTAAAAACTTCATTTTTATTAAAGCTACTGCTAACTTTAAGCAACAGCGTGATGTAGAAAATTGGCGTGTAGCTGTAAAAGCACGAGTTTTGAGTAAATGGATTGAAGGATTGACTTTTGAGTCAGTGCCCAATGCTACAAACCTAAAAGCTAGAACTTTTTTGGGGGAATTGGGCGCTAAATTTATTAGAGAAGCCACTTATATTTCTGAGAATGCGGCTAGGTTAGAGTTTCCATCCACTAAAAAACTTAATACAGCAATGCCACTAAATTACGAGTTAATTGCATCAATTCTCTTTCAATATAAAAAGTACGAAGAGGAGATGCTTGAAAGATACAAAGATGAACCTGAAAAACTAATCAGAGAAAAATACCTCCTTGGTATCAAGAGGCATTTTAGGAAGAAACGTCGGGTTGAGAAAATAGTTGAGAAAGCTGTTTCAACTGCTGTTGCTAAAGCAGTTGAAGAGGAGAGAGAGGCTCAATTTAAATTAGCTCAACGGCGTTCCTCTTCTGCTCGTCGTTGACATCAATATAT
Organism: Pseudomonadota bacterium; assembly: GCA_041179505.1. GTDB lineage: Bacteria > Pseudomonadota > Gammaproteobacteria > Burkholderiales > Burkholderiaceae > Polynucleobacter. The sequence continues at coordinate 1,329 of JBEGTH010000021.1, read as the reverse complement.
CGCTGTGTAACAGCAATCGATCTGTGTCCCGCCAAGCTGGCTAAGATTCTCACACCTATACCCTTGTTTGCGAGGGAGGTGATGAAGAATTTTCTTCCCGAATGGCTGCTTCCTCCCGCAATGCCAATATTTCTGTAAAGCGTGTGGAACCATACGCACAAGCCGTTTGGAGTAAAAGACAAGCGGTTGTCTGTGTGAAAAAATGCAACGTCATTGTTGCGCACATGTCTTGTCGCCAAGTATTCAGCGAGTATTTCACGTAATTTAGTGCTGACAAATACAGTTCTAGGATGTTTGCCTTTGGTCTGTGCCGCGGCCAGTCGTATTTCTGCTTTGATTGTGCCATCAGTGTTTACTACATCCGCCATTTTTAAGCTGGCTATTTCTGCTACACGAAGTCCTGCGAAAAAACTCATGGCAATCAGAGCCCGGTTTCTTTCTGCATATTTGCGTGCGCTCACATAGTTCAATACTTGTTCGAGTTCTTCTTGAGTTAAGGTTTTTGCTTGTGCCATTTTCTTGTCCTTGTATAAATAAAAAGTACGCTTTAAGTATGTTTTCTTATTGTCAAAAGGTCGACCGAAATCTGTCGGTTTTCCCGACAAAAAAGACCTTCCAAGAATCAATGACTTACAAGACAGGTTAAGAAAAGTGTAATTTTCTTAACCTGTTTTAGTCACAAGTATTTATGCCTTTTAGCCATAATCTGTGGCGAAAAAGCCACGAATTAGCGCTAGTACATCAAATCAGCCCTACATAGCAAAACCATCTGTTCCAGTACTGCGAGTATTTGATCCACCAAAAATGCTGTTTGTAGACGGTTTTTGAGGTGAATTTAGCTCCGAACAGTTAGTAGCGATGAGTGCAGGAGTAGGTTTTCCGGGGATTCTGGCTATGCAAGAACGCAAGGGCAGTGTCCAGGTTTCTTGTATACCTAGTTCTGCATCATCAATTTCTAATGTGATTATGGAATGCACTAAGTCTAGTTGAGCAAAGCCTTTGACTGGCGTTTTTATGCCGCTTTCATAGCGGTAAATCCAGCTGAGTAACTGACCTTCTTCATTTTCCGGTTCATCAGCTAGTTGCTTCAGCATGTCAATGTGTACCGATGTTTTAGCCAGATGAAACCAGGATGTGATCTGCTCAAAATCTAATAAATACTTGGCGTAGGGTGATAGGACTTCTGCTGTACCGTTGTAGATAGCTCTGCGATAAAGTCCTTTGCCATAGGTAGTACCAAACTTCTTGTTTTCCCATAAACGGATGGTGATTTCTTTCATGTTGATCTCCTTTAATTTGTGAAAGAAGTCGCGTGTGTTGCAGAGGAGT
>JBEGTH010000020.1:0-19760 GCA_041179505.1 Pseudomonadota bacterium | reverse complement strand
TGGATTATTTTTGTGGTGCGCAATTGAATCTCCCGTGGTTGATGCGGATGCTTATTTAGCACTAGCCTCTAAAAAGAAGTTCAATAATAGCTGATTAAATCTAGCTGAGTGCTCAATTTGAGTCCAATGGCCACACTGTCCGAAAACATGTAACTGTGATTTTGGAATTAAATCGTGCAAACGTAAGCTAGCTGATAGCGGAATAATCGCATCATCACGACCATGAACAATCATGGTTTCATGAGCTAAAGTTTTAATTTGCGCTTCATCGCTGGCTAATGAATCCACCCAACGTTGGCGAGGTGCTGGGAACATCGCTGAAAAGGCTTCTTGAAAACCTGGGCGAATACTGGCTTCATAACGCAACTTCGCCAAATCATCACTCACCAAGTTCTTATTGAATGCAAATAGATTAACAAGCTCCTTCATGTGCTCCAAAGTACCCTTGTAACCCCAAACAGCATCTAAACCATCAGTTAGTTCAAACTTAGTTCCAGCGGCTCCCATCAACACAAGACGATTAACACGATCTGGAGCTCTTAGGGCTAATGCAAGTGCTAAACCACCGCTGAGATACCCACATATCCATTGTGTACTGAACACCAGCAGGTCTTTCAGTAAAACCAAAGCCAACCATGTCCGGAGCAATCACTCTGAATTTCTCAGCTAATACTGGCATAGTTAAACGCCAATTGGCATAAGCAGTTACTCCAGGACCTGATCCGTGGATCAAGAAGATTGGATCTCCTTGGCCATGATCCTGATAGTTTGTTTTGATACCACCAGCAAGAATTGACTGAGCAATTTCTGGATTATTTATAACAGTACTCGACATCATGACCTCTTATTTTTAACGACCTAAATCCTTAGCTGTAACGCCAGCAATACCCCAATTTTCTTTTGGCATATCGTGAATCCAAACACGCACATTTTCTTTTGGTGCGCCCACAGCTTCATGAAGTGCTTGAGTTACTTTTTCAATCACAGCACGCTTTTGGTCTTCTGTACGACCTTCCATCAAATAAATCTGAGCAAATGGCATTTCAGTATCCTTTTTAAATTAGATGAAACGTAAGCTTGTGCTACCCATACCTTGGATCTTCAAGGTAACGTTATCGCCAGCAGCAACTGCAACCGCTTCAGTCACACCACCTGACAGAATCAAAGTGCCTGCAGGAATTTCTTCTCCGCGCGCACCCAAGTGATTGGCCATCATGGCAATCGCAGCAGCAGGATGTCCCAATACAGCTGCACCAGCGCCAAACGCTACTGGCTCACCATTTTTTTCAAGAACAATACCAACCGTTCTCAAATCAACATCACCAACTGATACAGGATTACCACCGATCACAAAGCGGGCTGCTGAAGTGTTGTCTGCAATCACACTCTTTAGGTCAAATTTAAAATCACGGAAACGTGAGTCAATCACTTCAATACCTGGGATCACGAAATCTGTTGCCGCTAAAACTGAGCCAATATGACAGCCTGGGCCTTTAAGTGCTTTTTTCAATACAAATGCAATTTCAGGTTCAACCTTAGGGTGAATTAATTCTGATACTTTGCACTCGCCGCCATCAGGCAATGCGTAGTAATCAGCCATAAAACCAAAGCATGGTGTCTCAACACCCATTTGCTTCATCTTAGCGTGTGATGTCAAACCAGCTTTTAGGCCAGCAATCTTATGACCTCTTGCTAGTTTGCGACGCTTGATTTCATCCTGAATAGCATAAGCATCATCCCAATCCATCTCTGGATGATCATCTGTGATTTTTGGCGTATCTTTTGCATTTAGTTCGCAATTCTCAAGATGCTCTGCTAATTTTTTAATAGTTGCTTGATCTAACTTCATATTCTTTCCTTTAACCTAAATAAGGCTTTTATTAAATGAGGCCACGTGCTTTTGCAAGCGTCATCGCTGTATCTTCAATCATGTCCTCTTGACCACCAACCATGCCTTTGCGGCCTAGCTCAACCAAAAGTTCGCGAGCAGAAATGCCATATTTCTTTTCAGCACGTTTTGCAAACAATAAGAATGATGAGTAAACACCTGCATAACCTAAAGTTAAAGAATCACGATCGATACGAATCACGTGATCCATGATAGGCACCACAAGATCTTCAGCAACGTCTTGAATCTTGAATACATCAACACCAGTTTCAATACCCATGCGATCACAAACCGCAATGAATACTTCCATCGGCGTATTGCCAGCACCAGCACCTAATCCAGCAGCTGCAGCATCAATACGATTAGCGCCACACTCAATAGCGGCGATTGAGTTAGCAATACCCATTGCCATATTGTGGTGACCATGGAAACCCAGCTCTGTCTTTGGATCAAGAGCCTGGCGCACAGCAGTTAAACGCTCTTTCACATCATCTGGCAACATATAACCAGCTGAGTCAGTCACATAAACGCAGTTAGCACCATATGATTCCATCAACTTAGCTTGCTCAACTAATTTCTCTGGAGATGCTTTATGAGCCATCATCAAGAACCCAACAGTATCCATGCCTAATTTGCGACCCATACCGATATGCTGCTCAGATACGTCAGCCTCTGTACAGTGAGTTGCAACACGAATACAGTGCACACCTAAGTCATGCGCCATTTTCAAATGGTCAACAGTACCCATACCTGGTAACAACAAGGCTGATACTTTTGCATTTTTCATTTTTGGAATCACAGCAGACAAATACTCTTCGTCTGTGTGCGCTGGGAAACCATAGTTAACTGATGATCCACCTAAACCGTCACCGTGTGTCACTTCAATCAATGGCACACCAGCATCATCTAAACCACAAGCAATTGTTTCCATCTGCTCAAGTGTCATTAAATGACGCTTAGGATGCATACCATCACGCAATGTCATGTCATGAACGGTGATCTTTTTACCTTTTAAGCTACTCATGTTCTTATTCCTTTATTCCTGAATTCTTTGATGTGGTTAATTAGTAAACCAACTTACCAGACAACATTTCCTCTGCGAACATCTCAGCCGTTCTTGCTGCAGCTGCAGTCATGATGTCCAAGTTACCTGCGTATTTAGGCAAGTAATCGCCCAAACCTTCAACTTCCATAAAGACAGAAACTCGATTACCGTCAAACACAGGGCCATTCACTAATCGATAACCAGGAACATACTTTTGCACTTCTTTAATCATGTCGTGAATGGAGGCTGTGATCTTGGCTTGATCTGGCTCGCCTTCTACCAAACAGTGAATCGTGTCACGCATCATCAACGGTGGCTCAGCTGGGTTAACGATGATGATCGCTTTACCCTTTTCTGCACCACCCACTTTTTCAACAGCACCGGCTGTTGTGCGTGTAAATTCATCAATATTCTTACGTGTGCCAGGACCAATTGAACGACTAGATACAGTTGCCACGATTTCACCGTAAGTCACTTTTTGAACGCGTGAAACAGCAGCCACCATTGGAATAGTTGCCTGACCGCCACATGTCACCATGTTCACGTTCATTTCTTTTTTACCCAAGTGCTCTTTCAAGTTCACCGGCGGAATGCAATATGGACCAATCGCTGCAGGTGTTAAGTCAATCATCAACACACCCAACTCATTTAACTTGCGTGAGTTCTCAGCATGAACGTAAGCAGAAGTTGCATCAAATGCAATCTGAACACCATCAGCCTTAACGTGTGGCAACAAACCATCAACGCCGTCTGAAGTTGTTTTGATACCCATTTCACGAGCACGCTTTAAGCCATCAGACTCAGGATCAATACCCACCATCCATACTGGCTCTAATACTGGGCTTCTTTGTAATTTAGCCAATAGATCAGTACCAATATTGCCTGGACCAATCAATGCACATTTAATTTTTTTCATTTGAAAATACCTTCTTTATTAAATTCACTAATTATTTAAACAATGCTTCTCACGACACCGCCATCGACGTGCAATGCTGCACCCGTTGTTCCTGCAGATAACGGGCTACTGATATAAGCCACCATTGAAGCGACCTCATCAGGTGATACAAATCTTTTAAGTAAAGAGGTTGGTCGTCCTTCTGCAAAGAACTTACGCTCCATCTCTTCAATTGTTATGCCTTGATCCTTTGCCATTGAGGCAAAGAAGTTGGCGGCACCTTCAGTCTTAGTAGGTCCAGGTAATACAGAGTTAACTGTGACACCAGTACCTGCAGCCACCTCAGCCAAACCTCTTGACACGGACAACTGAGCAGTTTTTGTCATGCCATAGTGAACCATATCGCCCGGAGGACAGATACCTGACTCACTTGAAATGAAAATAATACGGCCCCAATTTTTCTTCAACATCAAAGGCAAGTAATGGCGCGATAAACGCACACCACTCATGACATTTATTTCAAAAAATCTCATCCACTCAGCATCACTGATCTGAGCAAATGGAACAACGTCAAAAATACCTAAGTTATTAATAAGAATATCAACGTCACCATGCGCATCTATAAGCTTTTGTACGCCCGCAGCACTTGATAAATCAGCTGCGCAGCCGTGCAATAAATTAGATGGCACTCGTTCTGATAGTTGAGCAATTGCTTTATCTACAGAAGCTTGAGTGCGTCCGTTAATAATGACCCGTGCACCGTTCTCAGCCAAAGTTTTAGCAATTGCAAAACCAATGCCGGCTGTTGAGCCAGTCACTAGTGCAGTCTTACCTGCAATCTTTAAATCCATAATGCTTAACTAAAACGAACTGAACAGCTACCTAAACCACCGATAGTTGCTCTGAAGTTATCACCCTTGGCAATAGGTGCCATGGCTGCTAAAGCACCGGATAAAACTACTTCACCCGCTTTTAAGCCAACACCCAAGCTACCCAATGTATTAGCCAACCAAGTAATTGAATTAACTGGAGAACCTAAAGCCGCCGCACCTGCGCCAGTAGCAAAAATCTCACCATTCTTTTCTAAAATCATGCCGCATGTGTTTAGATCAATTCTCTTTGGATCAACAGCGTTGTCACCCAACACGAAAACGCCACAAGATGCGTTATCGGCAACTGTATCTTGAATTTTGATTTTCCAATCACGGATTCTTGAATCCACAATTTCAAAACAAGGCATCACACATTCAGTCGCGGCCAAAATATCTGCGTTACTCAGACCAGGACCCATTAAATCTTTCTTCAAGATGAATGCAATCTCACCCTCAGCTTTTGGCTGGATCATGCTATCAAATTCAATGGATTCACCTTCGTTGTAGATCATGCCGTCTAATAGGTAACCGAAGTCAGGGCGATATACACCCAACATGTTCATGACCACCTTTGATGTAACGCCAATTTTTTTACCAACAATGCGCTCACCAGCTTCAACTCGACGCGCAATCATGCGCTCTTGAACTGCGTAAGCATCTTCCACAGTCATATCAGGGTATCTGCTGCTCAAAGGATCAATGACTTGACGACTTTTCAATGCGTTATAAAGCTCATCACCCAAATCAGTAATAATTTTTTTATCCATAGCCATTTTATTTTCTCTTTATTTCTTTAGCACGTTGGCTAATTAAAGTTTGACGCAAACGTTGCGTAATTCTGTGTAGAACTCTAAGGAATGAACGCCACCTTCACGACCAATACCCGATCCTTTTGCACCGCCAAAAGGTGTGCGTAAATCACGCAAGAACCAGCTATTGATCCAGCAAAGACCTACTTCAATAGCTTCAGCCATGCGATGAGCGCGACCTAGATTTTCTGTCCAAACTGAAGTTGCCAAACCATATGTGGTGTTATTGGCTAACTCAATCGCCTCTTCTTCAGTATCAAATGGAGCGATATGGCAGCATGGGCCAAAAATTTCTTCGCGAATCACCGTAGCAGTTTCTGGCAATCCAGTCCAAATGGTTGGCTGAACCCAATGACCATCTTTAAATTCATCAGCCATTTTTGGAACACCACCACCTGTCACAACCGTGGCACCCTCTGCAACTGCTTTTGCATAATAGGATGTCACTTTTTGTTTGTGCTCTGCAGAGATCAATGGTCCCAAGCCAACGCCCGGCTCATTAGATGGTCCAACTTTCAAGCCTTCAGCCTTGAGCTTCAATGCTGCAACAAATTTATCAAAAATAGGTCTTTGAACATAAACACGCTCAGTACCTAAACATACCTGACCACAGTTCTCAAATGCTGAACGTGTAACACCTGCAATCGCTTTTTCAAAATCGCAATCTTCAAAAACAATCGCTGCATTCTTGCCACCCAACTCAAAAGACACTGGGCGAACACCTTTTGCAGCAGCAGCCATAATTGCTTCACCAGTGCGTGTTTCACCTGTAAAAGTAATACCACTAACACCTTGGTGTTTAGTTAAAAACTCACCAGCAGAATTAGGGCCAAAACCATGAACCACGTTGTAAACACCCTTAGGCACTCCAACCTTTTCAAATACTTCACCAAGCAATGTTGCTGTTCCTGGAGTTTCTTCTGATGGCTTGATGACAACTGTATTGCCACAAGCTAAAGCTGGGCCTACTTTCCATGTCATCAACAACAATGGCAAATTCCAAGGACAAACAACACCAATCACACCTAAAGGTTTACGGATCGCATAATTGATGGCCTTGCCACCATCTGGGGTATCCATTTGGAATGTTTCATTCGGCACATTTTTAATAATGTCAGCAAATACTTTAAAGTTCGCTGCACCACGTGGAATATCAATATGAGATGCCAATGATCTTGGTTTACCAGTATCAGCAATTTCAGCTTCTAAAAAATCATCAAAACGACGGTTAATTTCATCCGCAACCGCATACAACAACTCAACACGCTTAACAGTTGTTAACTTTCCCCAGTCACCCTTGAGCGCTTCACGAGCAGCAGTAACAGCTTGATCTACTTCAGCTAGACCCGCTTCGTGAACCATACCAATAATTTGATTGCTAACTGGTGCACGTTTTTCAAAAGTTTTATCGGTCGCAACAAATTCGCCGTTAATGTAATTTAGAAATTGTTTCATATTGTTTTCTATTAATTTTGTTATTTATTTAATTTTTGAGATTCCAGCCAAAGCACAAATCTCGTCCTCTTCTGCAGAACCACCGGACACACCCACGCCCCCAATTAAGTCACCATCCAGCTGGATCGGTACGCCACCTCCAAAAATGACCAATCGCTCTCTTTGAACAATTCCCTCTCTCAAGGCTGGATCATCTTGAATAATGCTCATCCACTGACTGGTTGGAAAACCAAAACTTGCAGACGTATAGGCTTTATCAATCGAAATATCGATTGAATGTAAAAAGGCGCCCGGCATTCTCAAAAAAGCCATCAGGACTCCGCTGGAGTCCGTGACAGCCACATTAATTTTGATGCCCAACTCATGCGCCTTTTCTATTGCGCCCTGAGCTACTTTTGCAGCAGCCTCACAACTAATATTTTTTTGAGAAACAAAATGACTCATTAGGTCACCACAGCTAAGAAAGCTTCGTTCAATTTACGATCATGATAGAAAATCGCGCGGCCGACTTCTTCGATTGGCCATGTGATCTCATTCATATCTGGATACCACTCGTAACCACCGCAGAATGTTTCCAAACGATTGCCCGATGGGTCAAAGAAGTAAATAGTTGCGCCACGAGTAATACCGTGACGTGTTGGACCAATATCAATAGACACACGATTCATTGTCATGATGTCGGCAGCACGAAGAACCTGCTCCCAAGAATCTAACAAAAATGAAAGGTGATGAAACTTATCATCCTCAGCATGACGCACCAAAGCTAAATCATGAGCCTTAGTTGAACAAGTGATAAAGGCAGCCAAGTCGGTGGTCTTATCTTCTAACTTCACACGCTCAGTGACTCGGAAGCCAAATACATCTTCAAATAGCTTTCTGGTGCCATCAATATCTCTACCGTAGACCAAAGCATGGTCCATGCGCACCGGAGAAATACCCTTTTGGTCTGGGTTCCAAGCTTCAGGAGCAAAATCACCTAAACCGTTACCCACATGATTTTTTTCTGCATAAAGCTCAAATGTATGGCCTGTTGGCGCCTTAAATCTCACGCGCTCACCGGTCTCCAGCATTTCACCTGCCGGCATGCGCTCGGTTGTAACGCCATATGCTTTGAGAGCTTTGTCTAAATTCTCAAGAACTTCTTTGCTCTCAACTTTGAAACCAAAGAAATCCATTCCAGCACGATCAGCTTGACGCAAGATCACGCTATTGTGGTCACGCTCATCCCAAGCTTTAAAGTACACACGACCGGATTTATCACGGCCCGTTTCTTTTAAACCCAATACATTCGTATAAAAATGTACTGATTCTTCCATATCCAATACGCGGATCTGCGCGTGTCCCGGACGTAAAACACCTGTCATTGGCATACTTTTCTCCTATTCAATCTATTCAACAAATACTATTAATCAAATAACTTCTTTATTTTTCTATCACACCACGTACTACATTTTTTTTCATCTTACCTAACACCTTTAAGGTGATATCAGATTGTGGCTTCACTCGACAAGCCAAGACACAACCTCTCGCTTCTTCTTCAACCGTTACGTGATCTCGACTCATCACACGCTTGGTATATTGCCCGCTGGTAATCTCTACCTTGCACACGCCGCAACCACCCCCGCGGCAACCTACCGGTATTCCTTTACGACCAAGTGCCTCCATCCCAGCAAGTAAATGCTGATCTTCTCGACAGCGATACTCTTCCTGAGTATCTTCAATGAATACTTTATGAGACATCAACTTTCTCGATTGTACCTATTAATCTCGAGATTATTTTGAAATACATGATGATTTATCACAATGAGTGTTTTCCCCTAAAAAGGGGTTGTTTTTAACTAAATCAGTTGAAGAACTGGCAAAATATCGATAATTTCAAAAATATAATATATTTCATAAGAATCATGTACTTAGTAGCTCAACCATCATTTATACCTAAAACTCAAGAACCAAAAACACTTGTTGAGGGTGCCTATTTGGCGCTTAGACGTGACATTATCAATGGCGTTCACCCTCCTTCAACCAAGTTAAGAGTTGAGCACTTAAAGGATAGATATAACGTTGGTGCGGGTACTTTAAGAGAGGCACTAGCTCTTTTAGTGGCTGATAGCTTGGTTTTCACCCAAGGGCAAAAAGGTTTTACAGTTAGCCCCATGTCTTTGGCTGACTTCTTAGACATAACAAAGATGCGTGTGATGTTGGAAATTGAGGCACTGACACAGTCAATGACTCATGGAAATGACAAATGGGAGGCAGATGTGATCGCCGCCTATCACCGTCTCACCTTATCAGAGAAAAAACTCGGCAAAACCAGAGATGGCGATGATGGTAGTTTTTTCCATGAGTGGGAACAGAGAAATGAAGAATTTCACTCGGCTTTAGTGTCAGCGTGCCCATCTAAATGGATTCTGCAGTTTATTGGCATTCTCTACCACCACTCAGAACGTTATAGACGCATTGCTGTGTATTACCGTAAGGACAACCAAAGAAACGTTCATGCTGAACATGAAGCTCTAAAGACAGCAGCATTAGACAGAGATATCAGCCTTTGCACCAAGCTTCTAGGTCAGCATATTATGCTGACCTATGAAGTGGTATCTAAACTGCCTGATATTATTTTTAGCAAATAACCAGATTAAATATTTTTAAATAGCGGACTACGAACTGTATTAGTTGAGTCTACTGCTGAGATAAATTTCTCAGCATAAATATCGCGCTCATACAAACGACCCTGCATCAATGTCGTAATAGCTGCCTCAATCATTGGAGGCGGGCCACATAAATAGGCTTTACGACCACTAAAGTCATTATTGAAATGCGCTTTAGCTGCTTCATGCACAAATCCTCTAGCACCAGTCCAGCCAGAATCAGCCGGCTCATCTGACAAGGAAGCCACATAAGTAAAGTTCGGATGCTTGGCCGCTAAGTCTTTAAATTCTTGATCGTAATAAAGTTCTGATTGTGACCTTGCGCCGTACATCAGTGTCATTGGTAAATCACAACCTTCATTCAGCAAATCAAGGATCATGCTTTTCGGGCTAGACAAACCTGAACCACCTGCAATAAATAACATCGGTGTGTTCGTTGATTTTTTAACAAAGAAACGTCCATAAGGACCGCTTAACTTCAGCTTGTCACCCACTTTTAGTTGTTCGTGAATGTAGGTTGTTACCAAACCACCAGGAACGATACGAATATTTAATTCAATCTCGCCTTCATGTGGCGCATTCGCCAATGAAAAAGCACGACTTTGATTAAGCGCCGGGATTTCTAAATTAACGTATTGCCCTGCTTGGAAATCAACTTTTTGATCACCGTCGAGCTTTAACCAAATACCTTTGATCGTTGGTGTTAGATTTTCAATTCGAGAAACTGTACCTTCATAATCAACCACTGGAATAACACGTGCATCTGGGTCTTCGTCAATATCGGCTTCAATGGTGACATCACTTTGCAAAGTGGCGCAACACGCTAAACATTTTTGCTCTTCACGCTCAAAATCCATCAAAGCAAAAGTCGATGCTTCACCGTGCTCTACTTCACCATCAACTACCTGAACTTTACAAGTTGCACAAAGGCCATGACAACAGGCGTGAGGCAAATAAATACCTGCTCTTAGAGCTGCATCCAAGATGGTTTGACCATCTTCAACTTCAATTGTTTGACCTAGGGGCTCAATGGTTAGTTCGTATGACATAAAAACTCACAAATAAAAACTTTTAACAAAAACAAGTCGCTCAAAACACTAAGCGACCCATCCAACATCTATTCAATAATTCTTAAGACTTCCACTCTAAAACAAACTGGTCATCATCTTCATCAACGTTACCAGTCAATGTAATAAGGTGCATATGCATTTCTTGTAACTCAAACTCTCGTCCCATTTTCTCTTCGATGGTTGCGCGCTTGATTACCATTCTATTGGGCACATCCACCTTCACCATCGCTGGTTGTTCTTGAACGATTGCACCTGGGTTGTCTTCCACAATTGCCTCAACAATGTATCGACTATCTTGGTTTGATTGAAATGCAATAAATACGTTTGCCATCTTAATTTTCCTAATTTTTTAAATAAAACTTTTTAATGCTTCTTTGCAACAGATTATTTATCTAATCTCTTTTCTGTTGCATCACGCATGCGCCACTCAAAGTCATTTTCTTCATCAATTGGATTTGTATCCTGATCGATCATGACAACGCCCTGCTCCTTACAAAAGATTTCATAATCTTCTGCTTTTAAAATCATCTCAGCAAAAATCTCTGGCTCACCCACGGCAAACTCGAATAATACAAAACCATCATCACGCTTTTCGATGAATCGAACAAATCTCTTTTGTGGATCAAAATCTTCAACCATATTGTCACCCATATTGTGTTTGCCCCTTATATTTAAAGGCTCTAGTTTTTAACTGACGAATTTTATCCCTGTTTTCCCGAAATAATTCATTTTTCTCGAGATTTAAGGGTAAGCACTAAGCCTACACTCTAGAGTGCGCTGAATTCTAAAAGCACAAAATAATGGTTTACCCTAGGTTTTTAGACCTGGATCATATAGAAGGCTTTTAACTAATCACCGCTTCGTAAGTTTTGAACCTGAAAGAGGGAGACTGGATTAGCCTTGTGATCAATCTTGGCTTTAAATTGGCCAGTAGTGCAATGCTTTGATTGAACATCGACAGCAGAAAAAACATCATCAACTGGACTACCCAAATCTTTATTTTCAGGCAAATGAGCATCAGGATGAGTTTTTCCTAAAGTTCCGACCTTCCATAATTGACCTTTTCGGTCATAAATCAATGTACGAACAATATGCATCGACTGAGCATCTAAATAAAATATTCTCTTGCTAATTGGATGCTTAGGATCTAAGGGTTCAACTTCTAAGATGAAGGTCTTACGTAACTGCCAAGTGATATCAGGAAAACATCCGCCCTGACCATTAACATCAATAAATTGATATCCATCTGCTTCAACAGGTAGATCTGTTGCTAATTTCATTTCCCGATGATTAAACATTGGCAACATCAAATTTTGAGCGCCTTTGTAACTCCACTTCATATCGGAGATACGACCATTGAAGCCTTCAAAATCTTCAATCATGACGTCAGAGCCTAAAAATGCATCGGTATATTGCCCTGGTGCCATGCGACGTACCCGTCGCTGGAATCCCAAATACATATACGCATCTTGAGGTTTATGGTCATTATCAGCATGCAAAATCAATAGCTGAGTATTTTTTAAATCTTGCGGTTCAAAAACCTTAGCGTAAATGGCGACTGCTAAATCAGCAGGGTTAGGCTTAATTTCCGGAGCTGGGTCATCAAGGCGATGCTTGAATTTCAAAATATTAAAAGAAAACTTAACCGTCTTATCAACTTTACCCGTCATCAAATCGCGATAACGCCAGTAGAAGGGGTAAATCACCCCACTATCACCAACCCCCGCGCCGGCCCTGAAATTCCAAGCTAACTTTTCTCCAGCACGTGGATCTTTTAAATCAGGCTCTTCTACAAATGGACGGCCTGAAATATATTGCTCAATATCTCCCACCCTCTGACCAAGTTGAGTCTTATTAAGATGCTGCTTACTTGCATCAATAAATTTTTGATTAATTTGAAACTGCGTTGTTGCACCAACTTTGATCTGATGCCAATCGTTCTGAATCACATATTGCAAACCAGGATCCAATACCGCCTTAAATTGTTCCAGATTACTTTTATTAATCACGAGGCCAGGCTTTAATCCTGCAAATTGAGGAAACCCTTTTGCATATGGATTAAAGCTGTTCTGAAGATCCTGCTCACTGGCTGCATGTGCATTGATATTGAAAAATAATCCGCACAATAGAGCGGCGATAGGAGCGAGTTTTTTATTCATCAGATTTTTTGATCTTACTTAATTAAGCCTTCAGCTTTCATCGCAGCTTGTACAGCAGGACGAGCGGCCACTCTGGCAACCAAAGCTTGAACATTCGGATAAGCATCTGTAGGCATGGCCAAGAAACCCATCCAACCGACTACTGTAAATAGATAAGCATCTGCAATTGAAAACTGCTCACCCACCAAATACTGTTTACCAGCTAACTCTTGGTTCACGTAGCTTAATCGTTTATCAATATTTGCTTTAGCTTGAGCCTTGACATCATCTGAACTAGGATGAAAAAGCGGTGTGAATGATTTATGTAATTCAGTACCAATAAATGTTAACCATGACTGCATGCGTACACGATCTAGAGTGCCATTAGCTGGTGCCAATTTTTTTTCTGGCACTAAATCGGCTAAGTATTGATTGATCGCAGGGCCTTCTGTTAACAGTTCACCACTATCTAGCTGCAATGCAGGAATGTAACCTTTGGCATTGATTGTTGTGAAATCTACACCACCTGCTGTTTTTTTCTTGGCCAAATCAACTGATTCTTTGTCAAATGACAAGCCAGCTTCGATTAGCGTGATGTGAACTGCAAGGGAACAGGCGCCAGGTGTGTAATAAAGCTTCATGGATATCTCCAGATTAGGTGTAAACGATCATGCTAAACGAAATACCTAGGGAGATACTTAAATTTCTCGAGATTGGGTATAAACCCTTAGCCCACTTGTTTGCTTTTTATGGGGATGCTAATTAGCTACTTAGCCACTCTTTGAAGAGTTTGGTTAAACGCGGCATTAACAAATAAGTCATGGTGATCACAACCAAACCAGTCACGATGGCTGACCTTAATAAGTAAGGTAAAGACTCGATATAAGGACTTAAAAAGTACAAGAAGAAAGAGGCTGTTGGCCAAATACCCAACCAAGTAATGAAAGCCATCTTATTTCTAGGTGGTTTTTTACCAACAGGAATTTCAGGTAAAGAAAACCAAGCTTCTAAGCCTGTTAGCAAATGATATTCAGGCTCAACAGCCAACAATGGTCGAAAACGGGCATGCCATGTTCGTCTTTGTGTAGAAATATCCCAGTGATCAAGGTCTTTTTGTGAAGAAAACTTCACAATCACCTGATACTCATCCGAGCTAGCCATAGGAGGTAATAATTCTGAGCCCAAAAAACCAGGAAAGTGTTTCATGGATTCAAACATACCTAAAATCAAAGCCTCATAAGCTGCATGGCAGCCCTCTTTGGTTCGACTGTGGACTACTCGGATAACAGGGCTGGTCATATTGAAAGATAACAATTCACGAAAAATAAAGATTAAACATTGAATAAGAAGTTCAGAACATCACCATCTTTAACAACATACTCCTTACCTTCTGCTCTCATCTTGCCAGCTTCCTTAGCACCAGATTCACCTTTATAAGTGATGAAATCATCATAAGCAATTGTTTGTGCGCGAATAAAACCACGCTCAAAATCAGTATGGATCACACCAGCCGCTTGGGGCGCTGTATCACCTACATGAATCGTCCAAGCTCTCACTTCTTTAACACCCGCTGTGAAATAAGTTTGAAGCCCTAGCAAACCAAAGCCAGCTCGAATCACGCGATCTAAGCCTGGCTCATCCATACCCATATCACCTAAAAATGCTTTTTTATCTTCATCTTCTAATTCAGCAATTTCAGCTTCAATGGCTGCGCATACTGCCACAACTGGTGCCTTCTCTTTTTCTGCATGAGCTTTCACGGCATCTAAATGAGGGTTATTTTCAAAACCATCTTCTTTAACGTTAGCAACATACATCACAGGTTTTGCAGTAATTAAGCAAAATGGCTTTAATAAAGCCAAATCTTCATCACTCAAACCCATTGCGCGAACAGGCTTAGCTTCATTCAATTGAGCCTGAACCTTAGCCAACAGTGGTGCCAAAGCATTCGCCTCTTTGTCGTTACCAGATTTCGCCGCTTTTGAGTATCTTGAATAAGCCTTATCAACTGTACCGAGGTCAGCAAGCGCTAACTCCGTGTCGATCACCCCAATATCAGAAATAGGGTCTACTTTGCCCGCAACGTGAATCACGTTGCCATCTTCAAAACAACGCACCACATGCGTAATCGCATCTGTTTCGCGGATATTAGCCAAAAACTGATTGCCCAAGCCCTCACCTTTTGAAGCGCCCGCAACTAGTCCGGCAATGTCCACAAACTCAACCACTGCTGGAAGCACACGCTCAGGTTTCACAATTTCAGAAAGCTTTGCCAAGCGCGGATCAGGAACCTCTACCACCCCCACATTGGGTTCAATTGTGCAAAAAGGGTAATTTTCTGCTGCAATACCAGCCTTGGTAAGTGCGTTAAATAAAGTTGATTTGCCTACGTTAGGGAGGCCGACGATACCGCATTTGAGTGACATAGCGAGTTATTATTCCAAATATGAATAGTTATGATCTTATTATTGTTGGTGCCGGTATTATCGGTAAGGCAACTGCGCTTCGTTTAGCCCAGTTAGGCCTTAAGATTTTGCACATAGCACCCAATTTTGATCCAGGCGTCCATTGTAATGATGATTTAACTTGGGATAGCCGAATTTATGCCTTATCAGGCAGCACTCAGAAATTATTATCGGATATTCATGTTTGGGAATCTCTAGATCACTCTCGCCTACAAGTGGTGAGTGATATGCGTATTTTTGGAGATAGTGGCCAAACTCAAGATGAACTTCACTTCTCTGCCTATAGCGCAACCGTCAATCAACTTGCATGGATTGTTGAATCTAGCCACATTGAAAAAACCTTAGACACAGCATGCCAATTTCAAGGCAACATCAAGCGTTTAACTGGCAGCCTTGTTAACTTTACTACCAATAATGACTCTGTCACTTTAACAACCCAAGCGGGTGAGACATTTACAGCGAAACTCTTGGTAGCTGCTGATGGTGCCAAATCATCTATTCGTGAAAAATTGCAAATTGAAACCCCAATCAACGATTACGAGCAAACAGCTGTAGTTGCCAACTTTGAATGCACACAAGATCATCAAAGCACAGCGCGTCAATGGTTCTTGGAAAACGGGGAAATCTTGGCACTGTTGCCACTTCCGAATAAAAAACTTTCCATGGTTTGGTCAGCCCAACCGGAGCATGCCGAAGAATTAAAAAATTTAAATGATCGAGCCCTTTGCTCTACCGTCATGTCTGCAGCCAGTGGTCAAGTTGGATCACAAACAGGGCCATTAAAATTAATCACCTCAGCACAAGGATTCCCACTGCGCAGAATGCGCGCCAAACGCATCATTGGGCCGGATGAGAGACCCAGAGTCATTTTAATTGGTGACGCCGCTCATGTTATGCACCCACTAGCTGGCCAAGGTCTTAATTTAGGATTGCGTGATGTAGCCTGCTTAGGGAAACTCTTGGAAGAAAAAGAATCCTTCAGAGAAATTGATGATCCAGTCCTATTAAGAAGATATGAACGTGCGCGACATGGCGACACAGACGTTTTGTTATTTACAACAGACAAGTTAAAAAAGTTATTTTCAAGCAATAGCAACGCCCTAAAAGTTGCCAGAAATTGGGGTATGGGCTTGGTTAATAAAAGCCGTTTCTTAAAACGTCAATTAATTAAAAAAGCCCTGTCTTAGAAAATCAAGATCAGGTCAGTACTTTATTAAAGGAATTTATGTTTTCATTGCCTAAGTTACACCTTCTATCAATGAGCGTTGCACTTGCTTCCTTATTAAGCACATCACTCGCATCGGCGCAAAATGCCACAGAACAAAAAGTAAAAATAGAAGTGCAAAAACAATTAGGTGATAGAGCTAAAGTAACAGCTGTGCGAAGCACCCCCATCAGTGGCCTCTATGAAGTGGCCATTGGCAGCGATGTGGTTTATGCCGACGCAAGCGCGCGCTATCTCATTCAAGGGGAAGTCATTGATCTAAAAACAGGGATCAATTTGACTGAACAACGCAGTAATGATCTCAACCGTATTAAATGGGCGGATTTACCTCTCAATGACGCTATCAAAGTTGTTCGGGGCAAAGGCACTCGCCAAATTGCAGTTTTTGCAGACCCTAATTGCGGTTTTTGCAAAAAACTTGAAAAGTCATTTCAACAATTAGATAACGTGACGATTTATACCTTTTTAGTACCTTTGTTATCTCAAGACTCCGCAGTTAAATCAAAACAAATCTGGTGCTCATCCGATAAAGTGAAGAGTTGGAATGCTTGGATGCTCGACAATCAATCGCCTAGCGGCCAAGGTGATTGCGCAACCCCTTTAGATCGCAACACAAGCTTGGCTAAAAAATTAGGCGTGACTGGAACACCAGCCATGTTCTTTACCGATGGCTCACGTATTTCAGGTGCAGTACCCTTGGCCAGCATAGAAAAGAAACTTAAATAAATATGAGTTGCATTCGCTATACGATTGAGCTTAACGAGCTTCATGGGCATCGATTTGATGTCAAGCTGCACATTCCCGCCAGAATAATTAAAAATCGAGGCGCCAAAGTTCAACTCCCTGCATGGATACCAGGCAGTTATATGTTGCGTGACTTTTCAAAACATATTGAAACCATCTCAGCAAAAGAAAAGAATGCCAAAGCTGGTCATTTGCTTCTTGAAAAACAAGATAGCAACACTTGGATAATTCCTGCATCTAATCAAGATGTAGAAATTAGTTACCAAGTCTATGCTTTTGACACATCCGTTAGAGCGGCCTATCTTGATCAGAATCGTGCATTCTTTAATTCAACCAGCTTATGTCTACAGGTTTTAGGTTTCTCAGAAGAGGCTCATGAATTAGAAATCATCAAACCCACAAAAATAGCTCAAACCAAAACTTGGCAACTTGAAACCACTCTACCCAGCCAAAAGGTGGATCGCTCAGGTTTTGGCACCTATCAAGCAAGTTCTTATGAGCAGCTGATTGATCACCCAGTTGCGATTGGTGAATTTCAAACCATCACTTGGCAATCCTGTGGCACACCCCACCGAATGGTGATCCAAGGCGCCCTCAGAGAAGTCAACGCCTCACAATTAGCAAAAGATTTAAAAGCCATATGTGATGCGCACATTCAATTTTTTGAACCATCATCCCATCGAGCGCCCTTCCAACAATATAGTTTTATTGTTAATGCTATTGGAGATGGCTATGGCGGCCTAGAACATCGCGATAGCACTGTTCTTTTGTGTAAGAGAGATGATCTACCTTACCCAGGTCAAGATCTCAAAAAACATGATGCTTATGAAGATTTCTTAGGCTTATGCAGTCATGAGTATTTCCATGCCTGGATGGTCAAGCGCATTAAACCTAAAGCATTTGACCCCTACATCCTTGATCAAAAAAATCATACGCAACTGTTGTGGCTATTTGAAGGATTTACAAGCTATTACGATGACCTACAACTTTTTAGAAGTGGCAGAATTGATTTTTCTGCTTACCTTAAAAGATTAGAGAAAACTTGGAATATGGTTTTACGTAATCCAGGTCGTCACAAACAAAGTGTTGCAGATAGCTCATTTGATGCATGGACCAAGTATTACCAAATGGATGAGAACACGCCCAATGCTGTTGTGAGTTATTACACCAAAGGCTCGCTCATTGCTCTAGCTTTAGACCTCATCATCAGACAACACACCTGCAACAAACAGTCATTAGATGATGTCATCAGACATCTATGGCAAATGCATCAATTGACTCAACAAGGAATGGCTGAAGATGATTTTGATAGCGCAATTGAATTCATCATCGGGCCATCATTCCAAGCAAGGTGGAAACAATTTAGAAAAGATTTTATTAATGGCACAGAAGATTTGCCCCTAGAAAAGCTTCTATCAATCGCAAAAGTTAAAGTGAGCAAAAAAACTAAAAAAGCAATCGACAGCTCAGAGATTGCGAAACAGTTATTAGGCATAAGAACAACAGCAGTTAATGGCTGGGTAAAACTAACGCATGTTCTTGATGGTGGCCTAGCTCAAGCAGCAGGGTTAGCAGCAGGAGATATGATCGCCAGCTTCGGTCAAGAGCGCGTCACCCCCAACCGACTAGATCAAGTATTAACTCAATTGATTCTTCAACTTGAAAGTGGCAAAAAGATCTCTGCTACTGCTTATCGCCATGACAAAGAATATTCAACCAGTTTATCTGCCAGCAAAAAAGAGCTAAAGCACAAGCAGCCTTTGCAATATTCACTTTCAGCAAGTTAATGAATTGGCTGGCCTGCTCAAATCATGTCACTCTCATTTTCAATTCAATCTTTAATGCCGCCTGACTGGGCGGCACTTATTGAAACAGAATTAGCCAATGGCGAATTTACAAAATTAGAAAAAAATGTTTCAGATGCGTATGCGCAGTATGGTGAGTTAATCCAGCCTGCGCCCGATATGATTTTCAGAGCGTTAAGAGAAACACCTGTTGACCAAGTGAAGCTAGTTATCTTGGGACAAGACCCCTATCAAACACCAGGACTAGCACAAGGTTTGGCATTTTCGATTCCTAAAGAAATCAAGCCTGGCTGGAGAAGCTTTCCAAGTTCGCTCAGAAATATCAGTAAAGCGATTGCCTTGGACGGTTATGCAGGATTAACGCATGGTGATTTAAGTAGTTGGGCCCATCAGGGTGTTTTGTTACTAAATGCCACCTTAACAGTTCAACTTGAATTGGCAGGCTCTCACGCTAACTTTGGCTGGCAAAATCTAACCGATTGCTTGTTGTATCGCTTAGCTCTTAGAAAACCAAATTTAATTTATTTGCTATGGGGCTCGCACGCTCAAAAGAAAAAAGACTTGATTCATTCAGCAGCCAAAGATCAGGCTATGATCCTAAGTGCTTCTCACCCATCAGGGTTGAGCGTATATCGAACACAAGAGCCTTTTTTATACCCAGGCGACAGTGCTAGCTGCGGCCACTTTAAAGAAGTGAATCG
>JBEGTH010000019.1:0-22504 GCA_041179505.1 Pseudomonadota bacterium | reverse complement strand
AATAAAAAAGCCACTCCGAGGAGTGGCAAAAGTTTAGAGGAGAGACATACACCTCTAATTTTTAAATCACTTAATAAACCTTATTTGTTTATTAATTTTCTCTAAAATTGGCTTTTTCTTCTCATTGAAGCCTTTTTTGTTTTCTTCTATGAGATTTTTTCCTTTTGTATCAATTGAAATGATCAAAGGTCCGAACTCCCTAACTTTGTTAATCCAAAGAGTTTCTGGCATACCAAGATCAGTCCACTCAGCACCTTCAATCTTTTCAACTTGTGTCGCAGCCAACACAGCACAGCCACCTGGAAAAATTGCATGAACCGCTTTATTCTCAAGGCAACCCTCCTGAGTTTCAGGCCCCATTCCACCTTTACCAACAATTAACTTGACACCAGTTTTGCCAATGAATTCTTTTTCGAATTTTTCCATTCTCATACTGGTTGTTGGTCCGATTGAAACCATTTCATACTCGCCATTTTCTTTTTGACGAACAATTGGTCCAGCATGAAAAATGGCGCCACCCTTTAAGTCCACAGGCAACTCACGGCCCAACTCAATTAAGCGACGATGAGCAACGTCACGACATGTCACCAAAGTACCAGTAAGATAGACCACATCTCCAATATTTAAATCTTCTAGATCTTCATCTTTGATGGGTGTAGTTAATATTTTTTTCACAACTTAAACCCTTCATGAGAAATAATTTCGTAAGACATATCAGCATTGATTTTGATCTTGCCACGGCGATGAGCCCAACATCCAGTTGAAACAGCAACACCAATAGTTGATGGGTGACGTGCAGAGGATTCAATATTGACTCCCATCACACTATTGTTTCCAGTTAATCCTTGCGGCCCTAAACCCAATTCATTGAGACCCTCTGCTAATAGCTCCTCCATCAATGCAGCGTTCTCATTTGGATTACTAGATGTAACTGGGCGCAAGATGGCTTTTTTAGATAGGCGAGCAGCTGTCTCGGCAGATGTTGATACGCCAACACCAACCAAAAGAGGCGGGCAAGCATTAACGCCACGAGAAGTAATCACATCAAACACAAATTCAGCAACACCCTCATAACCTTGGCCCGGCATTAATACCTTAGCCGCACCTGGCAAAGTACAACCGCCACCAGCCATGTAGACATCAATAATCACGCTGTCACTATCAGGCACAATTTCCCAGTCCAACCATGGAATTTTTGAGCCCGTATTGGTCCCTGTATTTTTTTCCTCGAAGGTTTCAACTGCATTGTGTCGCAATGGGCCCTCTTTGGTGGCACCTAAGGTTGCATTTCTAAGGATATCTTCCAGCTCACCCAACAACGGAAACTTGGCACCCGCAGTCAAGAAGTACTGAATAACTCCTGTATCCTGGCAGCTAGGTCGATCTAATTTGTCAGCAGCCTCTTGGTTTTGACGCATTGACTCATAAACCTCTTTAGCAAGAAAGTTGACTTCTTTTTCTCTTAGCTCGCCTAATTTTTTAGTCACATCAGTTGGCAATCGCTTACCAATGTAGGAAGTGAACTTTGACATGACATTTGTCAGATCAGCTACTGCTGCTTCTTTATTCACAATTCATCTCCGTTTTTACTTATTCAACAGTTACCTTGCCAACCTTTACTAGGTGTGCAAATTTTTCTGTTTCTTCTTTAATTTGCTTTGCCATTTCTTCTGGTTTATTTCCTACAGGCTCCGCACCAATATCAAACATCTTCTTTTTGAATTCTGGAGATTTAATAATCTTTACGATTTCAGTATTTAGCTTAGCTGTAATATCTTTTGGGGTTGCAGCAGGAGCTAAAAGACCAAACCACGTACCAATTTCCAAACCTGGCAGACCAGCTTCTTTCATTGTTGGCACATTTGGCAATGTTGATGAACGCTTTGCAGTTGTTACAGCCAAGGGTACAAGCTTTCCTTCTTTTATAAAAGGTAATACAGGAGTAATTGTGTCAAATGACATATCAACCTGACCGCCCAATAAATCTGTCGTTAAAGGAGCGCTGCCCTTATAAGGAATATGCAAAATATCGCCACCTGCTAAAGCTTGGAATTGAGTTCCAATCATGTGCTGTGCAGTGCCATTACCATTTGATCCGTAGGATAATTTTCCAGAGTTAGCTTTAATATCAGCAGCCAAATCTTTTACATTCTTGTATTTAGATGGTGCTTTTACCACCAAAATATTTGGAACCATTGCAACAGTGGTAATTGGAGCAAAGTCTTTTTGGAAATCGTAAGGTAATTTTTTATAGACATTTGTTGCAACCGTATGGTGTACAGCCCCCATCAATAGCGTATGTCCATCAGGTGCAGACTTAGCAACTAAACCTGCGCCTAGCGTTGCGCCTGCACCAGGTTTATTATCAACAATGACCTGCTGACCAATTGATGTACTAAGTTTATTAGCAACTTCACGTGCCAACACATCTGTTGTTCCACCAGCTGGGAATGGCACAACAATTGTGATTATTTTTGTTGGGTAACTCTGAGCTTGGCTGAAACCAGACAATACCAATACAACCAAACCTGCAGCTAACTTCAACATATTACGTTTCATCATTTTCATCTCCTCAATCCCGTTTAGATTGAGGCAAATATTAATTTGCCATTTACTTAAAATTCATCTATAAAGTTAATATATTGTTAACTTAAATTCAACAATGTCAAAAAATATCAATCCAGCAGATTTAGGCTTTTTCTCTACTTTAATAGCCAGCGGAAGCCTTGGTGCAGCAGCCAGAGAACTGGGCATCACTACCGCGGCAGTTAGCAAGCATCTAGCTTTAATAGAACACCGACTTGGTATCACTTTGGTAAATAGAACTACTAGACGGATGAGCCTTACTCCGGAAGGCGATATTTACCTTGAGCATGCTCGAAAAATCCTAGGGGAAATTGATGATATGGAGCATGTCCTTTGGGGCTCAACCCTCGCCCCCAAAGGACTTTTAAGAGTGAATGCCACATTAGGATTTGGCAGAACTCAAATTGCACCATTGATTTCGAAATATGCAAAACAGTATCCTGCTGTAGACATTCAATTACAACTTTCTGTGACCCCACCTCCAATTACAGACGACTCATATGATGTTTGTTTTAGATTCGGACATCCTCCAGACTCGAGATCCATATCCAGATTTATTGCATCTAATAGACGAATCTTGGTTGCATCACCTCATTACATTAAAAAGTTTGGCAATCCGAAATCACCTCAAGACTTAATAAAACATAATTGCATCGGCATCAGACAAGGTGATGAAGCATATGGTGTGTGGAAATTTAACAACACAAAAGCGAAAAACTCTTCCACAGAAAGCGTCAAAATAAGAGGCAATCTAACCACTAATGATGGCGAAATTGCGGTAAATTGGGCTTTGGATGCACATGGCATTTTGATGAGAGCAGAATGGGATGTCGTTAAACATATTCAGACAGGAAAGTTGATTCATGTTTTAGATAACTTTAGCACTCCCGATGCAGATATATATGCGATCTATTCAAAAGCACACAAAGGTTCAGCTCGTATTAAAACCTTGATTGATTTTGTAACAGAATCTTTTAATAAGACTATCAACCACTAGAGATTTAATTTTTTACTGTGCCAAATCTATTAATTATTTTTCCATCAATGGATTAATGACTGACCGTGCATGTTGAAATTCTTTTTCAGAAAACATGTCCGGTTTATTAAGATACTCAAGAATCCAGTCAATCGTATCAAGACCCCAAAATATTTCTTGATTAACTCTGATGCTCGGCACACCAAATACGCCATGATTGGCAGCCGTTTGTGTTGATTGAATCAGAGCTTTCTTAATATTGTCATCAGCTGATTTTGGGGTATTTGCTGGCAATCCAATCGCCGCACAAAACCCAGGCCACTCAATCTCGGGATCATGCCCCTGCCCCCAAACAAAATCAAAGGCTTTATCTAGCATAGCTAAATCAGCGTTGTGCTGAAGTAGCAAACGCTGCGCTGGCGCTGAGGCAAAAGGATGGCGTTCAGGAAATTGAAATGGCAGATTGAGCTTTCGGGCCTTCCATACGCAAAATTGATAGGTATGTATTCGTTTCTCAGGCACCTCAGCAGGCCCTCGATTATCTTGAAGTCTCAGTAAGCCCGGGAAAAATATAGGTGTAGGAATGAGCTCTAATTTTTCCTCTAATACTTTTCTTGATTTTAGGAAAAGATAAGCATACGGTGAAATGATGTCGTAATAGAAATAGGCTTTGATTTTCATATTCTTAAATAAAGTAAATGTTAATTTTTTCCTTTTTTTACACTTTTAACTCTTTCTACCACCTGAGTAATATAAGTAGCGCAAAGTTTTGCGGAATCTTCTTTAAACATTTTTATACGATGTGTGTTTTCTAAAATCAGTAAACCAACACAGTGTGCGAAGAAAGCAGTAACTTGCTCTTTTGCAATTTTTGGTGATGCTCCCATTTCTAATAAAGCATGTTCGAAATACTGTAATGAATCTCTTAGTCTCGTATTTAGGGTTGTATTTAGTTCTGGTGTTAAGCCATAAGGTCTAGCGCCACCGAACAAATAAAACCCAAGGTCAAGATCTCTTGGGTTTGAAGCATAGAACTCATAGAACCCTAATCCAGACCGCTCCACCCTTTGTGTCGCAGATTTAGCACCGCTGATGCTCTTATTAACAGCATCATTCAAGCGCTCTAATGAATCTGCTAACAATGCGCCATATATTTCTTCTTTAGCAGTGAAATATGAATAAATCGCACCAGGGGTATAACCAGCGCGTTTAGCAATTTCTCTGACACTAGCCCCTTCCAAACCATATTCTTCAAAGACCTCTTTGGCTGCCGCCAGAATATGCGATTTTTTAGCATCACTCACTATCGCCAAGCGATCTTTACGTGCTTTTAGATCTGAAGGAGCCTTACCTTTGCTGGAATCTTCTAAATTAGATAGCTGTTTCATGTCTATTATTTTACCTAAATTTGAACAATTGACAATGAATTGAACACTGTTTAATATTTAAATGCATTAAGCGCCAGAAAGCCAAAATTATGTTGATGTCAGCCAAAGAATATGAAGAATCACTCCGCCAATACAAACCCAAAGTGTTTGTTGACGGGCGACGCGTTGAATCTGTTGTCGATGAGCCTGCATTCCGTCCGGGAGTTAATGCGGTTGGCCTAACTTATGACTACGCTCTTCGCCCAAAATATGCGCCGATTATGACGGCCACTCAAAATAGCACTGGTGAGCTTGTTAATCGCTTTGTTCACATTAATACCAGCAGTGGCGATTTGTTAAATAAACTCGAAGCAGTTCGTCTTGTATGCCAAGAAACAGGTTGCGCTCAACGTTACCTGACTCATGATGCATTGAATGCGATTCACCAAGTATCCGCACGAATAGATGATGCAAAAGGCACAACCGAACATCGTGAAAAATTTGCCGCCTATCTTCACGATGTTCAAAAGCGCGATTTAACTTTAGGCATCGCTATGACAGATGCCAAAGGTGATCGCAGTAAACGACCACACGAGCAAGGCAATATCGATGCTTATGTTCATGTCACTCGACGTGACGGCAAAGGTATTTGGATTTCAGGAACAAAGGCCATTGTTACAGGCGCACCCTATATGCATGAGTTTTTGGTGATGCCTTGCCGCAACATGAGCAAAGAAGATGCTGAATTTGCTGTTTGTTGTGCCGTGCCGGTTGATGCTGAAGGTGTCACTATCGTTGCTCGTCCAGCAGGACGTCCAGGTGAAAAGGCAGCGCTATTTTCAAATAAATATGGCCAATCTACTGGTGTTGTTATTTTTGAAAATGTTTTCGTACCCTGGGATAAAGTCTTCTACGCAGATGAATGGGAACATACCGGGTATATGACATACAACTATGCCACCCACCATCGCCATAGTTGTATTGGTGCACGCGCAGGATTTGGTGATTTATTAATCGGAGCTGGCGCATTGATGTGTGAAGCCAATGGATTTGATCCAGGTGAGGAGCATCATTTACGGGATCAAATGGTAGAACTCATTAAAATTACTGAGGGCTTTTATGCTTGCGGTGTGGCCGCCTCTGTTTATGCAACACAAGATGTTCCTGCGCAAAGCTTCGTGCCAGATCCTGTATTTGCCAATATTGGAAAACTATTATTAGCGACTCAAATCTATGACATGCATAAGATTGCTCATTATGTGTCTGGTGGATTAATTGTGGCATTGCCAGGGCCTGATGAAGATCACAATCCAGAAACCGCTGCAAAGCTAAGTGATGTACTTCGCGCTAACAGTAGCATCTCTTATGAAAAACGTATTGAAACTACTCGCTTCATTGAAGATCTAACAGCTTCCTATCAAGGTGGTTGGTATTCAGTTATTAGCTTGCATGGTGGAGGCTCACCTGAAGCGATGAAACGTGAAATCTACCGCAATTACCCCGTGGGCTCAAAAGTAAAACTCGTTGAACGCTTGCTTGATAGAGGATTATCAAACGACCCCAATCGCACCATCACACAAAATACACAACCTGGAAAATGCTGCACCCAAGGTTGCACTACTCCAGGTACGCCAGTGATGGTCGACTTACCCGATCTACCTTCAAAGGGATGAGCACCGTGAGCATATGAGGCCAATTAAGTTTGGCTTGTTCAGAACAATTTGAACGTGCGATCTAAGTGTACTAATAACCAAAAATTCCAATAGCGTAGGGCTTTAACGGCTTGAGTATCTGAGATACAAAATAAAACAAAATGCTGCCATCAAATAGATTGCAGCCACAACACCAATACCCAACGAAACACCGAATGATGCAACCAACCCAAAGACAGCCGGACCGCTTAACTGACCTACTTTTTTCACTGCACTAAACAAGCTAAGAGCTTTTCCATGCCCAAAATTTTTAGTGCTCTCTTGATTAATAAAATAGCTATTTTGAGAGCTTAATCCAATCGCATCAGCTAAACCAAGCAGCACAATGGCTAACAGAGCTCCGCCAAATGTGGGGATTATCCCAAAAACTGTTAAGCCTAAAACGCCAATCAATCCAGCTAAAACAATCAGATATTGATTAGTTATTTTGCCTCTTAAAAATTTTACTAAGACAGGCCCAATAAAAACGATGCAGACCCCGTAAAGAAGAAACCCACGGCCGATATCACCTTGAGAAATTCCTTGGTCTTTGGCAAATAATGGGAAGAAATAGTTCAAAAAAGTGCCAACAATAGCTGAAGGAATCACGATTAATAAAAAGAAATAAATATTTTCTTTTCCAAATACAAACTTACCAATTTTCTTTAATCCGCTGTTATGTCCAGTACTTGATGGCTTTTTATTTTGCACATATAAAAAGGAGACTGGGTAAGCAAAGAAAATTAATATCCCAGCAATAAGAAAAACATTAGAAAAACCAATTCGTTCAGCTAACAAAGCACCCAATACAGCACCACAATTTTGCCCTGCAAATATCCCTGCATTGAGCAACGAAAATCCTGTAGAGCGTTGACTGTCAGAATTGCCGGTAGCTACTAGCCCTCTCAATCCCATCCACGCTGCACCATAACCCAAACCGGATAATGCACGAACCAAAATAAATAAAAATAGATTCTCTGTTAAGCCCGAAATTAGAGTTCCCATAGCCATGAGCAGTAGACCAAACGTAAAAATAGGTCGCCATCCATAACGATCTATGAAGTACCCTGCAAATAATGAAGAAATAAAGGCACCAAACATCTCCGACACAATCGGTAATCCCATGGCAAAATTTTCTGTTATACCCCACATGGGCGTATAAATTTCCCTCATAATCAGAGGGATGAAAGAAACAGACATATATCCGGAAAGCAGTAATAAAAAAGACAATACTCTGACTGACTTATCGTCATGGAAAACATTTGCCCGCAAGGATAGTTTGTTTTTCACCCTACACAGCCATGAAGAGTTGAAATTTGAACTTGATTCAGGATTGACCTTGGTTTGGGAATCAAACTTTCCAAGTAAGATGATCGAAAAATTAAGTAACTCAACTAAGAAAAAAAGTGAAGTCACAAACATAGTCCCGGCGTCTAAAACAACTCCAAATATTCTCTCCTGAAGAAATTTCTCTGAAATAGTTAATGTCAAAGTAGCGGATTGCCCAACTGGGTCAGCGATTAATTCTTTTGCAATAACCTCACCGTTACCTCGACCATTATCTTTTGAGGGTGTATTAAATAAAAGTGCTCCTGTATCTGAAAATATTTCAACTCTATCTACTTCTTTCAGGGAATTAACAAGATTATTAAGCCAACTATCAACACCATTTAACTCACGATACGTTAAGCCCAAGCCAACAACATGATTGATACGACCGGAAATCATTTTTGATGCAACATTCAAATTTGCATGAATCACTTCTATGTAGGCAGAACGCAAAGTAATGACATTATTAGTAGCAAATAATAATTGAGAACAAGTTAAAATTGCAGCTAACGAAACTGTGATGCCACGAATGTTAAATTGCCCACCCGCATTAAATAAAGAAATTCTAAAAATAATAAGCAAATTGGCAATTATGGTTATAGCAATAATCAATGCCATCACTTTCAATGTGGCATGAAAACGTTCCAACAACTGATCCTTAACAATCTTATCTTCAAAGAAGATATCAATAGTCCCCATCCACTCACCAGATGCTGCATACAAAGGTAATAAGGCATGGTAAGACCCATCAATATACAGCCAATTTTGCTCAGCGCTGGATTGATAATTAGGAGAAAAGTTTAACTTTTTAAATTTTTCATTTAATTGTAATTTGTCAAAAACTGGCCCATCTACGTCATAAAGAACCCGACCGCCCGTATCAAGTAATAGAACATTTTTGACTGCAGGAATCTGTTCTTTAACACTTGCCAAAACCTCCCCCATTCCTGCGAAGTTATCCAAGGGCTTATGAAACTTAACTGAATACTCAATGGTTCTTTTAGCTTCTCCTCCGGCTACTCTATAAGAGCTAACAAGCGAATCAATGTAGTTTTTTTCAAAAGAGCTAAGATTTAAAAAACCTGTAATAGCCAAAATAACCACAATAAGTGTGGAAGCTAAACAGGCCAAATAAAAACGCCTTCTTTGATAGTTCCTCAGTTGATCCATAAAAATTAAGAACTTTATCTATTTAATTTCATGAATAACTTCATCAGCACCTAGTAGCAACTCGAAACTAGGCTTGTAGCCGATTTGTTTTGCCACACCTAGATTAATGACAATATTTGGGCTATTTTCATAAATCTGCGGTATTTCACCTGCTTTTTCACCTTTAATCACTCGAATCATTGCTTTAGCACCAAAATCTGCCACTCCAGAAAAATCAGCTCTTGCAAGACTCATTAAAGCACCAGCACTGACGTCGTCTACTTGCTGAGCAAATACAGGAATTTTTTTTTGGATAAGCGGGCTTAATGGAATATGTAGTTTTTTAGGATCGCTACCAATAAACAACCCATGGTACACAGCATCGACCCTTGAAGATAATTTGGTATACCCCAATTTCAAATCATCAATAAATTTATCTTTATTTGCCCCATATTTTTTTGGTTGCATCACATTCTCAACAATCACTGAGAAATTTCTTTTTTTAGCTACTTTAATAATATCTTCATAAGCTGAAAAACTACGTCCAGCCTGATCATCATCAAAAACTATTCCTAATTTTTTAAATTTGAAAATATCATAAAAAATATCTATCTGGCGCTCATATCTAAATGGATCCATGTGAGCCCAAATATGCTCTCTACCAGAATACTCAGCTTTTTTAACAATCCCTGATTGCATAGCATTGCTTGTTGACATTGAGATCATCGGAATAGAATGGCGATCTGTGGAAATTTTTTGAGCAGACTCCGTTCCCATCACCACAATTAAATCAACATCTTTTTGAGTAGACAACCTAGAAACAATACTTTCGGTTGCAGCATTAATTTCGTCAGGGTTTAAATTTTCAAAAGAATAAAAACCGTCACGAAGGAACTGTAAATATTGACCATTACGATGAGAGAGCCAATTCCAAATTACTCTTGAGTCTACCTGTCCTTTTTCAAAAGGAATCCCCTGAATATTTTCAATCCACCCCAAATGACCCAACCTAATTGCCAAATTTGCCAAAGTAGCAGCATAATTGACGAATGGTCTAGTTTCTAGGTAAGCGACTCTCCAAGGCCTGCCAGCATTAGTTTTAGGCGAATAATTAACTAGGGCAAAATTTTTTTCAGCAAAAGCTAGTACTGGATACACCCCAGAAAATAGCGCCGAAAAAAATATTTTTCTTCTTAGCAAATTCATGATTTGCTCCACATATCAATCTGCGTCATTTAAATTACTTCAAACCAGCAGGCTTCTTGATAGCAAGCCATAACTAACACGAGTATCTCCTTGAACACGGAATTGCTGGTAACCAATATATCTTGGCGACTGATGCAATAACTTAATTTGATATTCAATATCACCGCCATCAATAGTCAACGATTGGATCAAATCCTTATTAAATTCACAGGGGTTTAAAATGTCTCTGAAAAATATATACCGGTAATAATTTTCATATTTCCTTAACAAACTAACAATGACCATATCGGCGGAAAACTTATCCTGCATACTTGCGTAATTAGTTGGCGCAACTGTTGAGCATAAATACCTAAAATGTCCATGCTGCTTGGCAAGCTCTATAGCATGATTCGTCATTCTTATTTGAAGACGATTTCCAGTGAATTCATATGAAACGCAGGCTCGCTCAAGATGTGCGACTTTCGTTAAATGTTCTTTTTTCTCAATGCCAATATCTATACCTAAATTCTCTTCACTATCGCTTGGCAACCATATAGATCTAAAACCAATCAAGGCATCTTCAACAAAACATCCGATAACTAACCCCTTACCAGATAATGAATCCTCGAATGTACACCTAGAACTAGGATAGTAGATAGATTTATCCTGGAGAGCCTGGAATGTTCTATCTTGGACAAACATCACATCATCCAAATGAGAGGCGGATAAAAGTCTAATTTCAAAATATCTTTCCGACTGATCTAAACGATGTCTTAAATATCCTGACTCTAATATATTAGATAATGAACTTTTCATAGCAGCCTCTATCTTTCATTACCCATAGCGTCTAATGCTGTTTTAAAGGCTTCCAATTGAATATCAAAATTAACATCAAATGCCTGCATATATAACTTGGAGTAATAGAAGTTTTTGGCTACAGATGACGTAGTCAATCTCTCTAGTGAACTAACAATCACAGGCATTTGCAACATTCGCCCTTGTGAGTATTTTGATAACTTCAATGCCTCATTGCCACCATTGATTGAAATGACTGTATTAGCGACATTCGCTGCTTTTAGAAGCGTCAGATCGTGCTCATCTTTAATTACAATTGAAATCTTAGAGGGGCCTTTAATATCAATAGACCGATTTAATTTCCAAAGAATCTGAAGAGCCTCATCGGCATCCTTACAGTCAACTAAAGAAATAGAAGGCACAGACTCGCTTCTAATATCCGTATAACCTGCAGCATCCTTAGACATATCATATGTCAGCACCAAAGCTTTACCTGAATGAATTTCAAAAAAACTATCCGGAGAACGTCCATTACCAAATTTTTTCAAAATTTCTGCGATATTTGTCTTAGAAAATCCCAGCGTTGGGGACTTTTCCAACACAGTTAATTTATCAAGATCGACCCGATCTGATATTTTTAGCTTGTTGACAATATTTGTCACAGCTCGCCTTGCATATATTTCTTCTCCAGGAATCTTATCCTCTACCCAAAGACTAAAAGGCTCTTTCTTAGAAATGCTTGGTCTACTACTCTGTAGACTGTTAGCTATTTTCTTGTAATCCAAAAACCTCTGA
This sequence comes from Pseudomonadota bacterium, assembly GCA_041179505.1. Classification (GTDB taxonomy): domain Bacteria; phylum Pseudomonadota; class Gammaproteobacteria; order Burkholderiales; family Burkholderiaceae; genus Polynucleobacter. The sequence continues at coordinate 10,631 of JBEGTH010000019.1, read as the reverse complement.
TTGGAGTACAAATGAGTCAACGGGATTAAATCACCGCCCGCCAATCGATAGCCATCTCTAAATAATTTATCGTTTTGATGACTGAACAATTCTGAATCTTTGGGATAGTTTATTTTTGCAATACGTTCATTTTCAGGAATAACCGAAGGTGTAATTACAATAATGACTTCTGTTTTAGAATTTACTGAACTCTCATAGGAAAATAATTTTCCTAAACCAGGTATTTTTGAAAGCAGTGGCACTCCAGTTTTCTGAGACGATTTAACTGAATTAACTAATCCCCCAATAATCAAAGGATTGCCATCCCCTACCCTGGCATACGTTTGAATTTTTCTGGTGTTAATGGTTGGCGCTGAAGCAAGCACCGTGCCATTTGAGTCAGTTATGTTCACTTGCCCGCCAGCAACAATTGAGGTTACAGAGGTGTCAACCAGCATACTGACATCAGTATTATTTTCAGATACTCTTGGACGTACGTTCAACGAAATACCAACTGACTGATAAGTAAAGTTTGTTGATGTTGAACCAACCGAAGATGCCACACTACTTGCAATAGGATTATCTGTTCCAACCTTGATAACTGCTTGACGATTATCCAAAGTTAAAACGCTTGGCCTAGAAATAACCTCAGCCTTCCCATCTGCTAATAATGCATTAATAGCAGATGTAAATTTATTAATAGCCGTACCCGTGCTATTTGATGTAAATACAGCTGCTGACCCAGCAGAAGCAGTTGTTATTGGTGCTAACGCGCCTATAGTTAGGCTAGTTTGAGCCGTGGTATTACTCCACTGGACACCCAACTTGCTAAGATCATCTGAATTGATTTCAACCACTAGCCCTTCGATATAAATCTGTTTTGCTGGCTTATCAACCAAATCATAAATAGCTTTTTGAACCTTGATTAACTGTTCAATGTTATTGGGGTCATAAAGCACCATCAACTGAAAAGCACTACCTTGAGTAACCGGTGTTGCCAATGGTGGTGTTAAAGCATTAGCACCATTATTGGCACTGGTTGTTGTTGGTGCTTGTTGCCCACCAAATCCTCCACCACCAAAGCCGCCACCCATCATACCCATGCCGCCAAAGCCAGAGCCCCCTGCAGGGCTGGGAGGAGCAGCTCCCACAAGTCCTGTACTGTACTCGTCAGCTGTAGGCATTTTGATAATTAATGGCAATCTCTTGTATTCAATGGCGTTAGGTAGATTTTTTACCGTTGGATATTTCATTGAATTAGTAAGGGTAGTAGATGCACCACTACCACCAAATCCACCCCCGCCAAAACCACCACCAAATCCACCCCCGCCAAAACCACCACCAAACCCTCCACCTAAACTACCGTTACCACCACCTTGAGGGCCACCCGAGGATAATAGGTCACTAGGTGCTGGCGCATCCACTTTTGGCATACTAAAGCTTGATTGAAATCCTCCTCCACCTAAGGCCACACTAGAGCCACCCTTTAATTCAAATTCCCCCTGAAAAGATTCCTCATTGGAAAGCTTTGCATCATCCGTAATAACGGAATATCCCATTGCCTTCAAAGCATAAAGTGCGCCATCAGCATCAACATAAGAAAGATTGACTACTTTTGCAGTCAAATCTTTCAGTGATAACTTTGACTTAAAGTCTTGGCCTTTATTAAAGCTTGTGGAAATAATGGTTTCTAAAAGACCGTTAGTGGTACCGAGATTCTCTATGGTCTTACCACCCGCCTGCGACACAGAATAAACCCATAATTGAGGAGTGCGCCTAGGGCGAAACATGTAACCAAAATAGATAAAATCAGTTCTATCACCAGTTTGATTAATAGCTAATTTATACAAAGAAACATCTTCGATAGGCGCCAAATCATCACTTAATTTAATGGGAGAACGCTTATATTGATAATTGAGTGTTAACTCAAAAATAACATCATCAATTAAATCTTGAACTTCTCTCTCTGACATTTGAGGCAAAGTGATGAATCGTTGTGCATTTTTAATGAATCCGGAAGCAACCGCTTGATTGGACACCTCAGGATGCTCAGACTTATCAGCAACAGCAACCCCGCCAACACTGAACTCAGGACTTACAAGCCTACTATCAACCTCAACAGGAACAACTTGATTTTGCGATAAGGCCACCTCCTCTGCAACCGCTTTATGTGTCAAAGAATTAAATAAAAATAAAGAGGCTAAGGTTAGAGAAACTAGCAGGGATTTTTTGAGGTACACATTATTCATATCTGCGGGCTCCCTTTTAATATGACAAATTGTGGGGTTAGTCTATTTATTCAACTTAAAAAATCCTTGCGAATTCCTACAGATTTACGCATCTGTTTTCGAATATCATTCCTCCATGAGACATTTTTATCTAAAGATGGTGGTATTTTTCTTGCTTACAGCTGGATTAACCCTCTCATGCCAAGCAGAAAATGTTGTTGTCCAATATGGGTACCACGAAGATAAAGGTAGCTCGATCACCCCAGCTCAGCTCATTCGAACTGAATTCTCAGACTCAAAACATATCATCAACAAACCTCCAGGGAGACATCCCCACTGGATAAAGCTACAAATTCATTCCGCCCACAAAGACAACTTAATTCTTCGAGTAAAACCATCTTACCTAGACCACATTGAACTTTACCAATCCAACAAGAATGGGGTTCAACACATTAAAACGCTGGGGGATACTCATTCAGGATCTCTAATGGAGTCCAATGACTTAGCATATCGATTCAAGTTATATGACGTCAAAGAAAGTACCTATTACTTAAAAATCATTACCTCAAGCAATATTTATATCAATGTTTCAGTGCTAGAAGAAAAGGAAGCTGACCAACTTAAATTCAATGACGCTCTAATATTTGGGTGTGGCTTAGGAATTATGCTGTTACTTGCCGCTTTTTCTCTAAGCTTCGCTTATAAAAATAGAGATACCTTAAGTTTTCTTCTATTAACCGCGATCATTTTAGGGTTGATTTCAACGACACTGAGATCAGGGATTATTGAATACCTAATTCCATCGCTCTTTCATTTCTCACCCAATTTATACACTACAGCTTCAGTAGGGCTATCCTTAGTTTTATTTGCTCAATTTTTAGCTGAATTTATAAGAAAAAAAATCAATAAAATTCAGTGGGCTAAAAGTATTTCCATTATAAATATCTTTATCGTCATCTATAACATAGGATATTTAATAATTGAACATGAGGTATCTACCCCAACGCTGCTACTCTTGGGTGTCCTTAATTTCAGCCTAGTCAGCTATATCTTCTTTAAAACAGTTGCGCTTAATGACAATCTGAAAATAAAAATACCCGGCACAATTTTATTGATACTTGGTGCATATAGCATTTTATTGAATGCTGGTTTTTTTGGAACACATGAGTTTGACTTTTATATTCTTCAATTTAGAAATATTGGATTCTACTTTTTCTACGTATATCTTCTTTGGGATCTTCTCAAAAAAGAATCGATTGAAAAAAATAATTTGGCTATTGCTAATCAACAAAAAGAATATATTGCAGAAAAGGAAAAAAATAGACGTAATGAGTTAGAAAAAATCATAGGCCTACTTTTACATGAAATAAAGACACCGCTGTCAGTTATTCAACTGGCTGTTGATAACCTAAACACGCAAGCCCAAAACACAGACTCTCAATCATTTAAAAAGTTGAAGAATATCGCAGATTCTGCAGACCAAATTAACTCAATTATCACCAAGTCAACAGAACTAGAAAAAGAGAATCACCAAATAGATCTTGAGAAAAAGAAATTTAATCTCTTCACCCTTCTTTCAAATGCCATCCAAATAAGAAATTTATCAAGGATTACTCTTGTGTGTCCAGCAAATATATATTTGGTGAGCAATGAATTTACTTTTGAAATTATCGTTAATAACCTTATAGACAATGCTATTAAACATTCAGAAGAGAACTCTCTAATCAACATCACAGCGAATATTTTAGGTATTGATTTAGCTCGCAAAGTTGTGATTACATTTGAGAATTCAATTAGCATTCATCAAAAAGAAATTTTTATTTCTAAATTCAACTCCTCCCATAAAATTCCTTCAAGCAATAGCTCTGGCCTAGGTCTTTGGTTAATTCATGAACTATCAAAAACACTAGATATAAAAATTAAAAATGAAATTCACAATCAAACCGTTAAATTTTCTGTTACTGTTTCACAATGCTTCATGAAAAAAGATTAGCTATCGTCGAAGATAACCAAAAGCTGGCCTCTGAATTAGAAGATGTTTTCAAACAACAGGGGTGGGAGGTTTATTTGGCCGATTGCGGCGAACAGCTTGATGCAATCATGAAGCTTCATGCTATTCCAATTGTCATACTTGACTTAAGCCTTCCTGATGAAGATGGCATAGACATCCTAAAACGTATTAAGGCTGCTTACCCGACTATTGGGGCTATTATTTTAACTGCTAGAGTAACTAGCATGAGTAAGATTGAAGGCTATGAGTCTGGTGCCGATATTTACATTACAAAGCCAGCAAGGGCTAAGGAATTAATTTTTGCAACAGACAATCTATTTAAGAGAATATCAGCCAATACACGTAATAATCCAAAAAATATTCTTGACATCAATTCTCTAAGATTCATAACTCAAAGCGGTGGATTCATCAGGCTAACCTGGACTGAGAGCAATATTTTAAGAATTTTAGCTATTTCACCTAATCAAAAAATTGAATCAGAAACATTAAAAGTCAAGCTAGGCGATGAGACAATTACAAAAGAAAACTTGGAAGTTATTATTTCTAGACTAAGGTCAAAGCTAAAAAAACAACCCGAACTATCAAGCTCTGAAATTATTAAGGCAATCTGGGGCAAAGGTTACCAACTTTGCTTACCCATTGAGTTAAAAAACTAATAAGCATTCCCTTTAGTTGCCAATAAAAAAGCTACCCAAATTAACTGCTCCCAAAAAACTTGAACAGTTAATTCAGTGGCTTACAAATAGAGTCTATTATAGCTAATTAGCTAACTCAGATGTATCCCAAGCATAGGCGGAAACTGCACCGCATAAATCAGACAATATATCCCATGCTTGCATCTGCCCTTCGCTCTTAATAATACCCATTTTCATAGCCACACTTCCCGGAATAATCGACATCCAACCTGTGATTTCTCTTACATAATCAGTTGGAGTGCTAGGCTCATAGCCTTTTGCATATTTGTAGCCCTTGGCACTAGCCAGAAGTGGAGGAGCAGCTAAGCCCATTTTTTTAAAATTCTCAACAGCTTTCATGACATTAGGTTTATTAGCCAACTTTGTTATAGCAACTTTAAGAGGCTCAAGAGCTCCTTTATCTGCGGCTTGCTTTGCAGCATATTCCAGCTCTACCTTGGCTGCAGAAATATCATCTACGGCAAGTTTAATGCCATTTATGATGGCCTCTTCTGTTCCTTTTTTAACAGATGCAGCCCACTTAATTTCTTTTGCTGCTGCACTTGCTTCCCAAGCGTTATAAGCATCAAGCCCTAAAAAGCCAGCAGCAATAACTTGTGACCCTATAGCAATAGCACACGTTTCGCCACCATGAGAATTTCTTGCAAATCCCATTCCACATACTTGATATCCCGGAGGAGCGTCCCCCCAACAAACAGGGCCAACACCATGATATCCAGACCGACACGCTGCATAACATAATCCAGCATCATTAACCTGACCAGCCGGACAGTTAAAGTGCATAGCCCGACCAGCGCCCCGAGCATAAGATGGCGCATTGTTGTTGTGACAAAGAGGTCCAACACCATGGTAACCAGACTGACATTTTTGGTAACACAAGCCAGCATCAAGTTCTTTACCGCTATGGCAATGGCTTACAAATTTTCCATCACGCCATTTAATAGCCGGGATTGTTCCCACCCCTCTTCCATAACTTGGTTTCTCGACTTTCTTTTCCCAACAAACAGGGCCAATACCTTGATAACCATCTCTACAAGCTTTATAGCAAAGACCACCATCCTCAACCTCATTAGAGGAACAACTTCCCGGTGGAATTGTTCCTACACCTCGCCCATAATTATGAGCACTCCAATAAAAATCAGCATTTTTAGCTTGCACTGAAGGAATAGCACACATCATGAAAATCGTTAGCATTCCAATAGCCCAAAATAATTTAGGTCTCATAACACCCCCCCCATTTTTAAACTGCCATAACAAATCTAAAGTTAATAGCATTAATTAATCAGAGAATCTGGCCAACTAGCAATGCACACACTCACGATAGGTAACGGAGACACCAGATTGACATTGATTGACAATAATCACAACTAGTCTATCTATTGAGTATGAAAAAACCTTGCGAATACCTTCAAACTTACCTATTAAATAAATTTATTTTGAATAGATAGGCTTGGATTAATCAAAGGTTTAATTCAAATAATTAAATATTTTATAAATCAGGCTGTAGATATCCAAGAAATCGATAAATCAGAACAAATGTCCTTCTCTAAAAATAATGGCTCATTAAATCAAATTCTCGAGCAGGTCTAAATTAGGAAAGGCAATGGCAATCAAGAGCAAGTTTTTCAAGATCTAGACACCTTGCCATGCACGATGTAAGTCCAACACATCTATTTAAACTATCTTTGGCCGTGATTACCCCATGATTTTTATATAAATCTTCTTATTGAGCTCCTAAATTTGAAGGTATTCGCAAGGTTTTTTCATACTCAATAAATAGACTGCTTTTGAGTGTCAACACTCAATGTCAACCTGGTATGAAGTTAATTTGAGAGGAATCATATGAAAATTGCTATTAAAAAAATTGTTTTAGGCATGTCCTTAGTCGGTGCTAGTTTAATTTCTGCTACAGCATCTGCTCAACCTGGCTCACGTATGTGTGCTGCTATGGCACACATGACGGGGCCGACAGGTCAGGTTGTTTTGGATGCAACTGGTATGCCTGCTTTAACGATTGCTCTAATGAATGAAAGAGCTAAAGCTGAAAACAACAACATTTGTGAACATAAAATATTGCCAGAACTAGTTAAATCCTTGCCAAAAGTAGTTGACCAAATTAATGCAAATTTGCAAAAACAAGGCTCAAAGATTCAGCTAGATATCAACAAGATGGTTATTACACGTGCTAACTCTTGGGCATCTGAAAAAGTTGGTGAATACTTTAACAGTGTTGAGTTCTCTAAAGGCAAAAACAACTATCCTGATATTGCAGATAACATGAAACGTGGCGATACTTATATGGTTGCTAAAATTCCTGGTGCAGACAAGTTGCCACACTTTATGCTTGCAAAGCCATAATACTTTTTTAGTTTAAATTTGGGGGCAGTACGCCCCTTTTTAACTATTAGTCCAGCTCAGGCATGATCGATCTACACCAACCCTAGCTCTAGAAGTATGATGAATAAGACTAAATATTGCGCCATTAATGATTGTGTCTGAATATCTATTTCTTTGAATATTAATAAGCCCCGAAAGTCGACAGAATGTATCATCGGAACAAATAGTATTTAACACGCTCAAAATTGATAAATACCTTTGAGAATATTTGGCGCAATCAAATGCTCTAAAAAATATTAGAGTTAGGACCTTTGAGAATATTTGGCGCAATCAAATGCTCTAAAAAATATTAGAGTTAGGGTGGCCTGCCCAGCACGATTCGAACGTGCGACCTACGCCTTAGAAGGGCGGTGCTCTATCCAGCTGAGCTATGGGCAGTCTTTGATATGAAATGAGATTATAGCGGAGGTCTGGAATTCTCACTCTAGAATTCAACTTAGGACTTTGTATCTATAGGGCTCAACAGTTTCAAGAACTTTCAGCCTCTGAGAAATAACGATGAAAGCTCGTGAGAAATTATGTAGTAATCACCCCACTCTGACAACCAATAAGACTCTTATAGATATGTTCTCTCACTAAACCACTAAAGTAAAAATGTTTAGTGGTTTAGTTCTCGCCTATTAATTGATTCAATGAAATATCAAGAGCGGTAGCAACACTACATAAAACAGTTAGCGATGGGTTTGCTATGGCACGCTCAATCTGACTGGCATAGGTTCGGTCAATTTCAGCCTTATCAGCTAAAACCTCTTGTGATAAGCCAAGCTCTGCCCTTCTGCTTTTGACAGTTTCAGCAATATGTTGCGCCACGATATTTGGTTTCACTTTCACACCCCGACTTTGTTCTAGCCGAGATTGACAGTCCACGGAATATACTCTACGCTTATAAATTGTAGAATATAGTCAACAAATAAAAGTTATTTTTATAAAAAGGATCTAAGCCATGGAAGTCTCGAACACCAAACAAACATTGGAAAGCATTCAAAGAGTAAGAGATCCATCAACCTTACTATTTACAATAATTGGAGTGGTACCACTAGCTCTAATTTGTTTATGGTTAAACGTAATGCTTTTTGATGTTCGTGGGTCTCTCAACATCATTTTTTCCCTAATTTTTAATGGTCTTCTTTTGGTAATGATCTACCGACTAAAAGTTATTTGGAAAGGAATTGAACTTGATGTTGAAAATAGAACAATGTCATTTCAAGGTGGAGGAATAACAGCTAACGATTTTTCTGATTATTTTAAGCTCAGCTTCCTTCTTCAGTATTTCAAGAGATTTGAAATTGATATCGACGAGATAAGCCAGATTCAAGCGAACGACAACACAACACAACACTACGATAAAACACTCAAAAGATGGGTTACATCAACAACTCACGAAATAAATTTTGTGGGTAGCTTTGGATCGGCTACTGTTAAGTTTAGTAGTAGCGGTAAACGTGACCAAATTTATAACGCAATTCGCCAATTAAACAGCATGGGAACACCTTACGTTAAGGCAAATTAAATGAAAACTTTTAGACAAATAATTCTCGCTCTAGCTCTAACTTCCCCGCCACTCGCTGAGGCCCAACTGATTAACTTAACAAAACAGCTTGAAAATTTAGCTGGCAAGATTCAGGAAAATCAAACAAGCTCAATCGAAAAACCAATACAAGTCCGTAAAAATATATCAAAAATACGGCCTAATTGGTTCATGGAGTAAAAATTGCCAGAATATCAACTACATCCATACCAACCAAATTGAAAATGGGAAAGTGGTTTCACATAGTAGTTTCAAAAGTAATACGGTAAACGCAAATTACATGATTATTGATAAGGCAAAAATGTTAAATGAAAAACAACTTCATTACATAGGTCAGGTTTACTCAACATCAAATAATCAACATCTGAGAACGATTAGTGGAGTTATTTATATCAATGAAGGAAAAACATCAGTTGTTTATCTAGAAGTTATAGCTGATGGCAAGTCAGAAATTACTGTCAAGGATGGCTTAAACACCAAAGACAACTCAAAACAACCCCTACTAACTAAATGTAATTAAAGGAATATAAATTGAAAAAGAATATTACCAAGTTGATTATTGCCTTTTGGAGTACTGCTGTATTTTCACAATCACCCGTGAGTGTTCAAAATGTGTCCCCTCAAGAAGTTCAGCCACAAATAGTTCAACCACAACAGCAAACTGAAAATCCTCAAGAAGCTCCTGCTAAGGCAAATAAAGAAGTTTACAAAAAAACTACGATTCAAAACGATAATTCTGAAACCAGTATTTTTTCTATTATTTTAGGTTTCATTCTTACATTACTAGTAATAGCTGTGCCGTTTATAGGTGGTAAAAAAAAGAAGTAAATCGATATTTTAAAATCTTAAAAGCGACTTATTAGTGGCTCTTTTTTGATTTTTATTTAATCAACAACCTCATAGAAGAGTAGTTCAGCTTAACGCCCTTCTCCCAATTCAGCCAACGGTAAATCGCTAACATTGATTCTCCGTTGGCTTTTTTATTTTTCATTTCAGCAATTAGTTTTTGCTCTTTTCTATTGGGGACTTTCTTTCCGTCCACCACATTAAAACCAAAACCACGACGACCACCCACATAGTAGCCCTGAGACTTTCTCATTTGTTTCACTTCACTAATTCTAGAAGCAATACGTTCACGTTCAAAAGAAGCAAAGGCGGAAAGAATAGTAAAAATGATGGCTCCCACACCATTACCTGTTACATCACCACCAAGATCAATAGAGTGAACGCTACAGCCTTTTTCCTTTAAAAAATGAAGTGTGTTAATCGCATCGCGAAGGTTACGAAAGCCACGATCTAATTTTGGAAAAATTAATACATCACCAGACTGAACTTCACCTAACAGCTTAGATCCTTCAGGACGGGAAATAAACTCAACCCCTCCACTAACCCCCTTTTCGACAAAAACATCACTCTCGTTTAGCCCTAGACCTCTAGATAATGAGTAATTTAAAACTTGTTTAATCTGGGTTTCTAATGAATCACCTTCTTTAACCTGCTGAACTGTTGAAACCCTCACATAACCATATACCGTCATTTTTAACCTCCAAAAACACTTAAGATTTAGGCTAACTATTGTTGGTTTTCAGGTTAAAGACAACAGTCATTGATGGATTACTGTAGTTAACCATTAGAAATTTATAAAAATACTGTTATAAATCAATTGGTTATATTTTAATTTAGGCTCAACTTGGTGTAGTAATGAGTTACCTTAAGACACACCCTTATAGATAAAGGGTTACAAGACAATAAAAAAGATCACTTAAATGACCTAGGAGCCAACAGATACAAGG
>JBEGTH010000018.1:0-20295 GCA_041179505.1 Pseudomonadota bacterium | reverse complement strand
GTTACTTGGGCCAAAAAATGGTAAAACAACATAAGGACCATCACCCACCCCCCATACTGCGAGTGTTTGTCCAAAATCCTCATGGTTTTTATCCAAACCTATATCGGTAGCAATATCAAAGAAGCCCAAAATGCCAATTGTTGAGTTAACTAAAAATCGTCCTACATCACTTACAGCATGACTTGGAAGAAGTTGGTAACGCCAGTTCTTACAAACTCAGGCAAAACAAACCTATAAGCTTCAGCAACAGGCTTAATAACATACTGATCAGCAGTTTCATTAAAGCTAAAAACGGCACGATTCATGCGCTCAAATGGATCAACCTTAGCTACTCGCTCTGTTTGCTGAATTGATGCGCAAGCAGTTAAAAAAAGAATTCCGAACACCAATAGGCTTTTTAGAAGTTGATTAAAAAATCGGCTCATGATGTTGAATTTTTCTTTATTGTGAATTCATTATTTCTTATCAGCCGGGGCTGAATCAGAAGCTTTACTGTACAAAAATTGGCTGATCAAGTTTTCCAACACAATCGCTGATTGAGTTTGAGTTAATTTGCTGCCTTGGCTGATCATGGCTTCATCTCCGCCAGCTTCAATGCCAATATATTGCTCGCCCAAAAGCCCAGATGTCAAAATTTTGGCAGAACTATCTTTAGGGAACTTATAACGCTGCTCAAAATTCATCACAACTGTTGCCTGATAACTTTGATCATCAAAACGAATTTCCGCAACTCGTCCAACAACAACTCCAGCACTTTTCACAGGAGCGCGAGGCTTCAACCCGCCAATATTGTCAAATTTAGCGCTCACTTGATATGTTGGCTCAAAAGTAAAGGCACTCATATTGCCAGCTTTTAAAGCTAAAAATAGAAGTGCAAGCAGCCCTAAGGCTACAAATAAACCCACCCAGATATCTAATGATTGTTTTTTCATATTTTTATAAATTCTATAAGACTTTATCAGCTTGAGAACATCACAGCAGTTAAAAGAAAATCCAAGGCCAAAACAGCCAACGATGCAATCACAACAGTTCGAGTGGTTGCCCTAGCAACCCCCTCTGGGGTTGGCTTAGCTTCATGGCCCTGGAAAAGAGCAATAAATGTCACAGCAACACCAAACACCATACTCTTGATCACGCCATTCCCAATATCTTGAGCAACGTCTACCCCTGCTTGCATCTGCGCCCAAAAAGCACCCTCATCCACACCAATCAGAGGCACACCCACAAGGTATCCACCCATGATGCCTACGGCACTAAAAATCGCAGCTAAGATAGGCATAGCAATAATGCCCGCCCATAATCTTGGAGCCACAACGCGAGTCAATGGATCAACTGCCATCATTTCCATCGCGCTGAGCTGTTCGCCTGCCTTCATTAATCCAATTTCAGCTGTTAAAGATGTACCGGCGCGACCAGCAAACAATAAAGCAGTCACAACTGGACCCAGTTCACGGGTTAATGAGAGTGCCACTAACAATCCCAAAGCTTGCTCTGAACCATAACGATTCAAGGTGTAGTAACCCTGCAAACCCAGAACAAAACCAACAAATAAACCCGATACAGCAATAATGACAAAAGAATAATTACCAACAAAGTGAACTTGATCAGTTACTAAGCGAGGACGTTTTAATAAAAATGATGAGCGACGCATGATCGTCAAGAACATACGTGTCGCATAACCTAATCCATTGAGATTTTCCCTAACAAATGCGCCAAGACCAGCTAATGTATTTAGAACGATATTCATACGCTCGCTCCAAAATCTTCAGCCAAGGTTTTACCGGGATAGTGAAATGGCACAGGGCCATCTGGCTCAGCAGAAACAAACTGTTTTACAAATGGATCTGAAGAAGCCTTCAAATCATCGGGCGTTCCTTCTGCTGCAATTTTTCCATTTGCAATGAAATAAACATAATCGGCGATTTCGAATGTCTCTGGAATATCGTGCGTCACCAAAATGCTGGTAGCCCCCAAAGCTTGATTCATATTCTTAATCAAGCGAGCTGTGATTCCTAAAGAAATTGGATCTAAGCCAGCAAACGGCTCGTCATACATAATCAAAGGCGGATCTAAAGCAATAGCTCTCGCTAGCGCTACACGTCTGGCCATGCCTCCAGAAATTTGTGATGGCATCAAATCTCTAGCACCACGCAGACCAACAGCGTTTAACTTCATTAAAACCAAATCTCGCAAAGTTTCTTCGCTAACTTTGGTGTGTTCTCTTAATGGGAATGCAACATTTTCAAAAACGCTCATATCTGTAAACAAGGCACCAAACTGAAATAACATACCCATGCGTCGACGCGCGCTCATTAATTGTGAGGTATTCATGACGCCAACATCCTGACCCTCAAAAAGAACCTGTCCTTTTTGAGCGCTGACTTGACCGCCAATTAAACGCAAAACAGTTGTTTTGCCACAGCCTGAACCACCCATCACAGCAATCACCTTGCCGCGTGGGAATTCCATATTCAAACCAGAAAGAATCGTTCTTTCTCCGGGCGCATAGGAGAAATCTACGCCCTTGAGAGATACGATTGAATTGAGTGTATCCACGTTTCTATTTGAATCTGCCACTATGCTTTCCGATTGGGTCATAGTGGCAGTGTATCAACTTCAGAGCTGTGCTTCGAATTAACGTGGCAATACACTGCTGCCCATCAAGAACTCATCGACTGCACGAGCACATTGACGACCTTCACGAATTGCCCAAACTACAAGGGACTGACCGCGGCGCATATCACCTGCAGCAAATACTTTCGAAACGTTGGTGTAATATGCTTTATCACCCTCGGTACTTGCCTTTGCGTTACCGCGAGCATCTTTTTCAACACCAAATGCATCCAATACTTGTTGAACAGGAGATACAAAGCCCATTGCCAAGAAAACCAAATCCGCCTTCATTTCAAATTCACTGCCAGCGATTTCTTGCATCTTGCCGTCTTTCCATTCAAGACGAACACCAATCAACTTCTCAACCTTACCGTTTTTACCTTCAAAACGTTTAGTTGCCACTGACCAGTCACGGTCACAACCTTCATCGTGTGATGAGGATGTGCGCAACTTCGTTGGCCAATACGGCCAAACCAATGGTTTGTTTTCTTCTGCTGGCGGCTGAGGCAATAACTCAAACTGAGAAACTGATGAGGCACCATGACGATTTGAAGTGCCCACACAGTCTGAACCTGTATCGCCACCACCAATAACAATCACATGCTTGCCTTGCGCATGAATTTCATTTTTGTTGTCGCCGGCAACTTCTTTATTTTGAGGAATCAAAAACTCTAATGCGTAATGAATACCAGATAACTCACGACCAGGAACTGGTAAGTCGCGTGGTTGCTCTGCACCGCCAGTAATAACAACCGCATCAAAGTCTTTTTGTAATTGCTCTGGAGATACAACCTTCTTCGAGTAATTTTTAACTTCTTTACCAGGCGTATCTTTACCAACAAAAGTACCTGTTTCAAATTTAACGCCTTCAGCTTTCATTTGCTCAACGCGACGATCAATTAAACCTTTCTCCATTTTGAAGTCAGGAATACCGTAGCGAAGCAAACCACCAACACGATCATTCTTTTCATAAAGAGTAACGTCATGACCAGCACGCGCCAATTGTTGGGCTGCCGCCATACCAGCAGGACCTGAACCAACAATAGCTACTTTTTTACCAGTCTTTTGCTTTGCAACTTGTGGTTTTACCCAATCATTAGCCCATGCTTTATCAATAATCGCATGTTCAATAGACTTAATACCTACTGGCGCTTCATGAATGCCCAATGTACAGGCAGCCTCACAAGGTGCAGGGCAAATACGACCCGTGAACTCAGGGAAGTTATTGGTTGAATGCAACACATCAATAGCTTGCTTCCAGTCTTGCTGATAAACCAAATCATTAAAGTCTGGAATGATGTTATTAACAGGACAACCATTGTTGCAGAATGGAATACCGCAGTCCATACAACGTGCACCCTGAGTTTTTGCCTCATCATCTGTCAAAGCCAAAACAAATTCTTTGTAGTGCTTTACACGTTTCTTTGGTTCCTCATAATGCTCGCTGAGGCGCTCGTATTCCATGAATCCAGTGACTTTACCCATCTTTATTCCTTTAGTCCTTTGTCTCTTTACTGATCTAACTTAAACAGAAGCTGCTTGTTTGCTGCCTTGAGATTTCTCCCAAAGCTCACCCAAAGCTCGCTTATATTCAGTTGGGAATACTTTGACAAAACGTGCACGTGACTTTTCCCAGTCAGCCAAAATTGCTTTAGCACGCTCTGAACCTGTATGTTTGAAGTGTCTTTCAATAAGACCTTTTAAGATCACCTCATCAGTTAAACGCTCGCCACCTTCTTTAACATTCACTGGAGCATGCCACTCTGATTTTGGCAATTTCGCTTCTTGCTCAGCGCTTGTTAATACTGGCTCAAGTGTTGCCATACTTGTATTACAACGTTTAGCAAATAAGCCATCTTCGTCATAAACATAAGCAACGCCACCACTCATACCCGCAGCAAAGTTACGGCCAGTTAGACCGAGAGCAACTACCGTACCACCTGTCATGTATTCGCAACCATGGTCACCAGTGCCTTCAACAACAGCAATAGCACCTGAGTTACGAACAGCAAAACGCTCACCAGCAACACCATTGAAGAATGCTTCGCCAGCAATAGCACCATAAAGCACAGTGTTACCAACAATAATGTTCTGTGATGTATCACCACGGAATTCATGTGGGGCGCGAACAATCACTCGACCACCTGACAAACCCTTACCAACATAGTCATTGCCATCACCCACCAAGTCCATAGTGACGCCATGAGCCAAGAATGCTGCAAAACTTTGACCAGCAGTTCCATTTAGTTGAATATGAATCGTGTCATCAGGCAAACCTTCATGACCGTAACGTTTAGCAACCTCTCCTGACAACATTGCGCCAGCAGTACGATTAACGTTCCTAATCGGCTGGATGAAAGAAACGCGCTCGCCTTTTTCTAAAGCCGCTTTTGATTTATCAATCAATGTATGGTCAAGTGCTGTTGATAAACCGTGATCCTGAGTTTCCACTTGGAAACGTGGCACGCTTGCTTCAACATTTGGTGCTTGGAAAATCTTCGTGAAATCTAAGCCACGTGCTTTCCAATGCTCAACACTCTTCTTCGTATCCAAAAACTCAGTATGACCAATTAAATCGTCAAATTTACGAATACCTAATTGCGCCATAATTTCGCGAGCTTCTTCAGCAATAAAGAAGAAGAAGTTCACAACGTGCTCTGGCTTTCCTGAGAATTTCTTACGCAATTCTGGATCTTGTGTTGCAACACCGACTGGGCAAGTATTCAAGTGACACTTACGCATCATGATGCAACCTTCAACAACTAACGGTGCTGTTGCAAAACCAAATTCATCAGCACCCAATAAAGCACCAATCACTACGTCGCGACCAGTTTTCATTTGACCATCAGCCTGAACACGAATACGGCTACGTAATCCATTCAATACTAATGTCTGCTGAGTTTCAGCGAGGCCTAATTCCCATGGGCTACCAGCATGCTTGATAGATGACAATGGTGATGCACCAGTACCACCATCATGACCAGCAATCACAACGTGATCAGCCTTGGCTTTTGCAACACCAGCAGCAACCGTACCAACACCCACCTCAGAAACCAATTTCACAGAGATGTCAGCTTTGCTATTCACATTCTTCAAAT
Organism: Pseudomonadota bacterium; assembly: GCA_041179505.1. Classification (GTDB taxonomy): domain Bacteria; phylum Pseudomonadota; class Gammaproteobacteria; order Burkholderiales; family Burkholderiaceae; genus Polynucleobacter. Next base: position 14,584 of record JBEGTH010000018.1, on the reverse strand, counting down.
CGTGAATTAACTGCGCCAAATCTTCAATCGAATAAATGTCGTGGTGCGGAGGAGGAGAAATCAAACCAACACCTGGAACTGAATAACGTAACTTACCGATGTAATCAGAAACTTTGCTACCAGGAAGTTGTCCACCTTCTCCAGGCTTAGCGCCCTGAGCCATCTTGATCTGAATTTGATCTGCAGAAGTTAAATACTCGGCAGTTACACCAAAACGACCTGAAGCAACTTGTTTAATCTTTGAGCGAAGTGAATCACCTGCATCCAAAGGAATATCAGCTTGAATAATATCTTCGCCAATGATGCTTGCAAGAGTCTCGCCCTTCTTAATAGGAATACCTTTGAGTTCATTGCGATAACGCTTGTTATCTTCACCACCCTCACCTGTATTTGATTTGCCACCGATACGATTCATCGCAATGGCTAGAGTTGCATGCGCTTCAGTTGAAATTGAACCTAAAGACATGGCACCAGTAGCAAAACGCTTAACAATCTCTTTGGCTGACTCAACTTCATCCAATGGAATTGCTTTGCTTGGGTCAAGCTTAAATTCAAACAAGCCACGCAATGTCATATGACGCTTTGTTTGGTCATTAATGATGTTGGCGTACTCTTTATAAGTTTGATAACCGCCTTTTTCTGGACCTTGACGAGTTGAATGCTGCAATTTAGCGATTGAGTCTGGAGTCCACATGTGATCTTCACCACGTATACGGAAGGCATACTCACCACCAGCATCCAACATATTAGTTAGAGTTGGATCATTACCAAATGCCAAGCTGTGCATTTTTAATGCTTCTTCAGCAACTTCAAAAATACCAATGCCGCCAACGTTAGAGGCTGTTCCTTTGAAGTACTTGTCAATTAACTCTTTGTTTAAGCCAATCGCTTCAAAAATTTGTGCGCCTGTGTATGACATGTAAGTAGAGATGCCCATCTTAGACATAACTTTTTGCAAGCCCTTACCAACGGCTTTCGTAAAGTTTTTAACTACTTTCTCTGCTGACAAATCACCTTTTAATCCTTTAGCCATATCAACTAAAGTTTCCATAGCCAAGTACGGGTGAACTGCTTCAGCACCATATCCTGCTAACAATGCAAAGTGATGAGTCTCGCGTGCACTACCTGTTTCAACTACTAAACCAGTGCTTGTACGAAGACCTTTTTCAACTAAGTGCTGATGAATAGCAGATGTAGCCAATAAAGCTGGAATAGCCACATGATCTGCAGCAACCTGGCGGTCACTGATGATCAAAATGTTATAGCCGGAATTAACAGCGTCAACTGCCTCTGCGCACAAGGATGCTAAACGTGCTTCAACTCCATCCTTGCCCCATGCTGATTCGTAACAAATATCCAATTCATATGAACGGAATTTGCCGCCTGTGTAGTGCTCAATGTGACGAATCTTTGCAATGTCATCAAAATCCAAAATCGGCTGAGATACTTCCAAGCGCATTGGAGGATTGATGTTGTTGGTGTCTAAAAGATTTGGCTTAGGACCAACGAACGACACCAATGACATCACCATGTTTTCACGGATAGGGTCGATCGGCGGATTGGTTACCTGAGCAAATAACTGCTTGAAGTAGTTATAAAGCGTTTTATTTTTATTTGATAAAACTGCCAATGGGCTATCGTTACCCATTGAACCAATAGCTTCTTCACCTGATGAAGCCATTGGCGCCATCAAGAATTTCAAATCTTCTTGTGTATAGCCAAATGCCTGCTGACGATCTAAAAGATTAGCTGCAGGACGAATATTTTCAGCATCAACCTTGATGTCATCTTTAGTCGCTTCAATTTCATCCAACTTGATACGAACTGCATCAATCCAGCTCTTGTATGGTTTCGCTTTTGCTAAAGCATCTTTTAATTCAACGTCATCAATGATGCGGCCTTGTTCCATATCGATTAGGAACATCTTGCCTGGTTGCAAGCGCCACTTTTTAACAATTTTGTTTTCTGGGAAAGTTAATACACCTGCCTCAGAAGCCATGATGACCAAGTCATCATCTGTGACGTAGTAGCGTGCTGGGCGCAGACCATTTCGGTCAAGTGTTGCTCCAATCTGACGACCATCTGTAAATGCAATCGCTGCTGGACCATCCCATGGCTCCATCATGGCTGCATGGTATTCATAGAACGCACGACGATTATCATCCATGAGTGTGTGCTGTTCCCAAGCTTCAGGAATCATCATCATCATGGCATGCGCCATCGGATAACCAGCCATTACTAACAACTCTAAACAGTTATCAAAGCTAGCTGTGTCAGATTGGCCTGGATAAATTAAAGGCCATAATTTTTGTAGATCATCACCCAAGACTGGAGAACTAATGGCACCTGTACGTGCATTAATCCAGTTAACGTTACCCTTCACGGTATTGATTTCACCGTTGTGGGCAATCATGCGGTACGGGTGAGCCAACTCCCACGCTGGGAATGTGTTGGTTGAGAAGCGTTGATGCACCAATGCAAGTGCAGAAACAACTCTTGTGTCTTTTAAATCTTCGTAATAAGCGCCAACCTGGTTAGCTAATAACAAACCTTTGTAAACAACTGTTCTTGCTGACATCGATGTCACAAAGTACTCTTTGCCATGCTGTAATTGCAATGCTTGGATTGCGTGACTACCAGTTTTACGAATCACGTACAACTTACGCTCTAGCGCGTCTGTTGTCATGATGTCACGGCCGCGACCAATGAAAATCTGACGAATAACTGGCTCTGTCTTACGTACAGTAGGAGACATTGGCATGTTCATATCAACAGGCACATCTCTCCAACCTAAAACTACTTGGCCTTCATTGCGAACCGTTCTTTCAAGTTCTTGTTCGCAAGCTAATCTTGATGCTCTTTCCTTTGGCATGAAAACCATACCAACGCCGTATTCACCGAAAGGTGGCAATGTCACACCTTGCTTGGCCATTTCTTCACGATAGAACTGATCTGGCACCTGAATCAAAATACCAGCACCGTCACCCATGAGTGGATCTGCACCAACAGCGCCACGGTGATCAATGTTTTCAAGAATCTTTAAGCCTTGGGTCACTATGTCATGGCTTTTTTTACCTTTGATATGGGCAACAAAACCCACGCCACAGGCGTCGTGTTCATTTACTGGGTCATAAAGACCTTGCGCTTCTGGGCGCAACGAAGTCGTAGTAGTCACGGAATCATTCCTTGGTAAGTAATCGCTTGTCTTTTTAAAGACAAATCCACCCCAACAGCGGGGTTTTAAAGAACTATAGGGGATTACCCCTGTACTTGCAATATAAAATAATTGGTGTCTGTCACCAATTATTTTATATTGTCAAACCCGAAAACATTAATTAGGGACATAGTTGAATTATTGGGGGAGCTCCAGCGACTCATTTTGGTGCAAATCAAATAACTTGCCTCAGCTTGGATCAACCTTTTTAGGCCTGCCAGCCTTTCTGGGCCTCAAGGGGCGAGTTGTTTTAGGGGCTATTTTATCTAGCAGTTCAGCTGATGCTAGGGGCCAGCCGTAATTTAAGTGGTTACTCACTTTTTTTGCATCACCGATAGTTATTTGCTCGGACACAGCCTTTTGCCAGGCTAACTGGCGTTCAAATGGCGTATTTCCCAAGCCCCAATACTTAGAGTGATCAGAAATCCATGGAACAACCTCCGCACCCACATGATGACGATAAGTTGACCAAGGCCAATCATCAGGGTTTTGCACCAAGCCGGATCGTACTGGATTTTGCTCAATATATTTTTGGCATAACAGTAAATACATCTCCGGATCGATCAAGGCTGACTTAAATCGGCCCTCCCAAACGGTACCAGTTCTTTTATGTTTTTGATTAAACATTTGTGCGTAGCGGCGCCCAACTGACTGCATGGTTCTTGTTGCACTCAAGTTTGTTTTGGGCGTGGCCAGTATGTGTACATGGCTTGGCATCAGAACATAGGCATGAATAGCCAACTCATATTCTCTAGCCGCATCTCGCAACCATTCTAAATAAGAGCGTCTCTCGTCATCGGAGAGAAAAATTTCTTGTGAGTTATTACCCCTCACCATGATGTGAAGAGGATAGCCAGCCAAAATAACTCGCGGTAGCCTTGCCATATTTACTTGATAATCAGTTTCTGGAATTCTTTATTGGCGTAACGATCCGTCATGCCCGCAATGTAATGTGCGACTCTTCGATATATCTCATCCTTGGGCCGAAAATCAGAAGGTATATCTTGAGGGTGCGTCTCGAAATGTCTAAATAGGGCAAGGATTATCTCGCTGGCATTTTTTGTCATTTCGTTGACTTGAGGGTGACGGTACAAGTTTTTAAATAAAAATCTTTTCATCTCGGTCGCCTGCTCTCGCATTAACTCCGAAAAGGCAACTAAGCTCTTTTCTTTTCGAACATCATCCACAGACAATGGATTAGCAACCTTAATACGCTTTTGCGTTTCCTTCACCAAGTCATCAACAAGTGCATGAATAATGTGTCTAACAACCTCATAAACCATTCGACGACCACTTAACCCAGGGAAACTTTTTTGAACAATATCTTTTTGATCACGCCACAAAGCAACTTCATCCATTTGCTCAATAGTGAGCAGCCCAGAACGAATGCCATCATCAATATCATGATTGTTGTACGCAATCTCGTCAGCAAGATTTGCTAACTGCGCCTCCAAGCTTGGCTGTAGGCCATTGATAAATCGCTGACCCAGTAAGCCTAGTATTTGCGCATTCTTTGCAGAGCAGTGCTTCAAAATACCCTCACGGGTTTCATAAGACAGATTTAATCCATCCCATTTTGCGTAACGTTCTTCTAAAAAATCAACCACCCAAAGACTTTGTAAATTGTGCTCAAACCCACCGTGCTCTTTCATGCACTCGTTCAAAGCATCTTGGCCAGCATGCCCAAAAGGCGTATGGCCCAAGTCATGGGCCAAAGAGATCGCTTCCACTAAATCTTCATTGAGCTGAAGTCGTCTCGCAACAGCCCGGCCAATTTGAGCAACCTCAAGACTGTGGGTTAGTCGATTTCTAAAATGATCGCCCTCATGATTTAGAAAAACTTGAGTTTTATATTCAAGCCTTCGAAAAGCGGTGGAGTGAATAATTCGATCGCGATCCCTTTGAAATGGATTACGCCCTGATTGTGTTGGTTCAATTGGCTCGGAATGAACCCGACCAAGAGTTGTGTTTGACTGAACTGCGTAGCAAGCCAAGCTCATCGAATTGAGGCGGCTCCTGTTGCATGAAGCGTCTGAGTCACCAGATTCTCTTCAACGGGTTTGATAATTGAGCGCCCAATACCATCTAACAAGATGTAGCGGATTTCACCACCTTCGGCTTTTTTATCAACACTCATTAAATCCAGATAACGAGTCACTCCAAACTCTGGAGGGACTGTTGGCAACTTCAATGCAGCAATCAGAGTTTTAATTCTTTGTAATTCAGGTTCAGACAAGTGACCTAGACGAGCAGATAAATCAGACGCCATCACCATGCCACAACCAACAGCCTCACCATGTAACCACTCTCCATAGCCCATTCCTGCTTCAATAGCATGGCCAAATGTGTGGCCAAAATTGAGGATCGCTCTTACGCCACCTTCTTTTTCATCCTGGGCAACTACTTGAGATTTAATTTCACAAGAACGTTGAACCGCATGCTCCATTGCTTTTGGGTCGCATGCATTTAAAGCATCAATATTTTTTTCAATCCAAGAGAAGAAGTCGCTGTCAGCAATAGCGCCATGCTTAATTACCTCAGCCAAACCAGCGGCTAACTCTTTAGGCGGCAATGTCTTTAGAGTATCTAAATCGGCGATAACTGCTTGAGGCTGATAAAAAGCCCCCACCATATTTTTTCCTAAAGGATGATTAATCCCTGTTTTCCCGCCAACTGATGAATCAACTTGCGATAGCAAAGTGGTTGGCACTTGTATAAACCGAATACCTCTCATGTAACAGGCAGCTGCAAATCCTGTCATGTCGCCAATAACGCCACCACCAAGAGCAACTAATGTACTTTTACGATCAGCGCCACTCTCTAATAAAGCATCAAATATTTTCTGCAAGGTTTCCCAAGTCTTATAGACTTCGCCATCAGGCAGAACAACCAATCTAACTTTTTGACCAAGACTCTCAAGAGTTTTAACAACACGATCAGCATAAAGAGGCGCAATAGTCTCGTTGGTGACAACCGCTGTAAAAGTTCCTTTTAAATGCTTTTTGTAAAGCTCGGGCTGATCAATTAATTGAGCTCCAATATGGATTGGATAGCTACGCTCACCAAGATCAAGTTCAAGTGTTTTCATTTTGACAATTCAAATTGCATCATTAATGTATTAACCAGCTGCGAAACACTGGGCTTTCCTGTGTCAACTGTATGGTGTGCAGCTTCACGGTATAAAGGGTCTCGAACTTCATAAAGCTTTTCTAGAGTTGCCCTGGCATCACCATTATTTAATAAAGGACGACCCTTATCATTTCTTGTGCGCAACCAAAGCTCATGTGGATTAGCTCTTAGATAAAAGACAACGCCGCGCTCGTGCAAGTTCGCACGATTCTCTGGGGATAAAACTGCTCCACCACCAGTAGCCAACACCAAGTTTTTTTCTTGGGTTAGCTCATCAATAACCTGCGCTTCACGCTTTCTAAAACCAGACTCTCCCTCCATCTCAAAGATAGTAGGGATCTTAACGCCGCAACGCGCCTCTATTTCATGATCAGTATCAATAAAACGGCGCCCCAATCTCTTAGCCAAGAGGCGACCTACGGTAGTTTTACCCGCGCCCATTAGGCCTACTAAGAAGATATTGTCAGCAATCGTATTCACAAGTGAGATTCTACTGAGCCTTTTGCTTAGAAACCAATGTTGGCGTTAAAAAAATTAATAGCTCTGTTTTATCAACCGTTTTTGACTCTTGGCGGAATAAAGCACCTAGCAATGGAATTTCACTAAAAAATGGTGTCTTAGCCTTATCTTTTCGCTCCATATCCTGAAAAATCCCCCCCAGAATAACTGTGCCTCCACTTTCAACCAAAACTTGAGTCTTCACGTGCTTGGTATCAATCGCGAAACCTTGCTCTGTTTTGAGGCCAACACTATCTTTATTAATATCGACATCTAAAACAATCATTTCATTTTTCTGAATCCGCGGGCGAACCTCTAAACGCAAGTTAGCTTTTCTAAATTGGACTTTTGTGGCGCCCTGACCTGCTGAAGACTGATAGGGCAATTCTGTACCCTGCTCAATTAAGGCTTGGGTGTTATCTGCAGCCAACACCCGTGGGTTAGAAATAATATTTCCCTGACCATTAGCCTCCAATGCAGATAACTCAATTTGTAATGCCTGCCCAGCGTGCTTGCCCAACAAACTAATTGCGGCAACACCTGGTTCAAAGCCATGCAAACCACTAGCAGCTAATGCGTTTCCTCCTGACACCTGACCTGATTTTGATTGATAAGCTAACTTCGCCCCCAAGTTCTTTGCAAAGCGCCTTTCCGCTTCAATAATTCGAGCCTCAATCATGACCTGCCTTAATTCTGTTTGAACTTGATTGACCTGATTCAGCTGTTGAGCTCTCTCCAACTGTCTTTTTTCAAAGGCCATAATTTCTTCGTGAGGCGCCACCCAAAGAACATCTGCATCATATTTATGCCCTAAAGATCGGCTAGCTAAAATAGAGTCAAATACAGCTTGCCATGAAGCTTTTTTCATATGGATGCTGACTTGCCCAGAAACTTTTTCGCTCAACATCAAATTAATACCTTTGGTGTCTGCCAGCATCTGTAATAACTGTCGAATATCTATTGACGTAAAACTCATACTCAAAGGCTCTTGCCTCAATTTTTCGTTGGCAAATGCAATAGTAGTTTTAGAGGCACACAAAAGTATGACGCCCGATAAAAAATATTTACACGCATCTCTTCTACCAATCATGCTTTAGGCCCTTCTCTAAAAGTTTTCATAACACGGCCATCTTTTGATTCAAGCAATAAATATTGCTCATTAAGTTCTTTAATCTGCCAATCTAATTTCAAAATCTGGCCAGGCATTACAAGCATTTGCTCTCCATCCAGCTCAACTAGCGCCTTAGATAGATGATTTAATTGAATATGCCCCAAATAGATAATAGAAAGCAGGGGTTTAGGTAAAACCTCATTCTGTAATTCGGCACGAACTGGCTGACTCAGCAACTGTGTTTTTAATGCCTGAATTTCGTTTAAGTGAACTCTGTCATTTTTGGCAAGTAATTCAGCTTGATCTGCTTGTTCAGAAATTAAATAAAACAACATAAAAATAACTCCAACACTGAGAGCCAGATTGGCTGGCACTGAGTAAATACTCAAGAACTTATTGATAAGAGACACGCTATGTTGAGTAGTTAAATTGATGTTTTTTTGCTCAACAGAAACTGCATCAAATGCTTCGGAAGTAAGGGATCTTTTAAACATCCCATTATTTTGAAAAAAATAGGTTGGAAAAAGAATCAGATCTATCCTGTTTTTTGTATGCAATTTCAGATTTTTATGTCTGAAACATCTGACATTATTTTTAAGCCTAACTGCTAGGCTATCTCTATAATCACATCATGAGCTCATCACGCACCCCTGTTCGCCCACCATCACGTCTTGGCGGCGGAAGACAACCTAGAAATTCTCAACGAGACTGGCGTCAGCACATGATTCGATGGGGAATTTTTCTTGGTAGTGCAGGTCTTATTTTGATAGGGTTGGTAATTGCCTATGCGCTGATCATTGCTAAACCCAACCTACCTGATTTAGATACCATCACAGATTACAAGCCCAAGGTCCCACTAAGGATCTATACGGCAGACAATGCATTAATTGGCGAGTTTGGTGAAGAGCGTCGAAGTGTCATGTCAATCCAAGAAATGCCCGCCTATTTAAAAAATGCGGTAGTAGCCATTGAAGACGAGCGCTTTTATGAGCATGGTGGCGTTGATTATTGGGGAGTGCTCAGAGCAACTCTTGCTAACCTGCGGGGCAGACTATCACAAGGCGCATCAACAATCACGATGCAAGTGGCAAGAAACTTTTTCTTAACGAATGAAAAATCATTTAGCAGAAAGATTTATGAGGTACTGCTTGCTTGGAAAATTGAAGCAAACCTGCCTAAAGAGAAAATCCTTGAGCTCTACATGAACCAAATTTATCTTGGTCAAAGAGCTTATGGATTTGCTAGTGCCGCTCAAATTTATTTTGGTAAAGATATTCGTGAAATATCGATTGCTGAATCTGCAATGCTTGCGGGCCTCCCTAAGGCACCATCAGCATATAACCCCGTTGTGAATTACCGCCGCGCAAAAATTAGGCAAGAATACATTTTGCAAAGAATGCGTGATTTAAAAATGATCACGCAAAGTCAATATGAATCCGCCATGCATGAAACGCTTCATGTTCGAGGTGTTGGCAAAGAATTTTTGACAAAAGCTGACTATGCCTCAGAAATGGTTCGTCAATTATTAATTAGCGAATATGGCGACAGCATCTATACACAAGGCATTACTGTCATTACAACCATTCGCAAAGCTGAACAAGACGCTGCTTACTCTGCAGTTCGTAAAGGCATTATGGATTACGAATTACGTCATAAGTACCGTGGTCCAGAAGGCTACATCAATCTTCCTGATGGTTCGGTAGACAGACAACGCGCTATCGATGATGCTTTGAGTGATCACCCAAGTAGCGATGATTTATTAGCAGGCGTTGTCACAGAAGTGAGTTCGAAAGACATTAAAGTTGTTATCGCAACAGGTGACACGATCAGCATCAAAGGTGACGATCTCAAACTAGGCAGCGTGGCTCTATCAGAAAAAGCTCAACCTAAACAACAAATCAAGCCAGGGGCAATTATTCGAGTGCTTCCTTCAGATGGTCGCTGGGTGCTTGCACAAATGCCGCAAGTCGAAGCAGCATTTGTGGCCTTAGATACCCATGATGGCGGCATTCGCGCTTTAGTTGGTGGCTTTGACCATAATAGAAATAAGTTTAATCACGTATCCCAAGCTCAACGTCAGCCGGGCTCCTCATTCAAACCATTTGTTTATGCAGCTGCCATTGAAAAAGGCATCATGCCCAATACAATCGTTAATGACGCCCCCCTATCTATTAGCGGCCTAGAAACTGGCGGCCAAATGTGGGAACCCAAAAACTATGATGGTAAGTTTGAAGGTCATATGCGCCTTCGTACCGCTTTAGCAAAATCAAAAAACCTAGTCTCAGTTCGTGTAATTCGCAAAATTGGCGCACGCTATGCTCAGGACTATATTCAGCGCTTTGGCTTTGAATCTGAAAAGCATCCGCCTTACTTAACTATGGCATTAGGTGCGGGCTCTGTAACACCTTTGCAATTAGCAACCGGCTATGGTGTGTTTGCAAATGGTGGCTACCGTGTTGAGCCTTACTTGATTAGTAAAGTGCTCGATGCAAAGGGGAATGTTCTTTTCGAAGCAACTCCACAAAAGTCTGGCGACAGTCAACTTAAAGTTTTAGATTCCCGAACAGCTTTTGTGATGGATAGTCTTTTACAAGAAGTGACAAAAACTGGAACAGCGGCATCAGCAAGACCAGCTTTAGGACGAAGTGATATTGCAGGTAAAACAGGTACAACCAATGAATCTATGGATGCATGGTTTGCAGGCTACCATCCCAATATTGTCGCTGTAGCATGGATTGGCTTTGATAAACCAAAGAGTTTGGGTGATCGAGAGACCGGTGGTGGCTTAGCACTACCTATGTGGACTCGCTATATGAAAACAGCCTTAAGTGGAATGCCTGAAAGTCCAAGAACAGCTCCTCCTGGTGTTTCACAGCAAGATGGCGACTGGGTTATTCCAGAATTCTTACCATTTTTTGGTAGAACCACTATTCTTGAATAAACTTGTTATTGCCAAAGGCAATCAAGGGCGATACACAACCTGAAGATTGGCTTTGGCCTGCTGACTAGCTAAACGACTCAACTCAGCAAATAATTCAGCACCCGTTTTTGTATCCAACCACAAAGGCTTTACTAGAGTTCCTGCCCAGCGGTAGTGAAATCCACCTTCTTTAGCCGCCACCCAGATCTCCTGAAGTGGGGCCTGAGTATTAACCACAATCACGCTGCGATCTTCAAACTGAATATTGACAACATTCCCTCCCTGGCGCGCAATATCAAGGTCTAAATCCGTCTGCTGGAATGCTTCTTCTAAAGACATTTCAATTGCTTTGAGGGTCTTTTCTGCAACCGCATAAAAACTTGACTCAGATAAGGTTTCAATTTCAATTAAATTTTTGTTCATATTTTCGGTATTGGCCATGCTATAGTCAGCGATCACTTTTAAACTTATATTTATATGCGTTTTATTGTATCTAGGACTTGGATTCTTTGTGCGGCAATATCCCTTTTGGGATGCGGGATACGTGGCCCACTCACCCACCCCAATGTCCCCAATATACCTAATCCTCCAGAAAAGGCTGAGCCAATGGAAAAACAATGGCCTCCTGCGAAAGAAGTTAAATGAGTCTCATCCCTCACCTCAATGGTATTGCACTTAAAAACAAGCTTTGGCATGCCGAAGATGTAGCGTTATCCGACATTGCCAAGCAATTTGGCACGCCCACATACGTGTACAGCAAAAAAGCTCTTACTGATGCTTTTAATGCCTATGAGGCAGCCTGCGTTCGATCTAATGGCATTAGACGCGCTCGCGTTCACTACGCGATGAAGGCAAATAGCAATTTAGCCATCTTGAATGTTTTTGCTAAATTAGGTGCAGGTTTCGATATTGTTAGTGCTGGTGAATTAGCCCGCGTGTTAGCGGCTGGAGGCTCAGCAGATAAAGTGGTTTTTTCAGGCGTTGGTAAAAGCAAATCGGAGATGATTGCAGCACTCAAGGCTGGCGTGAAATGCTTCAACTTAGAATCCATTCCTGAGCTCACACGACTCAATGAAGTGGCGGGTAGCTTAGGTCTTAAAGCCAAGATTTCTTTACGAGTTAATCCTGACGTTGATCCAAAAACACACCCTTATATTTCAACAGGCTTAAAAGGTAATAAATTTGGTATTGCTTATGATGATGTGATTGCCACTTATCAAGCAGCAGCCCAAATGCCTTTCTGTGAAATTGTTGGCATTGACTGTCACATCGGTTCACAGATTACAGAAATCAGTCCTTACTTAGATGCTTTAGATCGCGTTTTAGATTTGATTAAAGCTTTAGGTACGGCGGGCATTAAGATTCATCATCTTGATATTGGTGGCGGTTTAGGTATTAGCTATACCAATGAAACACCACCAGCCATCACCGACTTTGCCAATACACTTTTAAATCATATTGAAGACAAGGGTTTTGGCCATCTAGAAGTTTTATTTGAGCCAGGCCGATCATTGGTTGGTAATGCAGGCTTACTACTCACCACTATTGAATATCTCAAACCAGGTGAAACCAAGAATTTTTGTATCGTTGATGCAGCCATGAATGATCTCATGCGTCCAGCGATGTACGAGGCCTACCATGCCATTGTGGCAGTCAATGATCAAAGTTCTGCTTCATCAATGACTTATGACATTGTTGGTCCTATTTGTGAATCAGGGGATTGGCTGGGTAGAGATCGCCAACTAAAAGTTGAGCCAGGCGATCACTTAGCAATTCTTTCTGCTGGTGCTTATGGCTTTACGATGAGCTCCAACTACAACACCAGAGGGCGTGCTGCAGAAGTAATGGTTGATGGAACAAAAGTTCACTTGATTCGTGAGCGAGAGACCATTGAAAGTCTTTTTGCTAATGAAAAATTACTGCCTGCTTAATTTAATAATTAAGCAGGTGTATTGCCAAGGATTAAAGTGTTCCGTAGCTATGCAAGCCTGACAAGAACATATTAACGCCGATGAATGCAAAGGTTGTTACCAGCAGACCAACCAAGGCCCACCAAGCAGCTACAACACCTCTTAGACCCTTCATCAAGCGCATGTGCAACCAAGCGGCGTAGTTCAACCAAACAATCAATGCCCAAGTTTCTTTAGGGTCCCAACTCCAGTAACCACCCCAAGCTTCGGCAGCCCATAGAGCTCCCAAGATTGTCGCAATTGTGAAAAATGCAAAGCCAACAGCGATGGCCTTATACATGACGTCATCCATGAGCTCTAGACTTGGCAAGCGATCTGCCAATATATTTTTTGACTTTAGCAAGTAAGCTATCGCTACCATTGCAGCTAAAGCAAAAGTACCGTAACCAATAAAATTAGCTGGCACATGAATCTTCATCCACCAACTTTGAAGAGCAGGAACTAATGGTTGAATCTGGTGAGCATCCCTTGAGACGCTGTACCAGAATATAAAAGCGACAGCGGCAAGAATAATCCAAAGAACAAATGCGCCTAGAACCAAAGATTGGTAGCGAGCTTCATAGTACAAATGGAAGAGCGCTGTAATTAAACAAAATAAGATAAATACTTCGTATAAGTTTGAAATGGGAATATGGCCAATATCAGCGCCCATCAAATAAGACTCATACCAACGCACCAACATTCCTGTTAAACCAATGTAAACCGCAGCCCATGAAAGCTTTGATGCTGCTGGCCCCATTGCATTTGAACGTAGTGCAAAACTTAAGCTGTAAAACAAAGTACTTAAAGCAAAGAAAACGCTCATCCATAAAATAGCTGACTGGCTAGAAAGCATGTACTTTAAAAAGAATGCTTGTTCTGATCTCGCTAAAGATCCGCCTTCAGGTGTTTGATAGAAATAAATCGCTAAAAACGCTAGGGCTGTAGCACCAATCATTAAGTTTCTTAACGGCGCCCAAGACCAGCCTAAGAATGCCAAAACAGGAACAGAACAAAATAAAATTGCTTGCTCGTAACCATCCATATACGCTGAGAACTTCATCTCGGCGACAACAGCACCGATCACCAAGGCAATCGCAAACAAATAATCAACCCATTGCAAAGTTTTGAAAATGTCCGCAATGCCTTGACGCAAAGTTAGCGTCCAACCGCCTTGAACTGAACTAACGTATTTAGTTTCCATTTTTTAAATCTTCCTGATACTTTGTAAACTCTTTTTCAAAATCAAGAGTCTTTCGTGACGTCGACATTGCAAAAAGATTCTTGCCCTCACCTAAGCTTCTAACCCAAATTCTGCGCTCAGGTAAATAGAACATTGCAAAAATGCCCAGCACCAATAGTAAACAACCTAGATAAACCATGTTCTTACCAGGGGATCTTGTTACCTGGAAAACGCTTGCTTTTACTTCTTCAAATGAATCTAGCTGAAAAACCAAGGGAGCTGGATAAAAGTTTGCATCTGATAGAGCTGATGTAGCAGCCTGAATGAACTTTTGACTCTCTTGATCTGGCTTGGCTGGCGCTAAATTTAATTGGGTCCTAGCTTCTTGCCAGAGCTCCCAAATAACGCCATTCAAGACTTTCAAAATGACTTCTGCTGCTTTTTCTCGTTCTGCTTCTGGAACGGCCTGATCAATAAATCCACCTAAAGCAGCAAAACCTCCTGGCATCGTGCCTGCTTCTTTGGCTTGGGTCACAGCAAAATCACTAGCGCCAGCAAATAACTCTATCGAGCGCATCGC
>JBEGTH010000017.1:0-54330 GCA_041179505.1 Pseudomonadota bacterium | reverse complement strand
GAGATTGAAATTTCGGGCCAAGGCTTTACTCACTATTTAGGAGAAGTAATTGCTCAAGAGGAATGGTTGAAGACTGGAGATATCGGACACTTAGATGACGAGGGCTATTTATTTATAGATGGTCGTAAAAAGAATATCTTAATCACCAGTTTTGGCAGAAACGTTTCACCAGAATGGCCAGAGTCTTTATTGTTAGGTACGAACATCATTGCCCAAGCTGTTGTAATGGGTGATGGTCAAGCTCACTTATCAGCATTACTTGTACCAATCAGCCCTGCCATTAGCAAGGAACAATTGGAATTAGCTGTATCACAAGTGAACAACGAACTACCTGATTACGCGCGCATTGGGGCGTGGTTCATCGCTGATGAGCCACTAACACCTGCGAATGGTCTAGCAACTCCTAATGGTCGCCCTAAGCGAGAAGCAATCTCAAAGAAATATCAAAGCAAGTTGGAATCTTTATACACAAGCCCACTTGCAATTAACTAATTAGCAATTTTGGAGAATAAATTGAGTTTTTTTACACAACTACAAACATCTACCGAAAATGAACGCCAGGTTCTTTTTGCTGCACCTATCATTCAGTCAGCATTAAAAGGTGAAATTATTAAAGAGCAATACCTTGCTTTTTTAACCCAAGCCTATCATCACGTGAAGCACACTGTCCCCTTGCTCATGGCATGTGGATCACGCTTGCCAGAACATCATAATTGGTTAAGAACAGCGATTGCCGAATATATTGAAGAAGAACTAGGTCATGAGGAATGGATTCTGAATGACATCGCAGCTTGCGGTGGTGACGCAGAAAAAGTTAGACACTCAGCGCCTCATGTCACTACTGAAATGATGGTTGCTTATGCCTATCATCAAATCGATCGTGGGAATCCTGTTGGCTTCTTTGGCATGGTTCATGTTTTAGAAGGTACTAGCATCGCCATTGCCACTAATGCTGCGGGCTCTATCAAAGAGTCTTTAGATCTTCCACCCAATGCTTTTAGCTACCTCAACTCTCACGGCAGTCTTGATTTAGAGCATGTGAAGTTCTTTGAATCCCTGATGGATCAGGTGAAGAATCCTGATGACCAAGCGACTATCATTCATTGTGCCAAGAGCTTCTATAAGCTATATGGTGATATCTTTAGAAGCCTTCCTTCTAAAGATTATATTTTTAACGGATAAATATGTCTCAAAATCGATACAAAGCAGTTCTAACTGGTGCAACAGGCGGTATTGGTCAAGCTATTGCAAAGCAGCTTGCACCTCAATGCGAGCATTTGATTTTGTTAGGACGCAATGAAGCCAAACTCGCCGCCCTTCAGGAAGCGTTGGCAACATCTGGCGCTAAGATCGAAGTGCTTGCTGGCGACATTGGTGATGTCAACACTCATCAGCAACTTGAGGCTTTAGCTAAGTCTACTGGCGGCATCAATTTACTGATTAACAATGCCGGCACTAGCCAATTTAAAAGTTTCAATGAGCAAAGCTCTGGCGAGATCCAAGGCCTACTAAATACCAACTTATTAGCCCCAATGCTCTTGAGTAAATGTTTACTGGATCTTTTGCAAAAAGAAGACAAAGCTCAGATTATTAACATTGGCTCTATCTTTGGTTATATTGGTTTTCCTGGTTTTGCGACTTACTGCTCTAGCAAATTTGGTTTACGCGGTTTTTCGCAATCTCTTCGAAGAGAGTTATCAGACACTTCTGTATCAGTTCGATATTTCGCGCCAAGAGCTACCAAGACTCCTATCAATTCTGATACCGTTATGCAAATGAATGCAGAACTAAAAACAGAATCAGATACACCTGAATATGTTGCTACAGAATTGATGAAGTTTTTACAAACGAATGCCTGGGAGAAGAAGTTGGGCGGCAAAGAATCATTCTTTGTGTTTATGAACCAGCTTTTCCCTAAGCTTCCAGACAAGGCGATCTTAGGTCAACTACCCATTATTAAAAAATATCTGAAGAAATAAAAAGGAGTTTTATATGACAAACATTCATAAAGTCATCGTTTCATTATTTACCCTTCTAGCGGTTGCTAGCGGATCTTCTTTTGCCAGCGTAGAGGAAGATGTTGCTCAACTTCAACGCGAGTGGGAAAAAGTAAAGTACCAGTCACCAACAGCACAGCATGAAAAAGGTTTTGAATCTTTGATCAAGCTAGCAGACAAGATGGTTGATCAAAACCCCAATCGCGCTGAACCATTAATTTGGCATGGCATCATTGAATCTAGCTATGCCGGTGCTAAAGGTGGTCTAGGCGCATTAGGACACGTTAAGAATGCTAAGAAGACCCTTGAAAAAGCACTTGAAATTAACCCAAGCGCACTGGATGGCTCTGCATACACAAGCTTAGGCTCACTCTACTACCAGGTACCAGGATGGCCAATCGGTTTTGGTGATGATAAGAAAGCCACTGAGTTTCTTAAAAAGGGTTTAGCCATCAACCCAGACGGTATTGATCCCAACTACTTCTACGGTGACTTTTTATTCAGAAATGGTGATTTAGCAGGTGCAGAACGTGCGCTTCGTAAAGCATTATCAGCACCAGCTCGTAACGGTCGCAAAGTAGCTGACGATGGTCGCCGCAAAGAAATTAATCAAATTCTTGAGAAAATTGCTGAAAAGCGTAAATAATTGAGGATATTTGATCCATTTCAAAGATTAAAGATCTTAGGGTAAAGGGCTAAGCTGCAGTGAGAATTTTATTGGTGGAAGACGATGAATTACTTGCTTCGGGCTTAGCTTCTGCTCTAACACGTGCTAACCATTTGGTTGAACATGTTAACGATGGCCAAAAGGCCATCAATGCTTTTAAAAATTCTGAATTTGACATGGCCATCCTAGACTTGGGTTTACCTAAAGTTGATGGCACAGAAGTATTGAAGGTTATTCGCCAAAAAGGCAATCACACCCCTGTTCTTATTTTGTCCGCCAGAGATGCCACCAAAGATCGCATTTTAGGTTTAGATTTGGGTGCTGATGATTATCTAACCAAACCATTTGAGCTAGACGAGCTTTTAGCTCGCATCAGAGTTTTGGAGAGAAGGCAAAGTGGTAGCAGCAATAATATTTTAGAAATTGGCCAACTAGTATTAGACTTGGCTGCATTTACTGTAACCTGGAAGGGTGAATTGCTTGACCTTCAAAGAAGAGAGTTCACTTTAATTAAAAAATTAGCAGAAAATCCTCAACAAGTATTTAGTCGCTCTCAACTAGAAGAGTCTCTCTATGGTTGGGGTGATGGCGTTGAGAGTAATACGATTGATGTGCACGTTCACAATCTTAGAAAGAAGATCTCTACTGAAGCCATCAAAACCATCCGGGGTGTTGGATATCGAATTGGCAAGTTAGACTGATGATCATGAAACAATATTCCATTCGACAGCGCTTGGTGATCGGCATCCTGATTTCAATGCTGTTTATTTTGGGTGGCATGGGCTTGTGGTCACAGTTGGTTGCCGAACATGAATCAGAAGAAATTTTTAGTGCTCGTTTAGCAACCTCTGCTCGAGTTCTTGAATCTTTAGTGGCCCGTCAATTAGAAAAGGCGACTATCACCAACCCCATCATCATCAATCTCCCCAAAGAATTAGAAGATCTTGATGGCGCCTCTGAAGAAACTGGCCACCCTTACGAAAGCAGAATTGCATTCCAGGTTTGGCGCAATGACGGCACATTACTGGCTAAATCTGCCTCAGCACCCAATGAACCTTTGGGTCCCTTTAAACCGGGATTCACCATTCATCAATTAGATGATGAAATGTGGCATGTATTTACCCTTATATCCGGACAAGTATTGGTTTTGGCTGCCGAAAAAAATGCTGTTCGCCAAGAAATGGCGAGTGACCTTGGTGTGGCGATACTTACCCCTTTGGTTGCAGGCGCCCTACTATTATTAATAGTGGTCAATACCATTGCCTTCGCCAATCTTAGACCGTTACAAGCTTTAGCTGATCTCCTATCTAAACGCGAACCCCAATCAATTGAAGCTATTGAGCTGAAACAAACACCTAACGAATTAAAGCCTGTGATTCATGAACTGAATCATTTACTACAGCGAGTCAGGGATAACTTCACACGTGAGCAACGATTTATCGATGCAGCCGCTCACGAAATTAGAACGCCGATTGCTGCCTTGCAAATTCACATTCAAAATGCTGTTAATGCCAATAATGATCAAGAAAGAAATAAGTCATTAGAAGAGGCTCTCAAAGGCCTTCGCAGAACAACTCGACTAGCAGAGCAGTTATTAACATTTAGTCGCATGAGTGGCTCTGTTGATAAAGAAAAGGTGACCCTGCTCTCCTTAGATGCTATTTGCGAAGAAGTGATCCATGCACAAAGCCCTCTTATCGAGCAACGCGGCCAAACCATTACATTCCACAGTAATGGTGATTATGTGATTCATGGTGAACAAAGCAAGATTGAACGACTTCTTCAAAACCTCATTGATAACGCCTCACAATATGGCACTCAAAATGGCGTAATTGATGTCGCATTAAGTGAAAGCAATCAATATATTGAGTTATCCGTCAGCAATGATGGCGCAACGATTCCGGACGCAGAAAAAGAGAAAATTTTTAATGCTTATTACCGAGTTTTAGGTAATCAAGCAACTGGCAGCGGATTAGGTTTGGCGATTGTGAAAGAAATTGTGAATCAACACCAAGCCAGCATCACTGTTGAAAACAAATCATTTGAAAATGGCACGAAAGTGACTGTTCGATTTAAATCAATTGAAGTAGAAATTTAAACTACCTTGGAGTAGCGAGCTTCAGTCTTAATATCTCTCAGGTGGCGATCAAAGGTCATCGCTACACGCCTTACTAATAGGCGTCCTTTGGTTGGTACAACAATCTTACTACCTTCCCAGCGCAATAAACCAGCCTGCTCTAGATCTTTAAGTTCGATGATCTCACGTTCAAAATAATTGCTGAAATCTATCCCGTGATTTTTTGCAAAGCTGGCTGTATCCAACTCAAATTGACACATCAGTTCACCAATCAACTCACGACGTAAGATGTCATCTGCATTTAACTGTAGACCACGCAATGTTGGTAAATGGCCTTGATCAAGAGTGCCATAGTACTCATCCAAGGTTCTGACATTTTGAGAGTAGACGTCATCGACCTTACCAATTGACGAGATGCCAAAAGCCAATAGATCGCACTCAGCTTGAGTGGAGTAGCCTTGGAAATTGCGGTGCAAATGCCCTTTTTGTTGAGCAATCGCCAATTCATCATCTGGCTTAGCAAAATGGTCCATACCAATAAAAACATAACCTGCTTGGCTTAGCTGATCAATCGTATTGGAAAGAATATCTAATTTATCTGCTGCAACTGGCAAATCTGCTTCGGCAATACGTCTCTGAGGTTTAAAGACGGTTGGCAAATGAGCGTAGCTATAAACAGATAAACGATCAGGATCCATCGCAATGACAGCTTCCACTGTTTGCTTAAAAGTCTCTGGCGTTTGCTTAGGTAAACCGTAAATCAAATCAACACTGCCAGACTGGAATCCATATTTTCTGGACCAATCTAATACGGCTTTAGTTTCTTCAATGGTTTGAACACGATGAACTGCTTGCTGTACTTCTAGATTAAAGTCTTGAACACCCAAGCTGATTCGATTAAAACCTAACTCAGCAAGCAAAGCGATATCGGACTCAGTGACTCGACGCGGGTCAATTTCGATAGAATATTCACCACCATCCTGCAAGTCAAAATACTCTTTAATGTGATGCATTAACTCACGCATTTCATCATGAGATAAGAATGTCGGTGTTCCGCCACCCCAGTGCAGTTGCGTGACAGGAATTCTCTTACCAACCACACCCATCACTTCAGTCACCATGCCCATTTCTTTTGCCAGGTATTTAATATATTTAGCACTCCGGCCATGATCTTTAGTGATGATTTTGTTACATCCACAGTAGTAACAAATATTCGGGCAGAACGGTAAATGAAAATAAAGAGACAGTGGTTTATGAGCACTGGCACAGCGCTTTAAAGCTTCGACGTAATCAGACTCTTTGAATTCAGCATGAAATCGGTCAGCTGTTGGATACGAGGTGTATCTAGGGCCATTGATGTCAAAACGTTTCAGCAACTCAGGCTGAAACAATGGTTCTGCAACAACGTTAATTGGTGGGGCTGAAATAGTCACAGGGGCTATTTTAGCCCCTGCGAAATGAGTTACCAGCCGTCTTTTGATTAAATCAAAGAATATTGATTTAGATCATTAAATTAGCGAGATCGAGCCTTAACCATTGACTGGCATCGTGAAGCTAGGGCCTTGAACAATGGTTTCCGGCCAGCGCTGAGTCACCGCTTTCATACGCGTGTAGAAGCGAACACCCTCTGGACCGTGCACATGGTGATCACCAAATAAGCTGCGCTTCCAACCACCAAATGAGTGGAATGCCATCGGAACAGGAATGGGCACATTAACACCAACCATACCTACCTGAATACGGCTCACAAATTCTCTAGCTGTATTGCCATCTCTTGTAAAAATGGCTGTTCCGTTACCAAACTCGTGGTCATTAATTAGTTGGATAGCTGTTGCCACATCAGGCACACGCATCACACTTAAAACCGGTCCAAAGATTTCTTCTTTGTAAATGCTCATTTCTGGTGTGACTTGGTCAAACAAACAACCACCTAAAAAGAAGCCATTTTCTGCGCCAGGCACTTTAAGACCACGGCCATCAATCACTAACTTAGCACCCTCTTTAACGCCTGCATCGACATAGCCAGTGACTTTATCCAAGTGAGTCTTGGTAACCAACGGGCCCATTTCAGCACCGGGCTTCATACCATTATCAATTTTTAGCTTTTTGATACGATCGCTGAGTTTGGCAATCAAGGCATCCCCGACATCACCAACTGCTACTGCTACAGAGATCGCCATACAGCGCTCACCAGCAGAACCATAAGCTGCGCCCATCAAGGCATCAACAGATTGATCTAAGTCCGCATCAGGCATTACGACCATGTGATTTTTAGCACCACCTAGGGCTTGAACGCGTTTGCCATTTTTTGCTGCTGTCTCATAGATATAAGAAGCAATCGGAGTCGACCCCACAAAGCTGATCGCTTTGACATCAGGATGCTCCAGCAAAGCATCAACGGCAGTCTTATCGCCATGAACAACGTTAAAGACACCCTTTGGTAAACCAGCCTCTTCTAACCATTTAGCTGCCAACAAGGTTGCTGATGGATCTCTTTCAGATGGCTTTAATACAAAGGTGTTACCGCAGGCAATAGCCACTGGGTACATCCACATCGGCACCATGGCAGGGAAGTTAAATGGGGTAATACCAGCACAAACGCCCAAAGCTTGACGCATCGTCCATGCATCCATACCTTTAGCAATTTGCTCGGTATATTCGCCCTTGAGCAACTGGGGAATACCACAAGCAAAATCGACAACTTCTAGACCACGTTGGATCTCACCCTTGGCATCGTCAAAGGTTTTGCCATGTTCACGGGTAATAGCCTCAGCCATCTCGTCTAAACGGGCTTCTATGATGTTTTTGAAGTTGAACATCACCTTAGCTCTTCTAGTCACCGGAGTGCTTGACCATGCTGGAAATGCTGCTTTAGCCGCCTCTACCGCTTTATCGACATCAGAAGCAGAGGCCAGCTCAACCTGAGCTTTAACGAGGCCTGTAGCTGGCTCATAAACTGGGGCTGTTTTGCCGCCAAAATGAATGACCTCGCCATTAATATGGTGTCCAATCGTTACTGACATTTTGTCTCCTACTTGATTTATATTATTAGTCGTATAACTATATCGAAAATTTATATTTGTGGCTTTTTTTAGACTTTTCCGGGTTTTATCAATTTTGGCCATCTTTTGTCATTTAACTGGATGCGCCTTAGTAGCAGCCTATCCAGTCACGGCAGCAGGCTTAGCAACAACAGCTGCCACAGGCAAGGGACCTACAGATCACGCCATCTCAGAAAGCGTTGATAAAGATTGTTCAGTCTGGAAAATATTTGATGGGCAACCCATCTGTGAGCGCCGATTAAAGCCTCATGAAATCCCCGTACAAGACTACAGTCGCAAGCAGAAATTAGTGCCCGCTAATTAAGATCTTATTGCAGGGTGTCTTTTAGAACTGGCAAAAGAGGCAAGGCAACTACCTCAATACCCTCTTCCCTTAATTCTGCTGTTTCATCGCTGGTCGCTTGACCACGAATACTGCGCTCAGGAGCTTCTTGATAATGAATTTTTCTAGCTTCTTCAGCAAAGTTATCGCCAACATCTTCTGTTTTATTGATGATGTCACGCATAGCCTGCATCACTGCGGCCTGAACATGCGCTTGTAACTTCGCCTGCTCTTGACCAGATAGAACCATCGAATTACCAGAGTCATTCGCATCTCGTGTGGCAGGTTTAGAAACAGCTGGCAAGTTCGCTTGAGAAGAGGCTGGTGATGCCAATGGCGCATCTAACTCACGTCCCACATGCTTAGCAATACGAGGGGCTGAAGGCAATCGACGAATCTCATGACTCTCGCAAATCGGGCAAATCAACAAACCGTTATTTTGCTGCTCCAAAGCATCAGCTTCGGAGGCAAACCAGCCTTCGAAATGATGATCTAAATTGCATGCGAGGTTATAAACTTTCATAGATATTTAAATGATGACATATTTTGTTAATTCAAGTGTTGCTCTGAATATTTATTAGGCTTGCAGCCTTCTAGCCAAGTGGTACACAGAAATGATCGTTTTGACATCCGTGATGCTGCCATTAGCAATCCACTCATGCATTTCATCAATCGTTGCAGCAAAGACGTCTAAAAACTCACCATCATCCAAACAACGCTGTCCTGGAGTTAAGCCTTTTGCTAAGTAGATCTCAATCAGCTCTGTGGAATAGGAGATGACTGGATGAATGCGCCCAAGATACTCCCAAGAGCTGGCGGTATAACCAGTCTCTTCAAGTAATTCTCTTTGCGCACATAACAATGGGTCTTCGCCAAGCTCTAATTTACCTGCAGGGATTTCAATCATGGCTTGGTCTACTGGATAGCGAAATTGCCGCTCTAACAAAATACGGCCGTCATCCAAGACAGGAAGAATAGCCACAGCTCCAGGATGTATTAAATACTCACGATAAGTTTCTTTGCCATCTGGCAAGCTCACAATATCTTTTTTGAGTTTTAGAAATTTACCTTGATAAGCGTCAGTAGACGATTTAACAGTCTCACGTAAATGTGCATCTGAGGCTGGCAAATCAGCCAAGCTTTTTTCTTGTTGAGACATATTAATTAGTTATGTACATCATGGCGATGTTTCATCAAGAAGCGCCACGTGAAACCTGGGAATGCCCCTACTAAGAATAAACAGATAGTGACAGCAAAGAATTCCCAACGCTTAGGAAAGACATTGCCAATAGCGTTTTCTAGAATGTAGGCCAACAATCCAACCAAGGCATACCAAATTAACATCTCCAATAAACACCAACCCACATGCTTCTCTGGCAATGGTTTGAAGAGTAGAAATTTACTGGAAACAAATGCTAAATTGGCCGCGACTAGCGCGACCAATATTACTAACCAAGTTTCAGCACTTAAGCCGGTAGGTAACATGGATGATTTATCTATCTTTATTGAATTAGCTTAATAAAGTTTTAGTCATGGCTGATAAACAAAGCGCCATCAAGGTCGCTGGGTAGATGCCGCACAATAAAACAAAAAGACCATTCAATGTGAAAACTGCCTTAGCAATACCTCCACCTTCAATCGGAGCGGTTTGTGTTGGCTCATCAAAATACATGAACTTCACAACTCTTAGGTAGTAGAAAGCACCAATCAATGATGTCATCACAGCAATGATCGCTAAGTACAAATGACCACCATCTACCAGTGTTTCCAAGATAGATAACTTAGCAGCAAATCCTACTGTTGGAGGGATACCCGCCAAAGAGAACATCAAAATCAAGCCCATGAATGCCATCCATGGATTGCGACGGTTTAAACCCTTTAGGTCATCCAAAGTCTCGCACTCATAACCCTTGCGTGATAACAACATCAATAATCCAAATGAACCTAAGGTTGTTAATACATATGTGACTGCATAAAACACCGCTGCACTATAAGCATGCTCATCAAAAATAGACAACATACCTAAAATCATGAAGCCCATATGAGAAATTGTTGAATAAGCCAACATACGCTTAACATTGGTTTGCGCAATCGCAGTTAAGTTACCAATAACTAATGATAGAACTGCCAAGATCATGATCATTGGCTGCCAATCTTGAGTCAAAGGCAATAAACCACCAACCAATAGACGGAATAACAAGCCAAAGGCAGCTACTTTCGGAGCGCCGGCAATCATCAATGTAATCGCTGTTGGAGCACCTTGATAAACATCAGGCACCCACATATGGAATGGGGCAACGCCTAACTTAAATGCCAAACCAGAAACAATGAATACCACGGCAAAAGCTAGAACAAGGCGATTGATACGTGCGTCACCCACTGCTTTAAGAATTTCATCTAGATCTAAGCTGCCAGTAGCGCCATAAAGCATGGACATACCGTATAACAAGAAACCAGAAGCCAATGCTCCTAGAATGAAATACTTCATCGCAGACTCAGCAGACAGCGCTGAATCACGACGCATCGCGACGATCGCATACGTTGGTAAAGCTAACAACTCAAGACCAAGATACAAAGTCAGCAAATTAGAACCAGAAATCATGATGCACTGACCTACCAAAGCCAATAAGGTCAACACGATGAAATCAACACGGAATAAACCACGGTCCATCAAGTACTGCTTAGAGTAAATCAAAGTAATCATCACAGCCAAACAAGCCACTGATTTAAGAACGCTTGATAAAGCATCCACCATAAATAGATTATTAAAAGCGTGTACTGGTTGATCTGTCACTTGCAAACCAAAAGCAAAACTTAGGCCAAGTAATGTCGCAAGAGCGATGTTATAGGCTAACGATGTGCCACGAGGCGCATAAAAAATATCGTCATCGTTTGCTTGTGGCTCATTCATAAAAGCCGTTAATAAAAGCAAACAAGCTACCGTTAGGAGTACTAGCTCCGGCAACATGGCAATGAGGTCAATCGCTTGCATATATTTTTCTTTCCCTAATCAGGATCAAAGCTTGCTAACTGCAACGTGCTTTAAAAGCTCGATCACAGAAACGTGCATAACATCTGTAAATGGTTTTGGATAAACACCCATGCCAATTGTGAAAATTGCCAAGATGCCCATCATTAAAAATTCGCGTTTATTGATATCTGTTAACTCAGCCACATGCTTGTTTGGGATCTCACCAAAAAACACGCGCTTGGTCATCCACAATGAATAAGCTGCGCCAAGGATTAATGCTGTTGCAGCCAAGATACCAATCACAAAGTCATAATCCACAGCAGCCAAAATCACCATGAACTCACCAACGAAGCCTGATGTCGCTGGTAAACCACAGTTCGCCATTGCGAATAAAACCGCAAAGGCAGTGAACTTAGGCATCTTATTAACAACGCCACCGTAATCCGCAATTTGACGTGAATGCATGCGGTCATAAAGAACACCGATGCTCAAGAACATTGCGCCTGAAATAAAGCCGTGAGAAATCATTTGCACAATCGCACCTTCAACACCTAAAGGATTGAAGATGAAGAAACCTAGAGTCACAAAGCCCATGTGAGCAATCGATGAATAAGCTACTAGCTTTTTCATGTCTGACTGAACCAAAGCCACCAAACCAATGTAGATCACAGCCACTAATGACAAAGTAATCACAAACGGTGCCAAGTATTGGCTAGCATCTGGAGCAATTGGTAATGAGAATCTTAAGAAACCATAAGCACCTAACTTCAACATGATGGCAGCCAAAACAACTGAGCCACCTGTTGGCGCTTCAACGTGGGCATCTGGCAACCATGTGTGTACTGGCCACATTGGCACTTTGACAGCAAAGGCCATAAAGAAGGCGCCGAACAATAGAACTTGTTCCACGATATCTAAAGGTGCTTTGTGCCAAGCCAAGATGTTAAATGTATCTGTAACGTTGTAGAGATACAAAATAGCAATCAAGGTTAACAATGAGCCAAGTAATGTGTACAAGAAGAATTTAAAAGCGGCATAAACGCGATTAGGGCCACCCCATACACCAATAATGATGTACATTGGGATCAATGTTGCTTCAAAGAACACATAGAACAACATGCCGTCTAATGCTGAGAACACGCCGATCATTAATCCAGAAAGGATTAAGAAAGCAGCCATGTATTGAGCCACGTTTTCAGTGATCACTTCCCAAGCAGCAATCACTACAATCACTGTGATTAAAGCAGTCAGCACAACAAACCACATAGAGATGCCATCAACACCTAAGAAATAGTTGATGTCATAGCGAGGCACCCAAGCCACCTGCTCTACAAACTGCATAGCTGCGGTAGATGTATCAAAACCGGTAATCAAAGGCAAAGTAATTGCAAAACTAATTAAAGATCCAATTAATGCCATCACTCGAACATAGCCTTTGCTATTGTCCGAACCTGTGAACAAAATTACCAAGCCGAAAATAATCGGTAACCAAATTGCGTAAGAAAGAATCATGTCGGGGCGCTCTATCTGTTGTTTTATTTAATGGAGCCCAAATGGGTATACAAAATCCAGGTAATCAAACCAATCAAACCTAGAATCATCGCGAAAGCGTAGTGATACAAATAACCAGTTTGAACTTTACGAACGCTTCCTGAGAACCAAGCAACCACTTTCGTGCTGCCGTTAACAAGCAAGCCATCGATCAAACCTTGATCTGCACCCTTCCACAAGCCAGCACCCAACAAGCGAGCACCTTTTGCAAATACGGCCTGGTTAAAGTCATCCATATAGTATTTGTTATCCAAAATCGTTTTGATCGGTGCAAGCACGCGAGCAAAGAACGCCGGAATCTGTGGCAACCAGAGGTAGAACACTGCCGCAGTAACAACACCACCTAAAGCTAAATACAAAACTGGGCTATGTAAAGAGTGGGCGGCCATTGCAACTGGACCGTGGAATGCGTCAGCCAATTCTTTCATGGCGTGATGCTTGGCTAGGTCAACAAAAATGGCATTACCGAAGAAGTCCCCAAACAACATAGGACCGATGGCGATATAACCAATAATCACAGATGGGATCGCTAACAATACCAATGGCAATGTCACTACCCATGGAGACTCATGTGGTTTTTGTCCTGGAGCTAGACCATGATGATCATCATGGTGGTCATCGTCTGCATGATGGGCATCATGAGTATCGTGACCATGGTCATCATGCGCTTGACCAAAACGCTCTTTACCGTGGAATACCAAGAAGTACATACGGAATGAGTAGAACGCTGTGATGAATACACCGGCCATCACTGCGAAGTAAGCAAAACCAGATCCGTAGATGTGGCTCTCAGCAACCGCTTCGATGATGGAATCTTTTGAATAGAAACCTGAGAAGAATGGCGTACCGATTAAAGCCAATGAACCGACTAAAGATGTGAACCAAGTAATTGGCATGTACTTCCACAAACCGCCCATATTGCGCATATCTTGATCATGGTGCATACCCATGATCACACTACCCGCCCCCAAGAACAATAGGGCTTTAAAGAAGGCGTGTGTCATTAAGTGGAATACAGCTACTGGGTAGGCTGATACACCCAAGGCAACAGTCATGTAACCTAATTGTGAGAGTGTTGAATAAGCTACAACACGCTTGATATCGTTTTGCACGATACCCAAGAAACCCATAAACAATGCTGTGATTGAACCAATGATCAGCACAAACGATAGCGCTGTATCAGTCAACTCGAATAAAGGTGACATACGGCTAACCATAAAGATACCTGCTGTCACCATTGTTGCCGCGTGAATCAAAGCAGAGATTGGTGTTGGGCCTTCCATGGAGTCTGGCAACCATACATGCAACGGGAACTGGGCAGATTTACCCATTGCACCGATGAATAAACAAATACAAGCAACCGTTAATAAGTTCCAATCAGTTCCTGGCAAAGTCTGCTGCAATAAAACGTCTTTTTGAGCGAAGACACCTTCATAACTCATGCTGCCGCTATAAGCCAATAACAAGCCGATACCTAAGATGAAACCAAAGTCACCTACGCGGTTAACCAAGAAAGCTTTCATATTGGCAAAAATCGCTGTTGGGCGCTTGTACCAGAAGCCAATCAATAAATAAGATACCAAGCCTACAGCTTCCCAACCAAAGAAAAGCTGTAAGAAGTTATTACTCATAACCAGCATCAACATTGAGAATGTGAATAATGAAATGTATGAGAAGAAGCGTGCATAACCCTCATCTTCAGCCATGTATCCAATGGTGTAGATATGAACCATCAACGACACAAATGTCACAACCACCATCATCATGGCTGTCAACGGATCAACCAAGAAACCTACGTCAAGGCTTAACTCACCCAATTGCATCCAGGTGTAAATTGTTTCATTAAATCTAGCACCCGCCATCACATCATTCAAAACCATGAATGACAAGACGCAGGCAATTGCCACACCCAAAATAGTTACTGTGTGAGCAGTTGCTCGACCAATCAGATTGCCAAAAAATTTAGTACCAAATAAACCAGCAATGGCAGAGCCAACTAATGGCGCAAGTGGAATTGCTAAGAGAACAAGAGGATTTAACGTTGGAGTAGTCATATAAGGTCTCTGCTTAGCCCTTTAGTTGCCCAAGATCTTCAGCGTGAATCGTGTCAAGCTTACGGAACATGGTTACCAAAATAGCCAAACCAATAGCAGCTTCAGCAGCTGCAACAGTCAGAATAAAAAATACAAAAACCTGACCGCTCATATCACCCAAATAGTGTGAGAAAGCGACAAAGTTCATATTGACGGCTAAGAGCATTAACTCAATAGCCATGAGCAAAACAATAATGTTTTTGCGATTTAAAAAGATGCCTACAACACCAATCGCAAACAAGATGGCACCAAGAACAAGGTAGTGGGCTAAAGTAATCGTCATAAAGGTCTCTTTTTTTCCTCTTACCGTTCTTATTTCTTATCCGAAGATGTGCCTGATGACATTGTTGTCACCATACGAATACGATCTTCTTTACGCGTACGAATTTGCTCAGCAATATCTTGAGTCTTCGTGTCTTTACGGCGACGCAATGTAAGAGCCACTGCAGCAATGATCGCCACTAATAAAATAATGCCAGCCACCTCAAAGCTAAATAAGTAAGTGGTGTATAGCAATGTGCCCAATGCTTTGGTGTTGTTTGCGGCCACCTCTGGAGCAAATGCCACCACAGGCTGAGTTGTACCAACGAAGCCACGAATCAACACAATCGACATTTCAGCAACAATGATCGCGCCAACCAATGAAGCTACTGGCAAGAATTCTTTGAACCCCTGGCGTAAATGATCTAAATCAAGATCAAGCATCATCACCACAAACAGGAACAAGACCATCACCGCGCCAACATAAACCAACACAAGAACAATCGACAAGAACTCAGCTTCCAATAACATCCAAATAGCAGCCGCAGTAAAGAAAGAAAGTACTAAAAATAATGCTGCATGAACTGGGTTACGTGCAGTAATCACACGCAAAGCAGCAATCACCAAGATGGCAGCAAAGATATAAAAAAGGAGTGTTTTAGGTTCAAGCATCATTTGTATTTAGCATCCGCTGATTTGTTAGCTGCGATCTCAGACTCATAGCGATCACCAATGGCCAATAACATTTCTTTTGTGAAATACAAGTCGCCACGCTTTTCGCCGTGGTACTCATGAATATGTGTTTCAACAATCGCATCAACCGGGCAGGCCTCTTCACAGAAACCGCAGAAAATACACTTGGTTAAATCGATGTCATAACGAGTGGTGCGACGTGAGCCATCATCCCTTTGATCAGATTCAATCGTGATGGCCATGGCTGGACAAACTGCCTCACACAATTTGCAAGCAATACAACGCTCTTCACCATTTTCATAACGACGTAAAGCATGCACACCACGAAAACGAGGAGACATCGGTGTCTTCTCTTCTGGGTACTGCACAGTAATCTTTGGTTTAAATAAATATTTACCAGTTAAAGCTAAGCCTTGAAAAAGCTCTTTCAATAGCAAGCTGCTCAAGAATTCACGGATACGTTGGAACATAGTCTAATCCCCGCCTTATTTCCAAATATTCCAGGGCGACAATACCCAAGCACCCACCAACAAAATCCAGAAAATGGAGATGGGAATAAATACTTTCCAACCTAAACGCATGATTTGGTCATAGCGATAACGCGGGAAAGACGCACGAAGCCAGATAAAGCATGACAAGAAGAAGAAAGTCTTGCCAACCAACCAGAAGAAACCAGGAATATCTCTTAAAACTGGCGCATCAATAATTGGAGACCAACCACCGAAGAACAAAATAGATGTCATGGCTGCGATCAAGATCATATTGGCGTATTCAGCCAAGAAGAACATTGCAAAAGCCATACCAGAGTATTCAATCATGTGACCAGCAACAATCTCTGATTCACCTTCAACCACGTCAAATGGATGACGGTTCAATTCAGCAACGCCAGAAATGAAGTAGATCAAGAACATCGGCAACAAAGGTAACCAGTTCCATGACAAGAAGTTCAACCCTAAGCTAGCAAAGTAACCACTTTGTTGTGATTTCACAATGTCACTTAAATTCAATGTGCCAGATACAACTAAAACTGCAGCCAAGCCAAAGCCCATTGCAATTTCATAAGAAACCATTTGAGCAGAAGCGCGCATCGCACCCAAGAAAGCGTACTTAGAGTTAGAAGCCCAACCAGCCAAAATGATGCCGTAAACACCAATCGATGTAATCGCCATTACATATAACAAGCCAGCATTCACGTTAGCTAAAACTAAATCAGCCTGGAAAGGTATTACTGCCCAAGCTGCAAAAGCTGGTGCAATCACCATCACTGGAGCAACGATATAAAGAACCTTATTAGCCTTGCTTGGAATAATCACTTCTTTGAGCAATAACTTCAATGCGTCAGCAATTGGCTGCAAAAGACCTAAAGGACCAACACGATTAGGTCCTAAACGAATATGCATCCAACCGATCAACTTACGCTCCCACAAAGTTAGATAAGCTACACATCCAAACATTGGTAAAACAATGATCACAATCTTAATTAGAGTCCAAACGATAGGCCACAACATGGCACCGAACAGTGCAAGACCGTTTGTATTAATTGTTTGAATTAACTCGGTCATACACGCTCCACTGACAATTGACCAAACATGGCACCTAGCTGAGCACTAACAGCAGTACCTGCTGATAATCGAACCACACCATCAACCAATGATTTTTCCTCAGTGGCCGGCATCACAACGCTAGCTCCTAACTGAGAAACTTTGACAGCATCGCCTTCTTTTAAACCTAGCTGGGCAAACAATGAGCTTGGTAAACCTAACTTCACTGCGCGCTTAGCATCTTGCGTTAACTGCAAAGCAGGTGCACGACGCACAATCGCATCACTAGAATGAATCGTTACATCAGCCAAACGCTCAATCGCCGCTGTAAATACACTCGTTACAGCAGGCTGCGCTGATGTTTGATTATTTAATTGAGATTCGAAACTACCTGGTAAAGCTTCTGCCAATACCTCTTCCGAGCTATTGAAATAGAAGTTTTCAAGACCAAGAACATTACCTAAAACTCTGAGTACTTTCCAAGCTGGGCGAGCTTCGCCTAAAGGACGAACAGCTGCTTGAACAGACTGTAGTGTGCCTTCAGCATTGACGTAGCTACCTGATGTTTCTGTGTAAGGTGTGACTGGCAAAAGAACGTCAGCAACTTCTCTTAACTCAGCACTATCAAATGCTGTCATCGCAATCACTGTGCCAGCTTTTGCAAGCGCTGCTTTAGCAGCTTGTGGATCTAACAGATCTGCACTTGGTTCAAGACCTAACAAAACTACTGCCTTAAGTTCTTTAGCTAATACGCCCTGAACACCTATATCGGTTACAGCTTTTACTAAATGAGCCCCAACTGAATTACCACCCTCAGGCAAGAAAGCTAATGTGGCACCTGATTGCTCAGCGATAAATTGAGCGTAAGCATGTAATTGAGCAAACTGTGGATGAGCTATCGCAGCAGAACCCAAGAACACGGCCTTGCGTTCACCAGACATTAAGCTATCTGCAATGGCTTTTGCATTAGGACTGATGTTGGCATTACTTGGAGCAGTTATACCTTTAGCTTGGGCAACAGCTGCCGCCACACCTGCCAACTCTGCAGGCCAGTTAGATGGTGTTGCTAATGCAGATGCCACTACTGGCATTAACCAATCTTCTGTACTTGCGCCTAAACGCGTTACTTTAAGGCCGCGCTTAGTTGCTGCACGAACACGCGCAGCCAACAAAGGTTGATCCTTACGTAAAAAGCTACCAATAAAGAAAGCTCTTTGTAATTGAGACACATCAGCGACCTTCATACCCAACCATGGAGCCTTGGCCGCACCGCTCACATCTTGTTGACGTAAACGTGTTTCGATATTGTTCGAGCCTAAACCACGAACAACCTTTTGTAAAAGATGAAGTTCTTCTACGCTAGCCATTGGATGAGCTAACGCAGCAATCGCATCAGCACCGTGATCAGCTTTAATCGAGCTCAAAGAACGGGCGATGTAATCTAAAGCAGTTTCCCAATCAGTCTTAACCCAACGGTTATCTTGTTTAACCATTGGAGTTTGCAAACGATCTGAACCATTCAGACCCTCATACGCATAACGATCTTTATCACTGATCCAGCATTCGTTGATTGCTTCATTTTCTAAAGGAACTGTACGTAATACTTGATTCGTTTTAGTTTGCAAAATGATGTTGCTACCCATTGAGTCATGTGGACTCACAGAGCGGCGGCGCCCCAATTCCCAAGTACGAGCTTGATAACGGAATGGCTTGCTAGTTAATGCGCCCACTGGACACAAGTCAATCATGTTGCCAGATAACTCAGAGTTAACAGACTTGCCAACAAAAGAAGTAATTTCTGAATGTTCACCGCGGTTAAGCATGCCCAACTCCATCACGCCAGCGATCTCTTGACCGAAACGCACGCAACGTGTGCAGTGAATACAACGGCTCATTTCTTCCATTGAAATCAATGGGCCTACATTCTTATGAAATACCACGCGCTTCTCTTCAGAGTAGCGTGAAGATGTCTTACCGTAACCCACAGCCAAATCTTGTAATTGGCACTCACCACCTTGGTCGCAAATTGGACAATCCAATGGGTGGTTAATCAACAAAAATTCCATGACGGATTTTTGTGCTTGAACTGCTTTTTCTGAATGTGTATGAACCTTCATACCTGGCGTCACGGGTGTCGCACAAGCAGGCAAAGGCTTCGGTGCTTTTTCAACCTCCACCAAACACATACGGCAGTTTGCAGCGATCGATAACTTCTTGTGATAGCAAAAATGCGGAATATGCGTGCCTAATTTCTTGGCCGCATCCATCACCATAGAACCCTGTTGGACTTCTACCGATTTGCCATCAATTTCGATTTCAACCATCTTTTTTCCTGTAGGTCTCTTTTAGGCGATTAAACGTACGCAGGCACAATGCAACGCTTGTGCTCAACGTGATACGCAAACTCGTCCATGTAATGCTTCAACATGCCACGCACAGGCATTGCCGCAGCATCACCTAGTGCACAAATTGTTCTACCCTGAATATTGGCAGCCACATCATTCAAAAGATCTAAATCTTCTGGACGACCTTGACCGTGCTCAATACGATTCACAATGCGCCATAACCAGCCAGTGCCTTCTCGGCAAGGCGTACATTGACCACATGATTCTTCGTGATAGAAATAAGACAAACGCAACAAAGACTTCACCATGCAACGTGTTTCGTCCATCACAATCACAGCACCAGAACCCAACATAGAGCCGGCTTTAGCAATGCTGTCGTAATCCATATCGGTTTCCATCATCATGGCGCCCGGAACAACAGGTGCTGATGAACCGCCAGGAATCACCGCTTTAATCTTTTTGCCACCACGCATACCACCAGCTAACTCTAAAAGAGTTGCAAATGAAGTTCCTAATGGAATCTCATAGTTACCTGGGCGCTCAACGTCACCAGAGATAGAGAAAATCTTTGTGCCGCCGTTATTAGGCTTACCTAATTTGGCATAAGTTTCACCACCAACTGCGAAGATGAATGGAACAGCTGAGAAAGTTTCAGTGTTATTGATCGTTGTTGGTTTGCCATACAAACCAAAACTTGCTGGGAATGGCGGCTTGAAACGTGGCTGACCTTTTTTACCTTCTAAAGACTCCAGCAAAGCAGTTTCTTCACCACAGATGTATGCACCCCAACCATGATGAGCATGTAATTGGAATGAGAATTCTGATCCACAAATCTTGTCACCCAAGAAGCCAGCTGCACGAGCTTCTTCTAGAGCCTCTTCAAAGCGAGCATAACCTTCCCAAATCTCACCGTGAATATAGTTGTAACCAACTGAAATACCCATGGCATAAGCTGCAATCGCCATACCTTCAATCAAAGCATGTGGGTTATAACGAATAATGTCGCGGTCTTTAAAAGTACCGGGCTCACCTTCATCGGTATTACAAACTAAATATTTATTACCAGGGAACTGACGCGGCATGAAGCTCCACTTCAAACCTGTTGGGAAACCAGCACCACCACGACCACGTAAACCAGAAGCCTTTACTTCGGCAATCACAGCTTCAGGAGTAATACCTTCGGTCAAGATCTTGCGCAACTGTGCGTATCCACCACGCGCTACGTAATCTTTTAAACCCCAATTGTCACCAGTTAAACCAGCCAAAATGAGTGGCTGAATATGGCGGTTATGCAAACTCGTCATACAGCACCCCCTTGTGCTTTAGCTTTTAATTCTTCAATCAAAGCATCTAACTTGTCATTACTCATGAAACTACACATTGTTTTGTTATTCACGATGGCAACTGGTGCATCACCGCATGCACCCATACATTCACCCTCTTTAAGTGTGAAAGTACCGCATGGTGTTGTTTCGTTGTAATCAATGCCTAATTTTTTCTTGAGGTATTCACCGGCACGAGTACCGCCAGATAATTCACAAGGCAAGTTGGTGCAAACAGCTAGCTTGAATTTGCCAACTGGTTTGGTGTCATACATATTGTAGAAAGTGGCCACTTCTTGCACAGCAATTGGAGGCATTTCCAAAATAACAGCGATCTCTTCAATAGCTTCAGGTGTAACCCAACCATATTGGTCTTGGGCAACCACCAGAGCAGCCATCACAGCAGATTGCTTTTGATCAGCTGGGTACTTAGCAATATTGCGATCGATTTCAGCGCGGGCTTGTACAGACAACATGTCGCTCTTATCCTTTTAGCGGTCAATCTCGCCGAACACAATGTCCTGCGTACCAATAATAGTTACAGCATCAGCCAACATATGACCTTTTGCCATTTCATCTAAAGCTGATAGATGTACAAAACCTGGGGCACGAATCTTCAAGCGATAAGGCTTGTTTGCACCGTCAGAAATTGCATAAATACCAAACTCACCTTTTGGATGTTCTACAGCTGCATAAGCCTCACCTGCAGGTACGTGAATACCTTCAGAGAACAACTTAAAGTGGTGAATCAAATCTTCCATGTTGGACTTCATGTCCTCACGTTTCGGAGTTGTTACTTTGTGGTTGTCACTCATGACAGAACCTGGGTTCGCACGTAACCACTTCACACACTGCTGGATGATTTTGTTTGATTGGCGCATCTCTTCAACACGCACTAAGTAACGGTCATAAGAGTCACCATTCACACCAACCGGAATATCAAAATCTAGCTGGTCATAAACTTCATACGGCTGCTTCTTACGCAAATCCCACTCAATACCTGAACCACGCAACATCGCGCCAGTAAAGCCTAATTGCAAAGCGCGCTCAGGAGTAACAACACCAATACCTACCAAACGCTGCTTCCAGATACGGTTATCTGTGAGCAATGTTTCATATTCATCAACATAAGCTGGGAAACGAGTTGTGAAGTCTTCAATGAAATCCAACAAAGAACCTTGGCGATTTTCATTTAACTTCTTAACTGCTTTTTCACCACGAATCTTGTTAGCCAAGTACTGAGGCATCACTTCTGGCAAATCACGGTAAACACCACCTGGACGGTAGTAAGCAGCGTGCATACGAGCGCCCGACACAGCTTCGTACATATCAAACAAATCTTCACGTTCACGGAAGGCATACAAGAACACTGCCATCGCACCAACGTCTAAGCCGTGACAACCAATCCATAGCAAGTGATTCAATAAACGCGTGATCTCATCAAACATCACACGGATATATTGAGCACGAACAGGCACATCAATTTGCAATAACTTTTCAATGGCCATCACGTAAGCGTGCTCGTTAGCCATCATCGACACATAGTCCAAACGATCCATATACGGAACGTTTTGAACCCAAGTACGAGTCTCCGCTAACTTTTCTGTAGCACGGTGCAACAAACCAATATGCGGATCTGAACGCTGAATAACCTCACCGTCCAACTCTAAAACTAAGCGTAGAACACCGTGAGCTGCTGGGTGCTGTGGGCCAAAGTTAAGTGTGTAATTTTTAATTTCTGCCATGACTTAAGCCCCGTAATTTTCTTCACGAATTACTCGAGGAGTAACTTCGCGAGTCTCAACCGTCACGGGTTGATAAATAACACGTTTTTGCTCTGGGTCATAACGCATCTCTACGTTGCCAGATACTGGGAAATCTTTACGGAATGGGTGACCGATGAAACCGTAGTCAGTCAAAATACGACGCAAATCATCATGACCTTCAAACAAAATACCGAAGAGGTCAAATGCCTCACGCTCAAACCAGTTAGCGGAGTTCCAAATAGGTGTCACTGAAGCCACTAGTGGAAAACTATATTCAGGGGCGAACACGCGCAAACGTAAACGCCAGTTGTGTTTAACAGACAATAAGTGACTCACAACAGCAAAACGCGGGCCTTCCCAAGTTGCGTTGTCGTAATCGCTATAGTCAACACCACATAAATCCATTAATTGATCAAAGCCCAAAGTTGGGTCATCTCTGAGAGTTGTTGCTACATCCAAGTAATCTTCAGAGCGAACAACCAAAGTCAATTCACCAAGAGCCTCATGCAAACGGGCCACTTTTTTACCAAGAACTTTTTCTAGACGCTCTTTCAGTACTGTTAGCACGTTTGACATATCAAGCCTTTCTCGCAATAGTGCTGGTGCGTTTGATCTTGGCTTGTAACTGAATAATGCCGTACATCAAAGCTTCAGCAGTTGGAGGACAGCCTGGAACATAAACGTCAACAGGAACAATTCGATCGCAACCACGAACAACTGAATAAGAGTAATGGTAGTAACCACCACCGTTAGCACATGAACCCATTGAGATCACCCAACGTGGCTCTGGCATTTGGTCATAAACCTTGCGCAAGGCCGGAGCCATTTTGTTACACAAAGTACCAGCAACGATCATTAAGTCTGACTGACGTGGCGACGGTCTAAAAACAACACCAAAACGGTCTAAGTCATAACGTGAAGCACCAGCGTGCATCATCTCTACTGCGCAACAAGCCAAACCAAAAGTCATTGGCCACAATGAGCCAGTACGTGTCCAGTTAATCAGCTTATCAGCTGAGGTGGTCACAAAACCTTCTTTTAAAATACCTTCAAGAGCCATGTCTAGTCCTTACTCCCAGTTAAGGGCGCCTTTCTTCCAGATATAGGCAAAACCAACTACGAACTCCAACAAGAAGATCGCCATCGAAATGTAGCCAGGCCAACCAATCTCAGACAACGCCACACCCCATGGGAAGAGGAATGCTGTTTCTAAGTCGAAAAGAATAAATAGGATCGCTACCAAGTAGTAACGAACATCAAATTTCATACGAGCATCTTCGAATGCATCAAAACCACACTCATACGGGGAGATCTTTTCAGAGTCTGGTTTATTGGGGCCTAAGATTTTGCCCAATGCCATGGGAACAAGACCTACGCCGATGCCGACGAGGATAAATAGTAGTACCGGAAAATAAGCTTCTAAGTTCAAGAGCATTCCAATTCGTAACTAGCAAACAACACATCTAATTTTCGCTAACCGGTCTTGCAGCTTTCTGACAGGCTGCAGACCCCCATTTTGGTGCCGTCGGCGAGACTCGAACTCGCACAAGACTCGAACTCGCACAGCTTTACGCCACTACCCCCTCAAGATAGCGTGTCTACCAATTCCACCACGACGGCCTACGGTAAAACCCTAAGATTTTAGCCCAATGAGGCTGCTTTTTTAGGGTTTTTTGAGGTTTTTCCCGAATTATTTCGGGATATTTTGGCCGGCGCCAGCTGCTGCAGGAACTGGGTTAGCTTCAGCTGGTTTTGGTAACTCTGATTCAACTACTGGAGCCGGAGAACTTGTTCCTGATAAAACACCTGAATTTTGCGACTTTGTCGAGCCCAAAAGAGTGATGCCTAGCGTTGCCACAAAGAATATAGTTGCAAAAATAGCTGTCAAACGCGAAAGGAAGTTCGCTGATCCAGCGGAGCCAAATAAGCCACCTGAAGAGCCACCACCAAAGGCAGCACCCATGTCGGCACCCTTACCCTGCTGTACAAGCACCAAACCAATAACACCAATCGCAGCAACGATTTGCAATACGACCAATAAAGTCTTAAGCCATTCCATCTGATTCTCCAAAAACTAAATTAAATACTTGCTTGGCATAAAGCCAGAAACTCTTGCGCATCAAGGGATGCGCCACCCACTAAACCACCATCAATATCTGGCATTGCCAATAAATCCTTAGCATTATCAGCCTTTAGGCTACCGCCGTACAAAATTGCCACTTTAGAGGCTGCTTCAGCATCAAAAGTAGCTAATTGCAGCCTAAGTTCGCGATGTACATCTTGAGCTTGAGAAGGAGTCGGTACCTTTCCAGTGCCAATCGCCCAAACTGGCTCATAAGCAATGATGCACGAAGCAATTTGACCCTGCAATAAATCAATCACAGCTTGTAATTGCCGACGCACGACCGCCAAGGTTTTGCCATCATCATGCTCTTGCTCAGTTTCACCAACGCAAATAATAGGCGTCATTTTGGCTTGTAGACTTGCCTTTGCTTTTCTAGCAACTAAGCCATCACCTTCTTGGTGATATTGACGTCTTTCAGAATGTCCAACTATCACATACTGACATCCAAACTCTTGCAACATCACAGCGCTGACATCACCGGTATAAGCACCATTGGAGTGATCCGATACATCCTGGGCACCCAAAGCTACTTTTGAATTTTTTAATAAATTGTGAGCTTGTGGCAAATACGGGTAAGGCACACATA
This sequence comes from Pseudomonadota bacterium, assembly GCA_041179505.1. Lineage (GTDB taxonomy): Bacteria > Pseudomonadota > Gammaproteobacteria > Burkholderiales > Burkholderiaceae > Polynucleobacter. Next base: position 28,951 of record JBEGTH010000017.1, on the reverse strand, counting down.
GAGCTACACGGATCGGCAATTGATGAGAAAGAGCATCGAAGGTGGCAGCGCCTTGGCTTAGCAACTCTTCAAGTAGTTTTTGATTGGCAGCTAAGCTACCGTTCATTTTCCAATTACCAATGATGGTTAGTGGTCTCATTGATCTCTCTTATTATTCAGTTGTCATTCATGGTTAACACAATTTTGCCAATGTGCTGACTAGACTCCATCAATTGATGGGCTTGTGCTGCAGCTTCTAAGGCAAATACTTCATGTATCACCGGTTTAATCTTTTGCGACTCAATCAAAGGCCAGACATAAGCTCTTAATGCTCTCGCAATGGCCCCTTTAAAATCTACTGATCTTGCTCGTAATGTTGACCCCGTGATCGTCAAGCGACGACGTAAGACTTGACCAACATCTAATTCTGACATCCTGCCACCTTGATGCGCAATCACAACGATACGCCCATCATCAGCCAAACAGTTAATTTCTTTAGTCAAATAACTTCCAGCAACCATGTCCAAAATAACATTAGCACCCACACCACCGGTATGCTCTTTAACTAACTCAACAAAATCTTGTTCTTTGTAATTAATGGCTAATACAGCACCCAAATCTAAACAAGCTTTTGCTTTATCAGAATGCCCCACAGTAACGATAACTTGGTGCCCCATTGCTGTCGCAATTTGTATGGCTGCGACACCAATGCCACTGCTGCCACCGTGGACTAATAGAGTTTCTTGACCTCGCCCATCCAGACCCAAACGAGCTCGATCAAAAACATTACTCCAAACCGTGAAATATGTTTCAGGCAAACTCGCAGCCTCAACATCAGATAAACCTCTAGGTACGGGCAAACATTGCGCCAGCGGTGCGATGCAATACTCAGCGTAGCCACCACCTGCTAGCAATGCGCAGACTCGATGACCAACACCTAAACTAAAAAAATTATCTGAATGAGTTAAATCACCTCCAACAATTTCTCCAGCAACTTCTAAGCCGGGCAAATCAGATGCTCCTGGCGGCACTGGATAGAAACCTTGACGTTGAAGAACATCAGGTCGATTAATGCCTGCGGCTCTTACACGAATCAAGACTTCACCAGAACCAAAAGCGGGCTCCACCAAATCTGGTCGAGTCACCGCTTTTAGAACATCAGAACTGCCATGTTGGCTAATTTCAACAGCACGCATGCCGTGAATTAGATTACTGTTGCTGTTCTTGTGATTCAGCAGGAGCTGCATCTGCTTGAGGAGCTGCACCACTCAATGGAGCAATGCTAGTTCCTTCATCAGCGCAAGCTGCTTTCAAAGATAAACGTAGGCGACCACGCTCATCAGCTGCCAATAATTTCACGCGAACAACTTGGCCTTCTTGAAGGTAGTCTTTAACATCTTTAACGCGCTCATTAGCGATCTCAGAAATGTGTAACAGACCATCTTTACCAGGAAGAATGTTGATCAATGCGCCAAATTCAAGCAACTTCACAACTGGACCTTCGTAGATCTTACCTACTTCAGCTTCAGCAGTAATGCCTTCGATACGACGCTTAGCTTCTTCCATGCCTTCTGCACTTGTTGAAGCAATAGTCACTGTACCGTCATCTGTAATGTCGATGCTTGTACCAGTCTCTTTAGTAAGAGCCTGAATCGTTGCGCCGCCTTTACCGATCACTTCACGAATCTTGTCTGGATGAATCTTGATAGTCACCATGCGTGGAGCGTGTGCTGACAATTCTGTACGAACGCCACCCATAGCTTCTTGCATTTTGCTCAAGATGTGCAAACGACCTTCTTTAGCTTGTGCCAAAGCTACTTGCATAATTTCTTTTGTAATACCTTGTACTTTGATATCCATCTGCAAAGCAGTAATACCATTTGAAGTACCAGCAACTTTAAAGTCCATGTCGCCCAAGTGATCTTCATCACCCAAGATATCTGTCAAAACTGCAAAGCGATTGCCATCCAAAATCAAGCCCATCGCTACACCAGCTACGTGCGCTTTAAGTGGAACACCAGCGTCCATCATGGCTAAACAGCCACCACAAACAGAAGCCATTGAAGATGAACCGTTTGATTCTGTAATTTCAGAAACAACGCGTAAGCTGTATGCGAACTCTTCTGCTGAAGGCAACACAGGAATCAATGCACGCTTAGCTAAACGACCGTGACCAATTTCACGACGCTTTGGGCTACCAACACGACCTGTTTCGCCTGTAGCAAACGGAGGCATGTTGTAGTGGAACATGAAACGATCACGTTGCTCACCTTCTAATGCATCAATAATTTGCTCGTCACGTGCGGTACCCAAAGTTGTTACAACTAAACCTTGTGTTTCGCCGCGTGTGAACAATGCAGAACCGTGTGTACGTGGCAATACGCCTGTACGAATTTCGATTGGACGAACTGTGCGTGTATCACGACCATCAATACGTGGCTCGCCATTTAATACTTGACCACGAACAATCTTCGCTTCGATTTCGAACATGATGTTGCCAACTTCAACTTCATCAAATTCACCTTCTGCAGTCAATTTAGCCAATACGTCTTTTGTTACTTCTTTCAACTTAGCTGAACGAGCTTGCTTTTGACGAATCTGATACGCTTCGCGCAAACCAGCTTCAGCCAAAGCAGTGACCTTAGCAATCATTGGCTCATTCTTAGGAGCTGCCTGCCAATCCCACTCAGGCTTACCACCTTCACGAACCAAATCGTTAATAGCATTGATCGCAGTTTGCATTTGCTCATGACCGTAGACAACAGCACCCAACATGATCTCTTCAGACAATTGGTGAGCTTCAGATTCAACCATCAACACAGCAGCTTGAGTACCAGCAACGATCAAATCTAATTGGCTAGTTGCTTGCTCTGTACGTGTTGGGTTCAACATGTATTGACCATCTTTATAACCAACGCGAGCTGCGCCAACTGGACCGTTAAATGGAATACCAGAAACAGCTAAAGCTGCAGAAGCACCAATCAAAGCAGGGATATCTGCTGGTACATCTGGGTTAATCGATACAACATGAATAACCACTTGAACTTCGTTCAAGAAACCTTCTGGGAATAATGGACGTAGTGGACGATCGATCAAACGTGAGATCAATGTCTCACCTTCTGATGGACGACCTTCACGACGGAAGAAACCGCCAGGGATCTTACCTGCAGCGTATGTCTTCTCTAAATAATCAACTGTCAATGGGAAGAAGTTTTGACCTGGTTTGGCATTCTTTGCACCAACCACTGTTGCCAAAATAACTGTGTCATCCACATCAACTAATACAGCACCACCTGCTTGACGGGCAATTTCACCTGTTTCCATGCGAACAGTATGTGAACCCCATTGAAAACTCTTTACTACTTTATTAAACATCGTCATTTATGTATATCTCCAATCAACATTTGCCATAGAAATGCAGCGCTATGGCAGCACTGGAGCATAGGGGGCTTTACGGAGAAAGGATGCCATTCCAAAGAAAGGCTAGAGAGGAAATTAACCTGTCTTTGGAATGACACGGTTCCTTACTGCGAACAGCCACCGACTGCTCTAAACGATAATGCCTGCCAAAGTCAGACTTAGGCAGGCATCGTCGGTATTACTTACGTAGACCGAGCTTCTCAATCAAAGCACGGTAACGATCTAAATCTTTACCCTTCAAATAGTCGAGTAGACGACGGCGACGGCTAACCATCTTCAACAAACCGCGACGGCTGTGATGATCTTTAGCATTTGCTTTGAAGTGAGGTGTTAAGTCATTGATACGTGCTGTCAATAAAGCTACTTGAACTTCAGGACTGCCTGTATCGTTTGCTGCGCGGGCATTCGCTTTAACGATTTCCGCTACTTTAGCTGTAACAATAGCCATTTTTAATACTCCATACTTGCGAACATTCGAGCTGGAACTGATTTTTAATCTGGTTCTTACCCAAGATGTCGTGCGAATTGTAGAAAACTGCTTCTTAAACTCTTTCTAGGCAAATACCTAGAAAGAGCCAAGATTATAGCCTAAACAGTCATTTGGGCATTCAATTTGTGCTGACTAGGGTCATGAAGCTTATTTAAGGCAGCCAAATATGCTTTTGCCGAAGCAGCCACAATATCGGGATCCGTACCCACGCCGTTGACGATTCTGCCGCCTTTTGAGAGGCGAACCGTTACTTCACCCTGGGATTCTGTCCCAGTTGTGATGGCATTCACTGAATACAAAAGCTGTTCTGCGCCACTTTTGACCTTAGATTCGATGGCATTTAAGGTCGCATCAACTGGGCCATTGCCTTCAGCCTCAGAAATGAACTCTTCTCCACCAGACTTGAAAACAACCTTAGAAAATGGTCGCTCGCCAGTCTCAGACCTTTGTGACATTGAGATGAAACGATAGTAGTCACTAGCTTCTTCAGCGTTATTACCAACAATTGCCGTGATATCTTCGTCAAAAATCTCTGCTTTTTGGTCAGCCAAAGTCTTAAACCTAGAAAAAGCGTCGTTCATGTCAGCCTCTGACTCCAACTCGATCCCCAATTCTTGCAAACGCTGTTTGAAAGCATTTCGACCAGACAATTTACCCAAAACAATCTTATTGGCAGCCCAACCTACATCTTCGGCACGCATGATTTCGTAGGTATCACGAGCTTTCAAAACGCCATCTTGGTGAATACCTGAGGCATGAGCAAAGGCATTCGCCCCAACCACTGCTTTGTTAGGCTGAACCACAAAACCAGTAATTTGAGACACCATCTTAGAAGCTGGCACGATCTGAGTAGTATCAATACCAACAGACAAGTCGAAGTAGTCCTTGCGAGTTTTAATAGCCATCACAACTTCTTCTAAAGATGTGTTGCCAGCGCGTTCGCCTAAGCCATTAATGGTGCACTCAATTTGACGTGCGCCACCAATTTTGACACCTGCCAAGGAGTTAGCAACACCCATGCCCAAGTCGTTATGACAATGCACAGACCACACGGCTTTATCTGAGTTAGGGATACGCTCACGCAATGTTTTGATAAATTGACCATAAAGCTCAGGAACTGCATAACCAACCGTATCAGGCACGTTAATCGTCGTAGCGCCCTCTGCAATCACTGCCTCAATCACTCGACATAAAAAATCAACTTCAGATCGGTAACCATCTTCTGGTGAGAACTCAATATCATTAGTGTGATTTCGTGCAAAGCGAACTGCTGCTTTGGCCTGCTCAAAAACTTGATCAGGTGTCATGCGCAATTTCTTTTCCATATGCAATGGTGAGGTGGCAATAAACGTATGGATACGCTTAGAGTTAGCCGCCTTCAAAGCATCTGCAGCGCGGCCTATATCACGTTCATTGGCTCTAGCTAATGAACAGACCGTTGAGTCTTTAATAACCTGAGCAATTGCTGAGATAGCAGCAAAGTCACCATCAGAACTGGCTGCAAAGCCTGCCTCGATCACATCCACTCTTAATCTCTCTAACTGACGAGCAATACGAACTTTCTCATCCTTAGTCATAGAGGCACCAGGTGATTGCTCACCATCTCTTAAAGTGGTATCAAAAATGATTAACTTATCTGTCATAACAACTCCCCAACTTACATCATTTCAAAAATAAAAAACCCCAGCTGGACTGGGGTTCGTGTTGTTTTGCTTTTACTAAGTGTTTAAGCGTGCACTGACCCCAGGTTTTGACCTAGCTCTAGTAGTAATAGCAGTGACAAGCTGTAATTCATAAACTCCAATATACACAAAAATGAATCAATTGTCAGAAAGCATATCTGAGGCTTTCTTCTTGCGCAAGAAAATCTTTTGCCATATCCAGAAAACATAGCCAGATAGCGCATAAGCGACAAATAAACCAAACAAAGCTACTGGAGGATCACTAGAAACCAATACAAAGCCAAGAATTACTAAGATCATGACGCCAAATGGGGCACGATAACGCACATCTAAGGCTTTGCCACTGTAAAACAGGGCATTAGAAACCATGGTGATACCAGCATAAATAGTTAGAGCAAACATCACCCAAGGCAAAGCCAACTCTTGAACCTGCAATTTGTTATCCACGGCTAACCAAACAAAACCGGCGATTAAAGAAGCTGCCGCTGGGCTTGGCAAACCCTGGAAAAAGCGTTTATCAACCACCCCAATGTTGGTATTAAAACGGGCCAAACGTAATGCGGCGCCCGCACAGAATATAAATGCTGCCAACCAGCCCCATTTACCAAGATCCTTAAGAACCCATTCGTAAGCAATTAAGGCAGGAGCAACGCCAAAAGAAACCATATCTGTTAAAGAGTCATACTGCTCGCCAAATGCACTTTGCGTATTGGTCATACGAGCCACACGGCCATCCATACCATCCATGACCAAGGCAAAGAAAATCGCAATAGCAGCGATTTCAAAACGCTGGTTCATTGATTGAACAATAGCAAAGAAACCGCAAAATAGATTTGCAGTTGTAAAAGCATTCGGTAAAAGATAGATGCCACGGTTACGTGGTCTCATCTGACTACTAGAGTCATGCGCCACCCAATCTGACTTACGCAACGGTGTTACGTTGCTAGGCACAGCCTTAGATGGTCTTAGTTTTCTGCGTCTAAATGTACTCATAGACTAGTTTTTAGTCTAATCCTGGCAATTTGGCTAGTACTGTCGTTGTTGCAGATACTTTATCGCCAACACTGACCAATGGCTCTGCATCCAAAGGCAAGTAAACATCAACCCTAGAACCAAAGCGAATAAAACCATAACGCTCGCCTTTTTTGAGCTTGTCACCCAAATGAGCGTAGCAAAGAATTCGACGGGCAATTAAGCCAGCCACTTGAACCAAAGTCACGGTGTGACCGTTGGCATCAAAAACAACCGCATTGCGCTCGTTTTCAATAGATGCTTTATCCAAGTCAGCATTCACAAACTTACCTGGAAAATACTCCATCTTTTTGATCGTACCGTTAATAGAAGAACGATTCGAGTGCACGTTAAATACATTCATGAACACGCTAATTTTTAATGCTTCACGACTAGCGTATGGATCAAATGATTTCTCAACAATGATGATGCGGCCATCTGCTGGAGACAAAACCGCATCTTTCATAAGAGGCACCAAACGACCTGGATCTCTAAAGAACTGAAGAACAAAAGCAAAAATAATCCAGAAAGGCCAAGACCAAACCCAACCACCTGTTGAATGAACAACAAATAAAACAAACCCCGCAATAGCTACATGCGGCCAACCTTCTTTGGCAATAAAGGGATGCGGGTAATGTATGGCCATAAGTTCTTTCTGGATATCTTTAAGATTCTTCTTGTTAATTAGTTCTTGCTTTGATCAACTAGTTTGTTTTTAGCAATCCAAGGCATCATCGCGCGCAACTTACCACCCACCTCTTCAATTTGATGCTCAGCAGTCAAACGACGACGTGAAATCAAAGTTGGTGCGCCAGCCTTGTTTTCCAAGATGAAGCTCTTAGCGTATTCGCCAGTTTGAATGTCCTTCAAACATTGACGCATAGCATTTTTAGTATCTTCAGTCACAACACGTGGGCCAGTTACATACTCACCATATTCAGCGTTGTTAGAGATTGAGTAGTTCATGTTGGCGATACCACCTTCGTAGATCAAGTCAACAATCAATTTCAATTCATGCAAACACTCAAAGTAAGCCATTTCAGGAGCGTAACCAGCCTCAACCAAAGTCTCAAAACCAGCTTTGATCAACTCAACTGTACCGCCGCACAATACTGCCTGCTCGCCGAATAAGTCAGTTTCTGTTTCTTCGCGGAAGTTAGTTTCGATAATGCCAGCACGACCGCCACCGTTAGCAGCTGCATATGACAAAGCCACATCACGAGCTGAACCTGTTTTATCTTGATGAACAGCGATCAAGTGAGGAACACCACCACCTTGTGTATAAGTGCCACGCACTGTATGACCAGGCGCCTTAGGAGCGATCATGATCACATCAACATCGTGACGTGGAATAACTTGACCGTAGTGAACGTTAAAACCGTGAGCAAATGCTAAAGCTGCACCAGCTTTAATATTTGGGGCCACTTCTTTGTTGTACACATCAGCAATTTGCTCGTCAGGCAACAACATCATCACAACGTCAGCGCCTTTAACAGCGTCAGCTACTTCTTTAACTTGCAAACCTGCGTTAGCAGCTTTAGACCAAGAAGCACCGTTCTTGCGCAAACCAACAGTCACCTTAACGCCAGATTCATTTAAGTTCTGTGCGTGTGCGTGACCTTGTGAACCGTAACCAATAATAGTTACTTGTTTACCTTTGATGAGAGATAAGTCTGCGTCTTTATCGTAAAAAACTTTCATGCTATTTCCTATTTGAGATCAGTTTGTTATTAGTTAAAAAAGTTACACCTTAAGGATGCGTTCGCCTCGGCCTAGACCTGAGCTACCAGTTCGGACTGTTTCCAAAATAGCGCTGCGGTCGATGGCTTCAATAAAAGCATCTAATTTACTACTATCACCCGTTAACTCGATGGTGTAGGACTTATCGGTAACATCGATGATATGCCCACGGAAAATATCCGCAAGGCGTTTCATTTCTTCTCGCTCCTTACCAACCGCCCTAATTTTGATCAACATGAGCTCACGCTCAATATGAGGGCCATCACTTAAATCAATTAATTTAACAACATCAACTAGACGATTTAAGTGTTTGGTAATTTGCTCAATCACATCATCTGATCCGATTGAAACAATAGTCATACGTGACAAAGAAGGATCTTCAGTAGGAGCAACTGTCAATGTTTCAATGTTGTAACCACGAGCTGAGAATAATCCAACCACGCGCGATAAAGCACCTGGCTCGTTTTCTAATAAAACAGAAATAATATGGCGCATCACAGATCCTCACTTCCTAAAAGCATTTCAGTAATGCCTTTACCAGCTTGAACCATTGGCCAAACGTTTTCTGTTGGGTCAGTTTGGAAATCCATGAATACAGTTCTGTCTTTTAACTTAAAGGCTTCACGTAATGCTGGCTCAACATCAGATTTCTTCTCGATGCGCATACCAACGTGACCATATGATTCCGCCAACTTAACAAAGTCAGGCAATGAATCCATGTAAGAACTTGAATAACGCTTGTTATACGTGAGCTCTTGCCACTGACGAACCATACCTAAGTAACGGTTATTCAAGGAAACAACTTTTACAGGCGTATCGTACTGCTTGCAAGTTGATAGCTCCTGAATACACATTTGGATGGAACCTTCACCTGTGATCGTTACAACTTCAGATTCAGGGAATGCTTTTTTAATACCCATCGCGTACGGCAAGCCAACACCCATGGTGCCTAAGCCACCAGAGTTAATCCAACGGCGAGGTTTATCAAATTTGTAGAATTGCGCTGCCCACATTTGATGCTGACCAACGTCAGAACAAATGAATGCGTCACCCTTTGTTAATTCCCAAATTTTTTCAACCACGTATTGCGGCTTAACAATTTCTGTATCGCGATCAAAACTGAGGCAGTCTTTTTTACGCCATTCGTTGATCTGCGACCACCATGCATCTACCTTAGCTTGGTTTTTACGTGGGCCAGCAGATTTCAACATTTCAGTCATCTCAACTAAAACTTCTTTGAGATCACCAACGATAGGCACATCAACTTTAACGCGCTTAGAAATGACTGAAGGATCAATATCAATATGAATAATTTTTCTTGGTACGCTTGAGAAGTGACCTGGATTACCGATCACACGGTCATCAAAACGAGCACCGATCGCAATCAACACATCACAGTGCTGCATGGTCATATTGGCTTCGTAAGTGCCGTGCATACCCAACATACCCAAGAAACGTGGATCTGTTCCTGGGAAACCGCCAAGACCCATCAAGGTATTGGTCACTGGGTAACCCAACAAATCAGCAAACGCTTTAAGTTCAGGCGCCGCGTCAGAAAGAATCACACCACCACCTGTGTAGATGTATGGACGCTCCGCTTCCATCAATAAAGAAACTGCTTTACGAACTTGTCCGCTGTGGCCTTTGCTCACAGGGTTGTAAGAACGCATAGTTAATTCAGTTGGATAGTTAAAGCGCGCTTTTTGGAATGACACATCTTTAGGGATATCCACAACCACAGGACCTGGGCGACCAGTTCTAGCGATATGGAAAGCCTTCTTTAAAGTCAACGCCAAATCAGCAGGATCTTTAACTAAGAAATTGTGTTTAACGATTGGGCGTGTAATACCCACAGTGTCACACTCTTGGAATGCATCTTCACCGATAGCGTTTGTAGGAACGTTACCCGTAATGATCACCATTGGAATCGAATCCATATAAGCAGTTGCGATGCCAGTAACAGCATTCGTAACACCTGGACCTGAAGTCACAAGAGCAACACCGACATTACCCGTCGCACGCGCATAGCCATCTGCAGCATGCACAGCAGCTTGCTCATGACGTACTAGGATATGCTCAAACTTATCTTGTTTGAAAATTTCGTCGTAAATAAATAAAACAGAACCGCCTGGGTAACCCCAGACATATTCCACACCTTCAGCATGAAGAGCATGGACCAAAATCTCAGCCCCAATCATTTCTGGGCCATCTTGGTTTTGATTTTTGTTAGCAGGGTTCAAAAGTTCCGCGCTGGTATTTGCATTCATTTTTAATAGTCCTTTGCAATTTTCGGCAAAAAATTGTTTGGGCTACTCTGGCTCCGTGCTTGTGGCTCGGGTTCGAGTGGCGGTCGCTTAATCCGGAGAAAACCATCTTATGAAAGGTCCGGCAAGTCGAACTGACTATTTTAGACCATAACGCCATATTAGGGGTAGGTTTATAAGACGTTGTCTAATAGAGGGTATGGCTTCTGCAAAAGAACTGTCTGACTTCCTGCAAGGAGTTCAGGCTAAATCCTTCAAACGCACCGTGTTTGCTACACGGGACGAGGAAGCCGCTTTGGATATTGTCCAAGATAGCATGATGAAATTAGCAGAAAAATACAGCGGTCATGAGGCCAATGAACTGCCTTTACTGTTCACAAGAATCCTGCAAAACACCACTTTAGACTGGTTTAGACGCCAAAAAACCCAAAATACCTGGGTTAGCCTGTTTTCTGCCCTAAAAGGTGGGTCTAAAGATAGTTTTGACGAGTCTGAACAGTCAGATCCCCTCGATTTCCTTGAATCTAATCAAGAAAATGCTGGTTCTGAGGGGGGGGAAACCCAATTAGAACGTAAACAATTGATCGAAATGTTAGAAATAGCTGTATCTAAGCTTCCATCACGTCAACGAGAAGCCTTCCTCATGCGTTATTGGGATGACTTAGATATTTCTGAAACAGCCAAATTAATGGGTTGCTCAGAGGGAAGTGTGAAAACTCACTGCTCTCGAGCTGCTTCATCTTTGGCAGAAGCCCTTAAGAAACAAGGATTTAAGCTGTGAACATCGAAACCAAAAATAGCGCACAAGCCTCGAGCACGGAATTACGTGTGGGTCTACTTGCGCGCGAATTATTAAATGATGGGGCCGAACAACTGCCTAAGCACATCCTTGCAAGACTTAATCAAGCAAGATCGCTTGCTTTGAGCCACTACCCTATCCAAAAAGAATATATCCCTGAATCAGAATGGTCTTTAGCTGGCATGTCTGGAGGATTTTCTTCTACTTGGGCTCCAAAAATTTGGGGCGCCCTTGGAATTGCTCCAATTTTTGCGCTTGCTTTAGGTTTATTCGCTATCGCCAACTGGCAACAAGATGAGCGCATCAAAGATATAGCCACCGTTGATTCGGCTCTACTGACCGATATTGTGCCTCCTGAGGCTTATAAAGATGATGGTTATGTTCGCTTTTTGATGACCAATGGCAAAGATTTAATTATTGAAGAAGAAGACGAAGAGAAAATTTAATCATGCCTCTTTTGTCGCCTGCCAAGCAGATCTCGCCATCGAAATGCCAAAATCGATTTATTCACGCAAGTCGCGTGATTTGTCGTTTCTTTGTGGCTATTGCTTTATCGATGTCGACAGCTCAACTCGCGCACGCTCAATCTTGGTCGCAATTGAATGATGATCAACGTTTAGTCTTAGCCCCCTTAGAGGAGGATTGGTCATCACTCAATCAGAGCCGTCAAAAGAAATGGCTTGAAGTTGCTAACCGTTATTCGCAAATGTCCGACTCTGAACGTGCCAACCTAAAGTCAAGAATGACTGAATGGGCAGGCTTATCCACTAAAGAAAGACAAAGTGCTCGCGACAACTACTTGCGCACACTTAAATTCTCAGCAGAGAAAAAAGCTGCTGCATGGGAAAGCTACCAGCAACTCTCAGATGAAGACAAAAAGCGTCTTGCTGAGAAAAAAGCGTCAACAACTAAACCCACCACAGTTACTTCACCAACGCTAAAATAGCGTTTGTGAACTCTAGCGAAAAATTTACCCCCCTTCCAGCTGACTATCTGCGCTCACTTGCAGCGCCGACTGTTAAACGCAGAATCATCTTAAATTTATATGAGATGCTTGTATTAATGGGTGTGGCCGCACTAACTTTTTTAGTGCCTCATTTATTAATTGGTGTATTTCTAGAGATCACTGCGCCAGCTTGGCTATTGCTAGCCCATATTTACCTTGTCTTTGCTTTTTATTTTTCCTGGTACTGGACCAAAACAGGTCAAACCTTGGCGATGCAAACTTGGAAGATTCAGCTAGTCAAAGAAGACGGCAAGATCATGAATCGCTCACAAGCTTTGATGCGATATGCGCTAGGCTCGCTATGGATCGTACCTGCCGCCATTATTTTGTTTGTGTGTTTAAAAGTAGGCAGCCCAGAAAAAATGGGCACCTATTTTTCAATAATATTTTTTTCGGTGACTTTATTTTTGTGGCCGCTAAGTGCTTTATTTGATCGTAAGCAAAGACAAACTTTGCCAGACCGTTGGGCTGGCACACGCTTAGTTCAATTACCCCGCCTGATTCCTCATCCAGTCAGCAGTGGTAAAGAATGATTGCATCAAACGCTCAAACAACAAACCTCTAACACCAACATCATGAAGAGCTTGGCGCATACATTGCAGCCATTGATCTCTCTCAGAAATACCGATTGGGAATGGCATGTGTCTTGCCTTTAAGCGCGGATGACCATATTGCTGAACGAATAAGTCTGGCCCGCCCATCCAACCACTTAAAAATAAGAACAACTTATCGCCTGATGAACTCAAGTCTGTAGGATGCATGGCTCTGATACCTTCATAGGCAGGATCTAAGGCCATCAAATCATAAAAGCGGTCGACTAACTCGCGCAATTTTTCTGCGCCGCCAATGAGTTCATAAGTTGTTTTTTGTTCTGACATATTCGTTAATTTAACTGAATTCCAAAAGACTAGGCTTCACGCAAAATCTCGTTAGCAGAAGTCTTGGTCATTTTGCGTTGCAGCCAGGCACCGCCCATCACACATACAAAAGCACCAAAACCCATGCCATAAATAATCATGATCCATGAAGGATTGAGCTGAATCTCAAAAACAAACTTAGCTAGAGCCCATCCAACTGCCAGGGCACCACATGCAGCTAAACCTCCCGCAATGACCCCAATAGCTGCTAGCTCTGTATAAAAGGCGCGACTGATTTGACCATTCGTAGCGCCTAATGTTTTCAACAACCCCGCATCACGCAAACGCTGGTCTTGAGTGCTTGCTAAAGAAGCCCCTAAAACCAAAACACCGGCACACACAGTCAATATAAATAAAAGTTCAATGGCTGCCGATAGTTTACTGAGGACATTTTGTACTTGATTTAATGCAGACTCAATATCCACTACAGTGATATTGGGGAACTGACTAACAAGAGCGATATCAATGGGAAGTGATTGATCAGAGAGCGGAACTTGCTTGTATGCAGTAATCCAGGTCTGAGGCATATCTACCATCATGGCAGGTGGCAAGATTGCGAAGAAATTAACGCGCATACTGCCCCAGTCCAATTGACGTATTGATGTTACTTTGGCCTCAATAGGAATACCCGCCACATCAAAGCGCAAGAAATCCCCTAATGACAAGCCTAGAGTTTTTGCAATTCCTTGCTCCATTGATATTTCTGGCAACTGAGTTTGACCATGCCACTGGCCAGACACAATTTTATTTTTCTCTGGCAAGTCACTGGCATATGAGAGGTTGAATTCTCGGTCGACTAATCGTTGCGCACGATCCTCTTTGTACTGATCAGGCATCACCATGCGCTGATTAATATGGGTGAGTCGGCCACGAATCATTGGATACAAAATAACTTTATCCACACTAGAAGCTAAGAGTTTGTCTCGGATGACCTCTTTTTGCTCTGGTTGAATATTGATCAAGAATCGATTCGGCGCATCGGGAGGTGAGCCATTCTTCCACGCACTTAAAAGATCTTGTCTTACAACCGCCAACAACAAAAGAGCCATGATCGCAATCGCCAAAGAAGCAATCTGCAATCCGGTAAACACACCTCGGCGTGATAGAGATTGCCAAGCAAAACGCTGAACTACATGGCGCCCCAATACAGAATGTTCTGCCATCTTAGAAAAGAGATAGACAAGCAAGGATGCAATAGCAATAAAAATAATCCCGCAAATAGTAAAGCCACCTAATGTAATTAAAGCAAGTTTTAAATCCTTAGCAACCAACATCAATAAACCGAAAAAGCTGAGCAAGCCCAATAACATGAGCAACCAAACCGATGTCCGAGGGAATGAAATATCTCTTCTTAAAACACGCAGCGGAGATACATCACTTAGAGATAAAAGAGGTGGCCAAACAAAGCCAATCAATAAAACAATAGAAACCAATAGTGACCAAATCAATGGCCAAATAGATGCTGACGGAAGGTCAGCAACCAATAAATCTCCAAGAAAAAATAAAAGTGCTTGATGCCCCAACCACCCTAAGAAGGCACCGATCAGACCACCGAAAATCGCGACCAACAAGCTTGCCCTGAAGTGCTCAAACAAAATTTGGGACTTCTTTGCTCCTAAACATTTCCAAATTGCTGCTGGATTAGATTGTTTAGAGATATACCTTTTAGATGCCAAAGCCATTGCTACCGCTGCAATCATGGCTGTAAGCATAGCAACTAAGGATAAGAATTTTTCAGCACGGTCTAAAGTAGATCTCATTAAAGGCTGGGCATTATCAACCCCCTCCACCTTGACACCCCTGAGATTTTGATCAGCAATTTGTTGATTTACCCAAATCACATAATCGTCAACGGCAGATTCTGAGCCTGCGATTAAAAATCGATAAGTAACACGACTACCAAATCCAATTAACTGTGTAGCTGCTAATTCAGATTCGCGCATCATAACCCTGGGGGCAAAGTTAAGAAAACCAGCCCCTTTATCTAACTCTTGCGTGAGTACACCAGCAATTTTAAACTTTGATTGGCCAAGACTGAGCAGATCACCCACCTTCGCGTTAAGGCTTGGCAATAAGGCGGGATCAACCCAGACAGTTCCTGGTTCGGGAATCGACTTAACTGAAATGCCCTTTGTAACACCATCAACACTGACCTTCAATGTTCCTCTTAAGGGATAAGCTTCAGTCACCGCTTTTAATGCCACCAATTTACTTTGCTGAGGAACGCTGGACATCGTTGGGAAAACAATTGTTTGCGCAATCTCTAAGCCTCTAGATTGAGCTTCTTTAGCAAATAAAGATGGTAAAGATTGGTCACTCTGAATTAAAGCGTCTGACGCAATTAATTGCTTAGCATCACGTTCAAATGCTCTTTGCATTCTGTCCGCAAGATATGCAACGCTACTTAAAGAGGCAACTGATACAACCAAAGCCATCAATAGCCAAAGGAACTCTATCGATCTTAGCGAACGTGATACTGGAGTCATACATCCTTTTTGGGTTAGCTTGGGCGGTTTATCTCTTGTTGATTAGCAGCACCACTGAATATAAGCTAAATGAGAACAAGATGCTGAACCCTATAGCGAAACTAATAAGTAACGCTTTTGAGACCCTCACCTCTGGGTCTATCTTTAATTTAAAGATAGACCTTGTTTAGCCACTAAAGCCTTATAAATCTCAAATTCAGATTTAATTTCAGCCGCAAATTGATCAGGCGAATTGCCAATAATCAATGAGCCAGTGTCTTCGATACGCTTTCTAACAACTGGGTCTTGAAGTACCTTTAGAACGCCTTGATGAATTTTATCAATAGCCTCTTTTGACATGCCAGATGGCCCCAATAAGCCGTAGTAAGCCATTCTATTCACTGGCGCCAAGCCTACTTCGGCAAAAGTTGGGACATTCGGTAGCTGACTTAAACGCTTTGGCGCAGCAACTACGATGGGAACCAAACGACCCTCTCTAATAAAAGGAAGAGCTGAAGGTAAATTATCAAAAATCATGGGCACCTGACCAGCCACGGTATCCACTAAGGCTGGGCCTGCCCCACGATAGGGGATATGCACAATAAAAGTACCACTCAAGTTTTTAAATAACTCAGTTTGTAAGTGGCCGATGCCGCCGGTGCCAGAACTTGAATATGAATACTTACCCGGCTGACGTTTTACCAACTCAATAAATGATTTGTAATCTTTAGCAGGAAAGCTTGGATGAACCGCTAATACATTTGGTGTTGCAGCAATATTAGTGATCGCTTGAAAGTCTTTGATGGGGTCATAGCCAATCTTTTTATTGATTGCAGGATTAGAGGCTGTTGTTGATACAGTTGCCATACCAATCACATAACCATCCTTAGAGCTTTTGACAACATCAAGAGCGCCAATAGAGCCACCGCCACCCGCCTTATTTTCAACAATGACTGATTGACCCAAAACTCTGCTGAGAGGATCGGCTATGGCACGAGCGATGATATCGGTGCTGCCACCAGGCGCGAAAGGAACAATTAAACGAATTGGCTTGGTTGGATAATTTTGAGCGAAAGAAAGGCTGGGGCTTAGTAATAAAAGTGGCAATAATGCCTTTATAAAACCTTGCAACATCCCAAACCCCTCCCTTTTCCCTATTGGAAATATTTGAACACAAAAAACATGGCAAATATCAATAAATAATGATTAATTAATGTTTAACTTGAATGAAAAAGGGCCTAGTTATAAACTAGGCCCTTCTTATTTGGTGCGGCTGGCAGGAATTGAACCCACGACCCCTTGGTTCGTAGCCAAGTACTCTATCCAACTGAGCTACAGCCGCTTAAGACCAATATTATGCCATGGAAATTAAAAACTACATAACTCCTGCAGGACACCAACGAATTAAAGATGAACTTTTGCATCTTTTAGATGTAGAACGCCCCGCCGTTGTAAAGACCGTAACATGGGCAGCCTCTAACGGGGATCGCTCTGAGAATGCCGATTATCAGTACGGAAAAAAGCGTTTAAGGGAGATTGACCGTCGCATTTATTTCCTAACTAAACGCTTAGAAGATGCTGTTGTCGTTGATCCTGAAACTCGAGAAGAAACAGACCAAGTATTTTTTGGCGCGACTGTCACTTATGCCGATGAAGATGGTAAAGAAACGAAAATCGCGATTGTTGGTGTTGACGAAGTTGATATGGATAAAGGGCATGTGAGTTGGATTTCACCAATTGCCAAAGCACTTATCAAAGCTCGTGAGGGTGATACCGTCAAACTAAGAACACCTACCGACATTCAAGAGATAGATATCTTGAGTGTTACTTACCAAAAACTCGAGTGATTCTTAAGATGTCTGCATTTTGACGCAGGCGTCTCATCACTTTAGCTAAGTGATATCGGCTTTCAACTTGAATAACAAAGCGAATTGAAACTGCACCTGATTCAGTAAATCGGTCTTCCATTGCAACGTGTGCAATGTTGGCATCAGCCGATGTGAGTGTTCCAGCGATTCTGGCTAATACACCTTTGCCGTTTTTAACATCCACACGAATAGCTACATCAAAACTTCGTTTGATATCTTCGGACCACACAACATCCACCCAGTGATCTGGATCACGATGTTGTAAGCGCAAGGCTTGGCGACATTCATCGGTATGAATTTGCAAGCCTTCGCCCTTACCCAAATAACCAAGAATCGTATCGCCAGGAATAGGATGACAGCATGGTGGGAAAACAACTGACTCACCACCAGCTCCATCAATAGTGATCGCTTGACGATGATGAACAGGGACATCTTCTGCTGGATCCCAGTCACTTGTATCCAAACGCATTTGCGACAAATGACCCTTACTCTCATTTAGAATTATTTCGATACGTTTAGCAATGACAGCTGGTACACGATGCCCCATAGCCATATCCGCACACAATTCTTCGCGACCTTTAGATCCAGTCCAATGCAATAACTTTTCCCAAACTTCATCGCTCACTAAAGCAGCATCACTACCCTGCTGACGCAAAGCTTGTGATAACAAACGCTCACCCAACTGAATCGCTTCAGAATATCTGCGTGTCTTAAGAAAATGACGAATCGCTGCTCTTGCTTTGCCAGTTTTAACAAAAGTGAGCCAAACAGGATTAGGTTGAGAATGGGGCGCTGAACTAATTTCAACAATATCGCCATTTTTAAGTTCAGTTCTTAAGGGCAACTGAACGCTGTTGACTTTGGCACCAACACACTCATTACCCAAGTCACTATGAACCGCATAGGCAAAATCCAAAACAGTAGCGCCTCTAGGTAAAGCTCGAATCTGCCCCTTAGGTGTGAACACATAAACAGCGTCAGGGAATAAATCGATTTTGACGTGCTCTAAGAATTCTTGAGAGTCGCCACTCTTATTCTGAATATCAATCAAAGACTGCAACCATTGATGCGCCCTAGTCTGCATCTCG
The DNA here is from genome assembly GCA_041179505.1 of Pseudomonadota bacterium. Lineage (GTDB taxonomy): Bacteria > Pseudomonadota > Gammaproteobacteria > Burkholderiales > Burkholderiaceae > Polynucleobacter. The sequence goes on along the minus strand of JBEGTH010000017.1, from coordinate 10,222 downwards.
GTTAAATCATCATCACCTTCCTTATAGGCCCAATGTGCAGCAACACCCTCTTCTGCCACCTGGTGCATATCTTGAGTACGAATTTGGAATTCAACAGGCATACCAAATGGGCCCACCAAAGTGGTGTGCAATGATTGATAACCATTGAGCTTAGGAATAGCAATGTAATCCTTAAATTTGCCAGGCATGGGCTTATATAAAGCATGCAATACACCCAGAGCTCTGTAGCACTCATCTACTGACTTGAGCGTCACCCTAAAAGCATAAACATCCAATACTTGAGAAAAGCTCAAATGCTTCTGACGCATTTTGTTGTAAATACTGTAGAGCGTTTTTTCTCGGCCTCTTAGATCTGATTCCAAACCAGATTTACTCAAAGCCATTCTGGCAGCATCCAAAATCTTTGCCACCATCTCTTTACGATTGCCTCGTGCTTTTTTAATGGCATTGTTCAAGGTGGCGTATCTGAACGGCTGCCAATGCATAAAGCTTAAATCTTGTAACTCGCGATAGACCTGGTTTAAACCTAAGCGATGGGCAATCGGCGCATAAATCTCGGCAGTTTCTAAAGCAACACGTTTACGCTTGGCGATAGCCATGGCATCCAAAGTACGCATATTGTGCAAACGATCTGCTAACTTCACCAAAATCACGCGAACATCTCGCGCCATCGCCATGAACATTTTTCTGAAGCTCTCTGCTTGTGCCTCAGCATGACTTTGAAACTCTAATTTATCTAGCTTAGTGAGACCTTCAACCAATTCAGCAACTTTCCCACCAAATACTTCCACCAACTCCTCACGAGTGGACCCCGTATCTTCGATCACGTCATGCAAAAGAGCGGCCATGATGGAGGCAGCATCCAAACGCCAACTAGCACATAGCTCAGCAACTGCTAAAGGGTGGGTGATGTAAGGCTCGCCACTTTGACGATACTGTCCTAGGTGAGCTGAATCGGCATATTGAAATGCCTTTTTGACTAAAGCAATTTCTTCCGGCTTTAGATGGGTAATTTTTTCGGTAAGTCCTGCAAGTGAGATCACCTGCAGTTTAGGAGGTGTAGCCGGCTGGGACGTAGGCCCGAATAAATGCCGGCTAGACTGTTCTAGGATGGCGGCTAGGATGCCTTGTGCATCTGGATTGGTCGCCACCGCACCACCTCTTAGAGAGGTACTTTAACCAACATGTCTCGATCTGTAACGCCAGCAGCAACTTCACGTAAGGCAGTGACAGTTGGCTTGTCTTTAGCGTTCACTCTTGGAGCATGACCTTGCGCTAATTGACGAGCGCGATAAGTCGCAGCTAATACCAATTCAAATCGATTTGGAATTGTTTTTAAGCAATCTTCTACAGTAATACGTGCCATATGTTTAACTCAATAAATGCTAGGAATACCTAAAGCATAACGCACTTGTGGAAAAGTCACCGAAAGTTCACTTTATGCTAAAGATTTTATTAACTGTTTGCGCCCAGCTCACTTGCCAAGCGGTCATGCTTTGCTAGCTGACAGCTAGCACGCAAACGGCTCGCTGAAATGATTTGTCGCAACTCAAAAAGGGCCGCTTCAAAGAGGTCATTAATCACTAAGTAATTAGCCTCCCCTACATGAGCCAACTCTTCCTTAGCAGCAGCCACACGCATCAATATGGTTGCCTCATCATCTTGACCTCTTTTACGCAAACGATCTTCTAAAGACTGAATCGAAGGGGGCAGGATAAAAATCCAGATTGAATCTGGCACTATCTTTTGGATTTGACGCGCGCCTTGCCAATCAATTTCCAAAAGAACATCTTTGCCCTCTTCCATCTGAGCTTCAATCCAAGATTTAGATGTGCCGTAATAATTACCATGGACTTCGGCCCACTCCAGAAAATCACCCGCATCTTTTCTTTTTAAGAACTCTTCTTTGCTTATAAAGTTATATTCGCGGCCATTTTCTTCACCAGGACGAGGCGCACGCGTTGTACAAGAAATTGACAATTGAATTGCAGGATCATTTTCTAAGAGCGCTTTAACTAAGGATGATTTACCTGCTCCAGATGGCGCCACCACCATCAACATGCTGCCCGTATATCCCATGACGCTCTCCCGATCCTTTGTATAGATTGAATTTACTCTAAGTTTTGAACCTGCTCACGCATCTGCTCAATGAGTAATTTCATTTCAATAGATGCATCACTACTTTCTTGCGAAACAGATTTAGAACCCAAGGTATTTGCTTCGCGATTTAATTCTTGCATTAAGAAATCAAGACGTTTACCAACTGGACCACCTTTTGTTAATGCTGACTCAACAACATCCAAGTGGGTTTTTAGACGACTTAACTCTTCAGCAACATCAATACGTACGCCGTACAAAACAACTTCCTGCCTGATTCTGTCAGAAATATCGGTTTTTGTTGTGGCATTACCTTGCGCATCAACTCCAGTCAAAATTTCAGTAAGGCGCTCAGAAAGTTTGGCTTGGTGGGCAGCAACAATCGTAGGTATCAATGGCTCAATTTTAGAAACAATGGCTCGAATGCCATTCACTCGCTCCATGAGGATCGCCAATAAAGCCTTACCTTCCCCCTGGCGACTCACCTTAAGAGCCTTAACAGCCTCTCCAGCAGCCTCTACGGTGGCAATTCGCCATAGATCATCGTTGACCTTGCTTTCATTAAGAATTCCTGGCCAACGTAAGATTTCACCCATACGCATATTGCCGGCACTAGGCATCTCTTTAAGGACAGCAGCCTCTAATGCCTTTAGCCCAGTTAAAGCATCTTGATTAAGTAAGTCTGTTGGAGCTTGGCTGGATTGAGCTTCTCTTTGGACATTAATCCTGAACTCCACCTTACCTCTGGAGAGGTGTTTAGTCACCAACTCCCGAATAGCCATCTCAGAGGATCTACACTCTTCAGGCGAACGTATGTTCAAATCTAGGAAACGACTATTTACTGAGCGGCATTCCACCGCTACAGTTGCATAGACACCGCCACCCAGATCTAATTGTCTGGAGGCACTACCAAAACCGGTCATACTTTCTATCATTCACCCATTGTAAAGTCCTATCATGACAATATTCAAACGCCCTAGTAATAGAACTCCAGAAAACCTGCGACAAATCAACATCATTCGAGGTTTTACCAAGCATGCAGAAGGTTCTGTCCTAGTCAAATTTGGTGATACCCATGTGCTTTGCACCGCATCTATCCTTGAAAAAGTGCCCCCACATCAAAAAGGCAGTGGTGAAGGGTGGGTTACAGCGGAATACGGCATGTTGCCAAGAGCGACCCATACCAGAGGCGATAGAGAGGCCGCCAGAGGCAAGCAAAGTGGCAGAACTCAAGAGATTCAGCGACTAATTGGTCGCTCGATGCGCAGTATTTTTGATTTAAAGCTGCTTGGCGAACGAACCATTCATCTTGATTGTGACGTTTTACAAGCGGATGGCGGCACCAGAACAGCAGCGATTACAGGTGCGTTTGTCGCTGCTAGGGATGCAGTTAATCAATTGCTAGAGAAAAAGCTCATCACGCAAGATCCTATCAAAGATCATGTGGCTGCTATTTCTGTAGGCATTTATCAAGGGACTCCTGTTCTAGATTTAGATTACGCAGAAGATTCTTCTTGCGACACAGATATGAACGTGGTCATGACTGGCAAAGGTGGCATGATTGAAGTTCAAGGTACAGCTGAAGGTGAGGCGTTCTCTAGAAAAGAATTAGACGCACTTTTAAGCTTGGCCGAAAAAGGTATTCAAGAGTTAGTCGCACTTCAAAAACAAGCGTTATCTCAGAAATAATGTCTCAGCAGAAAATTGTTTTAGCGTCAAACAACGCGGGAAAAGTTAAAGAATTTAATGCCCTGCTATCCCCTCTTGGGATTGAGGTAATCCCTCAAGGCCTATTGGGGATTCCTGCTTGCGAGGAGCCTTATCCAAGCTTTGTAGAAAATGCGATTACCAAAGCAAGACACGCCAGCAAATTAAGCGGCTTACCGGCTCTTGCCGATGACTCTGGGATTTGCGTCAATGCTTTAGGAGGTCTGCCTGGAGTTTTATCTGCTCGCTTTGCCTTGAGTGATCAAAAAAAAGATCCGACAGATAAAGATAATAATGAGTTACTCATTCAAAAGCTCATCGGCATACATGATCGTTCAGCTCACTTTACTTGCACATTGGTTTTTTTGGATTCCCCTGCCGACCCAGAGCCATTAATTGCTGCTGGTCATTGGCATGGGGAAATCATTGAAAGCCCGCAAGGATTATCAGGTTTTGGTTACGACCCTATTTTCTGGGTCCCTGCAATCAATAAAACTGCGGCCCAAATGAGTTCTGAAGAAAAGAATGCAGTTAGCCATCGTGGCCAAGCATTGAGAAAGCTACTGGCAGACTTATCCAGCAAGATTGCGCAATAAGACAACAGCCCATGCCGACTCTTTTAACTTCTTTGCCACCACTATCGCTTTACGTACATATTCCATGGTGCGTCAAAAAGTGTCCCTATTGTGACTTCAACTCTCACCAAATTAAGGACCAAACCACAGGACAAAACCGTCAAGGCTTTGATGAAAAGCGCTACTTAGAGGCTTTAAAAATTGATTTACAAAGCGTTCTTCCCAAAGTTTGGGGGAGACGCATTCATACAATTTTTATTGGGGGTGGCACACCCAGCCTTTTATCAGAAGAAGGCATGGATCAACTGCTCTCAGATATACGAGCTCTTTTGCCAGTGAACGCTGATGCAGAGATCACCATGGAAGCCAATCCAGGAACTTTTGAGATCGAAAAATTTAGAAGCTTTGCGAAAAGTGGCATCAATCGCATTTCATTAGGCATTCAAAGTTTTGATAATGAAAAATTAAAAGCCTTGGGTCGCATCCACGATAGCAATCAGGCTAAGACAGCTATTGCTGCTGCCATTGATTTATTTGATCAGGTTAATATTGATTTGATGTATGCACTGCCCGAGCAAACTATTGATGAGGCATTGACAGATATTCGTCAAGCGATCAACTTTGAACCCGCACATATTTCTTTGTACCATTTAACTCTAGAACCTAATACTTTATTTGCGAAGTATCCGCCCGCTTTGCCAGATGACGATAGCGCTTTTGAAATGCTTGATCGCTTGATGGAAGAATTATTAGTGGCCGGTTATCAACGTTATGAAGTTTCTGCCTATGCCAAGAATGGCCATCGTTGTCAGCACAATTTAAATTATTGGCAGTTTGGTGATTACATCGGCATTGGTGCGGGTGCTCACGGAAAAATATCTGCGCATAACCAAATCGCACGTCAAACTAACGAGCGACATCCTGAAGCGTATATGGATAAGATTTTCAATCAAGGGCACGCCTTGATTGAAGAGCGCTTGCTAGATAAAGATGATTTGCCTTTTGAATATATGCTGAATGTCTTGAGGCTGGTTGATGGTGTTCCCACGCATCAATTTAAAGAAAGAACTGGTTTAGATATTGCAGCCATTAACGGCATGATGGAAGAAGCCCTGAAAAAAGGATTACTAGATGAAGATCCTCGCACCATTCAGGCCTCTGACTTAGGCCTTCAATATCTCAATGATTTACAAATGCTATTTTTAAAATAGTCCCATAAAAAAAACCTCCGAACATTTCTGTTGGGAGGTTTTTGTTTTGGTGTTTTTTACTGAAAAGCTTCTTGTTGCTTTAATAATTTTTAGTCATTAATCCAATAAGCTGAGATCTCTAACTGCACCACGATCTGCGCTGGTTGCCAACATCGCATAAGCCTTCAATGCAGCAGAAACTTTACGTGGACGAGGCTTAGAAGGCTTCCAACCTAATTTATCCTGCTCAGCACGACGCTTAGCCATTTCTTCATCGCTGATCAATACATCAATCTTGCGATTAGGGATATCAATACGGATGCGATCACCATTGCGAACTAAACCAATAGCTCCACCGGCTGCCGCTTCTGGTGAACAGTGCCCAATCGATAAACCTGAAGTGCCGCCAGAAAAACGACCATCCGTTAACAAGGCGCATAACTTACCTAAACCTTTAGATTTAATGTAGCTAGTTGGATAGAGCATCTCTTGCATACCAGGACCACCTTTAGGACCTTCGTAAATAACTACTACGACATCACCTGCTTTGACCTTGTCGTTCAATACGTTTTCTACTGCTTCGTCTTGGCTCTCAACAACGTGAGCAGGACCCTCAAAAACTAGCAAACTATCATCAACGCCAGCAGTCTTCACCACGCAACCATCTAATGCGATATTGCCGCGTAAAACTGCCAAACCACCCTCCTGACTAAAAGCATGATCTCCAGAGCGAATACAGCCCTCAGCGCGATCGATATCTAGACTAGGCCAACGAGAATTTTGGCTAAATGCTACTTGCGTTGGAACGCCACCAGGACCTGCCATGTAGAAAGTTTTAACAGCTTCGCTTGGTTGACGAGCAATATCCCACTGATCCAAAGCTTCTTTCATTGTTTTAGCGTGGATAGTTGGTACGTCTGTATGTAATTTACCGGCACGATCCAACTCACCCAGAATAGCCATGATGCCGCCTGCACGGTGTACATCTTCAATATGGTACTTATTGGTATTAGGAGCGACCTTGCATAACTGAGGGATCACTTTGGACATGCGATCAATATCAGCCAATGTGAAATCAATTTCTGCTTCTTGAGCAATGGCCAATAAATGCAAAATGGTGTTGGTTGAACCACCCATTGCGATATCTAGAGCAATTGCATTTTCAAAAGCTTTAAAGCCGATAGAACGCGGCAATACAGAAGCATCATCGCCTTCGTAATACTGTTTACACAACTGAACAATTTGACGGCCTGCTTTTTTAAATAATTGCTCACGATCAGCGTGAGTTGCTACTACAGTTCCGTTACCAGGCAAAGATAGGCCTAGCGCTTCTGTTAAACAGTTCATAGAGTTAGCTGTGAACATACCAGAGCATGAACCACAAGTTGGACATGCAGAACGCTCGACCTCAGCCAAATCAGCATCGGAAACCTTGCTATCAGCAGCCATCACCATGGCGTCAATCAAATCAAGCTTTTTAATTTCAACTGTTTGAGTACCAGGAACCGCTAAGCGAACTTTGCCAGCTTCCATTGGGCCACCAGAAACAAAAATAACTGGAATATTGAGGCGCATCGCAGCCATCAACATACCAGGGGTAATTTTGTCGCAGTTAGAAATACACACTAAAGCGTCAGCACAGTGAGCATTTACCATATATTCCACTGAATCAGCGATGATGTCGCGGCTTGGTAATGAATACAACATACCGTCATGACCCATCGCAATACCATCATCAACCGCAATCGTATTAAATTCTTTTGCCACACCACCAGCAGCCTCAATCTCACGCGCCACCAATTGACCCAAATCTTTCAAATGCACATGGCCTGGAACAAATTGAGTGAATGAATTGGCAATCGCAATAATTGGCTTACTAAAGTCATCGTCTTTCATGCCAGTGGCGCGCCAAAGCGAACGGGCTCCAGCCATATTGCGACCAGCAGTAGAAGTCTTAGTTCATGAACTATAACAGACAATTTTGATCAAGATTTAAAGTAAAAAAGGCCGAGGAAACCCTCAGCCCTTATTACTTATTTAATTTGGCGGAAGCTGTGGCTTAACCTAGCTCCGTACGGATTTAGAGAAAATTAGATCAATCAAAACTGAAGTAGACGATGCAAATCCATGCATCTATTGAGAAATTATTCATCACTTAAGTGATGAATTCAAACTAGATCTCTAAATCCCTATATTCGATCCCAGGCTGGTCTATGTTGTTATAAGCGCAACATTTGGTAACCATCCTTGGTAACAATCAATGGAGGATACATGAGCACAAACCTAAGTTTTAAATATGTGGAAAATCTTAAAAGCCAGGGGCGGTACACCGACGCCTTAGTTACAGGTTTACATCTATGGGTTAAACCCAATCTTAAAAAATACTGGATATTCCGATACTCTCAGGGCGGGAAACAACAAAATGTTAGCCTTGGGCCTTACACCAAGGTATCTATTGCCGAAGCACGGCTTAAAGCTCAAGAACTAAGGAACCAAATTAATTCTGGCATCAACCCTATAGCTGAGCGCCAAAAACAAAAATCCCAAACAATAGAACTGCAGACCAAAAAATCTGTATTCAAAGATTTTGCTGAAGAGTGCATAAAAACAAAACGCGCTGAATGGACAAACCAGAAGCACGGTGACCAGTGGGAATACACACTTAAAGAGTTTGCCTACCCAGTTATCGGCAACAAATATTTGGACGAGATCAGTACAGAAGATATCTTGGCCATCCTTTCGCCAATATGGGTCAGCAAAACAGAAACTGCATCCAGGCTGAGAGGTAGGCTCGAGTGGATTTTGGCATCGGCAACAACAAGACAGCTACGAACTGGGACCAACCCTGCACTATGGCGCGGTCATTTACAAACTATCTTGCCAGCGCCGAATAAATTAAAGAAAGTAAACCACCACAAAGCACTGCTATACAGACAAGTCCCATCTCTGATCTCTAACCTTGCTGAGATGGCAACCGTTGGGTCTCTTGCACTTGAGTTCACAATTTTGAATGCATCAAGAACTGGTGAGGTGGTTGGTGGACTGCGTTCTGAAGTGCATGGTGATATTTGGATAATCCCCGCAAACAGAATGAAAGCCAAGAAAGAGCACCGCGTACCGCTATCTGCAAGATCATTAGCAATACTAGCAATTGCTAGAGCTATGGACGAAGATAGCGAATACCTATTTTCAAATAACGGGAAATGCTTATCAAATATGGCTATGCCAATGGCACTGCGCCGCGCTGGGGTTGACGCAACGGTTCACGGATTTAGATCATCCTTTCGGGACTGGGTCTCCGAAGAAACAAATCACCCCTCAGAAGTTGCCGAAATGGCACTGGCACACACAATTAGTAATAAAGTTGAGGCAGCATATCGACGAAGAGATTTACTTGAAAAACGCAGGCTACTAATGAATGATTGGCAGAATTATTGCTTAAGTGGAGAGCACTCATGAACTCAATTACCGATAAATACAATGTTCAGCAAAAAATCATTAAACAAGAGCTTCTTGAAATGATTCAGAATCTTCTCAAAAAAGATCTAGACAAAGAGTCACGCCAAACTCTTGAAGAAATGCGCAAGGCAGTTAAGACTAATAAATTTGAAGGCTTGAATCAAAAGATTTATGAACAATACAATGCCCAGGGCTGGAATATCCCTCCAAACAGTGGGCGCCAAAACTTCAGTCATATTTTTATTGAAAAAGTAATGGATTTAGTCAGCATTCAGCATAAATACCAGACAGATCCAGACAGCCCACAGCAAAAATATTCCTCCGAAGAAAATCTTAAGGTAAAAATTAAAGAACTTTTGGATGAGTTTGAACAGCAGGAAAAAAGTATGTTAATAGCAAGGCTTGCTCAAGCAACTATTCTTCTTGAATTACTTAGCAACGAAGTCGATCATTTAAAGTTTGAGAATAAGTTTTTACGCTTTAACTATGTTGACAATCTTCTTAAGAAGCGGAAGACCGTGAAAAGTCAAACCGCGGGTAAAGTCAAAAAATTCTCAACTAACAACAAGTGTCTCGAGGAGTGCTTGAATGAAATCCTGAGTGCTGGTGCGGTAGATAAGATAATCTCAAAAAAGATTTACGCGCGGTTCTGCAACTTAGTAAAAAAGAAATACCCAACGCCGCCATATGTACAAAAGCCTAGATTAAGCAGAGAAGAAAAGCGCCAAGACCCAGCAATTCAAGCAGTAGACAGAGAAGCACTCAAGAGAAATGAATGGGCTCCAACAACATTGCGCACCTTCTTTGAGAAAGCCTTAAAAATCAGGATTACTGATCTTCCTAATAAATAATTTCAACACTTAAGTGTTGAACTATAGATGCTCACCTAAGAGAGAACAATTCAATTAAGCCCAATCAAACTTGGTTGGATTTAATTGAACTTTCTTTTAGGAGCACTTGAATGCAAAACTATGTACAGCTATTACGCATAGCTGAAGTATCAAAAAAAACAACACTTGCCAAAAGTACAATTTGGCTGAAGATCGCCAAACAAGAGTTTGTAGCTCCTGTACGAATTGGTGGTATTTGTGTATGGAAAGAGTCAGATGTCGATGACTGGATTGAGCGCCAGTTTGCTAAATCTCACAAGGAGGCAGCATGAGCGACCAAACTTTAAACCAACCTCAAGAGACT
>JBEGTH010000016.1:0-30875 GCA_041179505.1 Pseudomonadota bacterium | reverse complement strand
CTCATAATCCTTTGGTCCGCGGTTCAAGTCCGCGAGGGCCCACCAGAATAAAAAATACCAACCTTCGGGTTGGTATTTTTTGGTCATAATGAGGAATGCAGAAAAAATCAAATAATTCGATAAAGCTAGAGAGCTAACTGAGCAAATGTCATTGGCCTCCAATTTAGAGGAGTACGAGGAGTATTGGAGAGAATTTCTTCACAAGCTTGATAGAGCCCATATTGGCTGACTAAGTTGAGTGGTAGGTAATAAATACAGAAAATAATGTGTAATATATTACACAATTTTATGTTATAGTTTGGTCATGAATTTACGTGAAATTGGTCTGAAAGTCGGGCAGCGTCGCACTGATCTGGGTTTATCTCAAGCGCGGTTGGCCAAACTTTGCGGACTTTCAAGGTCAACAATTCATCATTTAGAGAAGGGCAGCCTGAATGATTTGGGTGCGGCTAAATTGCTATCCTTGCTCTCGTTGCTGGGTTTAGACGTTATTACCCAGGAGCACACTAAAAAACATCATGGTTTGGATATGGCTAGTAAGACTGCTAGCGTTAGCTATAAGACCAAATTGCAAAGTAGTGATTTATCTAGGTCCTTGGTCACTGGTGAGTTGCCCGAGAAGATTTATCCCCATGTAGCCACCTTAATCGATGAAGCGCCATTAGCAATCATTGTCTCAGCTGTTGAGGAGGCTGCGCATGATAATCATGTGGCGCCTAAGGTGATATGGAAAAATATTGATCGGTGGGCTCATGAGATGCATTCGCCAAGATCGGTTTGGGCTTAATTAATGAATACGATCATTGAACGAGATATGCCTGAGGGTGCTTGGAAAGATTTACTCCCCCATGCCCTGTCGATTATTGAGGATATTGAGCATCACGGAACACCCAATCCATTTTGGACTTTTGGTGGTGGTACGGTGCTGATGTTTCGTTACAACCATCGCCTTAGTAAAGATATTGATATCTTTGTACCAGATCCACAGTATTTGGGTTTTGTCACGCCACGATTAAGCGATGTTGCAGCTGCGGTGACCAGTCAGTATGTGGAGGATCAGAGTTCTTATGTAAAGTTAATTCGCCCAGAAGGGGAGATTGACTTTGTGGCATCACCCAACCTAACCGAAACTCCATTTGAGATTTGGAATATTGGCGGGCAACATATTCGGGTAGAAACTGCTGCAGAGATAGTTGCTAAAAAATTATGGCATCGTGGTGATCGGGCAACAGCTCGTGATCTATTTGATTTATCTCTTGTCATTGAGCTTGAGCCTGAGGAGTTGATTAAAGCATCCAAGTTCTTGAAAAAACATGCCCAGCTTTTTACTGAGCAAATTGCGAATAGAGCGACTATTCTAAAAATGCAGTTCAATGAAATTGATACTTTGCATTACAAGCCAAGCTACGAGGAAGCAGCGCGACGTGCGACGCAATTCCTCAATTCTCTCTAATAACAATATTATTGCTATCGTACGTTGAAAATAGTTTCAAACGTATTGCTATGTATTTTTGATTTGAAGTGCTGGTCGGCTTGATAAACGCTAATTAGAGTGGATAAGTATATAAATCGTTTAAACGATTTGTTGGATTTTTATTGAATTATGTTTAATGCAGTTTTAAAAGCATAAAAAATGAAAATAATAATTTCACAAACTACTTCTACATTCACTTCTAAATCATATTCTATATAGTACTTAAAAGGATTATTCTTCTCATAATCGTTTGGTCCGCAGTTCAAGTCCGTGAGGGCCCACCAGTAGTCGTAAACCCCCTGCAGAATTATTGGGGATTTTGTCTTTCTGCATATATCTAATTTGCTTGATATCCTTTCGTATGTTCTTAATATCTGAAATGCAATAAATGAATATCAATTCTGATTACAGCCAGAGAATTGTTCTTAACCATCATAATTTGGATTGGGTGGCTAGTCCTAAATTGGGTGTTGAGAGAAAGATGTTGGAGCGTGTCGGTGATGAGGTTGCCAAGGCTACTTCAATTGTGAGATATCAACCAGGATCTAAATTTAAAACGCATACCCATGATTTGGGTGAAGAGATATTGGTGCTAGAGGGAGTATTCAGTGATGAGTTGGGTGATTATCCTGCTGGCACCTACATCATGAATCCACCAGGTTCCTCGCATGCTCCATTTAGTGAATCAGGCTGCACTCTATTTGTGAAGCTGAGACAGCTTGGGCCAGATCAAGTTGAGCGAGAAATCATTGATACCAAATCAACTGAATGGTTGCAAGGTATGGTTCCAGGTTTACATGTCATGCCATTAATGCGACAAGGCACTGGATCAACCCTAGTTCACTGGGCACCTCAAACATACTTCAACCCCCATAAACATTTTGGCGGTGAAGAAATATTTGTAGTGGATGGTGTATTTGAAGATGAGCATGGCTGCTACCCAGCTGGATCATGGATAAGAAGCCCTCACATGAGTTTGCATCAACCATTTAGTAAAGAAGGCTGCACGATCTTTGTTAAGACCGGGCATCTTATAGATTAGTTGTTGTTCTCAGCAAATCCAGATACTTTTAGATCATCAATCGCAGATGCCAAATCAAAATCTTTTTGCGTAATGCCGCTGGCATCATGTGTCCATAGCCGAATCCGAAGGTTTGTATAAGTCGTCAAGATTTCAGGATGATGATTTTGTTGATCAGCAAGTTCGCAAATCTGATTTACAAAATCAATTGTTATTTTGAAGTTGGCAAATCGCCATTCTTTAAAAATGCTTTGATCTTCTGGCTCAAGTGACCAGTTATTTAGTTGCTTCAATGCCGCTTTGATTTCAGTGGTATCTAATTTTTTTACTGGCATAGTCGTCTTCTATAAAAAAGCATCAATTTAGATTTATTATCAGCATTAAGCATACTGTTATTTTTAGGTCTTAGTTGGCTAAGGCCTCTATAGGTTTTATTTGAGATATTTTGTTTTAATAGCCTAGTCACTCAATAAGATCAAATTAATTGGAGATAGATAGATGTCCCTTATTAAAAAGCTAAAGGCTCGTGCAGCTGACAATAGACCTGTACGAGTGGCCATTATTGGCGCCGGCAAGTTTGGATCTATGTACCTTTCACAGGTGCCAAGAACTCCAGGCATTCATTTGGTTGCTGTGGTTGATTTATCTCCATCTCGTGCAAAAGAATCTCTTACTCGAGTGGGGTGGGAGGAGTCACGTTTTAGTGCTTCATCTCTACAAGATGCTGCAAAGTCAGGGGCCACCTTTGTTACTGATGACGCAGAAAAAATGATATCTAGCGATTATGTTGATATTGTTATTGATTCAACTGGTAGTCCTGCTGCAGGTATTCGTCATGCCTTGCTCTGTATTGAGCACCGCAAACATATCATCATGGTCAACGTTGAAGCGGATGTTTTGGCTGGCCCATTGCTAGCCCGTAAAGCAGCTGAAGCCGGTGTCATTTATTCCATGGCATCAGGTGATCAGCCAGCTTTGATTGCTGAGATGGTTGATTGGTCCCAAACCATTGGTTTAGATGTTGTTTGTGCTGGCAAGGGAACTAAATACTTACCTATTTATCACCAATCGACACCAGATACTGTTTGGGGCCACTACGGTTTTTCTAAAGAACAAGTAGCGGGTGGCGACTTTAATCCTCAAATGTTTAATTCATTTTTGGATGGAACCAAATCAGCTCTTGAAATGGCAGCTGTTGCAAATGGATGCGGCCTAAATCCTCCAACAAATGGATTAATGTTCCCTCCATGTGGCGTTGATGATTTGCCACATATCTTGCGACCAATCTCTGATGGCGGCATTCTTCCTCAAAAAGGCACTGTTGAAGTTGTTTCATCTGTTGAGCTTGATGGTCGACCAGTTTTTAGAGATCTTCGTTGGGGTGTTTATGTGGTGTTTGAGGCCCCAAGTAAATATGTGATGGATTGTTTCTCACAGTATGGCCTCAAAACTGACAGCACTGGCAAATATGCTGCAATGTACAAGCCATATCACTTAATTGGTTTGGAATTGGGCATATCAGTAGCTAGCGTTGCTGTTCGCGGTGAGGCCACTGGTGCAACTGGTGAGTGGCGTGGTGACGTAGCAGCTACAGCCAAGAGAAACTTGAAGAAAGGTGAAAAGTTAGATGGTGAAGGTGGCTTCACTGTTTACGGAAAGCTCATGAGAACAGCTGATTCTCTCAAGCTAGGCGCTCTTCCAATTGGCTTAGCACACAACATGGTTCTCAATAAAGATGTCCCGGCAGGGAAACCTGTGTGCTGGAGTGATGTTGACTACGATGCCACTCAACAAGCAATTAAGTTCCGTAGAGAGATGGAGCAATTGTTTAATAAATAATTGCATATTAACTAGGAACTAGGGTTTTTCTTATGTCACTTAGCTTAAATAATCATTGATTGCCTGATTAATGACTGTTAGATTGGAATTATCTGATTTTCATTGAAAGTGAGGCTTGTCATGAGTTACGGTTCACCTAAATCAAAGCTAGGCGCTAATGTCTCTTCTCAGCAAAAAAAGATGATGGAGTCATCTCAAGCAATCAGTAAGCTTACTGTTGAAAGTGCCCAGGCAATTGCTCAAATTAATCAGCAGGCAGTCCAAGATATGGCTGCGGCTTTTCAAGAAAAAGTTGCAGAGTTACTAAAAGTAAAAAATCCTCAGGAAGCTTTTGATCTTGTGCATGCTCAAGTGTTACAAGATGCTGCCAAACAAGTTACAGACTACCAAGCTAAAGTTGCTAAGGTCATGAAAGCCAATCACGATGACTTGTCTGGTTTGGCTGACTCTTTAATCCAGCAATCAAAAATGGATCTAATTCACTTTGTGAATGATGCCACTGCCAATGCACCTGCAGGATCAGAGCCTTATGTTTCTGTATTCAAAACAGCCTTTAATAACGCGCTTCAGAACTTTGAATTGATCCGTGCCAGTACCGCTGATTCATTTGTTAATTTTGAAAAAAGTGTTAACAACATGAGTCATTTATCTAAAGTGACCACCCTTAAAAAGACAACTACAAAGAGACGACCCCAAAAGTAAGTCTCAGATTATCCTCAAATAGTGTGGATGCTTAATTTGTTACAGGCTTTTTCGTTTATAACTAATTTATAGAAAAAGTAAGTTAGATGTAAAAAGGCGTACACTTTATGGATGACCAATAAATTTAATCCAAGTCCAGATTTGGGTTTGCGTTATTTACGTCTTTTTGAAGCTGCTCAAGACGGCATTCTGATACTCGACTATTCAACTGGGAAGATTGAGGATGTCAATCCTTTCTTAACAGATTTACTGGGATATTCCAAAGATGAATTAATTGGAAAAGAGCTTTGGGAGATTGGTGCCTTTATAGACAAGCAGTCTGCAATATTGGCATTTAAAGAATTGCACGATTCTGGTTACCTTCGATATGAAAATCTTCCTTTGCGACATAAGAATGGCAAAGTCTTAGAGGTTGAAATTGTTAGTAATGCGTATCGCGTCAATGGTGATAGAGTCATTCAGTGCAATATTCGAGATATATCTGATCGTAGAAAAGTTGAAGAGGACTTAAGGAAATCTCAAGCTTTATTGGAAAAGCAAAATTGGGCTGTATTGGCATATGCTCACGCAGCTATTGCTTTATCTAAGGCTGAAACTGGGGATGCTTTGGTTCGGGATGTTTGTGGAGCCATTGTTAAGGAGGCTCCTTACGTCATCGCATGGGTTGGCATGGCTGAGCAAGACAAACAAAAATTAGTTCGAGTTACTGGTATGGCTGGTTCAGCTAAGTCATATGCCGAGGAAATAGAAGTCAGCTGGGCGGAGGATGCTCCAACTGGTAAAGGCCCGGTTGGACAGTGTATAAGAACTGGTATTTCAACTATTATCGAAGATACTGAAGTTGATCCGCGTTTTACTCCATGGCGTGACAGAGCGAGAAGATATGGCATACGTTGTGTTGTGGCTACCCCAATTCATGATGGTGATAGAACTATTGGAGCATTGGCTGTTTATTCAAAACTAGCCAATGCATTCAGTCAGGGTGAAATACATCTTTTTGAAAATCTAGCTGATGAGATTGGTTACGGACTAAGATATATTAAAGATCGAGAAGATTTAGCTCAAGAGATAAAGGTAAGACAAGTTGCTGAAAATCAATTGACAGAGGCGTTACAGGCCACTATTGCAGCTATGTCTAAAACCATGGAATGGCGCGATCCGTATACAGCAGGCCATCAAAAACGTGTTGCTGATATCGCTGTTTTAATTGCCAAAAAAATGGGACTCAATTCAGATCGCCTGCAGGGTCTTCATATGGCTGGAATGGTCCACGATATTGGAAAAATATCAATTCCATCTGAAATTCTAACTAAGCCGACATCACTAACAGATCTTGAGCGACAAATGGTTCAGGGTCACGTGGAGTCAGGTTATCAAATCTTAAAAGATGTGCCATTCCATTGGCCAATTGCAGACATTGTGAGACAGCACCATGAGCGAGTTGATGGGTCTGGGTATCCGCTTGGACTCAAAAAAGATGAGATTTTGTTGGAGTCTAAGATATTAGCTGTAGCTGACACCATTGAGGCAATGGCATCGCACCGACCATACCGTCCAGCAAAAACACTTGAAGAAACTTTTGGCGAATTAACCAAATTTTCAGGTAAATTTTTTGATACAGAAGTTGTTGATGTGGCCCTAGATTTATTCAAGAATGAATCTTTAATTAAAAAGATGTTGGAGCATTAATCGAGTGAAATATATAGTCATCGCCACCTATGTCTTGGCTATAGTTCTTCAAATTTATAGTGTTTGGTGTGCATTTACAATTTTGAAAAAAGTTAAAAGTTACGCTTGGAGTATATTTTTTATCCCTGTTGGTCTCGTTATCATCATTTTTGATAAGTTGTATTACCTCATTGACTGTTGCTTGATAGGTCGTTACAGAATTGCCGAAGCCCTTACATATTTTGCTATTTCTCTTTTTGTTCTAATCGGTGTCATGGGGCTTCATCGATTATTTAATTTACTTGAAGAGCAGAATGAGAAATTAGAAAAAATATCAAAAACAGATCATCTAACAAAAGCATTGAGTCGTTTAGAAATTGAATCTCAAATTATTAAAGAGATTAAACGAAGTGTTCGAAGTAATCGTCCCATTTCATTTGTGATGATTGATATTGATAACTTTAAAAGAGTGAATGATCAGTATGGGCACCCCATCGGAGATGTTGTATTAAAGAAGCTAGCTCAGTATTGCATTTCTCAATTGCGAACTATTGATGCTTTTGGTCGAATGGGGGGTGAGGAATTTTTAATGATGTTGCCTAATACAAGCGAGTCGGAAGCTTTTTTGGTCGCCGAACGTGTTCGTGAAGGGGTGGCGTCTATGGTTTGTACGCATGTTCTGGGTCAAGAGGTGAAGGTTAAAATTAGTTTGGGGGTTTCTACCTGTACCATAAGTAAAATTCCTCAAGAAAAACCATACCAATTACTGAGAAAGTATTTCAGAAGAGCTGATTTAGCTATGTATCAGGCCAAGCAGGCGGGTAAAAATCAAACTAAGTGTTGGCGCGAATAGATTATTTCAAAATGGCTCACATAAGATTTTTAAAGGATATTTATGTACGTTAATGTAAAAACCAAATTTGTAACTGCGTTTTTAGTCGCGATAGCTTGGTGCATATTTTCTATTTGGGCGAGTCGCTATTGGTTTGATGACTTATCAATCGTTGTCGGCCAGGGTTTTGCGGTATTTCTAATAGCATTCATTGCCATCATTCCGGGCTTCATGAACGCCTTCATGTTTTCAAGTTTGTTGTTGGATAAACGCCCACCCAGAAAACATCTCGATACATATCCAGAGCTATCAATCTTGATCGCTTGCTATAACGAAGAAAAATATATAGTTCAAACAATCGAAAGCATTCTTATTCAGGCTTATCCAGCTAAGTATGAAGTGATTGTGATTGATGATGGCTCACAAGATAAAACCAGTGAGTTAGTAAAGCAAATAGCAGCCGAAAATAATCCTGTACGACTCATTCACCTAAATAATAATCAGGGTAAAGCCGCCGCTTTAAATATTGGATTGGCCCAAGCGCAATATTCAAAAATAGTCACTATCGACGCTGATTCTTATTTGTTTAAAGATGCGCTCACTAGGCTTGCTGAGCGTTATGTGAACGATCCTTCAAATACAAGAGCAGTAGCTGGTACCACCTTAGTTAGAAATTCAAGAGATAACTGGCTAACACAATCACAAGAGTGGGATTACTTTCATGGCATAGCTACCGTGAAGCGGGTTCAATCACTCAATCAAGGAACACTTGTTGCTCAAGGCTGTTTTTCAATGTATGGCAAAGATGCCCTCAATGAGGTGGGTGGGTGGCCTGAAGTTGTTGGCGAAGACATTGTTTTAACTTGGGCGCTTTTGCAAAAAGGATATAGGGTTGGTTATTGTGAAGATGCTGTGATCTTTACAGTGGTTCCTAATACTCTGACTGGCTTAATTAAACAGCGACAGCGCTGGGCTCGAGGCATGATTGAAGCTTTTAAGATTCATCCAAAGATCTTATTCAAACGTCGCCTATCAACATTTTTTATTTGGTGGGACCTTTTCTTCCCGTTGATGGACCTTGCTTTTACTTTTGGCTTTTTGCCCGGCATTGTGTTGGCACTATTTGGGCACTATTGGATAGTGGGTCCTATGACCTTGAGTCTATTCCCAATCGCGTTGTTGATTAATTGGATCATGTTTCATACAGAAAATAAGATGTTTAAAGAGCAGGGCTTGCATGTGCGCCAGAACACTTTAGGATTTCTCATTTACTTGCTTCCATACGGCATGATTTTGCAGCCGGCAGCAGTTTTGGGATACGTCGTTGAATTTTTGGGATTGAAAAAAGTTTGGGGTACAAAATGAGTTTAAAAATAAATCAAAAAATGATTTTCATTAAAAAATCTTCATTAGTGCTTGTGAGTAGCTTTAGCTTGTTATCGCAGACTGCATTTGCTGAAGAAGCTAAAAGCCAATGGGGTATTTTGGCGCCAACTTTGTTCACATCTTCTGATAGCGATCATTTTCATGTGACAAAAGTAGGTGCTGGAATATTGCCCTATTACGTAGATGGCCAACATTATTTAGGTTTGCAAGCAACTAATACCCATTACTCCAGTCCTGATTGGGCTAAAGATGGGAGTCAGGTTAGCCTGATTCAGAGATCTATTAATCCTGAAACGGGGTTAGGCAGCATTGCTAGTGCAGGTGTTAGTAGCGTTTATGGTCGTGAGCTGTTGACAGCAGATATCAGTTATTCAGCCCCTATTAATTCATCTCTATCCTACGAAGCTTTTTTCTTTAGGGATTGGGTAGAGACCAGAAATTCTTTAACGAATGGTATTAGTCACAATTATTATGGCGGCAGCTTAGAGCAGCGTTTGGCTAAAGATTGGACTGTGATTGGATTATTGGCTCAGCAAAAGTTTTCTGATGACAATATCCGTAATCATATTCGGGGCAAGTTAATTTATGACTTATTGCCTGATCTTGGTATTAATGTCCAGTTAAGGCACCGTCAATATCGAGATAGTCATGATTACACATCAAACTACTTTAATCCAAATCAATATCAGGAAAATATGATGGTTATGGGGTGGAGAAGGCGAATTCAGCAGTGGCAGCTATCTGGCTTGGCAGGGTTGGGTCGCCAGAAAATCAACGAAGACCCCTACACCACCACCAAATTATTTGAGTTTGAAGCTATCAGCCCTATCTTTAATAAAGTATTCTTAAGAACAAAAGCTGGTTACTCTGATAGTGCTGGTTTTGGCGGCCCTGACTACAGCTATAAATACTTCCAGGCAGATATTATCTTTTCTTTTAATTGATGACTAAAAAAACACTATTAACTTTCATTTGCCTTTTGATTTATACATTCTTTGAGGTTTTGGTTGTGGTGGTCGATATTGGATTTTTAGCGTTGGCATTTTGTATGCCAGTGCTCATTGGTTTTTTATTGAAGCCAGTCTTAGGTGAGACTTTTTCAATGCTCTGTTTGGTGGTGGGGGTTGCTTTATTTGGGATTGCATTTGTATATCGCAAGAAAGTTCAAACTTATCTTCAAGGCAAATATCGCACCAAAGCTGAGCTAATTATTGAGGCTGTTCGAGCTTGCCACTATTTTGCTGATTGAAGTTGGCAAACCCCCTATTTAGGTATAGGATTTAAAAGTTAACTACTACTAAGGAGTCAGTCATGTCTAGTCAAAAAGAATTTATGCAATGGCAACAAGAGCGTGCTAAAGAGCTTTTTTCTTTGTCACATCGACTGCTGGAAACTGCAAAAGAATTTGGAGATCATCAGGCAACTGAAATCAAAGCGAGTATGGAGTACGCTAAGTCATTTGCAAAGCAAGCGGCCACCAATGATTTAGCTAAGCTAAAAGATCTTCAGGAAAAATTTTCGGATGAGGCATCGACTAGGGTAGCTGCCTATCAAAAGAAAATTAAAGGCTTATTAAAAGACTTAGAGAACGAAACTGCGGAAGAAGTTGATAAGCATATTAATAAGGCTAAATCAGCTATGGAGAGTTGGCTTAAAGAAGCCAGCAAAAATTTTCCAGAGGGTTCAGATAAGTTTACTCATGTGATGCGAGACATTGCTAACGCTGGTGACAAGGTATTAAAAGAGGGTAGAAAGATGGCGAAGCAAGCTGCTGAAGCTGCAGAGCAAGGTTTTGCTAACCTTGAAAAAATGAAGCCTGCAGCAAAAAGTTCACCAGCAAAGAAGGCGCCAGCTAAGAAAGCTGCTGCTAAAAAAACTGTTACTAGAAAAACGAGAAAATAAGCTGTTGTGAAAAAATTTGTTTTACCAATAGTTATTGCCCTTGCTGCCTGCGCTCCAATGAAAGAGCCGGATCCGGTAGCTATGGGCGATACCCATTGGACCTTGCAATTTACATGGTTAAAAAATAATAAGCCTACCCATACGCAGACATATCAATTTATATCTCGTATGGAATGCTTTAATCAAATGTATGAAATGCAAGAGGCTGCGAAAAAAGTCAAAAACCAGATAGGTTCTGGTTTGTGCTTTAAGGCTTTTGCTGAAGGTCAAGAGCGAACAAGCAATGACCTTCTTGCTAGATTCACTAAATAATGACTCATGGTAAGGCTTGCGATGAAGCACAAGCCAAAATCATTCAAAGATCGTTCTTAGGCTTTATAAGATCTTTTCTAGAGTAACCAAGCTTTTCTGCTTTTGAGATTAATGTGGCTTCTAGTGTGGTGCTTAGAGCCTTATCTCTAGATAATATCCAGAAATACTTGCCTGAGGGCTCCCCAATTAAGACCCAAGAATAGTCACTTGCCAAATCTAGAACCCAATAGTCGCCATAGAAAGGTCTAAAGAAAGATACTTTTAGTTTGGCATTGTTGGAACCTTCTACAACTTTAGCAATACCAATTGCTTCTTGTTTCTTGTTGGCTTTGTAGCAAGTATTAAGTACTTTGATGTGGCCATCGTCTCTTAAACTGTATTCTGCAGTTACCGTTTGGCAGTCACTATCTTCAAACCAGTTAGGTAGTCGGTAAATCTCATACCATTTACCTAGGTAGCGATTGAGGTCAACTGAGCTAACTGTTTTGACAGCTTCATTAGATGTTCTGTAAACCGGTTGGTTGGAGCAAGCAGCAAGAACTGCACTTGCAAAAATAAAGCAAAGAAATTTAAATGTACGCATAATTAACATCGTAATCTATTTGGGATCAATATGAAATTTCGTATTTGGGATTTACCGTTGCGCGCCTTCCATTGGTTGTTGGTTCTCGCCGTTTTATTAAGTTTTGTAACAGTTAAGATTGGCGGTAATGCCATGGAATGGCATGCTCGTTTAGGTTACTTTGTTATTGCACTTTTGTTGTTTAGATTGATTTGGGGATTTATAGGCTCTTACTATGCACGCTTTAGTAACTTTATTAAAGGCCCTCGATCAGTGATCGACTATCTCAAGAATCCTCAGTCGACACCTGGGCATAGTCCCTTAGGTGCCCTTTCAGTGGTGGCCTTACTTTCTCTATTTGGTTTTCAAGTGGTTGTTGGTTTATTTGCCAGTGATGACATTGCTTTTGATGGCCCCTTGGTCAAGTATGTTCCATCTGCTTGGGTAGAGGTAATGACAAGTCTGCATCGATTGAATGAACCTGTTTTGCTGACATTGGTTTTAGTACATATCGGAGCTATTGTTTATTACAAAAAAATTAAAAAGCACGATCTGATTCAGCCAATGATTACTGGTGATAAAAGCTGGGCAGAAAAAATCCCTGTTGCCAGGGATGATTCTTCACTTCGCTGGATGGCCGCTGGCATCTTTGGCGGCATCACTGCTGTGTTGTATTACTTCTTACGATAGTTATCGTGACAAGCTTTACAAGTTTGTCCTGCTGCGCCAAAAGTCTTCTTGATAGCATCTAAATTACCAGACTTAGCAGCAGTGTTTAATTCTGCGATGGCTTTTTCCATCTTGTCTGCGCCGGCTTTGAATTTATCAGTCTCTTTCCAAATTTCAGGAAGAGATTTTCCACCCTCTGTGTCTGGGCCGAATGCTTGCCATGGTAAGTGAGCCAAGCTCGCAACTACAGCAGCATTAGCCGCCACTTCTTCTTTGTTAAAAGGCTTTTCACCTTTAACAACTGCACCAATTCTGGAGAAGTGAGCTCCCATCACAACAAAAGTGGCGGAACGGTATTTCACAGCATCTTCGGACTTCGCAAATTGAGCTTGCGCAGCTATTGGGCTTATTAGGCCAGCGATTACAGCAGAGATCATTAATTGCTTTTTCATATCCATATCCTTTAAATCAAAAAATAAGTCGTAGGGGTGTCAAGATCGTATCTAGTATCCAATAGGTAGCAGACATTAAAGGTCTCATCCAAAAGTTACTGATGATGTTTGTTAATAATAAGCCTAAAACGATATAAAAGCCCCAAGGCTCAATTCTAGAAATCATAGCCGCCTGTTTCCAAGGCAATAAACCAACAAGTATTCTTCCGCCGTCTAATGGAGGTAGTGGGAATAAATTAAAAGCAAACATGACAACATTGACTAAAACACCAGCTTGGCACATTTCAATAAAGAATCTTTCACTAACGCCGATCTTGATTAATAGCAGATAGAAAATACCCCACAAAATAGCTTGGAAGAAATTAGATGCCGGACCCGCAAGAGCCACCCAAACCATATCTTTCTTCGGGTGTCTCAAATTGCCAAAACGAACCGGCACTGGTTTTGCGTAACCAAATAAAAATGTTCCGGCTGTAGCAAAGTAGAGCAATAAAGGTACAACGATGGTCCCCATCGGATCGATATGCTTAAGTGGGTTAAGCGTCACTCTTCCTAAAACATAAGCGGTCTTATCGCCAAAGCTTTTGGCTGCATAGCCGTGAGCTGCTTCATGCAGTGTGATGGCAAAAATAACTGGAATTGCATAAATGGCAACTGTTTGAATAATCTGTTCAATACTCATCATGCTGCCACCCCCGTCACGTCGTAACCCGCTTCGATGATGATGGCTTTGATTTTTTCAATGCCATCATCATTTACTGCGTCAACTGTCACATGCTTGTTGGGTATATCTGTTTCGACACTTATTTCTGGATAAACATCCAAAATAGCTTTGGTGATTGTTTGGGTGCAGTGACCGCAATTCATCCCATTAACGCTAAAAGTAGGCATATTTTTTATCTTTTCTTAAATAATCAGAGGACAATTAAGATTCATCTTACTAGTCTTTAATTATCGAGTGTATGAGTCAATTAGTCACCCTAAAAATTGATGGCATGACCTGCGCATCTTGCGTTGCAAGAGTGGAGAAAACCTTGCTAAAAATTGAGGGTGTTGAGGCTGCCAGTGTCAATTTGGCCACTGAAAAAGCTCAGATTCGAGTGAGTGGTAGCTTATCTTCTGAAAACCACATCGATAGCTTCATACAAGCCATAGAGAAGGCTGGATTTGAGGCTTCTCGTATCGACCTTAAGAATCAAAGAAATCAAGCAAAGAGTATGTTTAATTTACATGGGGGCTATGCATTGGCTCTTGCTTTGCTGCTTTCAGCACCACTAGTGCTTCCGATGCTTTTAATGCCATTTGGCATTCATGCCATGTTGCCTGCTTGGGTTCAGTTTTTATTAGCCACCCCAGTGCAATTTTTGTTGGGGTCACGTTTCTATATTGCTGGCTTTCAGGGATTACGGTCTGGCTCCGGCAATATGGATTTATTGGTGGCAATTGGAACCTCTGCTGCCTATGGTTTAAGTATTTATGAGTGGTATCTATCTGACTGGGGCAATCCACATCAGCTTTATTTTGAAAGTTCTGCAGTTGTTATTTCATTAGTAATGTTGGGTAAATGGCTTGAAGCAAAAGCCAAGAAAGAAACAACGGAAGCTATTTCTGCGCTGCAAGCTTTGTGGCCCAATGAGGCTAAAGTTTTAAAGTCGAACTCACTTCAAGATCTGAACTATCAAAACTTTCAAGAAGTGCCCATTGATCAAGTATTGCCTGGCGACCTTGTGCTTATCTTGCCTGGTGAAAGAGTCCCCGTTGATGGTCTTGTAATTGATGGCGAGAGTGAGTTGGATGAATCGATGTTGACTGGTGAGACTCATCTGATCATAAAGGCTTTAAATGCAACTGTGACTGGTGGCTCTATGAACGGAGCAGGCCGCTTAATTGTTAAAGCTACCAGTGTTGGCGAAGAAAGTACATTAGCAAAATTGATTCAGATGGTTGAGGATGCTCAGGCTAAGAAGGCGCCAATTCAACGTTTGGTGGACCAAGTGAGTGCTTGGTTTGTGCCCGCTGTTATTGTGATTGCGATGGCTAATTTCTTGATCAGCTATTTTGTTGTTGGTAATTTTGAACTGGCATTAATCAACTCCGTAGCAATTCTAGTGATTGCCTGTCCTTGCGCTTTAGGTTTGGCAACTCCTGTTGCGATGATGGCTGGCACAGGTGTTGCAGCCAAATCGGGGATTTTGATTAAAGATGCTCAAGCTTTAGAGTTGGCTCATCGCTTAACTATTATTGCTTTTGATAAAACTGGCACATTAACAATTGGCCAACCTCAGTTAATGCAGTTTTCCAATCTCGCAACTTCATCTAGCAATCTTACTGATCAACAAGTGTTATCGATAGCTATGGGCTTGCAAATGGGTAGTGAACATCCATTGGCTAAAGCAGTGATTCATTATTGTGAGCAACAACAACTTACCCCAGAATCTTTTAAAGAACTTGTGATTCAAGCAGGGAAGGGTATTCAGGGTCTATGCTCTAGTGGCCAATTGAGTGGTCATCAATTGGCCTTCGTTAGCCATCATAGCCTTACTAAGATGCTTGCAGTGGGTGATCTTAATAAGTATCAGCAATTGGCTTGTGAAGAATTGAATCAGGGTCATAGCGTCTCTTGGTTGGTAGAGCATGGAACGTCAAGCGTATTGGGCATGTTTGCTTTTGGTGATCAATTAAAGCCTGGTATTGCTGATGTGATGGCACGACTTCAGTCGATGAATATTCAAACAGTCATGATTTCTGGAGATAACCGCGTTGTTGCCCATTTAATTGCCAAGCAAATTGGTATTGATCAAGTATTTGCTGAAGTCATGCCTGCTGATAAAGCGCAGATTATTCAAAAACTTAAATCTCAATCATCGAATGCATGCATAGCGATGGTGGGTGACGGTGTTAATGATGCACCTGCATTAGCAGCAGCAGATGTTGGTATTGCTATGTCGACTGGAACGGATATTGCCATTCATGTTTCAGGAATTACCTTAATGAGGGGTGATCCTGCTTTAGTTCCTGATGCAATAGAGATATCTAAAAAGACTTGGCAAAAAATAAAACAAAATTTATTTTGGGCCTTTATCTATAACTTGATTGGAATACCCTTGGCTGCCATGGGCTATTTAACGCCTGTGATCGCTGGTGCTGCGATGGCGGCCTCTAGCGTGAGTGTGATCTCTAATGCTTTGCTTTTAAAAAGATGGGCTAGGCATTAATTTTTAAATTAATGCCTAGCAGCAAATCATCCTTTAAATGTCTGAAGTGTTAAGCCTTCTTTTGACATCACCTGTTTGATAGCGGAAATTTCAGCTAGTTTTTCAGCGTACTTTTGATAGTGCGGATAAGCATTTGGGTTGATACCAACATTGCCCGCCCACCGAATAAATGCCAATGCATAAATATCGGCAGGGGTTAGTTGTGAGCCGCAAATATAGTTTTGAGACTTTGAACATAGCTGCTCAATCTCAGACAAATAACCCTTAAAAGTTTCAAGGGCAACAGCTTTGACGGATGCTTTGCTACTCTCATCTGCAAATCTTTCTGATCTGAAAATTCTTGTAAATGTTGGGTGAACAGTATTGTTCATCCAAGCAAGGGTTGATAAAGCCATTGCTTTATCAAAAGGTTCTGTTGGTAATAATTTGGCTTTTGGAAAAATTTCATTCAAATAATTAATGATTGCGATTATTTGTGTAATGACCTTGTCGTCAACAGTTAAGACTGGAACCTGTCCTCGTGGATTGATGGACTTATATTCCGGCTTGAATTGATCTCCATTAGCTAGGTTAATGATGCTAGCCGCATAATCTTGCCCGCATGATTCTTTAATTCTTTCCAGCATCACGTGCGGCACAAATGAGCATGCACCGGGCCAGTAATGTAAGTGTAAATTCATGTTCATCTCCTATTTTTGTTGTAGTCTTAAGTATAGACTTTGATAAGCTTTTATGAACCCAACTACCCTTGATGCGCTTTCCTTGCTGCCAAAGTTAAAACGTGCTCCACATGAACATAAAGGTCATGCTGGTAAGGTTTTAATTATTGGTGGAGATGTGGGTATGTCTGGGGCAGTTTTTCTGGCTGGACAAGCCGCTCTCTATGCTGGCGCAGGCTGGGTCATTTTGAGTTTTTTGGATACCAAGTGCCCATCATTTCTGCCTGACCATCCTGAGTTGATGATTAAGCCTATTTCTCCAAGTCTGATTGATGATGTGAGTCCTGATGTGTTGGCAATTGGTCCTGGTTTAGGTCAAAGTTCTTTAGCTCAAACCATTCTCGAGCAAGCTCTTCAAGCTAAACAAGCTTTAATACTGGATGCTGATGCACTAAACCTTTTGTCCTTACATCCATCTCTGATGAGGCTTCTAAAAAACAGACCAAAGGACATGACCGTATTGACTCCTCATCCGGGAGAGGCTGCTAGATTATTAAATGTCTCTTCAGAGCAAGTTCAGGCAGATAGATTGAGCTCTTTGGAAGAGTTAATTCATATCACCCAGGCCATAGTTGTTCTCAAGGGTCAAAACACACTGCTAGGGGCTCCTCATCAGGGGGCGCAGAAGTGTCATCGAGGCAACCCTGGTATGGGTGTTGGTGGTATGGGTGATGTTTTAACTGGCCTTATAGCTGCTTTAGTGGCTCAGGGTATTCGTCATGATTTATCAGTTTTTGAGGCGACCGGATTAGCCGTGGAGTTGCATTCAATGGCTGCAGATGTGTTGGTAAATCAAGGGGTTGGGCCAATTGGCTTGACTCCAATGGAGATTATTCTGAAGGTAAGAGATCTGATAAATATCAAATAATCAGCAGTTTGATGGATAATACGGGTTACACAGAATTTTTGATCAGGGAGCTCTAAATGAATGAATGGCATAACGAGAGTAAAGACGAAATTAATAAGAAGATCATCACATTGATCGTGATGTTAGCTGGTGCCACATGTTTGGCTATCTTATTTGCTTTGGCTTCAGCCCATATTGGTTACGTTCTTTAATTAAACGCATTTAAATAAAATGGCCACCTTCGGGTGGCCTTTTTATTGCTTGTATCTCTATTTACTCAACAATTTTTTCTAAAAGAGCTGGTAAGAAAAATTCGCTTATCAAAATGGGGTGACCTCGTAATTGATAGAGAGTTCTTCTTCCAAAGCCAATGTGTGCAATTTCAGTGACTTGTCTCAGTAGGATGGGCGCTTTACCATTTTTAAATAAAACTTCACCTAATGGCCTATTGCCAATTTGTAATAAGTCTCGATTAATGCCTGTGCTGCTTGAGGTGGGCAAAATACTTCTCGCAAAAACAACAGGTATGTCGTCAATGCATAAATAAACTTCTCGCACGCGACAACGACTAAAAGATCTCTGGAAGAGATCTTGTTCGTCATTTAAAACCAATTGATTTTTATCTGTTAGAACTTGAACGCTGACAGATTTTTGAGTCCTTCTCTCAACATATTGCGTTAGAGAGAAGGGGTAACTTAACCAATCTTGCCAAACCTGCGGTACCAAATGCAGCACCGCATGGTCTAGATTTAACCAAGACCGGCGAAGTTTTTTCATTTAAGCAAATGTGCGCTTCTGACCTGATGAAGGTTTACCTGAACCGCCAAACTTAGGACCTGATGAAGGTTTACCTGAGCCAGCAAATTTAGGGCCGCTTGGTTTAGCAAAATGATTCTGCTTAAAAGTCTTGCCTTCACCTTGACCTTGGCCATGGCGATTTGAAGCATTGCTAGCACCTTTGCCACCGAAAGATCTACCTGGGCGACCAGCACCTGGGCGGTGTGATGGCTTACGTGATTTTTCTTGAGGCTCTAGACCAGGAATCACTTCAGCTTGTAATGGCTGTTGTGTGTACTGTTCAATTGCGCGGATCTTTGAGCGATCACGGTGCTCAGCTAAAGTAATAGCTACACCACTGCGACCGGCACGGCCTGTACGACCAATACGGTGAACGTAATCTTCAGCCTTCATTGGAAGACCAAAGTTAATCACGTGAGTGATTGTTGGAACGTCAATACCGCGAGCAGCAACGTCAGTCGCTACCAAGATACGAGTTTGACCTTTACGCAAAGACTGTAAGCGACGGTTGCGAACAGCTTGAGGCATTGCACCGTGAAGTGCAGTTGCTTCGTGACCATCGGCGCGCAATGAATCAGCAATTGTTTCGCTATCAGCTTGTGTGCTGGCGAAAACAACGGCTTGTTCCATTGTTGGATCTGATAACCAGTGGCTCAACAATTTGTGTTTGTGAGCAACGCTGTCTGCCCAATGCAATGTTTGAGCAATATTTTCGTGTTTGTCATGAGCGCTAGCCAATTCAATACGGCCAGGGTTGTTCATCAAGCTTGTTGCCAATTGCATGATGCGCGGTGCAAATGTTGCAGAGAACATCAATGTTTGACCACGGTCAGAACACAGTTCATGAATAGCTTCGATGTCGTCTTGGAAGCCAAGGTCCAACATGCGGTCAGCTTCGTCAACAATCATGCATTTCACTTTATCTAAGCGAATCGCGCGGCTGTTGCTTAAGTCTAATAAACGACCAGGTGTAGCAACAACTAAGTTGGCACCTTTGATTTGAGAAATTTGCTTACCGTAAGGCATGCCACCCATGATGGTAGCGATACGGATACCTCTGGCAAATTTAACTAAATTGATTGCATCAGCACTAACTTGTTGCGCTAATTCACGGGTTGGGCATAAAACCAACACTTGTGGCTCAGCGCGACCAGGAACTGGCTTACCGTTAGGGTTAGCTGCAATTAATTGATTAAGTAATGGCAATAAGAAGGCTGCAGTTTTTCCGCTACCTGTTTGGCTGCTAACCATCCAGTCGCCACCAGAAATGGCAGCAGGGATTACTTTTTCTTGTACAGGAGTAGCCTGTGTATAGCCAAGAGCTTCAGTTGCTTGAAGTAGGGGTTGGGCTAAGCCCAGTTCTTTAAAACTAATAGTCATAGTCATGCACATCCCTATCAAGGGATGTCCTTTCTGTGGTTGGTCAATTAAGGCATCGACCAACAGACAATCAAAAAGGCATGTTGTTCTCTTCATGAGAACTCTGGCTGGGGGGCGATGATTCGTACTACAAAGAGGATTATGCCATACTTTTGATAATATTGCTGCACCGCATATATGGATCGTCAGGGAACTGATGGTTTGCTTTGTTAATATCTGCTTCAATTCAAACGTATAGCATGGAGTAAAAATGAGCTTAAACAACGTCCAACCGGGTTCTAAGATCCCTGATCAATTCAATGTCATCATTGAAATCCCTATGAATTCTGATCCAGTGAAGTACGAAGTGGATAAAGAATCTGGCGCAGTTTTCGTAGACCGTTTTATGGGTACTGCGATGCACTATCCATGTAACTATGGCTACATTCCAAAGACATTGTCTGACGATGGAGATCCTGCAGACGTTCTCGTTTTGACACCATTCCCAATTCCACCAGGCGTTGTGATTACTTGCCGCGCCTTAGGCGTATTGCACATGGATGACGAATCAGGTGGCGATGCTAAGTTATTGGCTGTTCCTACAGAAAAGATTTTGCCAATGTATTCAAATATCCAAAAAATGGAAGATTTGAACCCATTAGTCACTCAACAGATCCAGCACTTCTTTGAGCACTACAAAGACCTTGAAAAAGGTAAGTGGGTAAAGGTAAAGGGTTGGGACGGTATTGAAGCTGCTAAAAAAGAAATTTTGGACAGCGTAGAGCGTTATAACAAGACTAAATAATTAGTCTGCTGACTCCAAACGGAGGCAATGGGATAATATTTCCTATGCCTCCGTTTTTTATTGCCTTATCTCAAACCAATCCCGTTCTTGGCGATTTGCCCAAAAACGCAGAATTGGTCCTGCAAGCTGCTCAAATAGCTAGCGCTCGTGGTGCTAAGTTATTAGTTACCTCCGAGTTATCTATTACCGGTTATCCACCAGAAGACTTGTTATTGCGAGATGCTTTTATTCAAGCAGTGGAATCCAGTGTTCTGAGCTTGGCTAAGCAGTTAGAGCAATACCCAGACTTAAGAGTGATTGTTGGTTATCCGGCTAGAACTCAGCAAGGCTTACAAAATATTTCAAGTGTTTTGCATCAAGGGAAGATCATTGCCAGTTATGCAAAACAAAAATTACCTAATCATGAAGTGTTTGATGAGGTGCGTTACTTTGTTCCAGGTCACGAAGCTTGTGTCTTTGACATTGATGGCAGCAAGGTTGGATTAATTATTTGCGAGGATGCTTGGCACTCTGGACCTGCTGCTCAAGCCAAGCATGCTGGTGCCGAGTTGATCGTGGTTCCTAACGCATCGCCTTACCACTTAGAAAAACAAAGTTTAAGAACGGATATATTGAAAGCTCGCGTTCTAGAGACCAGCTTGCCACTCGTTTATGTCAATGCAGTTGGCGGCCAAGATGAGTTGGTGTTCGATGGTGCCTCTTTTGCTTTGAATCAAGCGGCTGACGTGGTGGTGGGTTTGCCTGCATTCCAAGAAGCTTTTGAATTGGTGGAATTTGTAGATGCTGATTTGGCGCAAGGCCAAGTAAGTCCTGTGGCTTCTGTAGAAGCTCAGGTGTATCAGGCCCTTGTTTTGGGTGTTAAAGATTACGTCAATAAAAATGGATTTCCGGGCGCCATTATTGGTTTGTCAGGTGGCGTTGATTCAGCTCTTGTCCTAGCGATTGCTGTTGACGCTCTGGGCGCTGACAAAGTACGCGCTGTGATGATGCCATCACGTTACACCGCTGATATCTCATGGATTGACGCGCGCCAGATGGCAGAGAACTTATCTGTTCAGTATGACGAAATCACCATTTCTGAAATGTATGACGCATTTGAGAAATCTTTGGCAAATGAGTTTAAAAATAAAGCAGTTGATGCGACTGAAGAAAATATTCAGGCACGTATCCGCGGCACATTACTCATGGCAATCTCTAATAAATCAGGCCGTATTGTTTTAACAACAGGCAACAAGAGTGAAATGGCTGTTGGTTACTGCACTCTTTATGGTGATATGGCAGGAGGTTTTGCAGTTATTAAGGATATTGCCAAAACTTTGGTGTATCGCTTGTGTGCTTATCGCAATAGTATTGCTCCAATTATTCCTGAGCGCATCCTCACTAGGGCGCCTTCTGCTGAGTTAAGACCTGATCAAAAAGACCAAGATAGCTTGCCTGAGTACGATGTACTCGATGCCATTTTGACAAAATACATGGAGCAAGACCAATCCATTGAGTCAATTATTGCTGAAGGTTTTAAAGCTGAAGATGTTGAAAAAGTAACTCGTTTGATCAAAATTAACGAGTACAAACGTCGACAGTCCCCGATTGGCGTGAGGATCACACAGCGGGCATTTGGCCGTGATTGGCGTTACCCTATTACAAATAAATTTAGAGCCTAATTATTTAAACCAATTATTGAGTACCTGCTTTATTTTTAGGTATTATTGAACTTCGAGGAGATCAATATGAAACAAGTGACTGCAATTATTAAACCGTTTAAGTTAGATGAAGTTCGCGAAGGATTAGCTGAACTGGGTGTAACAGGCTTAACTGTGACTGAGGTAAAAGGTTTTGGTCGCCAAAAAGGGCACACAGAGCTTTATCGTGGCGCTGAGTACGTTGTTGATTTTCTACCAAAAATTAAAGTGGAAGTAGTTGTTGCTGATGATCGCGTTGAGGCAGTGATTGATTCGATTGTTAAAGCTGCTCACACTGGCAAAATTGGTGATGGCAAGATTTTTGTGTCATCAATTGAACAAGTCATTCGTATTAGAACTGGTGAGACCAACGAGTCCGCTGTTTAAAAACAGTATCAGCTCCAAAATAAAAAAACCCCATTTAGATGGGGTTTTTTTATTGGGCCAAACTCTAGGAATTACAAAGTAAAAATAACAGAGTGGCTTATAAGGTTTCTAAGTAGCGCTGAGCATCCAAAGCAGCCATACAGCCTGTACCAGCACTGGTAATTGCTTGACGGTAGATATGATCTTGAACGTCACCGGCAGCAAACACGCCAGGAATATTGGTCGCTGTTGCATTACCCACTAAACCAGTTTTGGTTTTGAGATAACCGTTTTCCATATCCAATTGACCTGTAAATAAATCGGTATTTGGCTTATGGCCAATCGCTACAAAGACGCCTTTGAGGGTGATGTCTTTCTTCTGGCCAGAAGCATCTGCAATACGCACCCCAGTTACACCAGTAGCATCACCTAAAACTTCATCTAAATGGCTATTCCATTCAATAGCAATCTTGCCTTCAGCAACTTTAGCCATCAAACGATCAATGAGGATTGGTTCGGCACGGAATTTATCTCTGCGATGGATCACTGTCACTTTATTAGCAATGCCAGCAAGATAAAGAGCCTCTTCAACTGCTGTATTGCCGCCACCGATCACGCAAACATCTTGGTTTCTGTAGAAGAAACCATCGCAAGTGGCGCAAGCAGACACGCCTTTACCCATAAAAGCCTCTTCGCTTGGCAGGCCAAGGTACTGAGCTGAGGCTCCGGTAGCAATAATTAGTGAGTCACAAGTGTAAGTGCCAGCATCACCGACCAAGCGAATCGGCTTTTCTGTCAAAGCTGCCGTATGAATGTGGTCAAAAATGATTTCAGTCTTAAATCTCTCAGCATGCTCTAGGAAGCGCTGCATCAATTCTGGTCCTTGGACGCCATTAGGGTCTGCTGGCCAGTTTTCCACCTCTGTGGTGGTCATTAATTGACCGCCCTGGGCGATACCAGTGATTAAAACAGGGTCTAGGTTCGCGCGCGCAGCATAAACAGCGGCTGTGTAGCCTGCCGGGCCTGAACCTAGGATCAATACTTTTGCGTGTTTGGTATTTTTTGTAGTCATTTTGCAATTATAAGAGTTTCATTGTTTCTTGTTGATTACAATTGGGAATACATGGCCAGAATTGCATCTTCCTCTACTCCACCCTCACCAGAAGGGTCCTCTAATCCACGGATGACTAGACTCATGCGTGAAGTCAAGTGGATCGCCTTCATGGCGCTCACCTTGGCTTTATTTGCCGTATTAGCAAGCTATAGCAAGGGCGACCCTGCTTGGTCCCATGCTAACCAAGTGGCGCAAGTGGGCAATATTGGTGGTCGATTTGGTGCATGGGTAGCTGATTTACTCTTTTATATCTTTGGCGCCTCTGCTTATTGGTGGGTCATTTTGTTATTAAAACGGGCTGTGAGAGGTTGGCAAGAGTTAACGGCTGCCAAACTGCCTGGCCAAGAATTAGATCCTGAGCCATTTTTACCGCGCCTGTTGGGCTTTGGTCTAACAATGGTTTCAAGCATGGCTCTAGAGTCAATTCGCATGCACAGCATGACGATGGATCTTCCAAGACCTCCTGGTGGTGTCTTGGGTGAATTACTGGGTGATCCCTTACAAATGGCTATTGGCTTTACTGGTGCCACTTTGGTCTTATTGGTGACCTTGGCAATTGGTATGTCTTTATTTTTACGTTTTTCTTGGTTGAGTCTCTCAGAGCAAGTGGGGCGTTTCTTGGAAATTTCCTTAATGCGCATTCGACAGCGCAGAGAGTCTGAAGAAGATCGCCGTATTGGTGAGCAAGCAGCAGAAGAGCGTGAAGAAATAGTTGAGGAAGAACGCGTCAAGATTGAAGAGTTGCCACCTGTGCCTATTTATCGGGCGCCATTGAGTGTCGTGAAGAGTGAGCGCGTTGAGCGTGAGAAACAGCAACCATTGTTTGCCGATATGTCAGATTCTGAATTGCCGCCTCTGTCATTGTTAGATCCCGTTCCTCCAGTTAAAGAAACTATCTCTGCAGATACATTGGAATTTACATCTCGTCTTATTGAGAGAAAGTTAAAAGAATTCAATATTGAAGTGAAGGTTATTTCTGCTCACCCAGGCCCTGTGATTACACGCTACGAAATTGAACCGGCGATGGGGGTAAAGGGCAGTCAGATTGTTAATCTGCAAAAAGATTTATCTCGCGCTCTTGGCGTATTAAGTGTTCGCGTAGTTGAAACCATCCCTGGTAAGACATGTATGGGATTAGAGTTGCCTAACCCTAATCGCCAGGCTGTTCATCTCACTGAGATTTTGAGTTCACGTGTTTATAACGATAGCTCCTCTTTGTTGACGATGTCTTTGGGTAAGGATATTGCTGGCGCACCTGTTGTGGCTGATTTGGCAAAAATGCCACACTGTCTTGTTGCCGGTACAACAGGCTCAGGTAAATCAGTTGGTATCAACTCCATGATTTTGTCTTTGCTCTATAAAGCCAAAGCAGATGAAGTGAAACTCATCATGGTCGACCCTAAGATGTTGGAGATGTCAGTTTACGAAGGCATCCCTCATCTTTTATGCCCTGTCGTAACAGATATGAAGCAAGCTTATAACGCGCTCAATTGGGCAGTTATCGAGATGGATCGCCGTTATAAGTTGATGAGTAAATTTGGCGTACGTAACTTAGCTGGTTTTAATAAAAAAATTGCTGATGCTGCCGAAAAAGAAGAGTACCTATATAACCCATTCAGTTTGACGCCTGATGATCCTGAGCCTTTGCATAAAGCCCCTGTGATTGTGATTGTGATTGATGAGTTGGCTGATTTGATGATGGTGGTTGGCAAGAAGATTGAAGAGTTAATTGCGCGTATCGCTCAAAAAGCTCGTGCTGCTGGTATCCATTTGGTCTTGGCAACTCAGCGCCCAAGCGTTGACGTGATCACCGGCTTGATTAAAGCTAACGTACCAACGCGTATCTCATTCCAGGTAAGTAGCCGTATTGATAGTCGCACAATTTTGGATCAGCAGGGCGCTGAAAGTTTGTTAGGTATGGGTGACATGCTCTACATGGCTCCTGGCACTGGTTTACCAATTCGTGTTCATGGTGCCTTTGTGACTGATGATGAAGTTCATCGAGTGGTTACTTGGCTAAAAGAAAAGCACGGAGAGCCTAACTACATCGAATCTATTCTTGAGCCTCAAGCCGAGATGGATGGCGGTGCAGGTGGTGAAGCCTCAGCGAGTGGAGAAGCTGACCCTCTCTACGATCAAGCCGTGGGCATCATTTTAGAAAATAAACGTGCTTCTATTTCTTTGGTTCAAAGACATCTACGAATTGGTTATAACCGTGCAGCTCGCTTATTGGAAGACATGGAGCGCGCAGGTCTTGTTTCTAAGATGGGCAGCAACGGCAATCGCGAAATTCTAGTGCGAAGTGCTGGCGATAACTAATCTGGGATATTAAAAAAATGAGTCTGAAGACTTATATCTCTGGCGCATGCTTGCTCATGTCTTTCTCGTTATCTCCTGTTTGGGCTGCGGATGGCATTGCACAATTTAAAGATTTTCTAAATCAAGTTAAAAATGCTGAGGGCGATTTTTCGCAGCAGCAAATTCGCCCTGCTCGACAAGGTGAATCTGCGCCTAAAGTATTGAGAAAAAGCCAAGGCCATTTTATTTTTCAAAGACCTGGTAAGTTCATTTGGGAAACCCAAAAACCTTTTGAGCAAAAAGTGATTGCTGATGGGGAAAAATTATTGCTTTGGGATAAAGACCTCAATCAGTTAACCACTCGCCCTACAGGTCAGGCATTGAGCTCTAGCCCTGCTGCGATCTTATTTGGAAACTCTGAAGTCTATGATCTTTTTGACCTCGTGCCGGGTGAAGAGCGTGGCGGCATGCATTGGCTTGAATTAAAGCCCAAGGCTTCAAAAGTAAAAGGGGATATGCCCTATAGTCGGATCGGTATCGGAATGGCGAATGGTTTGCCAGCAGGTTTGGAGTTGCATGACAATTTTGGAGCTATTGTCATCATTAACTTGAGTAAAATTCAGATCAATAAGTCATTAAAGTCAGATACTTTTAAATTTACCCCGCCATCCGGCGCAGATGTTTTAAAAGTAAAGTAGTGATTCTTAAGAAGTTCAGCTAGAAACAAATTAAAAAGATATTGAGAACAGCATGATTGATATTCAGCTCTTACGTAAAGACATAGATGTGGTGGCGGCTCGTTTAGCGGATCGTAAATTTATTCTTGATAAAGATAAATTCACTTCTTTAGAGTCTGAGCGCAAACAAGTGCAAAGCCGTACAGAAGAATTGCAGGCTAAGCGCAATCAATTAGCAAAAGCTGTTGGTATGAAAAAAGCGAAGGGTGAAGATGCTAGCTCTGAAATTACTGAATCAACACAAGTCAACCAAGAATTACAAAATCTAACAGAAACACTGTCTGTCCTTCAGTCCCAGTTAAATGATTTTTTGATGAATATCCCTAATATTCCTCACGAAAGCGTACCCACTGGTAAAGACGAAACGCAGAATCAAGAAATATTGCGTTGGGGTGATTTGCCGAAGTTTGATTTCTCTATCAAAGATCACGTTGATCTAGCTGCTCCTTTGGGTCTTGATTTTGATAGCGCAGCAAAGATCACTGGTTCACGCTTTGCGGTCTTGCATGGTCAAATCGCAAGATTGCACCGAGCTTTAGCTCAATTCATGTTGGATAACCATATTGCAGTTGGTTACAACGAAGTCTATGTGCCATTTATCGTTAATTCAGATTCAATGAGGGGTACTGGTCAGTTACCTAAGTTTGAGGCTGATTTGTTCAAGGTGCCACGCAAGGTTGGCGGCGATGATCAGGATGAGTCTGTAGACGCTGGATACGAAAACTTCTACCTGATTCCAACCGCAGAAGTTCCAGTTACAAATTTATTACGCGACACAATTACACCTGCTGAGCAATTGCCCAAGAAGTTTGTTGCTCACACGCCATGCTTTAGATCAGAGGCGGGTAGTTATGGTCGCGATACCCGCGGCATGATTCGTCAGCATCAGTTTGAAAAGGTTGAGTTAGTGCAAATGACAAAACCTGAAGATTCAATGCAGGCTTTGGAAGATTTAACAAAACAAGCAGAATCTATTTTGCAAAAACTAGAATTGCCATATAGAAAAGTATTGTTGTGTACTGGCGACATGGGCTTTGGAAGCGTTAAAACCTATGACTTAGAGGTTTGGGTCCCTGCTCAAAATGCTTATCGCGAAATCAGTTCTTGCTCGAGTATGGGTGATTTCCAGGCCAGAAGAATGCAAGCACGCTTCAAGAGTGGGCAAAACAAACCAGAATTACTTCATACGCTCAATGGTTCAGGTTTAGCCGTTGGCAGAACGTGTGTGGCTATCTTGGAAAACTATCAACAAGCTGATGGCAGCATCAAAGTGCCTAAAGCTTTGCAAGCCTATATGGGCGGCCTTGAACTGTTGAAGGTTTAAAACTGTCGAGTGTTTATTGAACTTTATTGAAAATTCGGCCGTGATCCAATATGGGGCATAGGTAAAACCCTAAAAAGCTTTATAAATGTTGGCTTCTAGAGCGATAGTATGATTTAATACAGTCAGTACAAAGCTTATAAGTAATTTTCATAGAGAGCTTGTAAAGTTTGTATATACTCCCAGTTCCAATGTTGAAAGGTAAATAATGAATAAAGCTGAATTAGTAGAAAAAATTGCAAAAGATGCGGACATCTCTAAAGCTTCTGCTGAAAGAGTTTTGAACACATCAATCGAGACAATCATCAAAGCTGTTACTAAAGGTGACAAAGTTCAATTGATCGGTTTCGGTACATTCGGTTCTGGTAAGCGTGCTGCTCGTGTTGGCCGTAACCCAAAGACTGGCGAAGCTATCAAGATTGCTGCTGCTAAGACTGTTAAGTTCACAGCTGGTAAAGCTTTCAAAGACGCTGTTAATAAGCGCAAGTAATTCCTCTTAATTGAGAATAAAAAAGGCTGCTTCGGCAGCCTTTTTTATTTATATCAATTTTTGCAGTAAGCTTCTATACATGAAGCAACCACTTATTTTCATTGGCCATGGTAACCCCATGTATGCCATACAAGACAATCCATTTACTTCAACTTGGGAGCGATTGGGAGAGCGCCTTCTTAGGCCTAAGGCTATTTTGGTGATCTCGGCACATTGGTTGACACGCGGTACATGGCTAACCGCTATGGAGCAACCTCCTACGATTCATGATTTTGGTGGGTTTCCTCAAGAGTTGTTTGACCAAGAGTATCCAGCGCCAGGTAGTCCTCAATTGGCAGAAATAGTTAAAGATCTGTTGGCCCCAGTTCAGGTGACATTGGAAGAGAATGAGTGGGGCTTAGATCATGGTACTTGGACAGTATTAAAGTACTTATATCCTCGGGCCGATATTCCAGTTGTCCAGTTGAGTCTTGATGCGACTTTAAGTTCTCTTGAGCATTATCAGTTGGCTAAGAGACTAAGTGCTTTAAGGGAGCAGGGCGTGTTGATTATTGCCAGTGGTAATGTGGTGCACAACTTGCGCACTGCTGACTTTAGTTCCCGCTCAATTTTTCCATGGGCTGAGCGCTTCAATGAATACTTTAAAGAACATCTTCTATCAAGGAATCATCAGGCTTTAATTGACCCATTTGCGTCAAATGAAGATGCGCGTTTATCTAATCCCAGCTTAGAGCATTACTGGCCGGCTTTATATATTTTAGGATTACAAGAATATGACGATGATGTTGAAATCATTACTGATGGAATTGATTTAGCCTCTATTAGTATGCTTTCCTTTAAGTTAGGATGATGAAATCCTAAACTGAGCTTAATCAGTGATTTAGGTAAATCGTTCTGCAAGTATCTCTAATCCAATTTCTTGAAGAAGCTTGGCTTTTCTTTCGGCTGCCTTCTTACCTGGTAGATTTTTCTGTGTGGCAATAATAAGTTCATTCTTCATTGAATGTTCCC
This sequence comes from Pseudomonadota bacterium, assembly GCA_041179505.1. Lineage (GTDB taxonomy): Bacteria > Pseudomonadota > Gammaproteobacteria > Burkholderiales > Burkholderiaceae > Polynucleobacter. Next base: position 1,297 of record JBEGTH010000016.1, on the reverse strand, counting down.
AGCCCACAAGCTCTGTGACCGTTACATCATAGCCATGGGATTCCAGCTGAAGGCATCTGAGCACATTGGTGATGTGGCTGCCAAACTCTCTGGTGTGGATAGGGTGTCTCCAAATCTCAGATAATTCATTTTTAAGAGAAGAGCTCTTTTGTTTTCTGAGGGTGGCAGCTATTTCAGCCTGGCAACACGGCACTAAAACAATGTGTTGAGCTTTCTTGCTGAGTGCGAAACGAATGGCATCGTCGGTGGCGGTATTGCAGGCATGAAGTGCTGTAACGACATCAATCTCACTAGGAAGTTGCTCTGATGTCAAAGAGTCGTGGGCGCTGAGATGCAAGAACTGCATATTCTGAAACCCTAGTCGACTAGCTAAATCTTGAGACTTTTGAACTAAGTCTTCTCTAACCTCAATGCCATAAATGGTGCTTGGTTTTTCTTGGAGTTTGCAAAAAAGGTCATTCAGAATAAAGCCTAAGTAAGACTTGCCAGCACCATGGTCAACAATTGATAAATTGGCTTTTCTGTTCAGAACCTCTTTGAGTAAAGGTTCAATGAATTGAACCAGGTGATAGACCTGCTTTAATTTCCTACGAGTGTCCTGGTTGAGTTTGCCATCGCGCGTCAGAATATGAAGCTCTTTGAGCAATTCAATCGATTGAGTTGGCCTGATTTCATGCTTTTGAGCAGAATTATCTTTTTTTGATGCTTTATCGGTCATAGCGTTCTAAAGGGGTTTAATACCCTCATAAATCCTTATATTCAATTAATGCCAGTTTTGGCGCTCTAAACTAAACTATAGGGCTATTTGATTGAAAAGCCTATGAATTACAGTAACGATATTGTCCGCGAAGTCGCAAGACGAAGGACTTTTGGCATTATTTCTCACCCTGATGCCGGTAAAACAACCTTGACAGAGAAGCTCTTGATGTTCTCTGGAGCCATCCAATTGGCGGGAACTGTTAAAGCTCGTAAAAGTGGTCGACACGCCACTTCTGACTGGATGGAAATCGAAAAGCAACGCGGTATTTCTGTGGCCAGCTCAGTCATGCAGTTTGAATACCGTGATCATGTGGTCAATCTCTTAGATACACCAGGCCACCAAGACTTTTCTGAAGATACTTATCGCGTTTTAACCGCTGTGGATTCTGCATTGATGGTGATTGATGCTGCTAAGGGTGTTGAAGAGCAAACCATCAAGTTATTGAATGTTTGCCGCATGAGAAACACCCCCATCATCACTTTCGTGAATAAGATGGACCGTGAAACCAGAGATCCAATGGAATTACTGGATGAGCTC